>CAYPRX010000045.1:0-21433 GCA_964413265.1 uncultured Brevinematales bacterium
CAACAATTTGTTCCATTTATTACTACGACGAGCCGGCCGGAGAATTGACAATCTTTGCCAATATTGGCCTCGATCCGAAAGTCCTGGGACTGAAAATCAGTATAACTGAAGGCCTTGCAGGTCTTGCACTCAGGGAATCAAGGCCGGTTTATGAAAAGCACGGCTCAGCCAATCCAAATTTCAAGGGAATTCCTGGAATTAACGAGGAAAAATACGATGTTTACCTCGCCCTTCCCATTGAAAAAGGGGTTACAAAAATAGGAGTCCTTGTCCTTCAGAGAGAAACAGGTAAAACATTCAAGAGCAGCGAGATAAGGCTTTCAGAGGTTATTGCCTCAAACCTTGCTTTGATCATTGAGAACGCAAAACTGATGAATTATGTCGGTGAAAGGTTTAAGTCGAAAGACCTGAAACCGGATCAGGAGATCAGTTATAATTTCATAGTGGGAAAATCCGTATCAGAAGGTTTTCACTATTCTGAAACTTACAAGTTAGGCCGTAATGAGCCCTTAAGTTTTATTCCCACGCAAAAGCAGAAAAAGTCCTATTCCCGGGAGGAATTTATTGAAGCCGTAGAACTGACTGAAAAGCAAATAACCGAGCTCCAGAACAGGCTCAACAACGAGTTTTCTGAAGCAGCTTCCTTGATATACGGGGCGCATCTCCTGATCCTCAAGGACGCCAATTTCACTGGCGAAGCGCTGAAACAGATCGAGAGGGGCGAAAACCCCCCTGATGCTCTCATCAGGATAGCCACAAACTACATCAGGCTCCTCATGGGGAGCCAGAATGAATACATCAAGGAAAAGGCGAAGGACATCGAGGACATTACGAAAAGGATCCTTGAAAATCTTCTGAAGGAAAAGAAGGAATTATCAGGGGTCGCCAACAAGATTATTATCGCAAGCGATCTTCTTTTATCCGACCTTTTCAGGCTTTATTCCGAGAAAGCAGGGGGTATCATTTTGATGAAAGGAGGTGCCACTTCCCATTTCTCTATCCTGGCACGGTCAATGAAGATACCCGTCATCGTAACCGATAATCCTGGAATAATGGAAATCCCCGATTCGGCTATGGTACTGATGAATGCCGACACGGGCCACATTTATATTAACCCTTCCAGGGAGATCGTAAGCAAGTTCACCGCAATGTCCAGGGCTAGAGTGGAAATGTCACTTGACAAATACAGGATAAAAGAAAAAACTCTTACATCGGATGGGACCCTGATAAAATTACTGATAAATATCAACCTGATCAGCGAAATGAAGACTGCCGAAAAAATCCCTTATGAAGGGGTTGGACTGTACAGGACGGAAATGCCTTTCCTTGTCAGAAAGGATTTTCCTGATGAAGAGGAACAATTCAAGATTTACAGGCTGCTTCTTGAGAAGGCCAATGGTAAGGAGGTTACATTCAGGACCCTTGATATCGGGGGCGATAAGTTCCTTCCTTATGAAAATTCATCTGTTGAGAAAAATCCTTTCCTCGGCCTCCGTTCGATTAGGTTTTCCCTCAGGCAGAAAGATACCTTCAGGCATCAGATAAAGGCCATTCTCAGGGCGGGGTACCAGATGAAAATCAGGATAATGTTCCCGATGATCTCATCTATAGAAGAATTTTCCAAAGCCAGAGAAATCGTGCTTGAATGCCTGGATTACCTGGGAAAAAACAATATTCCCCATTACAGCAACCCTGAAATTGGAATGATGGTGGAACTCCCCGCCGTTACTGAGATGATGGAAGATTTTTGCAGGGTATCCGATTTTTTTTCTATAGGCACCAACGACCTGATTCAATATATGCTGGGAGTTGACAGGACTAATGACATGGTGGCAGACATGTACATTGCCCATCATCCCTCGATATTAAGGGCGCTCAATCATATCATAAACACCAGCAACATGTACGGGAAAAAGATTTCCATCTGTGGGGACATGGCGAACAGGTTAGAATACCTAAATTTCCTGATCGGCTGCGGAATCAGGGAAATAAGCATCGAACCTGCAAATTATTCGAGGGTACAGCAATTCGTCTCTAAGATCGATGTTGATGAAGCCTCCCGTCTTGCAAGAAAAATACTGAAAATAGACACTATACAGGACATTGAAAAAATATTAAACCTGAAAAAATGAATTCTGAGTTTATAATCCAATTAACAGTTAAAGACAGCATTATCCGGTTTTGATCTCTATTTTTCTGGGTTTAATTGACTCTGATTTTTCAAGTTCGATGATGAGAATACCGTTTTCATATTTTGCTTTAATGCTGTCCTTGTTGACCTTTCCGCCGATAGTGAATTCTTTCCTGTAGTCCAGGAGCCTGAATTCGGTGGAAAGCGGTTCCCATTCCTTATTTATCTCTTCGACTTTTCCAAAAATTGAAAGCTCATCACCGTCACAGCTGATTTCAATCCTCTCTTTTGTTGTCCCGGGCATATCGATGGCCAGGATGAATTTATCCTTCGTTTCAAAAATATTGGCAGCAGGGATATGGTATCTACTTCCATTCATATATCACCCCTTTTTTACTAGTTTACTTTAACGCTGATTTTTTTTGGTATCGCTTCTGATGTTTTAGGAATTGTCAGGCTGAGCACGCCGTTTTTATAGTCTGCGACGATCTTTTCCTGATTAATATTTTCCGGTAGAGTGATAGTCCTGCTGAAAGATCCGCTGCTCCTTTCAATCCTTCGGTAACCTTTTTCCTTCTCTTCATGCTCTTCTTCCTTTGAACCTTTAATAGTCAGTAACTTTCCCTCAATTTCAATGTCCAGATTTTTTTCGTCCACACCGGGTAAATCCGCTTTTACTATGATATTGTTGTCCTTTTCGAATACATCTACTTTCGGATTCCAGTCATAATCCATCATGTTCGAGGGTAAAAAATCATCATCGTAGAAATGCCTGAAAAACTCTGAAAACATATTTCTCGCTCTGTCCGCACGAATAGAAAAACTGTCAGGATTTTTTTTAACTATTTTCATACAATCCTCCTTTGGCTTTATCATTTTACTCTTTAATACCGGTTAAGATGAGAATTCCTCATAGAAGAGAAACAATTGATCAAACCATTTCATAAAATAACCTTTTTTAGTAGATTATTTTTGATGAATTAAGGTAATTATCTAATAAATTTCATAATTATTTCAAAAATAATAATAATTAAAAAAAAGTCAATTTTTTATTTTCAATGCTTCCAATTATCGATTACAGCAGTTAAAACATTCCAAGCGCTAAGCCTGTCCGGATGACCTGCCTATTATTTTAAAACCCTTGCAAAACTTATAATTTTTATAATATAATAATTATTCTTTTAATCTTGAAATCACTGACCGCGCGGAATCACTCCATAGATGTTATTACAAAGAAAGAGGAGGTCAAAATGGAGAAACTTATAAAGATGTTTATGTCTTCCGTTTTATTTTTTCTGATTCCTATTTGTGTTTACGGAGAGGATATTTTTGACGCCGCCACTAACGGCAACATCAAATTTATCCAGGACTATATAAATGGAGGCGGAAACGTTGATGTCAAGGATTCTTATGGCAACACTGCTTTAATGCTCGCATCCATCTATGATAATGATAATACGGATATAGTGGAAATACTTGTCAATGCCAAAGCCGATGTCAATGCCATGGATAATAACGGTTATTCAAGCCTGTTACAGGCTTCATATAACGGTCATACGAACATAATGATGCTCCTTATGAAAGCCGGCGCTGATCCAAACGCTAAAGGCTATGACGGCGTCACCCCCTTAATGGTAGCTTCTCAGGGGAACCAAGAGGATGCCGTTAAGCTTCTCTTAAGTGCAGGTGCGGCCGTTAACGCAAGAATGACAAATGACACTACTGCCCTGATCCTGGCTGCTGCATGCGGCAATACCGGATGCGTCAAGCTCCTCATCGATTCAAAAGCAGAAGTTAATGTTGTAAATGCCTACAGCAACACAGCTTTAATCCTTGCCAGCCAGACCAACAGTCAATATTCGGTTAAATATCTTATAGACGCCGGCGCTGATTTCAACTTAAAGGATGCTTATGGCTACACCCCCTTAATGGATGCGGCTTACTTCAGCCAGTCCGATATTGCGAAAGTTCTAATAGACGCCGGAGCAGACGTCAATTTGAAAAACAATTACGGCGATACGGCTTTAACCGTTGCGGCTGGCACATGCAGTACTGATATAATCAGATTAATAATAAAAAGGCTTCCAAAAGTCTCAAAGTCTGGAACGATAATCCCGATAGCATATATCTCCGGCCAGGACAGCACCGGCCATGCATGTTACTGGACGGGTACAAAAAAGTTCATTCTGGATGCCGGTACGAACAGCCATGCGAACGGCATTTTCGTAAATGGAGGCACAGTCTATACAGTTGGGAACGACAGTTCCGGCAATGTTTGTTACTGGAAGGGCACAGAGAAAACTATATTAAGCTCAGTTCCTGAGAAATCAGCTATTTTCAGATCCGTTACCAACAGATTTGGAAACTCAACCTTTATTTATGAATTATATTCAGCCGGTTCAGGAAAAGGAATTTTTGTAAATAAAGGTACTGTCTATACTACCGGATATGATAGTTCAGGACTTCCATGCTATTGGAAAGGTACAAAAGAGACCGTTCTTGATGCAGGTACGAACGGCTGTGCCAACGCAATTTTCGTAGATAACGGTGCGGTCTATACCGCAGGAAAAGACAGCTCAGGCAGCGGATGCTTCTGGGTCGGCACAAAAAAGACAGTCCAGACCGGTGCGGCGGGTGAACTATATTCAGTATTCGTATCAAAAGACAAAATTTACACCTCAGGAACTGATAAGAACAGCCATCCATGCTACTGGGAAGGTACAAAAGGGACCGCCCTCGATTCAAAGACGGGATATGCAGGCTCAATTTTTGTTTATAACGGGAAGGTTTATACCTCAGGGTGCATAGGCACTGCATGCTACTGGAGCGGCACAAACAGGACAGAAATTGTTAAGGAGGTAGAGCCAGCAATGATGACCGCAAGGGCAAACTGCATTTTTGTTTATCAAGGCGCAGTTTATACTGTGGGGCACCTTTGCGACGGTAAAGTATGCTACTGGAGGGGCAAGCAAGGTTACATTCTGGATAATAGTACTGCCGACATGGGAGTGATGGGGTGGGGTTCCGGGATCTTCGTTGAGGCGGAAAAATTTTGACAAGGTATCATTTTTTCGATTAAACTAACTCATGCCCTATAGCGAGTGCGAAACCGATCGTAGGTTCTGCGGGCACCGAAGTGATATCCTGACCCGGAAAAGATTCGACCGGCATTGAGAATTAGATAAAAACTTAGTCATTGTTGCCGCTGTACCCCAAGAAAATTATTAATCGCTTCCGCTGCACCGTAATAGCCCTGCCGGTTGGACCCATTACCCAGATTGAAACTTTCACCGGAGTTGAGGATAACCGTTAGAATGTGGGCATATTTTATAGTTTCTACGGTTACGTACCGGATGTCGCCAAGCCGGTACAGAGTCTCTTTCCTCTTCATGCCCCAAGAATATCTCTGTATATGGAGAAGGCCATCTTCCCGGGATAGAGTGTATGTAGCCTTGCTGGTGGCAAGACTTAATCCTAAAACAGCTAGAAGGAGAGTAAACAAAAGCGGAAAAGCGGCGAACCTAAGACCAGTGCTGCTTGCCACTAAAATGGCTATGCCGAGGGCTACTGCCGCTAAGAACAAAAGCCACACACCGAAAGTGAGGTTAGGCGGATCTAAAATGACCAACCGTGAAGGGCTACTCTCAATGACTTTTATAGCTTCGAACGGTAGCTTCTTAACATTAGTATCATTCATTTTTATCCCCCTTTTTTTTTACAGCATTAAATAATACTTGAAATTTTTTATTACTGATAGCATCAAAAGGCGCTGCCTATGGCGGTGCGCCCCATTTGCTGGGCAGATTATGCTTTTATTCTATGCCGGCATTTTAATTTTGTCAAGATGTTCAAAATGAACTGTGCTGGCATTCTATATCACAGGCTTTGCTGATTGCGTTCCTGCTTGTTTAATGGCCTGCATGTAAATATTGGCCGTTTTCCTTGCAAATGCTTAGAAATCCAATAAAGAAAGAACAATTATTATATGATTCGCCCACTACTGGGCCGGTAACTGCAAATCTGACATAATATTGATCCTTTTTTATATGTATCATTTGACTTTTTCCCGCCTGAATGGATATATTAATCGGGTAATCCGGAGGGAGTTATGAGAGTAATGCTTCTGGATGGTATCCGGGGATCGGAAAACCCTCTCCTCCTCACCGAAAAACCGGTTCCGGAACCAGGCGACAAAGACATCCTCATCGAGATATATGCATGCGGCATCTGCAGGACTGAACTCGACGAGATCACGGGGAGGCTAATTGCCCCATCATATCCGGTTATCCCCGGCCATCAGGCGGTCGGCCTTGTCGTTAAAACGGGAAAGGACGTCAAAAACTTCAGGGAGGGGGACTGGGCGGCTGTCGGCTGGATATTTTCTGCCTGCGGCAAATGCAGTTACTGCCTGAGGTGGTATGAAAATCTCTGCCCTGAATTCAGGTCGACGGGGCTTTCCGATGATGGTGGTTACGCCGAATTCATGAAAATCAACGAAAATTTCGCCCACCATATCCCGGAAGATCTCGTAAAAGGCGATCCCCTTGACAGGGCGGCTCATATAGCCCCGCTTATCTGCGGCGGCGCCATAGGCTACAGGGCACTGAGGGCTTCTGGAATCTGCGACGGAAGCACTCTGGGCCTTTCGGGTTTCGGGTCCTCGGCCTCGATAGTTATGAAAATAGTGAGGCATCTTTTCCCCGGTACAAAGGTCTTTGTTTTCGCGAGGGACGAGGCGGAAAGGAATTTCGCCATGGAGCTGGGTGCCGCATGGAGCGGCAACTTCGGGGATAACTGCCCGGACGGGATGGATGCAGTGATCGACACAACCCCGGCATGGGGGCCGGTCGTCGAAATGCTGAGGCAATTAAAACCCGGAGGATCGCTCATCATAAATGCGATCCGAAAGATCGATTCGGACAGGGAAGCCCTCATGAGGCTTGATTACGCAAAGCACCTTTGGATGGAAAAGGTAATTAAAAGCGTGGCAAACGTCACTAGGAGGGATATAGACGGTTTCCTCGAGACCGCCGCATCCGCAGGGATAGAACCGGAGATCACCGTATATCCCCTCGAAGAGGCGAACAGGGCCCTGAGAGAGCTCGGCAGCGGCGGCATAAGGGGGTCTAAGGTTTTGGTAATTAAATCCTGATTTTTGCCTCCATAAAAGGAGAAAAAGATGCTTATGAAAGCTGTTCAAATCAGTGCTCCAGGTTCCGGCTTCGAACTGGTGGCAAGGGAGATACCCAAACCCGGTGAAAACGATGTCCTGATCATGGTGGAAGCATGCGGTATCTGCCATGGGGATGCTATCGTCAAAGAAGGGCATTTTCCAGGAATACAGTATCCCAGAATTCCCGGCCACGAGGTAATAGGTATTGTTTCGGAAACCGGCGCCCATGCAGGAAACTGGAAAAAGGGGCAAAGGGTTGGCGTGGGATGGTACGGCGGGTATTGCCTCGAGTGCACAGCATGCCTATGCGGTAATTTCGAAGAATGCGAGAATACGCTGACGACCGGTATTTCTACGGACGGAGGCTATGCAGAGTATATGACCGCCCATTCCGAGGCGCTGGTCGCCATTCCGGAGGAGCTTGACTCGGTCGAGGGGGCACCACTCATCTGCGCCGGCCGAACGACATTCGGAGCCCTAAGAGGCAGCATCGCAAGGGCGGGGGATCTGGTAGCCATCCAGGGTTTGGGCGGACTTGGCCACATCGCCGTGCAGTTTGCAAACAGAATGGGTTTTAAAACAGTCGCTGTTTCAAGGGGTAAAGACAAGGAAGCCCTCGCTTACAGGCTTGGGGCCCATATATTTATCGACTCGACAGCGTGCGATACAGCCGCTGAATTGAAGAAGATGGGAGGAGCCAGGGTTATCCTCGGCACGGCGCCAAGCGGAAAGTCGATTTCCGGCATATTTGGGGGCCTTGCCAGAGGAGGGCAGTTAATTATAGTGGCCGTTCCCCGGGATACTATACAGATTCATCCGGGCATGCTCTTCGGTGGGGGAACCCTGGGCGGTTCAGTAGGAGGAAGCATCGAGGAGGCTCTCAACTTCAGCGTCCTTACAAAAGTCACTCCGATGGTGGAGGTCTTTCCACTTGAAAAAGCCGCAGAAGCTTATGAAAAAATGATGAGCTCAAAAGTTCTTTTCCGGTCTGTGCTGAAGATGAGCTCATAAATTCATAAAAAATAATATCCAAAAGGAGGCTTTTTATGAAGGAAATAATAAAATTGATCAGCGAGAGACAATCATTCAGGGGGCCTTTCGACCCCGGCAGGCCGATCTCCAGAGATGACCTGCAGCAGATCTTAGAGGCGGCTCGCTGGACTCCGACAGCCCACAATATGCAGAATTTCGAGATTGTAGTAGTTGATGATGGGAAACTTCTGAAAGCTATCGAGGACATTCAGAGCCCGCCGTCGCCTGTTTTCATCAGGGAAAATTATGCCCATCTCTCATTTTCAGAAGAGGAGCTTAAGAGGAAGAAAACAGGGATCATGGGCACGATGTTCCCCCCTGAATGGCGCGATCCGGAAAAGATAGAAAAAGCGATTACCGCCAATGAGCTCGGGGCAGGAGGCCTGCGTTTCCGGCTTTATCCCCTGTTGTTCGTGGTGACCTATGACCCGTCAAGAAGGGCCCCCGCTTCCGAGGGCGATTTTCTGGGGATCATCAGTCTGGGCTGCCTGATGGAAAACATGTGGCTTGCTGCAAATTCACTGGGGATCGCCATTCATATACTGAGCGCCTTAAGCGGAGATGTGATGGAAAAAGAGGTCAAACGCATCCTGAACATTCCCGGGCACCTTAAGATAGCCTTTTCCGCCCGTGCGGGCTATCCAGAAAAGCCCATTAAATACCTCAGGGTACGACGCGACACGGAGGATTTTACCCATCATAACATGTTCGGGCAGAAGGGTATATGAGGCTTGATTTAATCCTTTTAATTATTTAATGGGGAATATGCAATATTTTGTGTCGGCTTTATGGCCTTAGTGATAAAAGGGGGTATGCTGAACATGTTATGTTGATAACATTTTTCGTGACAAATAAGCTATAATTAATCTTGACGAAGCGGGGTGGATAGGTTATAATTACTTTATCTTGAGGGGGGAACTTCGGCTTCCAATGGAATCTGGAGCCAAATGGAAAATATTGGTTAATGAATTTCTGTCCAGCAGGATGGGTTTAAAGAAAGCTCTCGAAGATGCCTTCCAAGACACTTCGAGGTTTAATATAAAGGTCTGCAACGACCAGTTAAAAAGCATTACAGCAAACATAGTGGAAATAGTCAGTAAGTTAAAAGAGATTCCAATGAAAAAGTCAAACATGGCCGGACAACTCAGCAAAGATGTTGCTTCGTATTATCTGCGAAACCCTGCAAAATAATTGAGCGTTCGAAGACTTTACCCAACTTAAATTAAAAATAATTAAATTTTATCGGATTATATGAAAAGCATTGAATTTTATCATAGGAGGAATTCTTTATGATTCAGAAAAAATATTTTATAATACTGGCATTCATAGGCGCGTTATTTGCTTCATGCGGGAATAACCAGCAGATTGATAAAATTGTTGTAAACGACTTAAAACTACAGAAAGAGGTTGAATACGTTTTAAAAACTGATACCAGCATCACCCTTGAGCCCAATAATAAATACGAATTCGATATCTTCCTGAAAGACATCAAATATAATAAAACTGCGTTTCTCCATATTCAAAACAGCGCCAACAAAGACATTCTGTTTACCTATCCCATGAATTCGATTGGTTTGAACGGCCGTTATACAGTCGACTTTTTCGCACCTGAAATAAATAAGCCGAAGGAATATTTCATATTCTGGGTCGGAGATCTGTCGGATAAACCTGATTATAATGTCTATTCCATCGTAATATCCGGTGAAGTATCGAACAACATTCCTCTGACGGCAGCAACAAATACCAATGCCGCTGAAATTACCCAGACAGTTTCGGCAAAAACCACAAATTTCACAGAGCAGAAAAAAGTTGAAAAACCCGCCGCTTCAGAAGTAAAGATTCAGCCGATCCATAAAACTATTCAGCCGAAAGGCGGATTTTACATTACTTCCGTTTCCTGCATAAATGCCACAAAAGGCGGTACAGAAAGTACAGGTATGTGGGATAACTGCGAATATAAATTCAGGATCGGCGTAGAGAAATCAGGAAAGGGCATAATCACGACCCTTACGGTTCTCAAGGATAACACCAGTTATGCGGATATCGACCTGACCAAGGGAAAAGGCTATTATATGACCGATTCTCCCCAAAAATTCGAACCGGGAAAATACACATTCCGTGTCATAGATGACAATGATAACCAGAGTAAAGGGTTTTTTGTTATTTGTAAAGACAGTGAGGCTACCGGGCCGCTAATAAATATCAGCCCCTCGGACACGGCAATATACAATTTCATTAGCGGTAAAAATTACAAGTTCCGATGTGAAATCTCCGATCCTTCCGGCGTCAGCAAAGCGGAGATAAAACTCGATGACGGTTTCCAGGACCAGACTTTCCCCCTGGAGCGGAATAGAGACAACTATTGGGAGGCCAAAAATATCCAGTTCAATGAAAACGCTACATCTGTCAAAGCAACAGTGACCGCCTGGCATAACGATATCAATTGGCCCGGCCACGAATCGCAATCAGTGAAAAGCTTCACCATTAATAAATCATTCTATTTAACGAACATGATCACAATAATCGAAAATAAGCTGCCGGCGAAGAATATCACATTATTAATCCAAAGGCAGGGAATATCGAAAAATGAAATTAAAAAAACGGATGATAACGGCGAATTCTATCTGACCGGATTAAACGGAGAAAAAATCGAATTCTGGCAGGATTCCGACAGCACAAAAATATTCAGCGTGACAATCAAAAAGGATCAGGACAATTTGAAATTCGAACTGAAATCTGCACCCATTGAACCGAAATTGACCCTGAATTTTACCATTCTGGATAAAAGTATTTTAAAAACTCCTTTTCAGCTGAAATTTACCGCTTATGTCATTCCAAAGCCAGATAAAATCATTAAATTCAGTGAGGAGACAGCGGATCAGCTGAAAAATGCGTTTAAATATGAGACAACAATAGACAGCAAACAGATCACTGACGCTTTAACCGGGAATAAAGCGAAAATCACCGTTAACACTTTTTTCAACAAACAGAGCGGTCTCCTTTATCAAAACGGAAATTATTCCTGGGCTTACCATGTAACAGTCCTGGGAAATGATAATGTGTCCGTGGAAGGAAATTCGCAGCGCTTCGGTATGGTCAACTTCCCTATTGAAGCCGTCAATGCGCCTGAAATAGCATTGAATGCCGAAGATACCGGGATTGAAGAGTTGAAACAATGAAGGATTAGGGTTTTTTATAAATGCTGAAACTTCTTATGGTTTTCCTGTTATTGCCGGCACTTTTGTTTTCTGCCATATTTGAGAATAGATATTTTCTGGATCAGGAAAAATGCCTGAACCTGAGATATATCAGTTCAAAAAAAATTGCGGATAACTGGTATCATGCTTTCTTTGGACAGGTTAATGGGGATAATGATTATAAATATTACTTCTATCTTTTCTGCAATACAAATGCCGAACCGGTAAAATTTCAATTGATCAAGCTGAATTTTATCGAAGAAATCCAGGCAGAAAACTTTGATTTTACTGTTTATAAAGAAAAAGAGATAAGTTTTTACTATAAAACTTCGAAAAATAATCTCTATTTTTATACCCAGCTTCGGTTTGGTGATAAAATCAATACGGATCTTTTCAGCAGATATAAAAACAGCAAGGATTCCTTTTTATATTATTCGCAAAAAGACAACACAGTCATTCATACTCCAAATGCTCCGCCCGGCTGGGATTTTATTCCCGGTATATCATCAAATATCTGTTATGCCTTTAAATACGCTTATGACAATAAGGAACAATTTTATATCAAGATAGCCTCCAAAGATAAATATTATATCTATTTTATCAAACCGCCGTACACATTCTCATCTTTTGAAAATAACAGCTCCATATTTGATGCGTCAGAAAAGCAATTACCCATATTCGACAGTATTGAAAACGATCTCGCTAACCGGATAGAAGAATATAATATTCAACGAATCTGTGATAATATATCCAGGGATTACCATAATAAAATCACAGGCATGTTAGCACAGAAGGATAATAGAGATCATAATCTGCCTCAATTTTTAAATTCAAGCTTTATATTGGTCTCTATTTCCGATGTAAAGCAGGTGGTAAAGAGCAATCTGAATTATTATTACAATGATTCCAGCGATTTGTTTGTTCCTTACAGGTTCCATGTTGATAATTCCCTGTTTGATGTCACCAATTTTATCATTAATCCCTTCGAAGAGGCATATCACTCCAGGTTTAATATGGAAAACTTTCAAGAAGAATATGATTATTTTTTAGAATTTCAGAAAAACTATAACAGTGCTGATCCGGTTCTTAAATCGGTCAAAAGTGATAATTACCTGGATTTTTACAAAAACCTGCTGAATTCTTCCTATTCCAATACAACATATTTTACCAATATTAAAACAATAGAAACCAATTTCCTCTTTTATGCGGATACAGAAATAGAAACCAGTTTCAAGAAATACTTTCCTCTTTTAACCGATTTCAGCAATGGTCTCGCCTATCTGGAAAATATGGAAACACGTTTCAGTAATAATTTTTACGACGGCATTATGGACAGCAACAAGAAAATGGCTGAGTTTTATAATGTCCTAATGAATAATATCCCGCAGGTTCTGGTGAATTACCGTAACTATATCAATGAACTTGAAAACTCAGGTTATATCATTCCGGAAAAAGTGAAATTGAAAACCAACAGCATAATCAATGATTTTACAGAATATTCATTCCAATTAATATCCGATTACTATGATAACATTCAGGATAAACTGACTGCAGAATATTCCTGCATGGATGAAGGTACTATTGATTTGCTGTCAAAAGACATAAGCACTGGAAATAAAAAATTTCTTAATCAATGCAGGACAATAGTCTCCAATTCCTATGCTTATATGGCAAAACATTCATTGTTTAAATACAATTTATCCAATTTAATTGAAAACAAAACATTAATCGATTACCTCAACAGCGATAAAGAAATCGATGAGTTCTGCCAGAGCAATCAATTTTATTCCATTGATAAGGAAAATTTTATCATCGGTTTGATCCAGAAAAACATAATGGATAAAAAATTCGGGAATGCTCCTTTTCCTGTCAATATGAAAATCTGGAACCCGATCCACTTCTATACTAATTATTTTACCAACAGCTTTATCTCTTATTCACGGAACCTTACCGCCGAAAAATTTAAATCCGATGCCAACATTCCCTCATTATTCCCGGCTTTTATTGATTATATAAAGAAAGTTTCACAATTCTACAATGAATTATCTAAAAATCTTAACCTGAAAAATAAGAATAACCATGATAACGGGAATAAAATCATCCGGGATTTCAAATATAATCTGCAAAACTATCTTGATATAAAAAACTTCTTTCATGAATATCTGTCGGAACTCAAGGCTGGCTATACTGATGCCATAAGAGATTTTTCAAAAATCAGTTCAGAAAGGAATTATTTTCAGAACAGAATTCAGTTATTATCGGGAAATTACAGGGATTTCAATGCGGAGACCAGGACTTTTTTCTACGGAGATGATTATCAGCAATTTCTAAATCAGCTTGCTCATGATGCCCTTTTTGAAAATATTTTCAAAAAATCATCCGCTTTCATAAGCGGACAAAAAGATTTTATTGAGTTCGAAGCTGCTTATAAAAAAGTTTACCAGCAGATGGTTCTTGATTTCAGCGATCTGATGAAGCAGTACCAATCCCTCAGGAGCATTTTCCCGGACTTTAATAAGTATGATATCTGCTTTCGCACAAACTCAGCGGATGAGATGCCTCAGCTATTAACCCAGGACAAGAAAAAAACTATAAAAGAAACTGTTGAAGACAGAATTATGAATATTCTGACTGATGAGGACTTTTTAAACTGCTTCCTTGACAGGGACAGCCTCAAGAAAGCTATCAGATCGGGACTGACAAGACAGGATTCCGGCATCGATCTGTCGGGAATGATGATTTCTGAAGCCGGTCAGAACAGCATCAGCATCAGGATCGGGGAACTGGGGTATCATATCAATTCCAGCAATCTGGTCTATGAGTTAAAAAGAGTCCGGGCCATAGACAACAATCTCTGGATAATTTTTTCGACTACTTCAACAATCCCTGAATCGTTTGTAGATAAAATCGATCTAACGAAAATTGACACGCTGAACATTCCAGATTCCTTCGAAAAAATGCTGTCGGAAAACAAGCTCATCCGCGGAGATTATTACGACGATGTCGTCATGATCTACCCGGGCTGCGTTCTACTCTATAAACATGGATCCACTGATAACAGTACAAAAAATGATAATAACCTGAAAAGGCTTGTAGTACTGGATTACAGCAGCGGAAAATTCATCATCAGGAATGACGCTTCTGCACAGCTCAAAGAGCTGAACGATCTCTTTAACGAGAAAATAGACGCAATCTATTCCTATTACGATGAAAAAAAGAAAGAAACGGAATTGATAGTGAATATGAGAAACAATATTTTATTCCTGAGGTACAATAAAAACGGATTTGTCAATTCCAGCCGCGAAGAAAGCCTGTTAAAAAACAGCTTTATCTTCACGGATGGGCTGAATAAATACGTCTTTAAATACAGATTAACAGGATATTAAAAAAGGGGGACCTTATGATGATAAGGAGATTCTGTCTCATAGTAACGCTCGCGCTTGTGTTCGGCGCGCAGGTTTTCTGCAACACTTTCAAGTTCAATATCGATAATAATTCTCCAAGGCTGGAACCAATCACCGGTCTGAAAGGGGACGATCAGGACAGAGATTCGTTCATGTTCCATATTCTGCTCTACTCTCCCCTCTTTGCCCAGCTCCAGGACCCTACCTACAACCAGCTCTATAACGTGGACGCGAAATACGGCCTATCGAAATCAAATACAATAGAAGCAGTTTTTGCAAACGGATCTAAAATCATAGATATTAACAATATCAGGGCCCAGAGCATCAAAAGCGATACATTTTTCATCGATTTGAAAGAGGGGGTCAAATGGCATGACGGCCATGATTTTAACGCTGACGATGTAGTTTTCACTTACAGGGTAGTAAAAGGCACTCTCCATAAACCGAATGCGATTGATGAAATCAACACTTATCTGAAATTCAAGACCCTGAATGTGGAAAACCTCGAAAAGGTCAGCGACTATAAGATCAAGATCACGACAAAGGAAAAGCTGTCCGTGTATGATCTGGCCAGAATGATTTCCTTTATGTATATCATTCCCTGGCATATGTTCATAGATGATCCGAAGTCCATGAAAGAAAGCTACGATTTTAATGATGAAAACGATCAGGCCATTTATAACAAAAGGAGGGATTTTGAGAACCGGCCGGTAGGAACAGGACCTTTTGTTTATAAAGAAAAAAAACTGCCGGATGGATATACCGTGGTTCATTATCTTGAACTCAATCAGGATTATTCAAATATATGCCCGGAAATAGCCAATTACTCAGGAAAAATTTCAAAACTGGAAATTAGCCAGCTGGCCCAGGATCCGCTCAAAAAAATCAATCTGCTCATGACCGGTAAACTCGATGTGGCTTTCAATATCATACCGAACAGCAAGCTGGTTGAAATATTAAATGACCCCAATTCAAAGGTTTATCATAAAATATCCTATATGAAAATGCCTTTTCCCGAGAAGATGTACGCTCTGATATATAATCTCAGTCTCAAGGACAGCAACGGCGGCATGAAATACAATAAGGAGACCCGGCAGTTTTTCAGAAACGCTCTCGATCTGAATGATTTTAAAAACCAGATTTTCAGTACGGAACAGGGGCCGATTGATGTGCTATTCAAACCGATCTTTTCCCCCTATCTGGTCAATAAATTCAACACATCATCGGGAGAAAAGGAGATCGGCCAGATTCTTCTTCCCTATGATAAGGAAAAATACAAGGGAAAATTAAATGAGGATATGTTCGAGGCTAAATTAAAGGCCGATTTTAATAAAACAATTAAAAACCGCCTGAACAATGTTAATATAACTGTGCAGGGTATCGACTCTAAAGAAAATAACCTGGATTTCCAGCTGGCCAATATCTATCAGGAGCATTTGAATTCCATCGGTCTTGGAAATATATCCATTTTAAATATTCCAGATGCCAGGGAGTTCAGGCAGAATTTAATTGAAAAAAAATTTGATATGGCCATTTATTCCTGGCGTTATTCACTAAACATCTACAGGGACTTTTATTATACAAGGAATAAGGCCGTCCTGCCGACAACATTATCCAATTTAAGCCATATCAATAAGAATATTGTTGATGTGATTGCCTCCTTTGATAAAATTGATGCCGATACCGCTTTATGGAATATCACATACAACTTTTATACCGAGGAAGTCTGGGGCTGGTTCTTCTGTATTGGTGTAAACACATATTACAGAAAGGATGTTATGGAGAATTTCAATATTCAGACCGAATTTAACCAGAACCCTGCCATCTGGCTGAGACAGGAAGTGACTTCAGGAGATTAAGAATAAATTATCTCCCTCTCTCTTATCTTCCGCTAAAGAGAAGGTTATGTAAAATGAAGCGATAATTGTTCTGTCAACAAAAAAAATGTATCAAAAGAACCCTGCTTTACCACCTTTTTATCT
Organism: uncultured Brevinematales bacterium; assembly: GCA_964413265.1. Lineage (GTDB taxonomy): Bacteria > Spirochaetota > Brevinematia > Brevinematales > JAOACQ01 > CAVYGN01. Next base: position 16,920 of record CAYPRX010000045.1, read on the forward strand.
TAAGAGAGAGGGGTCTGAGGATTGATTCGGAGAACTTATGGCAAATCGGGAAGAAAGCTCTAGATCCGTCATAAACCAGTGGATATTTCTGTATTCAGTATTCTATTTTTTCTGTCTGCTTTTTTTTACTTTCTTATTTTATCTATTTGCTGACATGTTCAATCACAAAACCCTTATTTTTTCAGCTTTTATAGGGGATTACTTCCAGTCCTGGGCAATCAGCATTCATGAGATAATAAAATACGACCAATCCATTTTGATTGCTTTTGTCAATTCCATCCGTTTTTTCTCAGAGAGTTATATCATTATATTCCTCATTTCCCTGCTTCTGCCACTTTTAAAAATATCCATCAGATATCATTTTATCAGCAATCCTTTTGTCAAGCAGATTTTAAAATTGTTTTATCTGATCTCGATCGTACTTTCTTTTCTGCCCTTTATCTTTACCGGCTCAATTATTGTTTTCAACAGCAATCTGGCATTTTTGACCATTTTTGTGGTCGTTTTCGGGATCGGAATCCTCAATTCCATCCTGCACCAGATGGAAATAAAATTCGAGGATGATTTCATTAACGAAGGTTTTGTTGATTATATGGATATAGAAGGGTATTCGTTCCTCACCATAAGCTATATGATCATCAGGAACAATATTTCCTTTCTCATCAACCTGCTCTCCAAAAATCTTGCCATCTTCATATCTATAAGTATTTTTATTGAAATGACCATCCGCGGAAACGCCGGGCTGGGGCCGTCCATCCTCCGGAATATTGAGATTTTATTCAACAGGCCCTCGGAATTTTATATGGCTTTGGGCAATATTTTCATATTGTTTTTATGCATCCTTGCCATCTCATATATTATGCAGATACTGTCCTTCATCATCTGTTTTAATTTTGACAATAAGTACGCAAAAACCATCAAGAACAGCCTGGAAAGAATTAAAATAAAAAAGGGAAATTCATGAAAAATGCCAAAACCGTTCTGCATATACTTATTCTTGTCCTGCTTTATCTATTACTCATCATTATTCCTCTTGGGGATAATCTTATAGAATATGATGATCTGAAAAGAGAGGCTTTATTATTCCGGAAGGACATGGATTATCTCAGCAGGAAAGGGATATTAAAAATCGAGAATCAATCCTTATTCAGTATTTATCATACTAAGATGACCATTCATCTCAGCTGCGGCGCTACCAATAACGGAAGCCGGTCCCAGTGCTGGAAATGCGGGCTGCCCATCAACAGCCTTTTTGAAACATCCGCCAGCGAAACAAAAATTGACTACAGTTTTAAAGAATTCAACCTGGGCATTATCAATAGCCGGGACGGTGTCCGCACCGTGTATTCGGAATTGATATATTCAATCCCGACCCTGCTCATTTTTATCATTAGTGTCCCGATCATCTCATTATTAACCATGGTCATTACTTCCATTTATACCATCAATAAAGTAGTCACTAAAAAATACAGCAAGGACAAATCTTCCGCCGGCTATTTCATGATCAGGACGGCCAATATCGTTTTCAGGGCCGGTTATGAAATGCTGATCGTGGTGCCTTCCATCCTGACCATTCTGCTGATAGTGGTTGGCATCAAAGGCACTTCCATACAGGACAATTATACCGTCTATTTCCTGTCCTTCGGCATTGCTTTTATTGTCAATTCTGAATTTTATTTCTGGCTGAAGCAGATGATGGAAAATTCCATCCACAAGGAAGATGTGAATTTCCTCCAGGTGATCGGCTATTCCAAATTCCAGATCGCAAAATACATCCTTGGAAGATACTGCCTTCTCGGAATCATTTCCAGGGTCTCTTACGCCATCATTACAGCTCTTATCCTGGAAAGCGGATTATGGTACCTGCGGGAAACCGGCAACCTCAACAGCCTGTCCCTCTATCCGCATTCCATAGGCAAACTGCTGGTGCAGATCATACGCTATAACAGCCTTAGTTCCGGAACAGGCTTTATCATTACTAAAGAGCTGATTTTCATCATCCTCTATTATTTCCTTCTCTTCCTGGCACTCTTTTTGACAGGTCTGCTGATCATCAATCAGCTTAAAAAAAAGAGGGGAATTGTATGAATCTCAATATTGAAAACCTGCAGGTATATACCGGCAATCAATCGGCAGAATCCATCCTGCAGATCGACAATCTGACGCTCCATGACGGTGGGATCATTTTCCTGACCGGCGTCAGCGGCGTAGGAAAAACAACTTTGCTGAAAAGCATCCTGAAGAATAACGACAGAACACTGTTCCAGACGGGAAACATCAACCTTTCAGGCGGTAATAAGACCATCAGCATCCTGAACGATGACATTTCCATGTTATTTGTCAATCCCGGCGGGACACCGGCAGAGCATCACAGAGAACAGGCGCTGCATTTAAAAAATTTAAGGGAAATCCGTAAAGAGTATTTCTCCTATATTCCTCAGAATTTTTATATTTTTCACAAACTGGTTCCGCTCTACAAACAGCTGATCAGCGAGCCGGTCAAAGGGAATTACCTTGCAGCTGCCATAAAGGAAACACTCGGGCTAATCAAACCCGACATCAGGAAAGAAGAAATGGACAAACTTCTGAATAAAATCATGCAGGAAGCCGATCTAGGTTTTTTCTCAAAAAATCACAGGTTTTATGACGGTCCAATCCTGAAGGGAAAATTTCAGGATGAATTTTCCGTCGGGCAGGTCCAGAGGTTTTTCCTTTCTAAAGTGATAAAAAAGAAGAAAACCATCCTCCTTGTGGATGAATTTATCAGGAATATCGACCCCGAAACTGCTGATAATATACTCCATACACTGTTCAGTAAAATAAAGACCGGAGAATTTTCTTCAAGCCTGATTGTAGCGCATGACCTGAATTACAAAAGCATCTTGGATCTGGCCGAAACAAAAGAAGTTTCTTCAAAAGTGGTTATTATTGAAAAAATGGATAATACCGGAAGAATTGCGGATGAGGTATCCCTTCGGGACTTCCGGGACAGCCGATTTTCCTCCGATCCTGCCCGTTTTAAAGCTATTACCCGTAAATTCAGCCAGATCCATTTTGAAGATGCCAGAATTGAAATCGGCACCAAACCGGACCAGGAGTTCAAAAAAGATAACCATCAAAAAGTACTGGAATTTAGTCAGGTCCATTTTCAGTATGATGGCCAGATCTTTTTTGAAAACTTGAATTTTACTTTATTAAACAATGAATTTGTTTATCTGGAAGGGATTTCCGGCAGCGGAAAATCCACATTCCTGAAGCTATTAATCGGTGGAGAGATCATCAAGGATGGGGAAATAAAATATTATGGGCACGATCAAAAAAAAATCACATACAGTTCCAATATCGGCTATGTTCATAACCGGGTTATCAGCTCTATTATCCGGTATGTCCCGCAGCTTGTCAACGAATCTCTGGGAACATACCGGATGAATGTTGAAAATTATCTGAGGGAAATCTATACTTATTACAAAAACAGCATTTATGGGCATCATAAATACACTGAACTGGAAAATATCGATGATTATATTATCAAGAACCTTGAATATGTGAAATTAGGCAGAGAATTCCTGAAAAAAAATATAATTGACCTGAGCGGGGGGGAAAAGCAGCGTTTAGCCATTGCCAGGCTTTTGTATTATCCGGAAAATTACCCTCCCCGGCTTTTTATTTTTGACGAGGCATTGACATCGCTGGATATCAACTTAAAAAAAGAGCTGCTGGAATTCATCATTGAAAAAATATATTTTGAAAAGAAAGTGAGTATTTTAATGATCTCTCATGAGAAAAAACTGAGAGGGGTCATTGAAAAAACCATACAGGAAAGGAAGGGTGTTTTCAAATATTACAGGATTGGAATTGACCGGAATGGCCTGAGGACCATTGTAAGTAAATCGAATAGCATATTTTAAATGATATAGGAGGACATTATGCGGTATAATATATTATTAATGGCTATTTCTTTCATCCTGATTCAGGGCGTTACAGGGTATTCTGAAGAAACCTGGTGGGTGGATGCGAATGTTAAGTTATTAAACAGGGAATCTTATTCGGTTATTCAATTTTCCGAAAACATTGCTCTGGCATCCATGACCTCAAACAGTAACTCTGCTTCCAGTTCCAGTTCCAGTGCCAGTGCCAGTGCGGCTTCCAAAATCAAACCGGTAACGAACAGCATTTCCAGTCCTGGTTTTAAATGTTTCCTGCTGCCGTCCGGATCCCTTGATAAATTCAGGGATTTATCCGAATTTGATATAATGTCTCCCTATCCGCGGCGAATCATATCTATCTTTGACACAATTTCTTTGACGAAAAGAAAATCCTGTCCCTCATCACTTTATCCAATTCAGCACTTTTAATTAATTCATTGCCGGATAAAGGTTTCTTCTCTCCAGTAAATTATTATCAATATGTTAATATAGAAACTAACCTGAGTTCTTCAAACCTGATCGTTACAAATTTCAAAGAAAGGGGGACAAATGAGACAATTCCGATAATCAAGACAAATGTGTTTGCCG
>CAYPRX010000046.1:0-4294 GCA_964413265.1 uncultured Brevinematales bacterium
TGATAACAAACCTTAATTTTCTTTCGTAATCCTTTATAGTCTGATACGGTACCCTTGGAATATCAGGATAATACTTATTTATAACTTCACCTGCATACAATCCGCTGGCTTTTTCCCATCTGTGGTTTACATAAGTACGATGGAGGTCAGTATTATAACGAACTATCAGATCCGGAATATTTTCAACAAGAGTCTGATAACTTTTCATCATTGTTTCCAGTTCCTTCTTTCCGACTTTCCTTTTGCTAATATCTCTAACCAATGCCAAATTATATTTCCCGCCTGCATACTCAAAGTAGTTGGCATTGATCTCAACTGGAATTACGTAGCCATCCTTTGTCCAATGAGTACTTTCAAATAACAAGTTTTTTTTTATTTTAAGTTTATTCCAGTGCTGCGGCCATAGTTCGGATGTATAATCCGGGTCTATTTCTCCAACTTTCATTGTTAGCAGTTCTTCCCGTGTGTAACCCAGAAGCCGGCAGGCTTCGTCATTGACAAGATTTATTCTTGCCTCCTTGTCAATAAGATAGATAGCTTCATGAATATGATTTAATGAATAAATCAATAAATCACTTTTATTGTCAGATTCTTTGCTTTTCCACATATTTTTAACCATTCCCTGAACTTTAGTCCATATGATTAGTTTATTTATAATATTAAGGGAACAAAAAAATTGCAAAGATAAGTTTTGCCTTACCATTTTATTCACTTAGGAGAGACGCCGCCCAAAAACTTTTCTCTGCGGAGCATCCTTTTTACGGTTTATTTATAAGATTTAAGTTTTTAATTTCATGGCTTTAATAAAATCAATGATATTGAATATGATGCTCATTGTGAAAGAAAATAAAAAAATAATTAGAGTTATTATTATGACCATATTTTCAGGAAAATTAATCCCTGTGTACTGCAGGAGAAGAAACTGTATATAGGAATCCGATACATCCCTGTAATGAAGCAATTCCCGAACTTTCCAGTGCCAGTCTGTTAAGAAACAGTATCCCCAACCATACCATATTCCCATTATGAACCATGAAAAGGCTGTGAACGACAGGGTTATCAGATTGAGAAATCTGGTCCTGCGGAAAATCCATCCGAATATATTAAATAATGTAAGTGCCGTGTGAAATACCAGGAAGAAAATATTAATGAATTTATAAATGAGAATTACCATAAAAACTCCGTAACTGCTTTGAATGATTTTTAACATTAACTTGGCATGAGCTGAAAATATAATAGCTTTTTAAGGATTAAAGTGCAAAGGAAAACCATTTTTGTTTTAACCTGTTTTATAATTTATCAATAGTTATAAGGACAATGTCAACTCGATAAACTCCGGTACTCTATAACCGTTATCCAAGATTATTTTTCAGTAGCACACGCCATTTTCAGAGGCATTATAATGCCTAAATTAAATTTGTTAAGGGTTTAACCGGAAAAATCAGTAAATTTAGGTACATTTAACTTGAAGTATTATTCTGAATTCGATAATATAGCAAAAATAAATCAGGATTATTTCATTTTTCAGAATACGAATTGTATATTTTTTAATAATCTTTAACCGAAAATTATGGGGAAATTTAAATGAATTTAAACAATAATTTTCCTCGATTTTTAACGAGGGATTCTAAACCTTTTAATCCGATTGCATTAGCCAAAAAGAATGAAAAAATTGTGTGTAATGATAACTCACGTAGATATACAGATTTCTATTGTACAGGGGTATACGGGGGAATTTCTACCGGATATTTAACAGGTTGTTGTCTAAGGTGTATTTTTTGCTGGGTGAGTTTATCCCGTGAATATCCAGAAAAATATGGAAAATTTTACAGCGCAGAAGAAGCTGCATCACTATTGATTCATAATGCTCGGAAGTCAGGTGTAAATAAAGTTCGCATATCTGGTGGTGAACCGACTATTGGGAAAGAACATTTATTAAAGGTTTTAGACTTTATTGCTGAAAGTAATTTGTTTTTTATATTAGAAACTAATGGAATTCTTATGGGGTATGATGCAACTTATGCAAAAGCATTAAGTAAATATAAAAATCTATATGTTCGTATATCCATAAAAGCCGGTACACCCGAAGGGTTCCAGCAAAGAACAGGGTCTCTGGCTGAATTCTATGAATTACCATACAAAGCGGTAGAAAATGCTATTATAAATAATCTGTATTTTCGTGTTGCTTGTATGAGCGATCCAAGACTGATGTCTGAACAGGAGAGAAAAAAAATGATTGAAAAACTTCGTGGTATTAAATACAGGGAAGAATTGGAAGAAGAAACATGTGATCCATATAATACAACTTTAATCCGATTAAAGGCTGCAGAATGGGATATTTGAAATTCATATGAAAGAAGTTTTATTCTACCAGAAAAAAAATAATACTCTTCTCTGTCTGACCTGTGAAAGAAAGTGCAAAATAAGTCTGGGTAATGCTGGCTTTTGTAAAACAAGGAAAAATATTAACGGAAAGTTCTACACCCTGATTTATGGAAATATTCCTGCGATCAGTGCCAACCCGATTGAAAAAAGCGTTCTTCCATTTTTACCCACGTACAAAATCTTTAACTGTTGGAAGCTGGTCATGTAATTTTACCTGTCCATGGTGCCAGAATGATAATATAAGTAAACTTCCAGAAAATATAGGAAAAGGGCAAACTATCAACCCCGAAAAATTAATCGAGCTTTTAGAAAAAAATAATTGTCAGGGAACCTGCATTTTGTTTAATGAACCCACATTATTTCTGGAATATTTTACCGATGTATTTAGATTAGCAAAAAAAGGGGGGTATTATAATACCTAAGTAACAAACGGTTATATGACAGTGGATGCCATAAAACTTCTAATATAAAACGGGATGGATGAGATGAATATTGATATAAAAGGGGGAGGGGTAACTGTTAAAAAAATCATTGGCATTATTCTTCAGATAATAATCTGGATTATTATATGTGGAATATTTCGGAGGTAGAGGATTTTATTGAATGATATAACAACTTTAATGACTTCGGGCGGCTTTGCTTTATACGGTGGAAAACGGAATATCAGTCCTGAATATCCTTTTTCATCCTTTCGAAGTCATCCTTCGATATTTCGCCTTTAGCGTACCGTTTCTTCAAAATGTCAAGAGGTGTTTCACTGCCCGGTATTCTGTATGGACCCCACCAAATTGTCCCCCCCAATGGTATAATTAACAGAATAAGAACGACAAAGAATCCAATTCCCAAAAACATTTCTCCCCATCCGAACCACACCATCAAAAACCCCGCATAGCCTAATGGCCGGGATATCTATTTAATCTTTTCATATCGATTTTTTCCGGCTCTTTCCATAGATTCTCTTCCTTCTTTAAAAGAATAAAAAGCAATAAGTAAGGCGCCGATGGAGTCGATGTAGCCAATTTTGAATATTTCAAAAAATACGCTTGAAACCAGCAGTATTATCGAGAGGTAAAGGCAGGTTTTCGTGCAGTGCGCATCGGCGATTACCGCGTCAGAATCCAATTTTTTACCGACGTTCAGCTTTAAGTTCATCAGAATAATCATAGCTGCTATAGAAATAATAGAGATGATTATACCCCATATTGCGGTTTCTGGTTTATGCCCCGTATAAAAATTATAAATCACTGTTAATAATAATCCTGCAGTTAGTATATAAAAAGATATACCTGTGATTCTTAATGCAGTTTTTTCAAAAATATCTTTAATATTTCTTTCATCATTCATTATCCGGATTACCATATGCCATATTCCGATCCCTGAAATTACCTCAATGAATGAGTCAAGACCGAAACCGAATAATGATAATGTTCCATCTTTAATACTGAAAATTACTGAAACTATACCTTCAACAGTATTATAAAACACTGTAATTACTGATAATAAAAGCGCTGTATTCCAAAGCTTGTTTTTATTCATTTCTTTATAGTACACCTTTACCTTTTTATGCATCTACTCTTTACAAGACCATTATTATAAATTTTCGTTTCTACATTCTCAAATCGGATCTCTTTACTGCTGATTTTCTGCCCGATGTCCATGTTAATGTTTCTAAAATCCTTATCAATAAATCCATCAATGCTTGTAGCGATTTAGACAATTTTAGCCATTTTACCCTTTTTTAAAATGCTATCATCTTATCCGCTCACTCAGCCATTTTAACGCAGTCAATCAACGTTGATAGAGGGCAGTATTGGGACCTTTCCTGGATGTAACGGTGAAACGAAAAGCATTCCAGGCTTTCTCATATTCCTTTGTTTCAAGAATGATTCCGAATTTCGTAATTTTCTTA
>CAYPRX010000047.1:0-7162 GCA_964413265.1 uncultured Brevinematales bacterium
CCAGACTTTTTCAAGTGATATGTTTATCTGCTTTAGAATAAAAAGATCAAAAAGAAAATCGATCAGGGCAAGGATGACAAATATAACAATGCTGGAAATTATATACCTTTTTACATTCATAAAAACCTCCTGAAATGAACCGATTGGGTTATAATAAAATATAATTAGATTATCAAATAAAGACCAATGATGACTTTGGGTATAAAAATTTTGATAAAAAAGAAGGTGAGGGATAAAATAATAGCAGGGTAGCGGTACACTGGGTAAAAAATTTTTGGATTATTAAATGGGAGCGGAAATCTATTATTTTTCCGGTACTGGAAACTCCCTGGCTGTAGCAAGGGATATTGCAGATAAAATGAAAGGGGGCTTGATATCAATTCCTTCAGTTATGGAGTATGAATTCATCAAACCCGGTGCAGACGTGTTAGGCCTGGTATTTCCTGTTTACCATGGCGGAATACCGAACATCATCAGAAGATTCGCCGGTAAATTAGAAAACATTGCTGAAAAATACATTTTTGGGGTCGGCACTTACGGGGATTCACCGGGATATGCTGTAAGATATCTGGAGGATATGATATCCAGACGCAAGGGATCCCTGGCTGCAGGGTTCGGCGTTCATCTTCCTTATAACTATGTTACTCCTTCATCCTTTAATATGTTTAAAATGGCTTTCACATTTAAACTCAGAAATATATCCGTGGAAAGACAACAGGAACTGTTTAAAGCATGGCCTGAGAAATTGGAGAGAATTATAAAATCTGTAAGTTCAGGTGAAAATGGGTTTTTTGAGACAAGCAGTGAAAAATTTATTAAATTCATCGACCGCATCGGTTTAAGGGATCATTTAGCGAAGAGGCTCTGGCTGAAAACGACAGGATATAAGGGCCTGGCAGAAATGACTTTCTGGGAAAGTATAAAATTGATGGATTGGGGCTTTTATGCAGATAAAAATTGCAACGGCTGCGGCATTTGCGCGAAAATCTGTCCGGTCAAGAATATTAAAATGAAAGATAATAAACCTTCCTGGCAGCACAACTGCGAGCAGTGCTTTGGATGCCTTCAGTGGTGCCCTGAAAGGACGATACATTTTGGAAGCAGTAAATCGAGAATGCGCACTGATAATTACAGATACCACCATCCAGATGTTAAAATTTCTGATATGCTTAAATGAGGTTTTAAAATGAGTGAAAGTACGGGTTTTTGGGAAAAAATCAGCGCAGCAGGGACAATGGCCTCGGTATTTGGAGTTCTGGCCGGATTGTCCAATATTCAATTCGGATTTATTGAAGCGGTTAAGGGAAATATCAGGCCTGATAATTTTATGTTTAAACTGTATAATCAGCCGGCTTTGACAGTTATTCCCAGTTATTTATTAACGGGTATTCTTGGCATAGGATTCGGCATATTATTTATTATTTGGTCAATCGGCTTTGTCAAGAGGGAGAATGGAGGCGTTGTAATGATCCTCATTGCAGTCCTGCAGATGCTTTTTGGGGCAAGCCTTATTCGTATCAGTCAGGAAATTATTTTTGGTGTAATCGGAACAAGAATAAACAAGCCGTTAAGGTGGTGGAGAAAGGCCATCCCTTCTGATTCTGTTATTTATCTTACCAAATTATGGGCACCTTCTTTTATTATATGTTCTTTTCTCTATTTAGTTCATATTTCAGCCATTGAGATTGAATCGTTCTTCGGAGGGAATAATCGAACTGTCAATTTGATACTTATGATTATTCCTTCTTATTTTAACTTATTCCTTTTTATTTTTACATTAATTTCGGGATTTGCCCACGATATATGGAAACAGAGGGTTAAGGGTTAAAATGAAGATAAGTATATTGATACCGGTTTATAAAACCCCAAAGTATTTTGTTGATATCGTGCAAAAACTATTGTCCAGCGATTATGAGAATAAGGAAATTATAGGCGTGATAGACGGAGAAATAACCCCTGAAATTAAATCTGCACTCGATGAGCTTAATGGGAAAATACCTATATTTTGTCCTAATGATCATCTTGGCAAGGTTAAAGTATTAAATAAAGCGGTTGAAAATATTAAAACGGATATAATTCTTTTTCTTGATAACGATATTTTACTTCCCGAAGATCCTCATTTCTTATCAACGCTTTCGAAGGAGATGAACAATCATGATATTGTGGAGATGCCCAAGGAAGTAATTGCACAGTCAGTATACTCAGCAATGATAGGATACGAATATCTCAGTTTTGCCATGGCATGTTTGACATTTTCGAAGCTGGCAGGAAAATCGCCCTGTCTTATAGGTGCTGCCTTTGCTGTAAAGAAAGAACTATTTGATAAGCTGGGCGGTTTTAAACAGGTCGTTTATGAAGACGGGGATTTCGGTGCGAGGGCTTTCCGCCTGCATGCACGATATTCTTATGATACAAGGCTGAAGGTTAAGACTACAATGCCGAACAACCTTTCTGATTGGATGAAACAGAGAAAAAGGTGGACTCTTGTTAATGTGCTGTGGTTTAAAGATAATTTTCTATACCTGCTTTCAAGGGTCTTCAGGCATCCAACCCTCATAATAACTTTATTAATTATTATATTACCGGCAATTATATCTACACTTTTATTGATAATATTCAATCAGCTGAACATTACATTTATTATCCCGGTTTTTTTTATGGTTGCGCAGCCTCTGCAGTTCCTGTCAGGAATCTTGCTGTTCTTTACGCACTATGCCTTGATATCACAGGGTATTATGAGTACACTATTGGGTTTTATAGTCTCGGTAGTAAGTTATTATGTTTTTTCCCTCTTTATAAAATTTCGCTTCAACTTCTTTGAATTTATATTATATTATACCTTTTATTTACCTGTACTGATTATTGCAAATCTAGTTATATTTATTATAATGCTCGGAAGGAAAAGCATTGACCTCGACTGGAAAGTATAAAATCTTTATAAATGGGAAAATAGAGGGGGGTTTATTATGGGTTTAACTAATGCAATTAATCCGATTACAAATATACTGAAAAATACTGCCGGAATGAATAAAACCGCCTTAATTTTTCTTGTGTTTCTTTTCATTATACTGGTATTGATGTTCTTCAGGAGAAGACTTTCATAATAATGTTGTCTGGAATTCGCTATTCAATGTCAATGCCTTAACATTACCAATGAATACGAACTGCAGAACTTTTTATTATTAATTAATCCTGAAAAATTTTTTGACTTAATGACTGCTTCTCTGCATAATAGGTCATTGGAGAGTTTTGTGTTGAGGATCTTTACGATATCCATAATGCTTCTTCTTTCATTATTCGCATACTCAGGGGAAGCGGTAAAAATTAGGATAATTGTGTTTAACCTCGATCGGAATTCCAGCGAAGTTTCAAAAGACGAATCTGTCTCGTTAAGCGATTATCTGCGCAATGCATTTATTAACGTGGGGTATTTCGAAGTCATATCCAGGGATCAGCTGAATAAAATAATGTCGGAGTCCAAATTCCAGGCGTCAGGCCTGACCAGTGCGTCCAATGCAATTGAACTCGGGAAGCTGCTTAACGTCAAAAATGCTGTTGTAGGAACAATCGGTAAATTCGGCGAGACTTATCTGATAAACATACAGCTTGTGGACATGGAAACAGGTAAATACATTACAGCGGAATCAATAAGGGCAAATTCAAAAAATGAGGTTATTGAACAGATAAACAGCAAAGTTTATCTTTTTACATCGAGGCTTGTCACCAATATTACAGATCAGCATTTAAAACAGTTATCGGGGAGTTCTTCAGGTACAGCGGGGTCATTTTGGAGTAACGCGACGACAAATGCTGTTTTTCCAGTAAGGCATGCTTTTTCCACTGTCGTTTTTAACAATAAAATGTGGGTGATCGGCGGCTGGAGGTTCAACGGCGCCGGAAATGATGTCTGGTATTCGGCGGATGGGACTAACTGGATATATGCAACTGCGAGCGCTGCCTTTCCTGCGAGGTGCGCGCATACAGCCGTTGTATATAAGGATAAGATGTGGGTGATAGGGGGATGGAGCGGCAGCGCAAAGAACGATGTATGGTACTCCGGTGACGGGGTAAACTGGACTTGTGCGACTGCTAATGCGGCATTCCCTCCGAGATATTATCATTCCAGCGTGGTTTTTAACAATAAGATGTGGGTTATAGGGGGCTGGAACGGCGAAATCTACCCGGAGAAGAACGGCAGTTACCTGAATGACGTATGGTATTCCGGTGACGGCACCAACTGGTCATGCGCAACGGCTAACGGCGGTTTTCCGGTAAGGCATGCTCATACAACCGTTGTTTTCAATAATAATATGTGGATTGCCGGGGGAGTCAGCAGCAGCGGCGTTTATAATGATGTATGGTATTCAAGTGATGGAGCTGGGTGGACGTGCGCAATTACCAACGCAGCCTACCCTCAGAAATTTTCACAAACGACTGTTGTTTTTAACAATAAAATGTGGTTGATCGGCGGCTGGAGCGTCAACAGTATCAGCAGTGAGGTATGGTATTCAGCAGACGGGACAAACTGGATATGCTCAACAGCCGGCGGAGCATTCCACCCAAGATCCCATCATACAAGCGCCGTCTTTAATAATGCCATGTGGGTTATAGGCGGATTGTTTTATAATGGTACAAACGGAAATATCCAGTATAATGATGTATGGTACACGCAGTAATGAGTGTATTTTTGTCGAGCCAGTTGCCGCTAAAAACTCCCTGCTGGTCTTTCTGCACCAAAAATAAGAGGTTAACAATTTAATTAGGAGACAGAGTGCGCTGCAATTTTTTAAAATCCGGGAAATGCATCCGGTAACGGCATCAAAGTATCATGGGGTTTCAGAATAACCCATATCTTAAATAAAAAAGAACATAGTCTTGCAGTCGATGCTCATCTGTAATCCGGCATGATCCTGTCGATTATGCCCTGCGGCAGGTATTCAAGCATGGCTGATAGGAACGACAGGTGACCGACCCTGTATTTTTTTAAGGGCCTTTTCACGGAAAGGGCTCTTTCTATTATTTTAGCAACCTCTTCAGGGTCAGTCCGGCTTTTATCACCTTCACCAAATGGTTTTTTAACTTTTTGAAGGGCATTTGAATAATATTTTAATTTATCTTCCGGCCAGGATTGTAAGTTTTGTTCCAGCTCATGAACGCTTTTTGCAGGTGATGCAGTATTGATCATCCCGCATCTTATCATAACGACAGGTATGCTCAATCCTATTTCCTTTCTCAGAGTTCTTATTATGCAGTTGACAGCAAAATCGGGCGCATGGATCGATGAATCATATGGTATTGGCAGTATTGCAGGTGTGTTAATCCATAAAATCCTTCCAGAGCCTCTCATTCTGCGGATATGCGGCAGGAAAAGCTGGATCAGGTTTACAGGACCAATAATCCTTGTTTCAAATTCAGCCCTGAGTTTCGTGATATCCGAGAGCTCGAGAGGAGCTATGAACCCACCTCCTGCATTGTTAATTAGGGCATATAGACCAGGCAGGGATCTTTTAGTGAGCTCCGAAGATATAAATTTCTCGGCCTGAATTATATGGGCAGGATTTGTTAAATCCAGCGGACAAACGGGAATAAGACCCGGCAGCTTGAGATCAGAAAGTCTGATGGCATCGGATTCCTGGCGGACAGAAGCAAAAACCGTAAATCCCCTTTTTGCAAGATAAACCGCGCTCGAGTAACCGATTCCCGATGAACATCCGGTTATCAGTACGCTTTTTTCTGAATTCATGAAATCACTCCTAATCAATTGATTTAATCAACTGATTGATTATAATATTGAAAACACAATCTGTCAATAGTTTTTGATGAAAATGTTTTTGAGGAAAATTCGTTTATTTTCTTATGTTTTCCTGTCCGAAATAATATTCGAGAAGACAGTCTATGTAAGAATCCCTGTTCAAGTTTTCTCTCAGGCTGAGCCCTGTGAATTTTTTAAACATGCCGGGAAATATAGACGGGACAAGCATGGATGAAAACATCTGAAATACCATAAATTTGATCTTTATGTCATCCGAACCTGTTTTTTTCTTTTTTACGTTTTCAAAGAATGCACTGAAAAATCCATCCAGCCATTCCATTGTAGTATGATCATATTTATTGCTGATAAATGGATTGTAAAGGATTGATTTTGTTATCTCCGGATAGTTCACCATCCCCTGGAAATAGTGCAAAAAAAACTCCCTGAAATGTTTAATATTATCTTTACCATTAGGAGAAACATCCTTTAACATATCAAAATTGGACATGGCGTTTGCAAGAGCCCTTTTCATCGCTGCATTAATAAGATTTTTTTTATTTCCGAAATAGTAATTTACAGCCGCGCTGTTAACCTCCGCTTTTCCGGCAATACTGCGAATTGTAACGGTATCCATGCCTCCATCGTTAATGCACTCAATTGCAGCAAGAATAAGTTTTTCTTTGACTGGTATTTGTTCGGTCACCTTCTTCCTCCCTGTTGACATTAATTTCAGCATATTTTAAGTTATGTGATAAAAATAATAAACCAATTGAAAAAATTATCAGGCTGTTAAAATGTATTTAATTCTTTGAAGTAACATTTTTTCAATGTATTTGTGTTAAACTAATATTGACAAGGGGTCCTGATGCTGAAAATCGATGTCGAGGAATATTATAAAAAGTACGGACCGATGGTGCTGAGGCGCTGCAGGTGGCTCCTTAAAGACGAGGAAAAGGCCCTGGATGCAATGCAGGATGTATTCGTACTCCTGCTGAGAAACCTGGACCGGCTTGATGGTTTCTATCCTTCAAGTCTTTTATACCGTATGGCTACGAATGTCTGTTTAAATATTATACGGGACAGTAAAAAAATGCCTGAAACCAGGGATGAGCAAATACTCTATAGTATTGCGGCCTTAAACGATCCTTATTCTCAAAGCATGGATAATGATGCCATAAACAGGCTCTTTGACGGGGAGAAAGAATCAACCCGGGTTATCTCCGTTCTTCATTATATAGACAAACTCAGTCTGGAAGAAACAGCAAAAGTAGTCGGCCTTTCCATCTCAGGGGTGCGCAGGCGTTTGAGACTGCTGAGGAAAAAGGCTAAAATGCTTCAGGAGAAAATATTATGAAAAACCGGATAATATCAGACCTCGAGCTTGAAAGATATCTTCTTGGTGAATTAGAA
>CAYPRX010000048.1:0-30262 GCA_964413265.1 uncultured Brevinematales bacterium
AAAGGATTTCAATGATCTCATTTAAACCTGTCTGAATATTTTCAAATATTTATTCCATTTTAAAATACATTAATAGATTAATCAAATTGATTGGTTATGACAAATAAATAGAAAAAAACCGCCTGGCCATAATTCAATTAAATCAATGGCCGGCGGTTTATAATATGAGGGGGGTAGTGTTTATTATTGAAACTTAGCCCTTAAGTCCCATGGGATTAGTTCTATCACTATCCTTCGGTTTTTAGCCCTGCCTTCGGGGGTATCGTTGGAAGCAACAGGATTGTATTTTGAATAACCTGCTGTTTTGAACATTCCAGGGTCTAATCCCTTATCCGTAAGATATCTTACAACGGCACCGGCCCTTGCAGTAGAAAGCTCCCAGTTGGACGGAAATTTCCACCGGTAGCTCGGCGCTATCGGTACATCATCTGTATAACCTTCAACTCTTATAAGCCTGTTTTTAACTTCGGAAAGCGTTTTGACAATTGAATCCAGAGCCATTTTACCCTCAGGTTTTATAACATCGCTCCCTTCATCAAAGAAAATATCACTTACAAAGGTAATGTTAATACTTTCTTCAAATTGTCCTACGATAGCCTTGTTGAGCGAAATCTGGTCATGCAGGTCTTTTTCAAGCTCATTGTAAGTTGCAGCATTTGCCTCTTTAAGTTCAGCATTTTTAGAGGCTTCAGCCGACATGCTCATGATTTTCTCATTCAGAGTGTCGATCTGACTATTAAGTTTCTGGTTCTCAGCCATCAGACGCTCATTTTCTGCCCTTAGAGATGCTGATTCATCCGGTTTTGTTGAACTCTGTGTCTGTGCACAGCTGATTAGCCAGAAAAATCCTGCCGATAGAATCAATGCTTTTACTACTTTGATCATTTTATACCTCCTAATAATTGAGAAATTATGCATTTAAATGCAATTTAATTTTAAAAAAAATACTGAATTGAGAAATCAGGAAATTTAACTGAATTTTGTTTGAAATGATAGGGAATTTATACTGATTTTTTTAAAAAATATAAGGAATTATCACTTATCCATATTTGAGGTGTACTTTCTGAAGTAAGTATTTTGTTAATTCTGTAAAACCGGCAATTTTACTATAAACACCGAACCTTTATCTATTTCACTTTCTACTTCGATTAATCCGTTATGATTATGGATAATCTCATAACTTAAACTTAAGCCAAGACCGGCCCCTTCACTGTCTTTCTTAGTAGTGAAAAATGGCTCAAACAGATGTTTTTTTACCTTTTCAGTCATGCCTCTTCCATTGTCGGAAACTTCTATTAAAATCCAGTCACCGACAATTTTTGTAGAGAGTTTTATCTTTCCCCCATCAGGCATCGCATCTATCGCATTATTGACTAAGTTAACAATGACCTTCTTTATCTGGTTCTCATTGACAATTATCCTGGGCAGTTCCAGTCCGTAGTCTTTGACTATATCAATGTTGTTCATTTTAGTGCGAATCTCTATAAAGGATAAAGTTTCTTCGATGGTCCGGTTAATATCAATTTCTTCCCATTTTTTCTTCTCTATACTCGAAAATATCAATAAGTCCTTTACAAGTTTAATGCATCTCAACACCTCATGTTCAATTGATTTTAAAGGCAGAAAGAAAATATTATCCTTTTTTACTCTTTGTAAAACACTCTGAGCAAACCCCAGTATAATACCCATAAGATTATTAAGTTCATTAGCCACATCACCGGCCATCTGACCGAAAAGTGCCTTTTCCTCCGATCTGATCAGCTGTGACTGAGTTGTTTTTAACTTGTTATAAGCTTCCTGTAATTCCCAGGCCCTTTCCTGAAAAATATCAGATTTGATTTTTTCTACAGCAAGTTCCTTTTCTCTTTTGTGCAGTGTAATAATCTCACGTATATCCCTGGCCACTCCTACAACTCCTAACAAATTGCCTTCATTATCTTTCATTATCGAGACGGAAAAGCTTACCGGAATGTCCTCGCCTTTTTTTGTACGTAAAAAGATTTGATGTTTATCGAATGATTCTTTATTCAAAAGCGAGGCTTCCTTGTTAAAAAGAAAATGCCTCGTTCCTTCAGGGAACAGAATCATAGCTGGCCCGCCTGCAATTTCCTCCCTGCTATAACCCAGCAGTGACAAAGCGGCATTGTTAACTTCAATAATTTTCCCTTCCGGACTGATCATGATTAAACTGTCGCTCATGGTTGAAATAATATCAGAAGCTGCATAGGCGGGTGTAATTGTCATCATCCTATATTTTGTTATTCCATAAATAATCGAACCCGCCAATATAAACGCCGTTAAAGATCCGAATGGAGGAATGGAATAATAATTTAATTGAGGAAGAATAACATCTACCCCTGTAGCAAGTATAAGAAAGATTATCCCTGAAGAGATTGTTAGTTTAATCCTTCTTTTTTCAAATAAAAACTTGCTTTTCTTTATTGCTGAAACCCCGACCAATAAAACAAATATAGGAATTGATCCGAAATAAGAATAAAACAGCCATCTCCAGAGGGACTTTGACCATATAACCGACCAGCCGTACGATTGTCTTACCAAATCGTAAACCAGGCATCCTGTGAATTGTTTGTATATAAAGAAAGCCGGGACTAACAGAATTGTTAAATAAAAATACCATTTTCTGAATATTTTATCCCTCTCTGTCAAAACAAGCGACAGCCATAATGCAACCACCTCGATTGTGCACCATCCAAATGAAGAAATATTCAGCCACCAAAAAGCGACATCATGTGAAAATGTTGAATGGATAATTGAAAATGAAAGGTTCCAGACGGCAATGCATATCAAAAGTAAAATAGTTACTTCTTTAGCACCGGTTTTCAAATTCTTAGACAATACATAAGTGATCATCCATAAGTTAACAAGGAATGCTGTGTAAAGCATCAAGGATAAAAGATTCAATTTGCCCTCTCCTTGTGCACTTATTTCTTAATTATTAAATGTAGATCACTACGTCTCCTCATTATCCCGTAAAGTATTAACTTGTAGCTTGTAATTTAAATTATTAAAATATGAATAAACAATCTGTCACGCACAATAATTATCTGATATGCATTAAATCATTATAATATGTATAAAAAATCTGTCAAGTATATTAATTATCGGATGAGCGGCTGTTAAACTGAATCCGGAGATGTTTTTCATCTCCAACTCACAAATCAGTATACATTTAGCTTAAAAGAAAGCTATAATATTGACAATTATTTTATTTGTGTTCTATAATACAATCGTACAAATTTTTTTTTCTTATAAGGCGCGTATTCAAAAAAGAAACATGGCGCCTATCGGGGGCGTGCGTGTTTTCTTATAAGAATATATTTCATCGTTCAGGTCAGCCTCTTGCTGTTATCGACGGAAATGGAACCATTCTTGAAATAAATGAAAGTTTCAAAAAACTGTTTACTTCAAACGGACAAATCTATCTTAAGGATTATTTCCATCCTGATTTTCATAAGACCCTCGAAAGTGCGCTAAAAAAAGCAAATGAAAACAAGGTTTCAGGTCTTGAAGTAATTGATGGCTTAAACTTTGATACAGATCACACTCTGAAAATAGACTTGTATCCGGTTGACGACAAACCTCCTGTCATTTTAGCCGTCATTACAGATATGACTTTGACCAAGTGGAGGGAGGATACACTGTTAATGGCA
This sequence comes from uncultured Brevinematales bacterium, assembly GCA_964413265.1. Taxonomy (GTDB): domain Bacteria; phylum Spirochaetota; class Brevinematia; order Brevinematales; family JAOACQ01; genus CAVYGN01. Next base: position 3,672 of record CAYPRX010000048.1, read on the forward strand.
ACATCAGGTTGGCGTTTTATTGTAGATTCCATAATAGATCCAATCTGCCTGACCGACCCTGAAGGCAAGATAAAAAGACTCAACACGGGATTTGCATCTATTGTAAACATGGGATTCACCGAAATAATCGGCAAAAACATATTTTCCTTTTTCCCGAATCTATCAATTTTAAATGAAAAATTAAGAAAGGGTATTGTCACAGGAAGGTTATATGATGAATTCGAATGGATGGAAAAGAAATACAGAGTGATTGCCGATCCATATATGAGGGGGGCTGACAGGATATCTGATATCATCTATATTTTCCAGAATATAACCGAGGAAAAAAGAGCAGAAAGGGCTATGAAAGATGCCGAGTTTAGATTATCAGAAATCATGGACTCTATAACCTCCCCTATATTTTTTAAAGACCTTAATAATATTTACAGAGGCTGCAACAAGGCTTTCAGCGATTTCACCGGCGTACCGGCAAACAGGATCATCGGATCATCCCCCGATAATATCTTTCCAGAAAAGAGGACCTCAAATTTTATGGCAGGGGATGATGAATTGATAAGAAAAGGGGGAAGGTTAAGCTTTGAAGCTAAAGAACTGTTCGCAGACGGGATTACGAGGGACGTAATAATTAATAAAGCGCTGGTTATGAATAGTAAAAATGAACCTGAAGGTATTGTCGGAATTATAGTGGATATAACAGAACTGAAAATAGCTGAAGATAAGATAAGAGCCAGCCTCAGGGAAAAGGAGGTTTTATTGAAGGAGATACACCACAGGGTTAAAAATAACCTCAATATAATAGGGTCTCTGCTCGGTTTAAAGAGAGACAACACTGAAAATCCAGCGGCCAAAGACGCATTAATGGAAAGTATCTCCCGTGTTTATTCTATGGCTCTGATTCACGAAAAGCTGTACAAGTCTGAAGACTTATCAGTGATCCGGGTCTGTGATTATCTTGAAAGTCTTACGGCTTCAATACTGAAAAATTATAATGTACAATTTCCATTAAAAATCGAACAAAATTGCATTGACATCAATCTTGACATTGAGACAATGATACCTCTTGGATTGATATTGAATGAATTGATGACAAATTCCATTAAATACGCCTTCAAAAATAAAAAGAGAGGGAAAATCTGGATCAAAATTGAGGCAAAAAGTCCACAAATGATCTGTTTTATCTATTATGACAGCGGACCCGGCATACCTTCAAGAATAGATATTGACAAGCCGGTAACTCTTGGATTTCAGTTGATAAAAGATCTTGTCAAGCAGCTTCATGGAAAGATGACAGTAAGGAGAGATGGAGAATTAAGATATGAAATTGAGTTTCCTGCAGGTACGGACAGCTGATAAGAGACGGTTGATATGATTATAATTTTGGTAGTTATTATTATGGCTGCAAGCATAATGACTTTAATCTATTTCGCTCAGAGGATGATGAAATCTGATAAGATACTTGATAGCATTTCACAGTATCTTTCTAACAAACAATACGAAGAAGCCGTTGAAACCGGCCTGAAATATCTTAAAAAAAACAATTACTCCTATCCATTATTTCAAAAAATAGCTCAGGCTTACGAAGGATTATACCAGTTCAGACATGCAATAGAATATTATGAAAAAAGTCTTGTTTTCCTGTCTGAGGAAATTAACAATTACCTCAGACATGATGTTTACAACAAACTCGGTGAACTTTATACAACGATCAGAGACCCAACCAGTGCTCTCGGATATTACAATCTTGTTCTGAAAGAAAACGGCCATAATATGAAAGCATTATTTTTTTCAGCGAGACTCCTTTATGAACAAAAACAACTGCTCAAATCCAGGGATCGTCTTGAAATATACCTGCGGGTAAGGCCGAGGGAAATAGCTCCGCTTTTGTTGCTCGCTAATGTACTTTATGAGATGAAAGAATACAAGAAGTCGATCGAAATACTGGATATTCTAAGCGTTATTGAAGATGAAATAGTCTCACTGAGAGTCAACGATATTCTATTGCTTTTATCTAAAAATTTTATTGCCCTGAAATCCTACGCAAAGGCAATATCCAGTATTAAAAAACTTCTTGACAAGGGTGCCATGCTTGCTGAAGCAGTACCTTTATATGTTATCGCACTTTTAGGCAGCGAAAAGATCGAGCAGGCCATGCTTTTTTTCAATGATAATCAGTCCCTCCTCATTCCTGATAAGAAACTTGAATTGATGTACCTGATAGCTCAGGCCAGGTTCGATGAGGGAGATATTTACCCGGCAATTGACACATGGAAGGAAATATCGGTCGAAAATCCTGCCTACCTTGATATAAAAGACATACTGGAGAAGGTGAATGTTCTTTTTGAAAACCCCATTCTGCAAAATTATTTTACAATTGACGAAGAGCGGTTCCAGGAATTTATAATAAAAAAATTTCTTACTTCAAAGAATAACATTATTAAACGGGGAAAGGAATTCTGGATCATTCAAAGTGGAAAGTCAACCGTAATTCTTTACCGTAAAGCACACCAGATAACACAGGAAATTTTAAACGATATGGGAGATTCAATTATAGCAAACGCTCTTTTCGGAAGTAAATCCAATATTTACGCACTTTACGGAATTGATGAATCATGTAAATATGATAAATTTTATAAAAGTATTAAAGAAATATCAGGGGATCAATTCTTGAATTTCTTTAATTTATCCGATTAAGAGGTTTTACAAGAGAGGTTATTTATTATGGAAAAGGAAAAAATCCTCATTGTCGAAGATGAGATCATTATTGCAAGAGACACGGAGTCCCGGCTTAAAAAAATAGGTTATTCAATAGTCGGCATTGCCGAATCCCGTGAGGAAGCCCTATCATTAATTGAAAAAACAACCCCTGATCTCATCCTAATGGATATAAAAATCAAGGGACCGGTCGACGGGATAAGCACTGCTATAGAAATCTGGGAACGTTTCAAAATACCTGTTGTCTTTCAGACCGCTTATGCTGATGAAATAACGCTGGCCAGGGCGAGGGTTACTGACTTTTACGGATACCTTGTAAAGCCTATAAATGAAAACGATTTTAAATTGACAGTCGATAATGCTCTTTATAAAGCCCATGGCATCAAATCTATGACAATTACTGCTGATTATTTTAAATCGATCCTCGAATGCTTTCCAGCGGGAATAATCACTGCAGATAAGGATGGATTTATAATCTTTATGAATGGAAAGGCCCGTTCCTGGCTTAAAATCAAGGAAGATCCGAAAGGACTAAATATATCAGAAGCCTTTTTTAAAAACGGTGTACCCAAACCAGAAAAGGACAAGCTGATGAATAAATTTGTACAGCTCAGGCTCAAAAACGGTAAAAAAATCAATGTTAAATATGGTGTATTCAATATTATCCTGAACGACAAAAGTACAGGTATTGCAATACAGTTCATTCCTGTTAAGTAGATATTGAGGGTTTCCTGTGAACCTTCCGATTATTTGATTGTTTTGGCACTTTTCGGCAAGAACGAATTTTCAAGCTTACCTGTTATCCTGTTGAGGTTGAGAAGTATTCCACAGATATCATATGTAAAATCGGAATCATTAAATTTGATTAACTTATCAAGATCAAGATGGCATCCATTGCGGTGGCAGTTCTCAATATCCTTAATCAGATCAGCTTTGGAAGCTGATACCATTGGATCCTTCTTTAATACCCTGTCTGCAATATCAGTTATCTGCTTAATTTCCGAAATATAATCTAATTGTTTACTCTTCAACAGATCATACTTTATTCCGGCAATATTCCCCTCAACCCTGATTACCCTCCCTGAAATAACCTGCTGCTCTATCAATATTTTTACTGAAACCCCTACCTTAAGAGGATCTTTTACCCTTATTCCCATACCCTGTAATGATATATCGATTATATAGCATGGAAATTCCTTGTAATTTATTTCATATTTAGCCTCAAGCTGAAGAGGTTTCCTTTCAAATTCTCTTCTTTCCTGCATTTCCATCAATTACGCCCTCAAGAACTCCTGACTTGCTGAATCATTGTTGATTAAAACCTTGATCTTAGCCAACCAATTACCTTCCACTACATTTATGATTTTATAACGGGATGTCGATTGTTGCAAGAATTTTGTTGAGGCACCTGAAAATATTAAGAAGTCTCAGGCTTAAAGCATTCGGGCTATTTTATCCGCGAGATCTGCCACCCTGCAGGAATACCCCCACTCGTTGTCATACCATGCGATCACCTTGACGAGATTTCCTCCCATCACCATATTAGTTTTAAGGTCGACTATGGCGGAACGCTCATCTCCTTTAAAGTCCATTGATACCAGGGGGTCTGTATATTCTCCTTCGGTTACCCCGACAATACCCTTGTATAATCCATTCGATGATTCTATGAAGATTTTGTTCAACTCATCCTTTGTAGTTGATTTTTCCACACTCGCAACAAAATCGACAACAGAAACGGTTGGTGTCGGAACCCTCATTGAAAATCCATCGAATTTTCCTTTAAGTTCTGGAATGACAAGAGATAAAGCCTTCGCAGCTCCTGTGGTTGTAGGTATGAGGTTTAGCCCAGCGGCGCGCGACCGGCGAAGCTCTTTTTTATGGCCCTGATCAAGTATAACCTGGTCGTTTGTATAAGAATGGATGGTCGTCATCAGGCCTGAAACAATCCTGAAATTATCATTTACAATCTTTGCGACAGGAGCCAGGCAATTAGTAGTGCATGATGCATTTGAAATTACATGATGCTTTGCCGGGTCATACTTATCACCGTTAACGCCAAGCACTATAGTGATATCCTCGTTTTTCGCCGGTGCCGAAATTATTACCTTTTTCGCTCCGCCTTTCTGGATATGCACATTAGCCCCGGCCTTCCCCTTTGCAGGATCACCTGTTGCATCAGTAAAAATACCGGTGGATTCGATTACTATGTCAACTTTCAAATCTTTCCAGGGAATATTTCCAGGGTCTTTCTCTGAAAACACCTTTATTTTTTTGCCATTTACCAAAAGGTCGTTACCTTCAACCCCTATTTCAGCATTATTCCTTCCGTAGTTCGAATCAAATTTTAAAAGTGCCGCATTAGTTTTCGGGTCGAAAAGGTCATTTATGGCAGCAATCTCGAGGCTGTCTCCGCAGCGTTCCTGAACTGCCTTGAAAACCTGCCTCCCTATCCTTCCGAAGCCGTTAATCCCGATCTTGACATTCATTTTATCCTCCCTTGTCAATAATACCTAATAATTTACATTCTGGAATAGATAAAAAATAATAATCCAAACTGCCAAAGTCAATATCTGCTAATATTCGATCAATTATGTCCGGATTAAAAAGTTTGTGGATTGTAAAATGGTTTTGTGCTTTCCTGAGACGAAGCTCCTTAATGCACATCTCCATCTGGTGCGGACATTTGGGGCTAGCTGGAGTCGAACCAGCGGCCCACAGTTTAGGAAACTGTTGCTCTATCCCTCTGAGCTATAGCCCCTTCATCGTTAAAAAAAGCGGGTATCTCTACCCGCGAAAATATTCTAAGCAAAAGAACCAGGAATGTCAATTTAAAATTGCAATGATCGGCAATAGAACTTATGAAAAAAGGTCTTGACATATAAATTTATTCAATATATAATAAACAAGCTTGTATAATCGAGGGTAAATATGTCCACAAGGCTTGTTATTCTCGCTTTACTTCAAAGCAAACCTCTATACGGCTATGAATTGAAGCAGATAATAGAGAAGGATATGGGTGACTGGACTTCAATCGCATTCGGTTCCATATATTTTGCACTAGCCAGACTTAGCAGGAATGGTTTTGTGGAGAAGACCGGCGAAGAAAAGCTCGGGAACAGACCTTCAAGAAGCGTATACAGGATTACTGAGAAAGGCAGAGAGGAATTTATAAAATTATTAAGAGAAACCTGGAATAAATTTGAGAGGGAATATTACCCGCTTGATGTAGCGCTCGCTTTTTCAGGATCGCTGCCTGCAGATGAAATCAAGGGCTATCTACAGAAACGCATTGACATTCTTGCCAGAATCATCGGGCATTTGGAAAAACATAAAAGAGAGCAAATGTCCAAGCCTGATATCCCAAAACTGGCCGGGAAGGTTTTTACACATACCGAATACCACATAAAAGCGGAAATGGAATGGCTTCAAAGTGTGCTGGAGGGTTTTAACTCGGAAGAATTACCATAATTTTTTATTTATATATACAAGTTTATATATTAAAGATTATCTAGGAGGTTTTAGATGATAAATCGAATTCCAGAAACAGGTCAGGGAATTCAGGGCGAATTTCTTGTCAGTGAATACGACTTTATGCAGCGGGGAATGCGTGACAGGGGAATTATGGTTACGGATAATATCATTGAATCAGGTATTTCTTCGGGTAATGTCCTTGAAATCGGACCAGGGCCTGGTTATCTTGGCCTTGAATGGCTGAAAAAAACCAAGGATACTGATTTGTACTGGCTCGAGATAAGTGATGATATGAGAAAAATTGCCGAAAAAAATGCCATTGAATACGGTTTGAATTCACGCATACATTATAAGGTTTCCGATGCAACAAAAAATTTCCCATTTGAAAGTTGTCACTTTGATGCGGTATTTACAAATGGTTCGCTTCATGAATGGTCCCAACCAGTCAATGTTTTCAATGAAATTGAAAGAGTTCTCAGGAAAGGGGGGAGATATTTTATAAGCGATTTAAAGAGAAATATAAATCTGGTACTATTTTTCATAATGAAGAATATGATTAAAGGCAGAAAGATGAAAAGAGGGTTATTTACATCAGTACGGTCATCGTACCTTAAAAACGAGCTTTCTGAACTTTTGCGAAACAGCAACCTCAACAGCGCAATCCTCAAGGAAAACCCTTTCGGTTTAACAGTTACAGGAATGAAAGAATAAAATAAAAACTGTGCGCTTTTCAGCCATATGTTTGTTTTACCAGGCAAACGACATGCATTGAAAATTAAAGAAAATAATCATTATTCGAGGGTTATTTTTTACCCCGGTGATGTTTAAATTTCAAATTTGTTTTTTTTACTATGTTGTATTATAATTGATAGTTATTATGGGGGAATTATGAATATGAATATAAACATATGGCTTAATAGAAAGCTACCGGTTGTTGCTGATAAACTCGAGGTTTTGAGCGTAAATAATATTAGCAGTGAAAACACTATCGGTTTTGCGGGCAAAGAATCAGTCTATAAAATTATCAGGGAACTTCAGGGGGCTCTTTTCCCAGGAGCCTATGACGAACAGCCGTTTGATAAATCCAGACTCAATATCATAATAGGCAATCTTCTCAGGGAAGCAGCAATAGACCTTTCTTCTCTTTTAGAAAAGACGTTTGAATACTACTGCATGAAGGGGCTCTGCGAAAAGTGCGACTGCAGGGAGAAAGCCGGCGATATTACAATCGAGCTGCTTGATAATCTTCCATTAATAAGGTCAGAATTGCAAGAAGACATAACGGCGGCTTACAATGGTGATCCTGCTGCAAAGCTTGAGGAAGAGATCATTTTAAGCTACCCTTCAATTGAGGCTTTGAGCGTTTACAGGATAGCTCATTTTTTATTCGAAAAAGAAGTCCCTGTAATTCCAAGGATAATGTCTGAATACGCCCACAATAAAACAGGGATCGATATTCATCCCGGTGCAAAGATCGGTTCTTCTTTTTTTATAGATCATGGAACAGGTACAGTTATAGGCGAGACCTGTACAATCGGGAATAATGTCAAGCTTTACCAGGGAGTAACTCTGGGTGCAAAAAGCTTTCCCTTGGATGCAATGGGTCATCCTATAAAAAATATCAAACGGCATCCAGATATTGAAGACAATGTTATTATCTATTCCGGCACAACAATACTCGGCGGCGATACCAGGATCGGACATGATTCAGTTATTGGCGGAAATGTATGGCTAACTCATTCAGTGCCACCCTACACCACCGTTTACAGCACTCAAATGGCACCGCTTCTCAAGCCTAAGAGAAGAGTAAAAGTTTCGGCCTGAGAAGAAATTCCTACATGATCAGGTCTATGATAAGCCCCTTGATGCTGTTAACAAGCTTGAGATAGGAGAGCCTGTTCTTTTCATTAGAGAGTATCATCCGGGCTATTTCAGAGAGTTTTTTATCGATGGATTCAACCGTTTTATAAAGTTTTTGCTTCGTGAAACTTACCCGGGATACTGTATCCCTAACTTCAAGGTTTTTCATCAGGGCAGCTATAAAAGATTTTATATGCTTTTTATAACCGTTGAATTTTTCAGGTGTCGGCTCACTTGAAAGGCTTTCACCGTATTCCGAAATCAGATCAGCCATTTTCCTGAAATCATCGAACCCGGAATAATCAACTTCCGCCCCTAAATCATTTTCTCCGGAAATCTGCTTCAGAGTGTCCGAAAACCCATCGTCATGCTTGACGGCTGAAGACTCTTTTTTAAGCGAATTCCTTACTGACACATGCCCCGATTCTATTCTCATGACACTCTCTCATATTCCTTGCGGATTGTTACAGAACTGGATTCTGTCTCCCATAATATTATTTCATATAACTCGTAAGTTTCACTATGAAGGGGTGTTTCCAGCGTGTCCCATATCCAGCTGGCAATGTTTTCCGCAGTCGACAGCCTGATCGTATCATTTAGAAAGGAATGATCCAGCTTATCTATTACAAATTCCATAACCCTTTCTTTAAGAAAATTAAAATCCATAATCATCCCGTTTTCCGGGTTAGTAGTTCCGGTGAGCGTCACACGAAGTTTATAACTATGGCCGTGAAGTTTTTCACATTTTCCCCTGTAATTTATAAGATTATGTGCAGCGTCGAATTTGAATTCCTGAGAAAGTAAAAGCTTCATAAAATTATGATAAAAGTTGTTCTTTATTTTGTCAAAATTGATCGTATTTACCGGCCGCTCCTATTGAATAAGTCTTATTTCCGATTTTTTGTTAGAACTATCTTCAAGAACAAATTTTTCAACCAGATCATGAAGTATATTCGAAAAGCCAATATTGTCTTCTATTATCAATTTCATCCGGTCGAGGGATCCAATAAGCTGTGTCAGGTTATCAAGATGATTTTTAATATTGTCCCTGCTGGTCAATGAAAAATCCCGAAGGTCCTTCAGTGCCGTACTGAATTCTGCCGTGGCTGACTTCTGCTCCTGCATGGAAAACTTAACACTTTCAGTAATTTTAACAAGTTCCTGGGTTGCCCGGAGCATTTCCCGGAAGCCATTATTCTGCTCTGCAATAGCAAGCATTAATTCCTCAATGACCTTGGAATTCTGCTGAGAATAGTCCATAATCATATCGAGACCCGAACCGGCCTTTTCCGCGAGGATGACCGAATCCTCAATCTTTTTAATAATATTTCTGACCACGTTCCCTATCTCATTAGTATTCCTGCTTGTATCCTCTGAAAGCTTCCTTATCTCTTCGGCTACTATCGAAAAACCCTTTCCATGTTCACCTGCATGGCTCGCCTCTATTGCCGCATTCATTGCCAGAAGATCCGTCTCACTCGAGATATTAGAGATCAGATCAAGCAGTTTAAGGATCTGTTCTGAAAATTGGGATACATCTTTAATAGATGAAAGTGTGGATTTTACAAGAATTCCACCATCATCTGCCACTTTATTAAGGCTTGTAGAGATTTCATTGCTTTTTTTCGACATTTTCATCGTATTCTCGATATTTCTTGCCATCTCTTCTATGGAACTCGACTGTTGTTCAACCGAAGCCGATTGCCTGGTCATATTTTCCGCCATACTGCCAATGTTCCTTGAGATTTCTTCCAGTGTGGCTGAAAGTTTCTCAATTTCAGAAGTCGCATTATCTGTCTGACTACTGATCTGGTTTATGCTCGATTTAATCTGGCTGATATTGTCGCCGCTGCTGTTAAGGGCCTGGAAGGCCCTGTCAGTGACTTCTTTTATCCTGCCCGATACCTTTTCTACATTTAAGAGCTCATTATTGAGACTGCCCATGAATTTATTAAATTCGATTGACAGTTTACCTACCTCATCGCCCGAAGAAAATTCAAGGCGTTTTGTCAGGTCGCCGGAAGTTCCCTTGGTAAATATCTCCATAAAAGTATAGAGCTCTTTGCCGATCGAATTAAGTATTAAATAAGCTATAAAAAGGACGACTATAAATATTACAGCCATCCAGAGGGTCATGCCGATCAAAAGTCCCGTCAGATTATTCATTAAAATGGTTACATCCGTGTAAGCGAAAATACCTCCGACTTTCCTCCCGGCAGCATCATACAGAGGAAAAACTGCAAGATTGTATATATTTGTTCCGGCCGCCTGATTATTTAGAATTAATCCCCTGTCCGGAAGATTCTCCAGATCTACCTTAAGGTTAAATGTAAGGTTTTTAGATGTACTATCGATTATCAGTAGGTCTTTCAAATCATCCCAGTTATCGCGCAGACCGGCTGTCTCTCTGACCGATCTCCAGCCATCCCTGCTGAGGTATTTTTTTAAAACCACAAGGCCATATTCATTTTCTGTTCCCTCTTTTAGGATATTGAAAAAGGAGTCTATTTCCTCACCCAGTTCCATATAGCCTATCAATTTTCCATTATTGTAATATGGATGAACCACCCTGAGGGCAAAAGCGGTCTGTCCAAGTTCCATACCGGTTGCGAAATCTTTTGTCCTTACAGACTTCTGGTATGTATATCTGTTTATTGGATCTCCGAATTTTGCCGGATCATGCACTCTTAAAAAAAATGCGGATACCGGTTCGGGGAGAAAGAATGCCCATTGAGTGATCCTGTAATTATTCTTCAGATCTTTGAAGATCGGTGAGGTCAGTCTGTATAGCTTATCCCTGTCCTTTTCCAGAAACGCCTTTTTAATCTCAACATTCTCCAGCAATACAGTCAGATTTGTGGAAAGCTTGGCCGTATCACTCTCGACTGTATGTTTAAAATTCCGTATATCTGTTTTTAATGCATAATCCAGGAAGAAATTCATTCCATTGTTGAATATTATATATGCAAAGGTAAAACTTGAAATGGCTGCTGCTGCAAAGAGTGCCGACACAAGGTAAAGGATTTTGGCCTTTATTGTCATAGAACCCTCCATCTGAAACCAAACAATTAATATAGTTTAAATAAAAGCAGGTACAAAAGTCAATGAAAATTGATGCTCTGGCAAATTTTCCGTGACACATTTCCCGGGTGGCTAATTGCAAAAAAAGGCAGTTCTAAATATAATATTGTCCTCACACTCAGAGGCTAAAATGTCGGAATTTATCCACCTCCATAATCATTCCCATTACAGCATCCTTGATGGAATAACAAAAATCAGGGATCTTGTGGAAAAGACTGCCGAATTCGGCCAGACCGCTGTAGCACTCACGGATCATGGTAACATGTTCGGTATTATGGAATTCAACAAAGAATGTCTTTCTCATGGAATTGCACCCATCTACGGTGCCGAACTTTATATAGCCCCAAAAAGCCGTTTTGAAAAAATCAAGGATGAAAAATATTATCACATCATCCTCCTGGCTAAAAATTACGAAGGTTACAAAAATCTTTTATGCCTGACGTCCCTGGGATATCTGGAGGGATTTTATTCAAGACCAAGGATAGACAGGGAACTCCTCAGCGAGCACAGCAGTGGACTCATAGTCCTTACGGCATGCTTAAGCGGAGAAATTCCGCGCCTGATTCTCGGCGGCAGGGAAAATGACATACAGGATTCTATCAGCTGGTATATGGACCTGTTTGGAAAAGACAATTTTTATCTTGAATTACAGAATCACCGTCTCAAGGAAGAAATTACATTAATCTCGAAGATGGTAGAAATTTCAAAAAAAAGCGGGATCGGTCTTGTAGCTACAAATGATTCACATTATATAGGCAGAGAAGATGCAAAACTTCAGGAGATAGCTTTTGCAATAAGGGATAAAAAAACGCTGAAAGATGAAAATCGTTTTACCTTCCCTAATGACGAATTTTACTATAAATCTCCTGAGGAAATGACAGCACTCTTTTCGGAACTGCCTGAAGCAGTTAAAAATACAAAAAAAATCGCTGAAATGTGTTCGTTCGATTTAAAATTTTCAAAACATATGCCGTTATATCCCATCCCTGAAGGAGAAACAGCAGAAAATATTCTCGAAAAGTTAAGCCTTGCCGGCTTGAATAAACGTTTTAAAAATTCAGTCCCTTCTTCTTATTCCGAGAGACTCGGTATGGAACTGGAACTTATAAAAAATATGGGATTTTCGAATTATTTTCTTATTGTTTATGATTTTGTTAAATTTGCAAAAGACAAGGGTATCCTTGTTGGACCGGGAAGAGGGTCGGCTGCCGGATCCCTTATTTCATACTCCCTGTCAATTACCGACGTTGATCCTTTAAAATATAATCTCTTATTTGAGCGTTTCCTGAATCCAGAACGCATCTCTATGCCCGATATAGATGTCGATTTTCAGGATGACAGGAGAGACGAGGTCAAGGAATACATTAGAATGAAGTACGGCTATGACAAAACTGCTGATATTATAACATTCGGAGTACTTAAATCCCGGGCTTCTTTAAAGGATGTCGGAAGGGTCATGGAAATACCGCTTGATAATGTCAACAAATTAACAAAACTTATAGATAATAAAACGGCCAACGAACCCCTTAATCTGGTGATTGATAAAATATTCGAACTGAAAAGGATCCGCCAGGATGGATACATCAGGGAGAAAGAATGGATTGAATTTTCATCCAAACTTGACGGTACTATAAGAAATATCGGAACTCACGCATCGGGACTAATTATTTCTGATTCGCCTCTGACTGAAATCATACCATTATATAAAGATATGTCAAGCGGGCTTATTTCTACTCAATATGAAGGCGATTACCTTGAGAAAAACGGGCTTTTAAAAATGGATATCTTAGGACTATCCAACCTGACAATGGTAAGAGATACATTAGCCAGAATTAAAAAAAATCATAATATAAAGGTAGATCTTTCTGTAATCTCACTGGAAGATGATGAGGTCTTTAAGCTTTTTCAACGCGGAGAAACCATGGGTATTTTTCAATTTGAATCAGCCGGTATGACGGACTACTTAAAAAAACTTAAACCCACATCGATAGAGGACCTTATAGCTATGAATGCGTTATACCGGCCTGGACCAATGGAAAACATACCATCATTCATAGCAAGAAAGAACGGCCTGGAATTAATAAACTGCTTCCATCCACGTCTTGAACCGATACTGAAAAGCACTTACGGGATTATTGTCTACCAGGAACAGGTAATGCAGATCGCCCAGGTTCTCGCCGGTTTTTCACTCGGAAAAGCCGATGTGGTCAGACGCATAATGGCCAAAAAAAAGCCCGAAGAACTTGCTGAAATAAAACCGGAATGGATCGAAGGATCTGTAAAAAATGGATTCTCAAAAGAACTGGCCGAAAAGATATTCGAAACTCTTCTGCCCTTTTCAGATTACGCTTTCAATAAATCACATTCGGCGGCTTATGCGGTACTCGCCTACCAGATCGCCTATTTGAAGGCTCATTACAAGCTTGAATTCATCGCCTCTCTTTTAACTCTCAACATGAGCAATTCGGATTATGTGAGACTGTATGCGCAGGAGGCCGCATCTGTCGGAATAAAGATCCTTGCGCCTGATATAAATAAAAGTTACTGGGATTTCAGAGAGTCAGACTTGCAGGGTGAACAGGCTATAATTTTCGGGTTTGGCGCTATTAAGGGACTGGGAGAAGGCTTTTCGCGAACAATTATCGATGAAAGGGAACTTGGCGGAGATTTTATATCTTTCAGTGATTTTGTAAGCAGGACCATCAAGCATAGCGAATTTAAAAAAGGATCGGTTGAAATCCTGATTAAAGCAGGATGTTTTGATTGTTTCTATCCGCCTGAAAAAAATCTCCTGGAAAAATCTATCCTCCTTCATAATCTAAATACCTATATATTGCAGGTTGAAAAGAATATTAAAGATAAAAAGGAAGGCAGGCTTTATCTTTTCGATGGAGAAGAAAGCGGTGGACATGTAGAAACGCAGATCAATATCAATCCCCTTACTCTCAAAGATGATTTCGATAACGAAGTTTCTCTCTTCGGTTTTTATTTGAGTGGTAAACTCTTCCAGTATCACAAAATACAATACGGTTTAGTTTCACATTGTTCATTGGACCTCGTTACGAGGCTTAAACCCGGGACATGCATTCTTCTTTGCGGTTTCATCAATAATCTGTCGGTTAAAACAGGTAGCAATAATAAAAGTTACGCTATTTTCACCCTTGATAACGGCATCTCAAATTACAAAATATATCTTTTTTCAGAAAAATACAATATGTTTAAAAAGTACCTTACCAGGCACAGTTTTATAATTATGAGATGCTCCGTAACCGAAGGCAGGGGAGGGAACATCCTTGAAGTATCGAGCATAAAACCTATAGAACAGCTTCCCCAGGAGAGATTTACAGAACTCCACATCTGCCTGGAAGGCGATGATAAAGATAATAATACAGGGCAGTCGCTGGCATCTTTGAAAAAAACTGCTGAGAACCCGACTTCACGAGGTACAATAAAAATAGTATTCCACATAATAAGAGATAGGGAAATGGAGGTTATATATGCCTCCGACAGGTTCAGCATCAAATATTCGAACACCCTCATGAGGGAAATAGCAGATTTACCCAATCTGCTCGGCTACTGGCTATATTAAAACAGGCCATATATTTGACAAACTTTTTATTATTTAACTATAATATTTCTTAAGAAAGTCAGGAATTATTCAGCAAGTTTTCAATTAATGAAAGGAGGAGAAATATTATGTCGGCAAAACTGGAAAAGACGTTTTTTTCAGGTAAAAAAGCGATCGTAACCGGAGGGTCAAGCGGAATAGGTCTATCCTCAGCCAAAAGGCTGGCAGAAGCCGGCGCTGATATCTGGCTTGTTGCCCGAGATAAGAAAAAACTCGCAAAGGCAAAATCAGATCTTGAATCATTTAAATCTACCGGAAATCAGAAAATAGGATATTCATCAGCCGATGTTTCCGATGAAAAATCAGCTTTCGAGGCCTATAAAGAGGCTAAGGATGCTATGGGCGTTCCTGACATTATTATCAATTCAGCCGGCATAGCTCACCCTGGTTATTTCCAGGAAATGACATCTGATTTATTCCACAGCCAGATGGATATAAATTTCTTCGGTACACTCAATATTATCAGGGCTGCAATAAAAGATTTTATAAAACGGGGTTCCGGCCATATAGTCAATATTTCATCGATGGCTGGCTTAATAGGAGTATTCGGCTATACAGCATACGGTGCAAGCAAATATGCGATAAGGGGTTTTACTGATACTCTGAGGGCCGAGGTAAAACCTATGGGCATAGGAGTCAGCATTGTATTCCCACCGGACACGGATACACCTCAGCTCGCATATGAATCCCAGTTCAAACCCTATGAAACAAAAGTAATATCCGGCAGCGCAGGATTGACTTCACCAGACAAGGTTGCAGAAGATATACTGACCGGAATTATGAAAAACCGCTATATGATATTCACCGGTTTTGATAATAAGCTATTATTCTGGCTATTCGGAAAATTGGGGCGTCTGCAATACCCCGTAATGGATATGCTTGTTAAAGATGCTATAAAAAAGAAAAAGAAAGCAGCAAGTAAAAAAAAGAAGAAATAGACCTTATCAGGACCGGTACTCAGAAGAGATTCAATTCCCCGTCTTTCAAGGGGTATCCCATATGCTCATAAGAGATATTTGACGCCATTCTTCCCCTTGGGCCCCTTGTAATAAAGCCCTGCTGTATCAGATAAGGCTCATAAACATCTTCAATTGTATCTACTTCTTCGCTTACAGCTGCAGCTATTGCCGAAATGCCTACAGGCCCGCCCTTATAATTTTCTATAATGACCTTCAGAATCTTCCTGTCCATGGCATCAAGGCCTTTTACATCGACCTCAAGCCTTTTAAGCGCAAAATCTGTGAACTCCCTGTTTATCATGTTCAGGCCTTTTACCAAAGCGAAATCGCTGACCCTCTTCAGCAATCTGTTTGATATTCTCGGTGTTCCCCTGGCCCTTTTAGCGATCTCGGCAACTCCCTCCGAATCGATCGTTATATCGAGCAGTCTTGAACTCCTTGATATTATTTTTTTCAAGCTGTCCGGATCGTAATAATCAAGTCTCTCTATTATTCCGAATCGGGAACGTAAAGGACCTGTGATAGCTCCAATTCTGGTTGTTGCTCCGATGAGCGTGAAATGAGGAAGAGATATTCTCAGTGTTCTCGCTCCTGTTCCCTCACCTATAATGATATCAACTTTAAAGTCTTCCATTGCCGAATAAAGGATCTCTTCCAGTATCTGCTTCAGTCTGTGGATCTCATCAATGAATAAGATATCTCCTTCCTCAAGATTAGTCATTATCGCCATAAGGTCTCCCTGTTTCTCAAGGGCGTTAGCCGTAGTCATTTTAATAGCCCTGCCGAGTTCATTCGATATTATTTTTGCAAGTGTTGTTTTGCCCAGACCGGGAGGACCATAGAGAATAGTATGATCGAGGGATGAATTCCTGATTTTTGCCGCTTCAACGAATACTTTAATATTCTCCTTAACCTTATCCTGGCCAATAAAATCCTCAAAGCTCCCCGGTCTTAATGGTTCATCAATATCGTCTTTTAAAAAATCGGCTGTGGTAATCTTTTCTTCTATCATGAATCCTCCGGAGAACATATTTTAAGAATGCCTGGATTAATTATAAATGAAAATAATTGTTTTAACAATAAGCTCACGCGATATCAATCATAAAATACTGTAAATTTTTTAAAATAATTTGACTAATTCTATAATGTTAAATAAAATATTCCTTTGTTGACTCTTTACTGAATCCAAAGAGGAGGATAAATTGCCCATCATCAAATCTGCTAAGAAAAGGGTCCGCCAGGAAGCAAAGAGAAGGGAGAGAAACAGGTCGCTGAAGACTTATATGAAGAATCTTCAGAAGAAAACCATAAATTTAATAAATTCCGGGGAAACAAAAAAAGAAGAATTAGCGACAGCATTGAATTTTTACAAATCGCAGGTTGACAAAGCCTGGTCAAAAGGAATATTTAAAAAGAACAAATCTTCCCGCCTGAAATCAAGGATCGACAGGATGATTTCAAAAAAGGCGCAAACGGAAAACAAACAGGAGGCATAAAATGGGTAGAAGCAAGATGACAAAATCTGATATCGTGGATACCGTTTTCGAAGATTCTGAGGTTAAAGAATATGGCATGTCCAGAAAAGAGGTCGCCCTTGTTATTGTCAAATTCATTGAAAAATTGAGGGAATCGATTGAAAATTTAAATCAGAATGATAGAATTGAACTAAGGGGTTTCGGCACCTTCGGGATTAAAAAGAGAAAGGCCCGGATCGCCAGAAACCCGAAGACAGGCGAAGAGGTAAAAGTTCCCGAAAGGAAATCACCCTTCTTTAAAGCGGGAAGGGAAATGAAACAGTCGGTAATGAACAGTTAGAAAATGGGCCTCCATCTGGGAGGCCTTTTTTTTGAACTGCAGGGGAAACCAGTCAGTTCAAGAGTTTTATAATATTTACCGATATATATTTAAATACAATGAGTTAAGAGAATGTATGATTACCGAAGAGCTGTTAAAAGAAGAAAAGGAAATAACAAAAATAATAGCTATAATGTGTGCGAATGGAAGTACGGGCTTCCTTACAGATAGAGATAACAAATTCAATGTCAGGTTTCGTGAAATCAGGAACGGACAGGTCATTTTCTCGAAAGTCGAATCAAACAGGGCTGACCTGACTTTTGAATCGTATAATATGAGGCCTCTTGATGCCGAGATAACGCTGGGGGCCAGCGTTTATCTTTTTACAGCCGTCCCTGTAGGACCCAAGAGCATATCGCTTCCTGAAACGATAAAATCACATCCAAAGCGTAAAGCGGTTCGTATTAAAATAATGGGAAACTCATTAATTCAAAATATGTACACGCTTATGTCCATTAAAGTTGTGGATCCCACCATAAAAGATGAAGAATTATCCAGAAAAATCCACCTGATAATGAATACTATCGAAAGCACCCTGGTCAGATCAGAGAATTATGACATTGCTAAAATAACGCTTTTTGATGGGACGGAAAAAAGCACAATTATCAGGCTGATTAAAAGGTTTCAGAAGCCTTTTGTTGTTTTCGACACGACTAATATTTCTCAGAAGGAAGAAACAGTTCTGACTTATGAGGATTTCGTTAAAACCCTCAGTGAAGAAGGATCGCACTTTAACGAAATACTGTCCCAGATGGATAAGATAAAGGAATTTTACCAGAAAAATCAGATTAAAAGTGAAGCTATTGTCCCGCTTATTTTTGAAGAAGAAGTTATAGGCCAGATCAAAGTCGTTTCTCTCAAAGATCATATCAGCAGGCCGAATGTGATCCGGCTTAATAATCTGGCAATAAACGCCGTTGAAAACTTCTTCACCAAATGCGCATTTGAAATAGTTTCCAAAACCCCTCAGTCAATCATAGACCTTGGCACTAGCGGTGCAAAGATAATAGTATCCGAACTCGATTTTTATAAATATATAAGGCTGATGAAGAGAATATATCTCCAGCTTTATTTTCCCGATCAAACAATTATTAAAACAATGTCAACTATAGTTAATCTCTATGATAATACAATTGAAGGGTACAGACAGATCGGTGTTAAATTCTCAGGTAATATGGATTGGAAGGACAAAACTAAGCTGGATGAATTCATTCAAAGCGTCATAAGACTTCAAAATTCTGAATTAATTGCTTAAATTTTTATTATTCTCCTTTTTATGCTTTTCAATAGAAGGCAGTCTCTGGTATTCCCATACCGCTTTGTTATGTTCCTCAAGAGTTTTGGAAAAATAGTGAGTTCCGTCAGGTTTGGCTACGAAATAGAGATATTCGACATCAGCCGGATATATTGCGGCGAGTATGGAAGTTTTATCAGGGTTAGCAATCGGTCCTGGAGGCAATCCATAATACCTATATGTATTATAATGGGAGTCTATCCCAAAATCAGAGTAAAGGATCTCTCCTTCATATTTTCCGGAGATCATCAGGGCATATATAAGGGTAGGATCAGCCTGCAGTTTCATACCCTTCTTCAGCCTGTTATAATAAACGCCGGCAATGATCGGTTTTTCGAATTCAAACCTGGCTTCTTTTACAATAATTGAAGCCATGGTGAGCACTTTTTTCAGCGACAGCCCTTTTTTATTTATTTCATCAAGGATAGGCCTGTCTACGACGCGATCAAACTGAGTCAGAAATAGAGGTATGATCTTTTCGCTTGGGGATCCTATCGGTATTAAATATGTTTCAGGATATATAAGTCCTTCCACGGATTTCAAACCGTTAAGGTCATACTGCTGGAGGTATGCCGTGTTGCTGCATTCTCTTAAAAAATCTGCTTCTGACGCCAGATTCTTAGAGGAAAGAAGATCGGCTACCTGAAAAATATTATATCCTTCAGGTATGGTTATCTTAATAGAATATATCTGGCCTGCTGAAAATTTGGCAATAAGATCATAATAAGATTCGCCCTTTCTGATCTGGTAAATGCCAAATTTAAAATCCCTGTCATGCCTCATAAGTTTTGCTATGATCTGGAAACGAAGAGGGTTTTTTATTATGCTCTCTTGCTTTAAGTTTTTGGAAACCTCGCGGATTGAATCACCCTTTTTTATTTCAAATGATGTGTCATACTGATTTACAGTCATGTCCTGAGAACATGCCGCAAAGAGAAGAAATAAGCTAAAAGAAATAAAAGAGCTTAATATACGTTTCACTTTTCTATCTTGCATTCATATGCTTTTTACATTTATCGGCATAAGGTATGATTTCAAGTCTCTCTTCTTCAATACTCTCACCGCAAACCGTGCATTTTCCGAAGTTGTTATCCTTAATCCTCTGGATTGCTCTTCTTATATCTTCTATAATCCTTTTCTGTGAACTGGAAAGACCCTCGCTCACAGTAGCGGAACTGAAAGCCTCAGCCCTGTCTACAAGATCACCATCTATCTCGAAAGGATTTTCTTCCTCACTCGTTTCACTTTTTATATTTTCCAGCATTTCATTTTCCATCTTGATAAGCTTCTTCCTGAAATAATCCATCCTGGCCTGATTCATACACTACCCCACTTATTGTTTCTCTAATATCCGTACGGTCTTATGCCCCTTTCTATCAAAAAATTCAACATAACCGTCCTTTGTAGCGAATATTGTATGGTCTTTCCCAATACCAGTATTTATATCATTATGAAATTTTGTCCCTCTCTGTCTTACAATTATACTGCCGGCTTTTACAAGCTCACCGCTGTATTTTTTGACCCCCAGCCTTTTAGACTGGCTTTCCCGCCCGTTTTTTGCTGTACCTGAACCCGCCATTGATGTCCTCCATCTCAATTCTAATATTTTCCGGATATTGACTTTCCAGTGTCTTAAGACTTAAAACCAAAGATTTGTATAAAAGCAGTTCTCCAGCATCACAATTTTTAACTTTTACCCTGAAAATCCCCTGCTCCTGATCTATTTCCACATCGGCTCCGCAAAGTTCCCTTTCACTTAAATACCAGCTCTGGATCAACACCGAAACAGATGCGCAAACAATATCGGATCCTTTTTTATCGAAAAGGGCATGCCCGAGAGCTCTTACTTCTATAAAATCCGCACCTTTATTAAAGCTGACTGTAATCATTTATCCCTATGCCCGGGCTTCTTCAGCCTTTTTTTCTGTTTTAGCCTTTCTTTCTTTTTCCCTGCTGATTCCTGTTATCTGTATTTTTGTATACTTCTGCCTGTGGCCGGTCTTTCTTCTATAACCTGTTTTCTGCTTGTATTTAAAAATAACAAGCTTCTCGCCTTTTTTCACCGGTTCAATTATTCTGCCCTCAACAGATATGCCTTTAACAAATGGATTGCCGATCAGCACTTCATCGTCAGTCCTGTAAAGAGTGACTGTATCAAATTTCAGTTTTTCTCCCGCGTCTTTATTCAGTAAATCAACATAAAGTTCGGTCCCCTTTTCTATCCTGTAAAGTCTTTTGTTGATTTCCACTATTGCGTACATATTCCTCTCTCCCATTTATACCATCCTGTTTCAGGGTGCATTGATTCTATTATTAAAAAAATCAGGTTATTATGTTAATCACTCGCTGCTGATTTGTCAAATTAAAAAATGGTCTATTTTCAGTCGTATGAGTTGGAAAGCTTTATCAGAAGGTCATCTCTGTTAACTCACTGCAGGATCAAGCGGGCTTTTAAGTTTCCATTTTTATATAATAATTGAAGAATCTTCACTATATCATTTCCTGTAAATCCCGTCTCATTAAGACTGTCAAAGAGCTCCTGGACAGTAGCAGAACCCTTGAGAAGCTTGAAGCTGCCTTCAGATTTCTGTCCGGCAGTACTGCTGTTCTGAGCGGTGCCTATTTCCAGTTTCATTCCGCCGTAGGAAATTGCCGATTCAGTTATGATAACATTGCCTCCGGAAATAAGTATTCCGCTTTTTGAATCCACCAGAACACTGGGTTCATCGTCGATATCAGCGCTCAATTTAAATATATTTTCTATAAAGCTGTTTATTTCAGTGTCCTGCGGAACACTGACCCTTATTCTGTTAAAGGAAACTTCTTTTACAGCTTCCGGATATTTCTGCCTTATTGCATCTGCAGATTTATTAACTGCACCGTATCCAAGAGATTCCTGTACAACAAAAGTAATAATATTGTTAGTATCAACAATTGTATTATCCACACTTTTCTGCATAATTGCACCGCGGGGGACATATCCCATAACGCCTCTTGAGAACCTGTCTGTCATCACGCTCCCTTCAGCTATGGCATAAATATCATTGTCTCCGCCCATGAGAGGAGTTATTATCAGTTCTCCGCCCTCAAGGGATTTTGCATCGTAAATTGAGGAAACTTTTACGTCCAGCCTGGAACCCTGCTGCGAAAAAGGAGTTATTGTTGCACTTACAAGTACCACAGCTGAATTTTTCGGCTTTATCTTTTCAGGATTTATATTAAATCCGAAATTATTGGCGATTCTCGATATAATCTCTTTTGTCTGGGAACCGCTGTCACTGTCGCCTGTACCTTTAAGACCGACTACCACTCCATAACCGAGCAGTGGATTTTCCTGAAACCCCTCAATTCTAAGTATATTTCTCAAATACACAGCCGAAGCTGACAAAATCTCCGAAAAAGCGAACAATAAAATAGGAACAATAAAAAATTTGAATCTTTTCACATCGGTTCCCTCAACTTCATCCTGAAAACTTTTCCGCTGCTATAATTTTCGACAAGACATGTCCCATCCTCAAGTTTTCTTATTACTCTAACCTTCATTTTAATAAAAATATTGCCCCTGCTGTAAATCATGTCCGCACTTCCCATATCCAAGTTATCTATATAACTAATATCACCGCTTATATCTCCAGGACCTTCAGGTCTGGCTGATGTTTCCAGCGAAAGATTAAAAATCCTGTTTGTAACTATTCCATTATCCCCTTCAAAATAAACATAATCAATAAAAAGAGTCAATGTGTTTGAAATTATCTCATTTGAGATATTAAGAATCTTAAACTGCCCGGGAAGTTCCAGGGTTGAAAATCCTGTTTTTACAGAGTACTCCCCCTCTAAAGCCTTCGCAGTATAAGTTTTTACGTCCTCAACTGATGACAGTGTATCAATCCTGATAATATATGTGCCGGAGCCGATAAGAACATAATCACTCATTCCGCATCCGGTCATCTTAGCATGAATGTCAGCATTAGGAAGGAAGAGGTTTGAAAGAACCGATATATATTCCTTAACTCCGCTATCTATTCCGACAAGATCGCTCAAGGCTATTGAATTTTTTTTTGTATAGAGATAGTCCTTCAGAATAATCTGTTTTTCCTCAGCTGAGATGAATGTAAAGAAAAACGAAAATACCAGAACTAAAGACAGCCTCGGCATCTGACCTCCTCTTCAGGCAGCATTCTTAATATCGGAATTAGTCTGTATATTTTAAGAAATTTAAGAATGATGATAATGCACATTATGTGCATTTTGAACTGTACACTTTTTATAATAAAATTATATTAAATATTTTATATCAATATGATATAAATAGTTAACAAATATTTCCTCGAGAATGGCATAGTAATTGCTATAATAATGAAAAGCCCCCTTAAAATACATTATTTTGAGACCCTCTCCAACCCCCGGAGAGGGTTTCTCGCATGAGGGGACTATATTTTCAGGAATATATAGATATAATAAGAGAAATTCCTGTTCTCGGAATGGCTGATTACTAAATTATAAGAAACACCTTTTTTTTCAACGAGCATGAAAGTACCGACATTTTTGATCTCAAAATGATTGAGTACCTCCGTAAATGCTTTACCTTCAATATCCCTCTCGATTAATTCAAGGGCTTTCCTGTTTGCGTAGATTGCCTTTTTGAAATGATTTGTAATTACCAGGGGCTGTTCCATGTCTTCGATTACTCCGAGTACCTTAAAATGCTGTTTATACTCATCAAAATAAAATTGACATTGAAATTCTTCGAAAGATATGATCCGGAGGAGTGACCCCGCTTTGTCAATTACCGGTACCTGCAGGTTTTTTGCGCTGCTGTTCTTAAAAATGGTCTGGGGTAGCTGGCTTATTTTAATCATGCTGATATTCTCATACAGGGAAAAACAACCCTCCATTATACCGATTTCTATATCCCTCTTCAATACAACACCAAGATAATCGTTGTCCTCGAAAATAATCAGGCCATGCGCCGCCGGAGCATGAAAGAAAAGCTTCATGAGGTTCTTAGCCAGTTCAATTTCCATCGCCTTATCCAAATTAATTTTCCCTTCTTAATGAAAGAATTTTTTCCAGATCAGGGGCATTTATAAATACAAGTTCATTTTTATCCGGTAAGTAACCCGGCCAGCTTCCGCTATTCTGCCTTACTCCAATATACAGTCTATCCGCTTTATAACCTGCTGCGAAGATCCTTACTTTAAACACTGGATCGGTTAAGCCGTATCTTTTCAGGACTTCCCTGTCGACTCTGCCGTCATAAAAAGAAGATGCAAAAAGAGTGCAAAGGGAAAGTATCTTTTCTTTCATATCTTTACCGAAAATGATAGGTTTTGAATCTTTTTTAATTACTTCAACCTGATCTATATCGTCCACAGGAATTGTAAAAATATCTCTGCCCCTGAAGGAGTCGCTCGACTTTTCCAGGTTTTTAAATTTGTAACTGTAGACAAGGTAAACAACACCGGGAGTGCTGCTGACTGTAGCATACGACATATTGCCTACCGGTGTCTTCGAACCTATGTCCAATTCCTTAATACTTGAATCTGACATTTTCAATTTTACCTTTGCAGCCGGATTGTCAAGCCCGTATTCTTTAAACACATCTTTGCCGGTATTTGTAAGAATATTTTCACTGTAGATGCCCTGGAGATCGTTCAAGACAATGCGGACAGCCTCCTGATTTGCTTCACAAACCTCTGGTTTTATCATCATAAATCTGTTTGAAATAAATTCTATATCAGTTTGATAAATATTGGGTGGGCTCCTGTATAAAATCGATATGAAAATTACATCCTCCTTAACCAGACCTGGGAATAGACCCTGTCTTCCAGAATTTTCCTGTTTTTTTTCTTCGGGCAGGTAACTGAAAAAGAAATACAACATAGCGATCAACAATACGGAGAGCAGCAAAGCTGTACCCATGAGGGAATTTTTCATGCTTTTTTTCATAATCAGATTTTAACATGAAAACCTGAAAAATGAAAACATGGTCATCAGCAGACTGACAGATGAAATATTTTCGGAGTTGGTATTTGAGGAAATTTTATTATCTGGTTAAACTTATGGTGGTAACAAAATCGACATTGGTTAAATTTTTAAAAGGGATGAAACACTGTAAAAACTGAGGAGTTTTCATATAAATTATGGAAGGATCAAAAAAATATTATAACAGTTTTTATAAAAAACTATCGAGGTTAGATGAACGTGGCAACACTTTCGATAAAATTAAATTTATACTTCCCAAATTAAAATCTGAGGCGAAGATTATTGATATTGGCTGTGGTCATGGATCTGTAAGCCATGAACTTGTAAAACAAGGTTATCAAGTTTACGGCATGGAAATTAATGAAGATGCCATCAAGTCTCTGAAAAAGAAAAAAATAAATGTAATTAAATGTGATATTACAAAACCTTTTAATCTTGAAAAACAATTTGATATTGTCTTGTTATTGGATGTCCTTGAACATGTGTTTGATCCACTATCTTTAATAAATGAGGTTTTAAAAATTTTAAAAGTCGGTGGATATATAATTATCTCTGTTCCATTATATTTTGATCTTATTGACAGAATAAGAATATTATTTACTGGTAGTATTATAAGTTATGATAATTTATGTTATGGAAAAGCAAATTATATAAAATTCCGGAGTTATAACTACGATCATATCAGATTTTTTAGACCAAAGGATATTTTTGAGATTTGCAAGAGCTTTAAACTTCATATTGAAATGATTAAATATAACCCGATTTTTGGAATAGGCCGTTTGTCAGCCTTCTTTGTTAAACTGTTTGTAAATAAAATTACTACCAATTTATGGCCAAACCTTTTAGCTCATTCAATGATACTCAGGGTTAAAAAATAAATCTTAGTTTTTCACAGGACGAAATAAAAATAAAAGTTTGGAGTATGGTAATGAAAAAAAAGCCAATGATTACGACTATAACACCGTCTTTTATGTGGGGTGATTTTATAAACAACTGTTTTTTATCAGTCAAAATCAGAATTATAAGAATGTTGAACATATTGTAGTTGATTCCTGTTCAACAGACCAGACGAAAAAAATCATGGAAAAGCATGTCGATACCTATCCATTGATATTTAGAAGGGAAAAGGATGAAGGCCAGGTTAACACCATCAATAAGGGTCTTGATATTGCTAGGGATGATATTGTCTAGTGTCTTAATTCGGATGATTTTTTTATTGATTCTACCGTATTGGAAATGGTACTGGATTTATTTGATAAATTTCCTCGGATAGATGTCATCATGTGAGACGTATATTATGTTGACAGGCATAATAAGTGTCTTTCACCTCTTGTCAGGGAGAAAGCTAAAAATATAAATATATGATGTGTAATTCGTATAGATAATTTAACTTTTTAACGGAATATCACATCCCACTCTTCGAAAATTGGTGAATCGTTATAAATAGTTAGGTTTTGATGGACTTGGGATAAATCAAAGAAACCGAATATTGTGCCATCAAGAAAGGTATTTGCTGTTCAGGAAATATTAATATTACAACTCAGAAAAGATCGGAACTTTGGCGCGCATAGGCTGCAGTATGAATTATTACGATTGCATAATTTAAAACTTTCTTTAGATTCAATTCATAAGGTATTAAAGTGAAATACAGTTTCACCTTTAAAAAAGGTTAAGAAGAAAAAAAGATTTTATTAGATATTCAAAATAAATACCTGGTGAACGCGTACAAATTGACACTTGCAAAATA
>CAYPRX010000049.1:0-2752 GCA_964413265.1 uncultured Brevinematales bacterium
ATCTCCCTCCCTGTCTAAATGGATATCGGCCGCGAGCAATGCTGCCGGCAAAAAAAGAGAGATAAATTTAAGGGGAAGCCATCTTTGTTTTAAGATATAAATTACAAAAAATCCATAAAAAATTAAAATAAGAAGCAATGAAATCAAGTAAAATCTTCTATTTATATGAAACTTTTGCAGCAACAATTCCCCCAACAAAAATAGTAATGGAATCATCACTGCCGCAGTTTCATAAAGGCCCCATTCCAGGGTTTTATTATTATCATTGAATCTAAAAATTATATAGATTGACATGATCAATAATATAAAAACGGCAAAATATTTAAAAAACAGCTCCTGAAAGTCTGCAACCTGGTGCTCTGCAATAATTTCCTTATTACCCATAAGCCTGACCCTGAATATTTAATAAAAATATTAACCGTTATTTTACATGAAAACTGCCAATTTAGCCAGTAAAGACTGATATTAAATCGTATCTGTAATTTTGACAAATTTCAGGAACCGGCATAGAATTATTGTTGACTGTCAGGGTCCGGCTTAGATTAGAGAATATTCACTTTTCTTTCCGTTTTAATGATATAACAGGTGATACAAATCACAGGATAAACCATCGTGTGACAGATTAATACGGACTGAAAGCACCAGGACTACGAACCAGAGGTCAACAATTATGAAAGGTATTATACTGGCCGGCGGTTACGGTACGAGGCTTTTTCCCCTGACATGGTCAGTTTCAAAACAGCTGATGCCTGTTTTCGACAAACCGCTCATATACTACCCGCTTTCCATTCTTATGCTCTCATGCATCAGGGATATCCTTATTATATCCCGGAAAAAGGACAGGCCGCTTTTCGAAGACCTCCTTCATGACGGAAAGCACCTCGGGCTCAATATCAAATATGAAAATCAGGAAGAACCTAAGGGAATAGCTGAAGCCTTTTTAATCGGTGAAAAGTTCATCTCAGGAAAACCATGCTCTCTTATACTCGGTGATAATATCCTCTACGGTTACGGCCTGTCAGGGATCCTCAAAAAAGCAGCTTCCCTGAAATCAGGCGCTGTAATCTTCGGATATTATGTAGACGACCCGAAGAGATACGGAATAGTCGAATTTGATTCTAAAGGCAGGGCTGTAAGCATCGAGGAAAAACCGAAAAAGCCGAAATCGAACTACGCTGTAACGGGACTTTATTTTTACGACAGCAAGGTAACCGCTATAGCCAGAAATCTCAAGCCCTCAAAGAGGGGTGAGCTTGAGATAACCGATGTGAATCAGGCATATCTGGAACGGGGAGAATTAAAAGTCGAAATACTGGGCAGAGGCATGGCCTGGCTCGATACAGGTACCCATGAAAGTCTGCTCGAAGCTGGAAACTTCGTTGAGACAATCGAGCACAGGCAGGGCCTGAAAGTCGCATGCATTGAAGAAATCGCCTACACGATGGGATATATAAATAAGGATGAACTATTAAAGCTGGCAGAACCTTTTATGAAAAATCAGTACGGTGAGTATCTGATAAAAATAGCGGAAAGGAATTGAGAGAATGCCGATGGAAGTCCTCGTCACAGGCGCCCTGGGCCAGCTGGGGCATGAAATCCGCCGACTTTCCCGAAATAAGGATTTTTCTTTTACATTCACTGACATCAATGATCTAGACATTACAAGCAAGTCTGGAATGGATCTCTATTTTCAGAACAAAAAAGTCGATGCAGTCATAAACTGTGCGGCCTATACGGCCGTCGACAGGGCTCAAGAAGAAAGCCTCCTAGCCCGCAGGGTAAATTCAGATTCGTGTTCATATCTCTCAGACCTGTCCCGGAAATACGGCTTCGGAATCATACATATATCCACCGATTTCGTATTCAGCGGGAAGAAAAATACACCTTACAGGGAAAACGACAAAACAGATCCCCTCTCAGTTTATGGCAAGACCAAACTCGAGGGCGAAAAGCATATCATTTCAAAAGCCCGAAGTTATATTATCATAAGAACTTCCTGGCTTTACTCGTCTTTCGGGAACAACTTTGTAAAAACCATTATAAAGTCATCAGGTGAGAAAAACGAACTGAGAGTTGTCTGCGACCAGGTTGGAAGTCCAACTTACGCAGGGGACCTTGCTTCGGCGATCGTCAGGATCCTGCCCAGGTTCATCCGGGGAATGAGACAGATATACCATTATTCGAACGAGGGTACAGCATCCTGGTATGATTTTGCAATGGCCATATGCGAGCTTCGGGAAATAAATACTCCGGTCATACCTGTAAGTTCGGCAGAATATGTCTCACCCGCTAAAAGGCCGGCTTACAGCGTGCTTTCAAAAGAGAAGATAAAAAAGGATTTCAAATTAACCATACCTTACTGGCGCCAATCACTCAAAACCTGCCTTGATCTGATTAAATAGTAAATTAAACTTTGATTTAACTGCCGGATTTTTTATTCCTTCATTAAATCCTGATAAAGTTTCTCATATTTTTTAGCAATGATTTCCCAGCTGAATCCGTTTTTCCAGTTTTTATAACCATTTGTTCCTAATTTATTTCTGAGCTCATTATTAAAAAACAATTCTTCCAGTATTTTAACGGATTTTTCGATCCTTACCCTTCCATAACCAAGTCTATCAGTTACAGTAGGTAATAATATGCCTCCGCCTAACCAGCTCACAATCTCTTCTGAATTCCCTGCATTTGAGGTCAAAAATGGGGTTTCACTCGCCGCAGCCTCAAAAAGAACAATCGGAGAACATTCAATATT
>CAYPRX010000050.1:0-1712 GCA_964413265.1 uncultured Brevinematales bacterium
GATCTCCTGCACACCGACACCCTCATAACCCCTGCTTGCAAACAGCTCGAGGCTTTTCTGGATTATGATCTCCTGATTATTCATGGTTATATTATACCGATCGGTATAATAAAAGTCAATTAATTTTAATTGTTTTTTACAAAAATTGCGGATTGCGGCAATCACCGGATATGCAGATTATTCTATTGCGCCGGCATTTTTTAAAATTTTAACTATATCATTATGGCCCTTCAAAGTCGCCAGCATTAAAGCAGTCTTACCATCATCAGTCCTTGCATTAATATCGGCTTTAGACTTGATCAGAAGCTTTACGGCATCCGTTTGTCCGCTAAAAGATGCAAGCATTAAGGCTGTTATTCCATTTCTGTCCTTTGCGTTGACATCAGCTTTGTTACTGATAAGGAGATTTATATCTTCTAGCCGGTTAAAATAAGCTGCTATCATTAAAGACGTTCCGCCATTATTATCCCTTGCATTTACATCTGCGTTAGCGTTTATCAGAAGTTTCACGATATACGTCTGGGCTGAAGAAGACCCATACAATGCATGCATTAAAGCTGTCGCGCCATTAAAATCCTTTGCGTTGACATCTGCTCTGGCATCGATCAGGATCTTTACGACTTCAGCCTGGCCGTTTTCCGCCGCCTCCATTAAAGCCGTCTCACCATTAGTTCCTATGGTATTAATATCTTGTCCTTCTTTTATCCCGGATATAATATAATTTGTATCACCCTTTTTTACAGCATCATGGAATAAGATATCAAGTGTGACCTTAACTAATCCCTCTTGTACCTCCTTGTTAGTCATAAGCGTATTAATATCAATAGTATCAATATCCATAGCATCAATATCCCTATGCGTAATTATATTTTCAGAACCAAGAAGTTTGACTATATCATTATGACCATTTTCTTTCGCAAATATTTCTGCAGTTCTACCAAATGTATCTTTTGCATTGATATCGGCTTTAGATTTGATAAGCACGTTTACTGCATCTATACGACCCATCCAAGCTGCTAGCATTAATGCCGTCTCACCGTAATTATTCGTTTCATTGATATTGGCATTAGCATTGATCAGTATTTTTATGCTATTCGTGCGGTCAAAATCTGCTGCCCACATCAAAGCCGTCCAGCCAGTTTTATCCTTTGCATTAACATATGCTTTAGCATTAATAAGGAGTTTAACGATATTCGTATTATCCATTGATGCCGCCCTCATCAAAGGAGTTTCGCCATTAGTATTCGTTGCGTTAACATTATAACCGCTTTTTATATAAGATAAGATAAAATCTTCATCACCTAAACCTGCCGCTTCAAATATATCCTTGCCAAATATTCCTAGTGGAATTAAAAAAAGTGCAGTAATAATCACTAATTTTAAAACCCGTGTTTTCATAACAGACCTCCTATGATAAAAGTTAAATCTTTTAACCAATTCTATCATGTATAGATCCCATTTTTTTATCTTTATCGAGCTGATTGTTCTATTATTATAATGGTTTTATTTTAAAATAAATAATATATTAATAGCAATTAAACAGAGGATTCACTACAAATTCCGGTATCAATTAATTAAGGAGAAGAAAATTTTGAAATTCGGAATCATTCTTGAAACAAAGGAATATGAGAAAGCCTGGAATGCTTTTCGTTTCACCGTTACATCCAGGAAAGGTCCCAATACTGCCCTCTATCAACGTTGATTGACTGCGT
>CAYPRX010000051.1:0-4788 GCA_964413265.1 uncultured Brevinematales bacterium
TGATAAGGTTCGCGCTTCTCCATGTGATATCCGGTTTACAGCACCGCAAGAACGAAGAACTCGACCTGCTTGCGCAGTTTATCCTCGTCGGCATTATTGAAAAAAATATAATCCACATCCTGCCTGCGGGAAAGGGATTTATCCTGGGCCTTGAGGATACTGTTTATTCTTACTGTATCCCAGTTTCTGCTTTTTTTCAACCTGTCGCTGATCTTGCCATCCGGCGCTTCAACTGAAACTATATAATCGCATAATTCATCAAGCTTGATCTCAAAAAGCAGGGCCGCGTCGATGACTACAAGCATATTTGAAATGGAAGAAAGCATCTTTATGATCTTTTTTTTCATTTCGCTGTGAAGAATCGAATTGAGAGTTTTTAGCTTTTCAGGATCTGAAAATACTATATCTCCGAGTCGGACCCGGTCGATCTCTTTTTTTTTATTAAGAATAGTAGCGCCGAAAATCGAGACAACTCCAGGCATATTCTCATTCAAAGTATTATGACCGATTTTATCGACGTCTATCACGGTGAAGCCGTAATCATCATGAAAAATTTTAGCAACACTGGATTTTCCTGCGCCACTCCGGCCGATAACGCCTACTACAAAATGCTTTCGCGGCATAATACCTTCAATTGTTAAAATTTTAACGGCAGAATTCCCTTTGTATAATTTTTTTTATCTTTGAAATTCTTTTATTTTCATACAGCAGTTCGAAAATCCTGCTTACGACTTCAACACGGTGTATAAAATCGCAGGACTGGCAGTCCCAGATTTTTCTGTTCTTTTTATCCCTGATCCACTTGCCGCTTCCTATCCTGTTCCGGCATGGATAAAAAGGGCAGAAACAGAATGTGCAGTCCAGTATTGCTCCGCTTGGCATCATATGACATGGGAAATACTGACAATCTCTGAAAATACCATGACTTCTTGCGAAATCGAGCTGGCTTTTAAAACTTCTTCCTGCCCGCTTATTCATTACATCGCTCCTACCTGTACATTAAATATTATATGGGATTGTGCTGATTTTGACAATTTAAACCACCGGTATTAATTTTAAATATATAAAATAATCGAGTACAGGGAGGTTATATGCCCGGGACAAAAAAGAGCAGCATCTTCATTGAACGTGTATTTGTTGCGCCGAGAGAATATATATGGAAAATGTTTACGGACCCAAAACTTGTAAAAAGCTGGTGGGGACCTAAATTATTCACATCGCCTTCCTGCCGGATAGATTTCCGGGTGGGAGGGAAGTACCTTTTCTGCATGAGGTCTCCGGAAGGCAGGAATTACTGGAGCACGGGAGTTTACAGAAAAATAGTTCCAATGCAGAAGATCGTCTACTCAGATTCATTCGCTGATGAAAAAGGAAATATTGTTTCTCCTTCATATTATGACATGAGCGGGGATTTTCAGCCTGGAAGGACAGTTACTTTGACCTTTGAAGAATCAGGGGAAGGTAAAACTTTATTTACACTGAGCCATTCAGGCATACCTGCGGGGAAAATGCGTGAAAATGCCCTGGCAGGCTGGAATGAGTCTCTCGACAAGTTAGAAGGCTGTCTGGGGGGGACAATTTTCACTGCTCCTTCTGGAAAGCAGGAAGTCATAGTAACAAGGGTATTTGATTCACCCCGCGATCGGGTATACAGGACCATAATCAATCCTGAAGTTAGGAATAAATGGTGGGGTCCTGTATATCTCAATACCAATGTTGAAAAAATGGAAGTCAGGCGCGGCGGCTTCTGGCGGATCGTACAGCATGATTCCGAGGGCAACGAATTCGCCTTCAGCGGATTTTATCACGCTGCAGACAGGCCTGAAAAGCTCGTATTCACAAGCGAATTCGAAGGAATGCCCGGGCATGTTGTTCTTGAAACCATTAAATTAGAGGAACTGCCAGGCGGAAAGACTAAAATGACCGACTTAACAGTATTCCAGTCTGTAGAAGACAGGGATACAATGCTCAAAGCAGATATGGAAAGAGGGGCAACGGACAGTATGGACCGTTTGGCAGAACTTTTGAAGAAGATCTCAAATTCAAACGGCAAGAGAGCAGACGCGGCGTAGAGCAAGTGTTGTTAACCTTTTTTCCAGTGTAAGAACAGAAGTGCTCTTTTTTATAATCTGTATAATTTTACCAAGCCTCCTTACTGGTTCAGATTCCTCTACTTTTTTTAAATTTATAATTATAAAAAGCGGTGTAAGGTATTTTTAACCTGCGAAAGAGTAACTGATGATCATAACCATCTTACATTTCTTAATTCTCTTTTTATCCCTCTTTGATACCTGTATTTTGGGTAGCCAAGTATCAATGCGGCTACTACTTCCCTGCTGGCGGGCAGTTTAAACATCTCCCTTAGCTCTTTCTTTTTATTGATAGCCGGGGGGATAATGTCCATTATCGAACCGCCCAATCCCAGCGCATGCACGGCAAGCAGGCCGAAACTTGCCGCAATATTTATATCTTTCTGAATGTCTTCTCCATTAGGATCCGCAAGGAAGAGAATCATGGCAGGGGCGTCCCTTGTAATCGTATTTTCAGAGCCGTCCTTCAAGGAAGGCAGTCTTTTAATCATCAATGGTATTAGATGCTTTTTAATTGTGATAAAACTCTTTTTGCCGGCCTCCTTTTTTATGAACATTCTGGCAACCGGATTGGTCATAGCTTTAACCAGGAAATCGTACAGGTCAATCATATAGGGCAGAGCCTTTTTTATGAGATTTTTATCATGCACAATAATAAGTTCGGTTTTGACAGGGGGAAATCCTGGAGGTGCAAAAGATATCGCTTTGACGATTTTTTCCAGCACAGCCCTCTCAACAGGCCTATCAGTAAAATTTCTGACAGCCCTCCTTGAGGAGATCAGGTTAAAAAAAGGCTCCTCAAGTGACACTGTTTTCGGCAGATCAAAAAAATCTTCAGAATATGACAATCCATGGATAAAGACTGACTTTACGGGACATACGGCCATGCATTGCCCGCATTTAAAGCATAAATCGATCCTGTCCGGACGGAAAATCATATCGTTATCCCCGTTTTTTATAATGATTTTGTTCGGGCAAACCTCTGCGCATATATCGCACCTGTTGCAGATTTCGTGATCGAAATAATTTGAATCCATATGATTACCCTTTTCCATTTTTTAAAACAAAATCGCAGGCGGCAGATTTTAGCATTAATTAAAACTGATTGTCAAAAAACGTCACTGAGTATAGAAAATTCATATTTTCAAATAATTTTGACAATCTTTATTTTGGTATGTTAAAATTGGGACTTCAGAAAAAAATCGGCACCTATTCGCTGGGGGGAGGCTTTATGGGCCGTATAGTCAGCATAATAAAAATATTTTTAATAATAGCAGGTATATCATCAATCTTCGGCTGCAGCGGTTACCTCTCATATAATACGGATAATTTATCACAATATGATGATGTGAGCCTCATGATGGAGGGCGGGGGGTATCTCAGTTCCAGCGCTGCGAACGATATAACGCCCTTTTTATTCAGGGACAAGAACACGGGAAACGCATATCTCTTTTTCGCCTCCGACAGGGGGTCTGCGACCGGCGCCTATTCCATTTATTATGCCCAGATGGATTCTTCGGGCAAATTCTACAATCTCAACAAGATGAATTCGGGTATAAACCAGCCGGGAACAACAAACTATTCGCCTGTCTTGTTTCAGTCAGGCGGGAATAATTATATCACTTATGTATCATATGTAAATAGTACTACAGTAAATGTTAAAACTTATGGAATAAATCAGTCTTTTATTACAAACTCCAGTATAACTTTTCCAACATCTAGTATAACCGATTTTACTCAAATAAGCGTATTTACCGCTGCTGACGGAACAGTCTATTTCATCGGTGTTGAAGGAACTGATATTAACGGAGAGAAGAACATTTGGGAATATTATTTAAGTACTTCAACGGGATTTTGGGTATCTACAAATAATATTACCTTATCAATATTTCTTTATTCTTCGGCCGGGTTCCAGACTACTTCAGGATCGGCACAGAACTTATATATACTATATGACACTATCTCAGGGTCAAAGCACCAACTTTTGGGGTTGGTTTATGTTATAAATGGTGCGACCACAAACCAGACTCAGTTCCCGATTCCTTCGTACTCGTCTTCAGCGAACGACGCCGATCCATGTATAGATGTCGCAGGGGGGTATAAGGTCTACTTCTCTTCTGACAGGTACGGCAATGGATATTATAACCTGTACAGGTACAACGTGCAGACCTTCGATAAGCAGGTGCCTTCCTCCTTACGATCCGGCTTTTAAGCAAAAAGGGGTATTTTATGAGATTTATAGCAGTCATATTGCTGATAGTCCTGACCGCCGCGGGCATTTATTCGCTTTCGAACGAAGACATGAGGGTAATCCTTGACAAAAAGACGGCAAGTATCGGCGACGCTCTGTATGTCATATATTCGATCGACAATCCAGACGCGGTGATGGCGGACTTATACGGCATAACCAACAAGAGGATCAGCGCCATGGATAAGGGGGCGGTCCTTGACGCCGGTACACTGGCAGTAATAGCTATTGAACTCGGTAAAGCGAGGGGAGGGTTTTATTATTTTCTGACGGGCCTCTCAAGATATGCGGCACAGAGCCTTATTTATGATGGGATATACCCTGAGAGCTTTGCATGGAATCGGAGCTTATCCGGTTCTGAGCTGATCGAGCTTGCGCAGGTTATAAAGGTCCATATATAAAGGGGAAGATGTAATGAAGTATGCGTTTATAATATTAGCTGCAGTTTTT
>CAYPRX010000052.1:0-13084 GCA_964413265.1 uncultured Brevinematales bacterium
GTAGGATCCAGGATTATGGGGGTCTGGCTGGACCCCGTCCAGTAACAGGCCTGGCCCTGGTCGTTCACACCAGCGGTGTAAACCGTATTGTTATAAATAAAAATAGAATATGCACATCCCCCTTCTGTGGGATCCAGAATAGCAGGGGTCTGGCTTGATCCCGTCCAGTAGCAGGCCTGGCCCTGGTCGTTCACACCCGCAGTGTAAACAATATTGTTATACACGAAAATTGAAAATGCGCATCCTCCCTTAGCTGAATCCAGAATTGTAGGTGTCTGGCTTGATCCCGTCCAGAAGCAGACCTGGCCCTGGTTGTTAGTACCAGCGGTATAAACCTTGTTGTTATACACAAAGATAGAATATGCTTCTGATACCCCTGCCGGATCCAGGATCGTGGGGGTCTGACTTGATCCCGTCCAGTAGCAGGCATGGTTATTGTGATCAAGGCCGGCGGTGTATACAGTTCCGTTATAGACAAAAATAGAGCCTGCATAGCCTCCTTCTACTATGGGAACCAGAATTGTAGGGGTCTGGCTTGAACCCGTCCAGTAACACGGTTGCCATTTGTCATTGTACCCTGCGGTGTAAACCGTATTGTTATACACGAAAATAGAACTTGCCATTGTTCCCGAAATCGTATCCAGAATTGTAGGGGTCTGGCTTGATCCCGTCCAGAAGCAGGCCTGGCCCTGGTCATTCTTACCTGCGGTGTAAATCTTATTGTTATATATGAATATAGAATTTGCATATCCTCCTACTGTCGGATCAATAATTGTAGGGGTCTGGTTTGTTCCCGTCCAGTAACAGGCCTCGCCCTCGTCGTTATTACCAGCTGTGTAAACCGTAGGGGAAATATTACCGCCAGCACCTCCGGGCTGGTCGGCATAGAAAAAAACGGCAAGAAGACAGAAGATAATAAACCCTGCTATAAACAGAATTTTGGTCTTCATAGTCATGCTCCTCATAAAAATTTATTTTTTACCTGAAAAATAAAAACTTCAGGCAATTAGTAAAAATAAAATAATTCAATTCAGTAAAGTTAAGTGCGCCCCTTCCTTAGGACAAAAAGGTGAAGGGAATGAGGTATGATAATACCATAATTTTATATAAAAATGCAATTTTTATTGTGTATAAATTACTTTGACAGCAGCGGTAAAGATATTAAGTAAAGAAAACCCCACCACCCTAACTCCCTGATCACCCTGCTCTACAGGTAAATCATTTTCAATATTAAAAGGCAAATTCTGTCCTGTTAATTCAGGTATTTTTTGAAATAATATTTTTCCTGTCTTAACATAAAATAAATGTAGATCTTATTTTTTTATTAAACATATTTCCATATTTTTTGTATTATAAAATGGAAGTTTTATCGGGAAGAAAAGAGTCTCATTTTCATGCAGTGAGATAATCAGGGAATGGGCGGCCATTCATAGGAATATTATTATGAGAGCAGTTATTTGCAAAAAATACGGTCCTCCCGATGTTCTTTATCTCCAGGAAATTGATAAGCCAGTCCCGCAAAAAAATGAAGTATTAATAAAAATTCATGCAACATCCGTCACATCAAGTGATACAATAGTACGTGGTTTCAAGGTTCCTGCCATTCTCAGGTTTCCAATGGGGCTTGCAATTGGTTTTTCAAAACCAAGATTTATTCTCGGAATGGTTTTATCCGGCGAAATAGAATCTGTGGGAAAAGATGTAAAAATATTTAAAAAAGGTGACAATGTTTATGGAATTAACATAAAAAAATTCGGTGCTTATGCAGAATATACTTGCTGGCCTGAAACCAGCGTAATGACATTTAAACCTTCAAATTTATCCTATGAGGAAGCATCAGCCATACCATATGGAGGATGCCTGGCATTGTCATATCTTAGAAAAGGAAATATACAAAATGGGCAAAAATTCCTAGTATATGGAGCTTCCGGAAGCGTTGGAACATCAGCTGTACAGCTTGCCAAATACTTTGGAGCAGAAATTACCGGTGTTTGCAGTACTGCTAATCTGGAATTAGTCAGATCCCTGGGAGCCAGTAAAGTTATTGATTACACGAAAGAGGATTTTACAAGCAATGGAAAGCTCTATGACCTGATCTTCAATGCAGTTCCTTTTATTCATAGAACAATTAATCTGAAATATAAAAAATCTTTAACTGCTGATGGAAAATATATTTCAGTCACTGATGGTTCTCCACAGATTAAAAAAGATGATTTAATATTTCTTAAGAATCTTATCGAAGAGGAAAAAATAAAACCGGTTATAGACAGATGCTATAAATTAGAACAAATGGTTGAAGCTCACCGTTATGTTGATACAGGACATAAAAAGGGGAATGTTGTAATATCTATTCAAAATTGAATTCATCAAATGATACATCTCAATTTTCTTTTGTAATGGGCGCGATCGGTCAAATATGTTCGTCATCTTAATAAGGCTGGCGGTAAAGATCCTTCTTTCGCAGGCCGTTCTTGCGAGCCAGGCTGAACCAGTTTCTATTGCCCATAAAGAAATAAAGCCACCTTGGAAAGCTAAGATCAATTATGATATTCTGTTTTTCCTCTTTTGACCCGCGAAAAATGTCTTCGGCAATGCTTTCAAAAACCTTGTCCAGCTTATTTTTCATAAACGGGGCATCTTTTACATTTAAAACCATGCCTCCTTTACCGATCATGACGCCGAAACGGAATTCCGCCCCGATGCTGCGTGAAAAGCTTCTTATAACCCTTACCGCTTCAAGGTTTATGCCGGGTTCCGGGAAACCGCAGTTTACTACAGCATAAACCCTGGGATGTCTGGAGGCTGTTTCCTTTTTTTTGTAATATTGCAGATAATCCTGGAGATAGCGCATAAGCAGTCCCGGCAGACAGTATATATAGAGGGGGAAAGCGATAATCAATGCTTCAGCGTTTGATATACTCTCAAAATCCTCATCATTATTTTTTTTTCGGAGGCTCTGTCTTACGCTTATGAGGGTTTTGTCCGCTCCGTAAGAGCCCAGATACTTTTCTGCGAGCTTTATCAGATAGCCTGATGTCGATCCCTCCC
The DNA here is from genome assembly GCA_964413265.1 of uncultured Brevinematales bacterium. GTDB lineage: Bacteria > Spirochaetota > Brevinematia > Brevinematales > JAOACQ01 > CAVYGN01. The sequence continues at coordinate 3,049 of CAYPRX010000052.1, forward strand.
CTATTTTCGGGCTTGCCTCTATCAACACTATTTTTTTCATAATTTTCCCTCCAATTTTTCAAGACGTATTTTACTTAATTCTTTCGAAACATCATTTTCTGGATTATCAAAAATCAGCACATCGACGTTCCTTCTGTGCTTTTCCGTTATGTCGATAAAAAGCTGTCTGTCCTCATCAGAAATATCTTCGCCGTAACCGATAATCACTAATTTTGGGACATAACTGTACCTCGATGGATGCATGGTAGATCCGTCAGGCCTTTGCTGGAAAAATGGAAGCATATTAGGCAGCCATCTGTCGATAGCGTTCTTCATATTCGCGCTGAACTGTCCAAACACTACAGGTGATAGATATATCACTGCATCGCTTCCAATGAAACGCCTGTTAATATGAGAAACCAGATCGTTGACTATGCATTCCCCAGGTTTTTTAACCCAGCAGTCGAAGCAGCCCATGCAGAAATTAAGGTCTTCTCTGCCGATTTCAATAATTTCAGTGTCGAACCCCCTGCCATTTAAAAAATTTAATGTACTGTTCTCCAGATTTTTATAAAGAATGGTATGGAACTCCTTGTCAGATATGATTGTAGCTCTCATATAATCTCCTCGTATAAAATTATTTTAACATTTTAGGTTTATGCTCGATAATCCATTTCTTAGTGAAACTGTAGAAATCTTTGCCATAAAGGAGAGTAGAATGCTGAAAGGAATTTATATTAGCTTCAGGAATTTCTTTCTCCAATTTCAGCAAAGTGTCCCTCTTTCCATCAAGAGAGGCGGACAGTTCATCATATTTGCTCTGTATAACCTCCGCTGGAAGGAAACTGCCGAAAAATATTCGAAGAAGCATTTCCTCAAGACCCTTATCGAAACTCCATCTTGATGAAAGCCAGTTATTGAATCCTTCCTTTCCATCAGGCGTAATGTCATATATAATCCTGAGCCTTCCGTTTTCAACTTTTTGGACGGAGGAAATCCACTTCATTTTTTTAAGACGTTTCAAAGCCGGATAAATACTTCCAAAGCTCGCAAACATAAAATTCCGTGTGCTTTTTTCCATAAATGCTTTAATTTCATAGCCCGTCATAGGTTTGAACCTTAAGAATCCCAGAATGCAGTATATTAACATATCAATCCTTTATATATCGATTAGATATATTATATAACGATATATTTTCATTGTCAAGGGGAAATTTAATTATTTTTTTTCTGCGTTAATATCCCAAAACTTACCTGTGACAGAATTCAATGTTTACTGACATTTGTATTTCTGAAGGGCTGACTGCCTAATTTAATTCTCTTCAATGACAGGGAATTGGACACTACTGAAATCGAGCTTGCTGCCATAGCAGCACCGGCAATAACAGGATTTAGAAACCCGAGTGCAGCTACAGGTATTCCGATGCAGTTATAGAAAAAAGCCCAGAACAGGTTCTGCCGAATTTTTCTCATTGTTTCCTTTGACAGTGTCACCGCTTCAGCCACTGCAATTAAACTGCTGCGCACCAGGGTGATGCTCGATGTCTCTATTGCAATGTCGCTGCCCCCTCCTAAAGCGATGCCAATATCGGCTGAGGCAATGGCCGGCGCATCGTTAATTCCATCACCGACCATTGCGACAAACCTGCCGCTTGACTTCAGCTTTTTGACCTCGTCAGATTTCCCGCCGGGAAGGACCTCTGCAAGGATATTGCTTATGCCGGCCTCTTTTCCAATAGCTTCAGCGGTTTTTCTGTTATCGCCGGTCAGGAGATAGCTCTCAATGCCTTTTCTCCTAAGTACTTCTACGGCACTTTTTGAATTTTCCCTTAAAACATCCGCAAGCGCTAAAATACCGGCAATTTTCCCGTTTACCGCCACAAGCATGGCGGTCTTACCCTCTCCTTCAATTTTTTCAAGATCATTTACTGCATCGCCGATTTCAATCCCATATCCGGTTAAAAGACTTTTATTTCCGACTAATATTTCATTACCCCTCAATACTGCTCTGATGCCCTTGCCGGGAATGTTACTGAATGATTCCGGATTTTCAATGAAGGATATTTCCTTCGCTTTTTCTACGACCGGTATCGAAAGCGGGTGGCTGGAATTTTTTTCTGCAATGCCGGCAAATCTCAAAATATCATCCTCCGAATAACCGTCGCGGGGCAAGATATCTGTCAGGACCGGTCTGCCGTAAGTTAGCGTCCCTGTTTTATCGAATATTATTGTATTAATCCGGCAGGTTTTTTCAAGAGCCTCTCCATCCTTGATAAGGATGCCGTTTTCAGCGCCCTTGCCGGTTCCCACCATAACCGCAGTTGGTGTGGCAAGACCGAGTGCGCACGGACATGATATTACCAGGACTGAAACAGAACTGATAAGAGCTTTTGTCAGGTCATGCCCTAAGAAGAACCAAAGCAGAAACGTCGCCGCGGCAATGCAGATAACGGCCGGTACAAACACTCCGGAAATACCGTCAGCCAGGTGCTGGATCGGGGCCTTTGTTTCCTGGGCTTCCTCGACGATCCTGACTATCTGTGATAACATCGTATCGCGCCCGACTTTTTTTGCTTTAAAAACAAAACTTCCATTAAGGTTCAAAGTTGCACCTGTCACATCAGAGCCGGGTATTTTTTCGACAGCAATGCTCTCGCCTGTCATCATGCTCTCGTCCACAGAAGAATATCCCTCGATAACGACACCATCTGCGGGTATCTTTTCACCTGGCTTTACAATTACAGTATCATCAACAGCTACTTCTCCGGCCGGGATATCGATTTCCAGACCCTTCCGGATCACATGAGCCGTTTTAGCCTTCAGGGAAAGAAGTTTTCGAATTGCATCGGATGTCCTTCCTTTTGCCACATTTTCAAGATATTTCCCGAGAATAACCAGGGTGATGAGAATTGAACTGGCCTCAAAATACAGGGTATTTTTATGCCCGCCGAAAAATACATTATAGATGCTGAAAGCATAAGCGGCAGTAGTTCCCATAGCTATAAGCAGATCCATTCCAGGCGACATGGTCTTAAGCTGTTTATAGGAGTTTTTGTAAAACCTGAAACCGATGATGAACTGCACAGGAGTCGAAAGTGCAATTTCTATATATGGATTATCAATCCATGGCAGATTGATCTTAAACAGCATGAGAAGCATTTTGACCAGTAATGGAAAACTTAAAATAGCTGAAGATATGAAAAGAAGCCTTAATTTATCCATTTCCGATTCCTTTATCCCCTTTTCACTTTCAACGCCGAGGTTTTTTATCTCCCTTGCCCCGTATCCGATATTCTTTATCTCTTTAATTATACCTTTAACGTCTAAAACCGGGGTTTCAAATATGACATTAGCTGTTTCCAGTGCAAAATTTACTGATGCCCTTTCAACACCCTTGATCTTTTGAAGGCCTTTTTCTATGCGCAGGGCACATGAAGAGCAGCTCATGCCTGTTATTCCAAGAGTAATATTCTGCATCATAATTCGAACTCCATTTAACAGTTTCAACGAATCATTATCCCGATCGTTAAAAGCAGTTCATCCACGACTTCATACTTTCCTTCCGCCAGCTGATCCACAATACAACTTTTCAAATGCGCCGCCAGCAGAATTTTTTTAAATCCGTTCAGGGCCATTTCTACAGAATGAACCTGGTACAGAACATCGTCGCAGTAAACATCTTCTCCGATCATTTTGCTTATCCCCCTTATCTGTCCTTCTATTCTGCTGAGCCTGCTCGCCATATCCTTTTTCAGCTTTTCCGGATGATGAGCTTTTTGGATTCCACTCTCATTACGGACAACACTAACAGGATCCATAATTCCTCCCTTCAATATATAGGGTACTACCCTATACTATAACATCATAATCAAAATACTTTTAAAAGTCAATCTGTTTTAAGAAGAATATAGTCAGACCTGCATGAATTCATTTCAGCTCTAATTGTATACTTCTACCACTTGTTTTATAATTTACCTGCTCTGTTTTAGTTAACTTTACATTGAATAATATTATGATAATGGAATTATCTTATGGAAAAAGTTAAGGGATTTAATGCAGACAGCAATATCTTATTTCAACAAATGCAGGATATGCTAGTTATTCTTGATTCTGACTATCATTTAGTCTTTACAAACGAATATTTTCTGAAATATACGGGATATGAGAAGTCACAAATAATCGGCTCGGATTTTTCAGATTTCCTGCAAGATGAAAGAAAGCTTAACCTGCGAGAAAAATTGCTTTCAAGTTTTGAGGAAGGCTCAAACAGATCCTTTGAAATAAAATTCAAGGCTCAAAATTTTATTTTCGATTCTGAAATACATTTCAGCCCTTTCACAGAATCAGGAAAACAATATTTTGGAGCATTGATCAGGGATGTTACCACTATGAAATCTGCCGTAGAAAATCTGATCAAAGCAGCATTCAGATGGAGAGAAACATTCGACCTTATGCTGGGCCTGGTCTGCCAGATCGACACGGAAGGTAAAATAATAAGGAGCAACAGGAAATTCGCAGAAATAGCGGGAATGAAAATAAATCAGATAATCGGTTGCCCCATAAAGGAAGTTTTACCTGTGCTGGGGGGAAAGGATTTTGATAAAGCAGTAAATGATGCTGCTGAACTTAACAAAAGGCAATATATTGAAGCAGCCATAAAAGAGAATATTTATGAAATATCAGTTGATCCGTATTACGAAGATGAAGATCTATTCTCCGGAAGCATCATCATACTCAATGACATCACATACAGGGTTCTCGCGAGGAACGCTCTGGAAAGAAGCGAGAACCGGCTTAAACTCGCCCTGGAGGGAGCCGATGAATCATTATGGGACATCGATTTAAAAGCACGAACTTCTTTCTTCAGCCCAGATTTTTACAATAAATTAGGTTATGATATGGCTTCAACCCCTTCCGATTTCGATTACTGGAAAACCAATGTCCATCCTGACGACATGGAAAATGTTGACAGGAAGTTCAGAGAGATTATGGAGTTTAAAACCTACAGCATAGAATTTGAATGCAGGCTGAGAAGTTTTAAGGGAGAGTGGAGAACATTTTCAATGAAGGGAAAATTAATAAAAGGTGAAAATGGAGTGACAAATAATCATATCATAGGCACATTGTATGATATTACATATAAGAAGAAACTTGAATACCAGGTAATGATAGAAAACAAAAGGTTGAAATATCAGATAGCATTGAACGAAATTGCGGATAAATCGGAAATAGAAATTACAGGATTTGCATTGAAATGCTGTCTTGAACTTTCAGCAAGTAAAATGGGGTTTATCAGAATCAATGGTCCGAACGAGGAGGAACTTGCATCTTTTTACTGCCTTGATGAAAAGGTGAATTCCAGAGATGTCATTGAAAAAAATTTTACATGTGACGAAAAAGATATGAAAACTATGACATCAATAATTAACAGCATAAAAAAATCTACGATAGCTAATTCAGAGCCGTTCATCCCGGATGAGATCAAAAAAGAAAACGGAATATTCCGCGATCTTTTTACGCCGGTTTATAACCAGGAAAATATTCCATTGGGAGATCTCTGGCTTTTTAATAAAAAAGAGCCTTATGAAGTTGTCGATATAATACAGCTCGAGCAGCTGATGCGGTACATGTGGCAGATTATACTTCAAAAAAGGACTTCCCTTGATCTTATCAGATCCCTGCATGAAAAGGAAGTGCTCTTAAAAGAGATACATCACCGTGTAAAAAACAACCTTTATATCATTGCATCCCTGCTTGAATTGAAAATACAGACTATTAATAACAAAGATGCCTCTGAAGTTCTAATTGAGAGTATGAACAGGATACAATCAATGGCTATTATTCATGAACAATTGTACTCCTCTGAAACCCTCAGTAAAATATTTATCGATGATTATTTGAAGCAGCTCGGTTCCAAACTGCTTTCCAATTTCACCGGGAAGGAAAATATCAAACTCAATATCCAGGCAGGCAATGAATCGCGAGACATAAATTTCATGATCCCCTTTGGGCTTATAATCAATGAAATGATAACCAATTCTATCAAATACGCTTTTAAAAACAATATTGACGGCTGGATCTCAATAAAAGTTTATCAAGATGAAGAAAAATCAATGATACTTGAATACGAGGACAGCGGCAGCGGGATTCCGGATTCAATAAACTTCCATAAACCTGAGACACTTGGATTTCAGATTATCAACGATCTGACGCTCCAGCTAAACGGAAATGTTGAACTTATAAGGAGCGGAGGGGCTCATTTTATCTTCCATTTTCCCGTCAGCACCAATTTAAAAACATACAGTAATATTAAAAATTAAAGATGAATGGATTTGTTGAATTTTACTTAACGCTTATAAAAAAAACCGATCCTGTATTTTCTCCATTGCGGCCGACTATGGGCGATTTTTTATAATCTACCTTGATCTCCTCTTTCTTCCTGTTGATGAATACAGCTTCACCATCCCGGCCTGAAGATTTCAGGTCCGCAACTTCTTCAAATTCCCTTCCAGCAGCTTCCTCTATGTTCCAGCCGGTAATGAATGATGCCTGAGTATTCAAATATTTTATTTTATTATTGACATCTATTGTTATTATGCCGACATCAAAACTATCAAGTATTGAATATATGAAGTCTTTTTCTCTTTTTAAATTCTTCTGGAGCTCATGTTTATATAATGCAATTTCTATCGCTATAGAAAATTCCCTGTCCTGCACTGGTTTCAGTATATATCCGTATGGATCAGAAACCTCAGCCCTTTTTACGGTATTGTCGTCGGAATAGGCTGTGAGAAAAACTACAGGAATGTCCATCCGGTGCCGGATTTCCCCGGCAGTTTGAATGCCATCAATATCACCTTTTATTACAATATCCATTAATACCAGATCTATCTCTTTATTTTCTTCCAGTATTGCTATAGCCCTGTCCCTCGAATCTGCTATTCCTGCAACTGAATAACCCATTTTTTCAAGTTTCATCTGAATGTCTCTTGCGAGGATCATCTCGTCTTCAACTATTAATATATATCTTTTTAACATACAAGCCCCCCTCAGGTTCTTTTTCCGGAACTGTTGTTGAATATTTTTAAGAATTCATTCTCGCTTATATCCTTAATCTTATTATAGAATAAACTTTTTTTTGCATTATCGTCAATACCGAAAAGACTGTATAAATTAATGGATAGATGCCTGAAGCCCAGATTTTCCAGAGTATCCTCGAGTTCTTTAAATCGTTCCTCATTGATCCTGTTAGCCTGCCGGTACAGAACGGAACAGGAGTTGTTTTCATGTATTATCATATAATCCTTGTTGGTTTCTATGATGCTTTTTTCAGACAGTACATTCAATTTTTTCAGAACATAATTTTTAAACATTTCATCATCGTTAATAAAATATGCCTTAAGATACTCGTTTTTATATAAAAGATCGTATTTTTTCATTATATTGCCCAGATCCAGATATCTGGGGTTAATCTGATATGCAGCATCCCAAATAGTAAGAGCGTTTATAATATCCCTTTCTGCATAAAAAACATTCCCTATTTCATAAAGAATTTTGCATCTTTCATTAGGAGCCAGGCGGAGAAGATTGTCATCAATCATATCCACCGCCCTATCTCCCTGATTCAGTTTTATCATCGAAATTATGATTTTGTTGAACACATCTCCCGAAACGATTCTTTCTTTCAGGAAAGGCTTCAAAACATTGATCGTCTCAGTATATCTTTTCAGGTTGAAATAATTATAAGCAAGCAGTATCATGGTTTCGTTGATCTGTGTTATAGAATTATATTGACCTGCTGAGGTAATCTTCTGAATCAAATTTATTGAGTTCTGATAATCCCCAATAAAATAATAAACTTTTGAAAGCCTCAAAAGTGCCTTGTAATCATTCGGTTTTATCAAATTAAACCTGATAAGATAATCCCTGCACTGGTTATATCTTTCATTTTCGTACAAAATCGCTGAAACATTCCACAGGGCTATTGAACTTTTTGGATTATCACTCAAGACCATTTTATAATAACCAAGGGCTTCATCCTTTTTACCGATCTGACGGTAAAGTTCACCAAGCTTTAGCATCACTCCGGTTTTTATATATATATTAGAATCCTTCTTCAATTCAACCAGCGATTTTTCATAATTTTCAATGGAATGACGATACTGAGCCAGCCCTTCGTACGCCTCTCCCATATATTTGTATACAAGAAAATTTGGTGGTCTGTCTTTCAGGTATTTCAAAGCCAGATCGATTGCCTGATGATAATTTTTTAATTCCAGGGACTTTTCAACACCGCCAAGCAGGTTTTTCGGTTTGAAAAAACGAAAGGCTGCTGCAATCGCAACAATACCTGCTCCGATCAACACAATTACCAAAAAAAATATATAATACCCTGAATTAACATCCATTGTTAAGCTTCTAAGTTATAATACATTATTATCACTCTATTTATACATAAACTGTAATAAGACTTTTATAACTTCTCAGACAATATAACTACGATATAAAATAATAAATATATTTTGAAAAGTAAAGAAAAATCAACTGGATTTTATCAGTATAAATGATTAATATATGAGAGAAGGAGGTAGACTTATGGATAAAGTAGTACATTTCGAGATTCCCTTCGATGACAAGGAAAGGGTATTGAAATTTTATTCAGGGATTTTTGGCTGGAAATTTAATGATATTCCGGAAATGAATTATGTGCTGGCATTCTCAGCTGAAACAGATAAGAACAACATGGTAACAGAGAAGGGTGTGATCAACGGGGGACTATTCCCGAGAAATAAGGATGCCAAATCAACCCTTGTAGTTATAGGGGTTAAATCAGTCGATGAGACAGTAAAGAAAGTAATGGCAGCCGGTGGTAAGATTGTTACACCGAAGCAGTCCATTCCGAACGGATCTTATGCACGGGTGGCTGATTGTGAGGGGAATATTATAGGGCTTGCCGACAGCAACAGGAGTTAAGAGGATTCTCAGCGCCAAATAAAATATGCGTTTTATTTCTTTTGACAAAGAGCCATAAGCATTATAAAATTAAAACGTATGAAAAGCTTATTTCTCTTACTGACGATCATCATAACGGCTGATTATAACTTTGTATACAGTCTCGCCACAAATGCCGTCATTGTTTCAGAAGTGAAATTCGACGGTGTTCCCGATTATAAACAGAGAGATAAGGATTACGGAGGATTTGAGGATGGCGGAAGGGATTTTTGCGGTCCGACAAGCGCTTCTGATCTGTTAACCTGGCTGTCAAAAAACGGATACAGCAATCTGGCTGTACAGACAGGCGATCTGAAATTTAACCAGTACGGCCTCATCAAAGAGATCGCCGGACCCGATTTCATGAAAGTTACTTCTAAAGGGGTAAGCCCAAACAGCTTCTGCAGGGGTATTTCTAATTTTGTTGCGGCTAAAGGGTATAATATTTCAAGTCTAAAGTTTGAAGGATTCAGGACAGTTAATCCCTCTTATTTCGATGGATATTTCCCCAGGATTGATTCAATAAAAAATGCTCTCGATAACGGCGCATGCGTCTGGCTTGAAGTCGGATGGTATAATTATATACCTGATTCCATGTTTTATAAAAGGTCGAAAACAGGTCACTGGCTTCCTGCAGTCGGCTACCAGCTTTATAATGACGGGAGCTTTTTTATCATAGTTCATGATTCGGATGCCGCCCGCGGTCCCGCAGACAGGCATGTGAGTCTGAGCCTTATCGAGGGTGGTACTTTGCTTTCCGATACGAAGCTCCCCGGATTACCGAGACAGGCCGCCGGATATTATAAACTTGGAGATGAAATGCATATAAATAAAAAATTCGATGCGGCCATCCTCGATGGCATATTAATACTGAGGATGAAATAGCGGTATGTACCGAAAAGCGTTTAAATTTGTCCTTAAAAGAACAGTCCTCAGCTCCGCTTTCGCCGCCTCGAAATCATGTTTGAATTCCGGGTTCCTGTACATCCCTTCCGCAATTACTGCTGCGCAGATTCGTCCTGCTTCCACATCGCTGCGGTAGTGGACCCCTCCTATTATCCTGTTA
>CAYPRX010000053.1:0-32646 GCA_964413265.1 uncultured Brevinematales bacterium
ATTGGAAATTGAATATGGGTCATCTTTATCATAAATCGCGCTGCGGACCTTTAAGTGCGCTGTATCGAACTTTATAAAATTTTCGATGGCCTGCTTTTTATAACCCTGCACGAACCCGACCATCCAGAGATAAAATACTATCCCAACTGAAAACACTGCAAATGTGAGGATCGTTCTTCTTTTGCTTCGCAGAAGGTCCTTAAAGGCATAAGATAACATGTATTTCATAGTTCCATCTCCATGTCAGGTTAAAGCTTCCTCAGAGCTTCGGCTGGCATAAGACGACCGGCACTCTTAGCGGGGATCATCGCCGCTATGCTTGACATGAAAACTGCCATAGCAACAGTTAATATAAGGACATACGGCCCGATATAAGGATGGAGAACAAAGCTGAAGGGAATATCTACTGTTTTGAACTGTTCAAAACTCAGACCCCTGACGCCCAATTGAAGCACAATAAGGTATCCAAGTATTCCTCCCGGTAAAGCTCCTATTATCCCTATAATAGTTCCCTCAAGGGTAAAATTGTAAAATATCTCCCTGTCGGTCATGCCCATCGCTTTAAGAGTACCGATTTCCCTCATCCTCTCGAAAACCGCCTGCATCATCGTGCTTATTATTACAAAGGAGGCCAGCATTATGATCAGAAGTTCAAAGAAATACATTACATACCTGTAAGTTGACATCAGATTGTACAGACCCCCAACCTGTGAAGCGATATCCCTGACCACCTCGGACTGCGGCAGCATTTGTGCAATTTTTTCCTTTATTGCACCTATATCAGCCCCCTTCTTTGCAAATACAAGCAGCTCCGTATCCAGCCCTTTCATCTTTAAGAGTTTTTTTGCACTTGCCAGATCCAGAAAAAAGAACTTGCGGTCGAAATATCCTACCCCGAAACTTAAAATCCCTTTTACTCTTGCCTTGATGCCGTTCAGGCCGCCAGAGGTTGTTTTAGTGGCTAAAAGTATCTCATCCCCTGCCTTTAGATGAAGCCTGTCGGCAAGGTCATATCCTATGTAAAGCCCTTCCTTTTCAAGAGAGCCCGAAACAATTTTCCTTGAGAGCTCGAGCCTTGTACTGTCGAGTTCAGAGCCTAATCCGAAAGCAGGCACGGTATCCTCATCATTGCCGAGGAGGATGCCGAATCTTACTCTCTTTTCAACACTGTCTACTCCCGGGATATTTTTTATATTTGCTATCAGACTGTCAGTCCCTGTCATTGTCTCATCCACAGGGAGAAATTTTTCATACCTGACATAATCCCTCGTTGTGATTTTAAGATCGCCTGTCTGGAAATTCACATAATTGCTTTCATAATTATCTATGAGCCCGTTTATAAAACCCATCATTATAGAGATTATTATTGCTCCTGTAAAAATTGAAGCGGCAGTAAGAAGGCTTCTCCGTTTATTTCTGAAAACATTCTTGAAAGAAAATATAAAACCAGAAAACATATAGTCCTCCTACTGTATGGTCCTCAAACATTCAGCCGGCTGGAGCTTCGAGGTTTTGCTTGCCGGATAATAGCTTGCCGCAATGCTCACGACAAGGCTGAAAATTACAGCCCTCGTCATTGAGCTGATATCCCATCCGGACTTAACTATTCCCATAATCTTGTACCCTATATCAATATCTGAGGACCCAATAATTGAGGTAATATCCATCCCGTAAACGGTAAAATAAAGATTGAGCAGGATTCCAGCAGCAAGTCCGGTGAGATTTCCTATTATACCGATCATCAGTCCTTCAAAGACAAATAATGTTTTTATATCACCATCAGTCATTCCCAGAGCCTTCATCGTCCCTATCTCTCTTTTCTTTTCGAATACCGACATCAGCATTGTATTGATGATGCCGATAACGGCTATTACAGCTATGAAAAACAGTAGAAATCCGATTGTTCTTGCCTTTGCCTGTCCGATCGCAATGAAATCCTGTCCAAGCTTCTCCCAGTCATAAATCTTCATGCCCGGGAAATTCTTTATCAGGTCAGGCTCGTACTTTTTGTATTTCCGGTAATCCGAAGTCTTCAATACCAGTTCTGTAACACTGTCAGTATTGATGAATCGCTGGGCGTCGGATATATTCATATATATGGTGGAGTTATTAACCTGGGGATCCGGGGCGTTGATGATGCCGGTAACATTAAGCTCGACGGAATCATAGGTTCCCTGGGCATTTCGGAAAGTGACGTAAACCTGGTCACCTATATTCACATCCATTTCCTTTGCAAGATTCTGCCCAAGTACAGCGCCGTCCTTTTCAAGCCAGCCTTTAACTATGAAATTCGTTGTGATGAAAACGGAATCCTCTCTTGCTGGATCTATCGCAATGACGATTATGGGCGAAGTTGATTTGCCGTTATCGAGGTCGGCTGTAAAACTCAGGCGTTCGGTAAAGCTTTTCACATATGGTCTTGTTTCAAGTATATTCTCAGCCTCCCTGTAATTTGTTATAAAATTGCTTATATCCAGGGGTGAATCCTCGTCAAAAGTCCCGCTCCTGATCTTGAAATCTCCTGTCTCAAACTGGATCTGGTTCTCAAAAGATTTATCATCAAACCCCTTTAAAAGCCCGGCCATAAATATAAAGATCATGATACCGAAAGCCAGGACAAGGGAAGTAAGTATCGTTCTTCTTTTGTATCTCAATACGTTTTTAAAAGCCATAGAAAAGAGATAATACATTTCAAACCTCCTCTTATTCCCCCTTTACGCGAATATCACTCTCTACCCGGCCATCACGTATATTGATAATCCTCCTTGCATGTCTCATGATCAGCTGGTCGTGGGTTGAAAATACAAATGTCGCACCCTCTTTATCGTTAAGCTGGTGCATAAGCCCGACAATGGATTCTCCATTTGCCGAATCAAGATTGGCGGTTGGTTCATCAGCGAGAATCATCTTGGGTTTCTTTACGAGCGCCCTCGCTATGGAGACCCTCTGCTGCTGTCCTCCAGAGAGTTCCAGCGGTTTCCTTTTTTCCAGGCCCGAAAGACCCACTTTATCCATAACTTCCAGCACCCTGTTTTTTATTTCCGTATCACTGAATTTTTTCAGAAGCTTCAAGGGAAGCTCTATATTTTCATATGATGTTAAAACAGGGATGAGGTTGTAGGTCTGGAAAATGAACCCGAAATATTCACGCCTTAACATGGCGAGGTCAATTGATTTTTTGCCTGTTAAATTGACACCGTCAAGCAGCACCTCACCGGAATCCGCACTGTCGATACAGCCTATAATATTGAGAAGGGTTGTTTTTCCGGAACCCGACGGACCACAGATAGCTGAAAACTCCCCCCTCTCTATTGACAGGCTGATGTCATGAAGAGCCTGAAACCCGACATTACCAGTGCTGTAGGTCTTATTTAAATTCTTTACCTCGAGAAGCATGCTTTACCTCCTTATATTTATTATAGTTTCGCCTCAAAGCGTACCGTCAGCGAGTACTGGCCGAATGTATCCTGTGAAAATTCATCCTGTCCCGTGCCTGTTATGTAGCTGAACAGGAGGGTCAGCGTAAGTCCGTCTGAAAGAGTATATGTCAGGGATGGCGCAATAACCCCGGAGAAATCGACCAGATTCAGGAAAATATACAATTCAAAACTGAGGAACTCGTCATAAGTGTATTTAAAGTCTCCGAAAAGATAATCCCTGGCGCTGAAATAAACATCATTGAAACCCCAGGGCTGATAATTATTTGTAGATATTGCCCCTTCCTCATCGTAATAATAAGTGACAGCAGCCTGGAGTTTGCCGTCGAAGAAGTCATAATCAATACCGGCAGCAGCCTCGCTGAAATTATTTGTCAGATGATCATCGAAATGATAGGCATATGAAAAGTTGACACCAACCTCAAGATCTCCCTTCAAATAAAATCCGGCCTTGTTTGTATCAATGCCGATCCTGTCATATACCAGGCCTCCGTCAAAGCTATCAACATGGCCATGAAAACTGCAGCCTGCAGAACTGTTAGTAAGTCCACCCTGCGGCCCGGCATATACTTTGATCCCGGAAAGATCACTGAGGGCATAGTCATATTGGAGGGCTAGAATACCATCCTTATCATATGTGAGATCGCTTAGATCGACTGTTTTGTTTAATTCAAATGGATTGAAAATGCCATAGTTGCCGAAATTTACGTATATCTTTCCGGCTGTCCAGACCCCTATAGGCGACTCGTATCTTACAAAAGCTCTTAAGAGGTCGAAATCGTAATTCAGGGGGGCAGAGGAAGAAATTCCAAGATTAGTAGCCTGAGAGTTCGGCAGAGCCGAAGGGGGGATATTTCCATAAAGAACATAAAGTCTCATGTCCGCATAAAAACGCCATTCATCCGTGATCCTTGTTAATACAAGCTTGTTTTCCAGGATATCTTCAAAATTTACATCATTCGTGGTCTTTATGAAATACGAATCGTTGCGTATACCGCCGGACAGGTCTATAGCTGCGAAAGAAAGCTTTGTGATCATTAGAGCCGAAGAAACTGCAATTAAGATTTTCTTCATCATAATAATCCCCTTCCTGCTGTCTTTCGAGCATTTTCAGGAAGTCTATTTTTTCAGATTCTGCCTTGAAAATACTCCCTGTTCTATGGGAATATCGAACTCCAGGTTCTGAAGTTCAACCGTAGTAAGAGAATCCTCTCTTTTCATGTCCCTCACTGTGATAATCGTGGGATAATATCTTCCATTAAATGATTGTATCCCCTTCTGTGAAAATATCTTCAGGAGCCTTCCGCTTTTTGCGTAAAGGTCCCTCTCCAGCTCGATCATTCTGTCCTCATCGACAAGGATCCTTTCCCTGTAATATGTTACATCCTCTACCTTGGCGGTAAGAATTACATCATAACATTTAGCGCCATCAAGATTCGTTTCGCCGCTTATGACCGCTGAGTACCTGCTGGCAAGGTCCTCGTTTCTCATCATGTCCTCGTATGAAATATCGCTTCCCATCATCCCCTGTCTGAGCATATGTCCCGAAATCTTTAAAATGTCATCTGCGTCAGGGAGGTATATCCAGAGCTCATTATCTATCTTGAGGTATTTTGTGCCCTTATCTTCGGGATTTGTAAATTCAGCAAATGATTCGTTGCCCTCACCCCTTTTCTTTGCAAGTAAGGTAAATGTTTTGGTCAATTTCTTCCCTTCCCTGCTGATGACCATAACGGCTGAACCCTTTTCAGAATCAAAAACCATGTTCCTATCAACCGACTTTACAATCTCTTCAGCAGTAATTGAAAATGAAAAAGCCGGAATAAGGATCAATGCTGACAGTAGTTTTAACATAGAGGCCCTCCCTGATAATATCTGTTAATGATAATCATTTTCATTTATATTAAATTAAAAATACCTTATTGTCAAACTTCTTCCTTCTTTAAGATATTTATATTTTTTATAAAATACTTATGAAACCGCTTTCTTGAAATGACCACCCGGTCATATTAATGTTAAATAAAAATGACCACCCGGTCATATTAATATTTTAACTAAATAAATTAAGCTTGTCAAGGGCTTTTTAAAAAATATTTTCAGTCAAATACCGTCACATATCAAGAGGTTGCCATATCGAAGATTGTTTTTGAGGGAATATTGAGACGAGTAGAAGATTACCGGCTTATGGCTTTGAAATTCTAACTTGCTTTCAGGATGGGAAGGGAGGATACAATCAGGGTGTGAACTATCCCCAAAACTGATTAAACTGCTGATTTTGAGTTGTTTACCTTTTGATCAGAGAAAAATATTGATGATATTTTTGATAGAAGGAAAAGCTGGTGATAAAATCAAAGGAGCTGGGATTGAAGTCATTAAATCTTACAAAAATATGTGGCCATCCGGGAAATCCCGGTTAAAAGGGAAATTGGTTTATGTTGTATTTCATATTTTTTATTTCAGGTATAATTATTTTAATTTTTGTATATATTTTTATTATATATTTCCAGATGAATACAGTTACTGATGGTAAACCGATTCCTCACTATACTGAGGATAATGCCGCTCTGCTTGTTCTCGATATACAGGAAGGGACAACAGGCAGTCTCGCTCCTAAAATATTGAAGTCTTTAATACGACAATCCGGTTCTTTTATAACAAATGTTAACCAGGCAATAACAGGAGCACAATCAAAAAATATTACCATTATTTATTTTTGTCATGAATCTGATAATCCGATATTAAATTTTTTTTCAGGCGGGATATTAGCTAAAGGTACCCCGAGTACTGCTATTGATAATCGTGTTCTTTTATTAAATAAAAATGTGTTCTATAAAAATAAAAGTGACGCGTTTTCCAACAGGGATTTCAATAATTTTTTACAGATGAAAAAAATCAACTGTCTTTATATTGTCGGGCAGGATGCTGCTGTTTGTGTTGATCGTACCATTAAAGGGGCGCTTAAGCGGGGATATGCCGTTTCAGTTATACCTGAAGCCGTCATTTCGATAAAAGCCGGTCTCAAGGAGAAAATGATCCGGGACTATATGAAAGAAAAGGTAAAGCTTATCCCTTTGCAGGAATTTTATTAATCTTTATGATTTAATTCATTAGAATCCCGATTATTTTATCCGTTTTGTTGATAGCTGCCCATAATAATGCTGTTTTTCCGGTTATGAATAAAAGGATTGGCTGCAATACAGCATCAGAATTAACGATAAATGGAAGTTCTGTTATTATTTATAAATGCACTCGGCAAGGAATTCAAGTGCTTTATCAGCCTTTTCCAGAAATGGTACCGTGAATAACTCAAAATCCTTTTCCATTGGCTCACCTGAAGGCAGCTCTCTTAAAGTTTCCTGCCTCAAACCTTCAATGACCCACCTGATAAATTCAACTGTTTCGTCAATTCCGAAACGTAGATTCGAAGTGTCCGCTTCATAAAGCAGATCCAGGAAATCGATCTGAGTCTGCCAGTGAATCCTGTTGACCAGTTCTACCATACTTTCCCTGTCCGTCTTCTCCATGACAGACCATAAGAGAAGCGCAACAAGAGGTTTTTCCCTGTAAGAATCCATAACTACTTCAAGTATTCTTTTTAGCCTTTCCAGGATATCAGCGGGAAGACCTTTCAGTTTTTTCTTTAATCCCTCTATGAGAGAACGGGCAGTCTGTTCAAGTACGGTAAAATAAAGTTCCTTTTTACTACCGAAATACTGGAAAAGACTCCCTTTTGAGATCCCCGTTTTCCTTACAATACGGTTAGTAGATGCTTTATCGAAACCGTATAAAGCAAATTCATCAAGGCTCACGTTCAGGATCAATTCCTTTTTTTCTGATGGAAGGTTTTTAAATGAGATGTTTTCCAATTTCCTTTCCTTAAAGACCGCTGAACAGCATTAAGGTTTAGGAGTTAAAAAAGGACTGAAAATATTTGCTGGCTGATTTGACACCGAATTTTCAGCGGCATTTTCAGTATAATAGTATATCTTTCCCCTTGCAAAATAATTCCATTCGGAATCAGGGTATTCTTTAATCAGCTGTTTATAACAGTTTATGGCGCCATTAATATCCGACATCTGTTCGCGGCACCTTGCCATACCAATCAGGGCAAGCGGAGCAAAACCCTGGTTTGTATATTTAGAAGCGATCATGTTGTAATCCTCGAAAGCCTTTGCATAACCATTATCCTGTTCTGAGCATTGAGCCCTGCCTATAAGGGCGAGAGTCCTGTAAAAATCCGAACGGGCTACAAGAAACGCGTAATTATAATTACTGTAAGCTGTCTGAAGCACCTGCTTGTTACCTGATGTGAAAAAAGATTCATAATAAAACCTTGCAATGAAAAGCCTTGCCCGCTCAGCGGCAACTGTTCTAGGATAAACCTGTATTATTGACATGAGAGACTGCATCTGCTGCTGGATCAAGTCAACCCTTTCACCCGAATTTGTGTTTCCTGCAAGCTCACTGATATTCATCTGAACCTGGTCATATTGCCGGTCGGCCTTATCATTATTTGAAGCATCGATAAAATTAGAAATTGTGAAAACCATAACTGCGATTACTAATGCAGCCAGCAGGATTATTAAACTGACCCTGTATTTATTTATTATTTCAATAATTATTTCAAAAGTTGTCTTTTTATTTTGTTGTTTCATTCACCTTCTCCGGGTTACTTTTACTCAACTGCTTTTTCAATAAAGATCCTATAGTAGCCATCTTCGATTCAGGCTTATCACTGGCGATATACTTTGAAACTTCTATTTTTTCCTCGTTCATCAAAAATTCCCTGATGCTGAGCTCAATTTTATTTTTATTTATATCCACGTAACGAACAAGGGCATAAACCTCTTCTCCTGTTTTATGGACATCATGGATATTATCAACCTTGTCTTTAGAAACCTGCGAGATGTGAATGAATCCCTCCAGGTTGTTTTCCAATGAAACGGTTAACCCGTTGTCCATGATAGATTTAATAAGGGCTTTTACAAGCGAACCCTTTGGATAATTCATGCTGAATGTCTTGATCGGATTATCGGAGAGCTGTTTATATCCCAGTCTTAGTTTTTCTTTTTCCTTATCCACCGACAATACTATGCATTGAATTTTCTCGCCCCTTCTGAATTTCTTTTTAAGATCTACTGAATTGTCCAGCCAATCGACGTCTTCACGGCGCATAAGGCCCTCGATTCCGTCATCGAACTTGATGAAAATCCCGAAATCAAGTATCGAGGAAACTGTGCCTTCCACTTTCCTGCCGTAGCTGTAATTCTGGTCTGCGCTATCCCAGGGATTTTCCTGTATTTCCCTTAGAGAAACACCCATCCTTCTTTTTTCCGGTTCCAGGTTTGTAATCTTGACCTCGACAATTGTTCCCGGTTTAAAATATTTCTTGGCATCTCTTATTCTTTCGGTCCAGGACATTTCATCATTGGAAAGGAAACCTTCAATTCCATCTTCAACTTCCACGATAACGCCGTCTTTTCTATAGCTGACAACAGTACCTTTCACTGTATCTCCCAGTTTAAACTTCCTGTCTGCTGATAGCCATGGATCGGGAGTGAACTGTTTACGTCCTACTTTAACTGAATTTTTAGTTCTATCGAGCTTAACGATCAACACATCCATTTCATCACCCAGCTTTATGACCTTTCTCATATCATCGAGATATTTCCAGGAAAAATCTGAGACATGCATAAAAACTCGAATGCCCTCTGCTGTTAAGACAATAAAATCTTCTTCGACCCGCTCAACTTTTCCATGAATCACGTCATTGACATTGAATTTCTCGAAAAATATGGAATACAGCTTTTTAATTGTCTTTTGAAGGTATTCACGCCTTGATACAGTATAATTGTTCCTCTTTGCTTCGATTACGGCAAAATCTGTTACCAGTCCCTTTAAATTTTCCAGTTTTTCCTCTTTTCTGACATCAATCTGCGACAAAGGCAGGAAAGCCTTTATTCCGAACCCAAGGTCAACTGTAAATCCCTTAGGTATTTTGTCTTTGTAAACAGGTTCCTCAATAGTTCCACTGACTGGAAGTCCTGAATCAAGTGCATACTCAAGGTCTTCTGTTTTTTTTATTTTTTCAGCTTCTGTCCTCGAACCGATATTGATCCCATCCTTTATCTCTTTTAATATTACAAAGGTTTCATCGCCTACTGACGGAAGTTGCGAAAACTCGGATAATGGGACCACGCATTCCGATTTTCCACCCAGGTCAAGAAAAACGTCGCCGCTGTTGACGGCGACAACCTTACCCTTTTTTACCCTGCTTTGAAAATCAGCTCTATCCTGGGCAGAGACTTTACTCTCATTCTTCATGGCTTCCAGAAAAATATCATTCATCGCATCCAAACCCATAAGAACCTCATCGATAAATTTACAGGTATATATTGTAAATTGTTTATACCTTATGTCAATTTTTCAGTTATCTATTGGCCGTTCAAACTGATATTAACCATTTCCAGGATATCATATCGCGCGGAATTACTGCCATTGCCGCTTTTTGTCACAAATCTGTAAGGCACCGTATATGTTTTGCCTTCCTTCTCGTAATCATTATAAAACACTTCTGTTGTGCTTATTAGGCTTCCGCCCAGAAGATAGTCGATCCTGTGTAACCTGTAATTTGCACGGTCTATATACAATAAGACAGTGTTTTCAGCCCCCTTTATCCTGAGCCTTAAAATAATCGGATCAAACCCGCTACTGTAATACGACATTTCATATTTATTTAGAAAAGATTCTGTCGAACGTTCCGATAAAAGAATATCAAAAGCAAAAAACTGCCTTGGCAGGTCCTTATACATATCCCTGTATAGATCATCCACATTGAGGACTGTTATAGTAATACCCTTTATCTTCGAATAAATAATCTCAACACTTGCATTTTTTGACTTGTCAAGATAAGAATCCCGTGGAATGCTTGAAATCTTTTTATCGATGGCCTGGCCTGAAAGTCCAGCTTTAAAACTGTCCGGCAGAACGTCAAGCGAGGCATTTCTCACATCTTTAAAAAAATCTGCGGCTGGCTTCTGATTCTGCTGTCCGGATAAAAGAGATTGGTAGATCAAAAGAATAAAAAAGGTTGAAAATACTGTTGTTTTTTTCATAAAATCTCCTCGGCTCCGAAATCCAAAGGGTTTAAATCTTATTATAAATAATCAAGCCTGACAGGTATATTATGTTCTTTAAGATAAAGTTTAACATCTGTTACCGTCAATTCGCGGTAGTGAAAAAGAGAAGCGGCAAGCGCAGCGCTTGCCTTCCCCGTCTTAAAAGCCTCCAGAAAATGTTCTTTTTTCCCGGCTCCGCCTGATGCGATAACGGGGATAGAAACCAGCCCGCTGACGAGTGCTGTTATCTCATTGTCATAACCATCTTTGGTCCCATCCCTGTCCATCGA
Organism: uncultured Brevinematales bacterium; assembly: GCA_964413265.1. Lineage (GTDB taxonomy): Bacteria > Spirochaetota > Brevinematia > Brevinematales > JAOACQ01 > CAVYGN01. The sequence continues at coordinate 10,846 of CAYPRX010000053.1, forward strand.
GGTTAGTAAAATTTCACCTGCTCCGAGATTGCAGACCATTTTTGCCCACTGAAGCCCGTCAATACCTGTATCAATTCTGCCGCCATTAATAAAAACATTCCACCTAGAGTTGCCGGCTTTTTTTACATCAATAGCTACTACAATCGTAGAACTTCCAAAAACCCTAGCAGCTTCTTTAATAAAAGGCGGGTTATTGACTGCCGCTGAATTTATAGACACTTTGTCCGCTCCAGCATTAAGCATATTCCTTATATCATCTATTGTTCTTATTCCCCCTCCTATAGTGAAGGGAATAAATATCTCCCGGGCAACCCTTTTTGCGACTTCAACCAGAGTACTGCGTTTTTCATGGCTTGCTGTAATATCCAGGAAGACAAGCTCATCTGCCCCTTCTTCATTATAATAAGAGGCATTCTCAACAGGATCCCCAGCATCCCTTATATCAATAAAATTTACACCCTTTACGACCCTGCCCTTATCTATATCAAGGCATGGTATTATACGTTTAGCAAGCATTTATTGGCCTGCCTACATCAATTCAATTAAATAAAGAGGATCTCCCGATTGGACCGGACTTCCGTTGGTTTTGAAAATTTCTATTATTCTTCCCTGAACATCAGCTTTTATCTCATTCATGATCTTCATAGCTTCCACTATGCATACAGTAGTATCTTCAGATACAGTATCACCAAGTTTTATATAAGGCGGAGATTGAGGGCTCGGCGCCTCATAAAAAGTGCCGATTACAGGGGATTTGATCCTGTAATACCTGGTCTCATCATCATACTCACTTTTACCGGGATTATCAGGAGCAGCTTTTACCTTCGGCTCTTCTCCCGATTCAAAGGGTATTTCAATAGTGCCTCCGTCAGATGGATGATTGTAATACTCGTTTTTGTCCGCCATGTTCCTTTTCTTCGTGACGCGCAGGTACAGCGTATCCCCTTCTTCCATTTCAATTTCCAGAATATTTGAATCTTCCATTAGATTATTGACCTGTTTTAAAAACGAGATATTGAATCCGCATATGTTCTTTTCCATTAATAAGGTTAACCTCCACGATACTTAATTGCACTTGTGTCCATGACCCTTATCCGCATAATTCTAAAGGCAATAGTCTCTGATGTCAAAAGTTTATCCCATTGGTTCTGCGGATTCAAAACCTTCTTTTACTTCATTTTGACAAACTTAGAACTGCCGGTTAAAATAAAACTGCAGGCACACTAAGGAGTTTTATATGAAAAAAGGAAGGATTTTTTTTATTTCATTAATATTGGCAATTATATTTTCTTCCCCAGGCTTATTATTCTGTCAGGACTCCATGGATTCAGTACCATGCCTGAAATATGTCCACCCCGATTCTGCCGTACTTTTGTTTTTTGATTGGGATACCCTTATAAAAAAAGGTCTGTCCTGGGAAGCAGTTAAAAATCTTGCGAACAGTTCTTCTCCGGCATTTGAAGCTGAGAGCTCGCGGGAAGATCTGATAAAAAAGTTACTTGATAATCCCTCCGAAACAGGCATAGACCCGCTTAAAAGGGGTATAATATTTATCACTTTGACAAACAGGAATGATAGCCGTCTTTCAGGCGCTGTGGTTTCTTTAAATGATAGTATGAAATTTAATGATTTTATTGCCTCCAGCCTCGGTCCCAGTAATTCAGGTTCAATAAAAAAAACAAATAATTTCAATTTTGTAGAGATCAACTCAGGTATTATCGGCTGGGACGATAATGCAGTAATGCTTCTGACGTCAGAGATTGACGGGATAGACCTTCAGAAGGAAATGTCTGCATTATTCGAGAATGAGAATAAAAGCAATTCATTTTATTTACGGCCCGGTTTAAAAATGATGCTTGAACAGCCCTTTGATCTTTCAAGCTGGTTTTCATTAAATACCTTCATATCTAATCGCCAATCCTATCTGGAAGACACTGATACAAATTCCATGATAAACCTTATGACCAATTTGGAAATTACCATGCGGCTGGAATTCCTGAATGGCTGCGTCGTCATAAATATAGACGCAGTAGGATTGAATACAAACGGTTATATAGGAGCAGATCTTTTCAGGAAAAAGATGGGGCCTTATCTATTTAATTCACTTCCGGGTAAAGATCTGATCGGATTTTTATCAATGGCTGTGGATATGAAAAAGTTGAACAGCGCAGGTGTAATCCCCTCTAAATACAAGAAAGACATAAATAATGTCAGCCCTTCTCTTGGAACACTTGATGAGGCACTTTCATCAATTGGTATTGGAATGCGCGATATTACCGGATCTCTGGGCGGTGATTTCCTGTTATTTGCCACTGATATCGGCGGCAGAAAAAGCGATATCGAATTGGGACTGGCAGCTGCAGTCAGGGATAAGGTAAAGTTAAATATTCTTATGTCCAAGCTTATAAAATCAAATATAATTGTAAAGGATCAAAAAAGTAAGAATGTATTTCTGATAAATAGTGGAAAAGATAAAAAAGGAAGCGTATTATCCGGCAATATTTATATGATTTTAAAAGAAAACAGGATATACATTGTGACGTCTGCACTTAAGGATTACCTTTTATCAAAAAGAATCTCCAGGCCAGCAGTCAGTCCTGAACTTCTGAAACTTACATATGATAATCAAGTTACCGGCTATATAGATATTGAATTACTTGTAAAAAAATTGGCAGAAAGCGGAAAGGGAGAAACAGCTTTTACCGCTGCTCTGATCGGAAATTTTTTCAAGGATATCAGATTGATAATGAATCAGATCAATCCTGCTTCTGCCAATCTCCGACTTGAAATCAACCTTACCGATAATTCGGAAAACAGTCTCAAGGTGATTCTTGACAGGATAGGTAATTTCACAGGTGAGGGCGGGGAAGGAGAGTAATTATTGACCTTCCTCAGAAATTTATGCTGAAATAACCGTGAAAAAAAATTAACAAATGCGGTGCTTTATCCGATAATTCAATTGATTTATGCAGAATTAGATTCCCCTCCCAATTCTGCAAACTCACTTTGTGAGTGAACCCCGCCCCTTGAAAAGGGGGCGGGGTTTTTTATACTCCCTTTTTTTGACAATCGGTTTCGAGAAGTATAAAATATACGTTCCGGACTATCACTGAAAGGAGAGAATGTCATGCCAGTCCCTAAACATAAAATAGCAAAATGCAAGAGCAGGATGAGGAAAGCCAACGGATATTTAAAGTCTACATCACCCGCTATGTCCATATGTCCTAATTGCGGTGCAATAAAAATACCTCACAGGGTTTGTGAATCTTGCGGCTTTTATAAAGGCAAACAAATTATTACTAAAGTCGTCAAAGAGGAAAAGTAGACTTGGAGAGCCTCATGAAGATCGGTGTTGATATCATAAGTGGAGAAACCGACATAAAGAAATTGATACAGGGCTGTATTGACGCGGTAAATGAGGACGCGGAAATCGAAGTTGTAATGATCGGAAGAGGAGACATTTATCAACCCGTACTTAACAAGTATCACCTGCTGAACAAAAATATCAAGAGAATCAGTATAATCGAAGCATCAGAAGTCATATCAATGGATGATGATCCACTGGCTGTCATGAAGCAAAAAAAGGATTCCAGTATTGCTAAAGGTCTGCAGGCCCTTAAAAATGGTCAGATAGATGCTTTCTTTTCCCCTGGAAACACAGGGGCTATCGTAGTAGCCTCTGCTCTTATACTCGGCAGGATAAAGGGAATTAAAAAACCGGCACTGGCCTTGCTTCTTCCAAATGTTGCCGGCAAAGCCAACATATTTCTGGATATTGGTGCAAGTTCGGATTGTGAGGTTGATGACCTTGCGAAATTTGCTGTAATGGGTAAATTATATGCCGAAGAGATGCTGTCAAAGGTAAATCCGCGAATCGGGCTGCTTAATATAGGCGAAGAATCTCACAAGGGAAACTCGTCCAGCAGGGCCGTGTTCAAAAGACTTTCAGAACTGGACATCAACTTCAAGGGAAATGTCGAAGGTTACCAGCTTCTCTATAATGATGTTGATGTAATAGTTTGCGACGGTTATATAGGCAATATAGCACTTAAAACAATTGAAGGTACCGCGACTATGTTTGCACACCTTTTAAAGAGATCTCTCAAGCATCATATAGGTGCTTTTTTGACTTATCCCTTTTATTTCGGGGCACTGGCAGAGCTAAGAAAAAAATCGGATCCTGAACAATACGGCGGAGCTCCACTTCTTGGTGTCAATGGAAATGTATATATAGGACATGGAAAATCCGGCAGAGAGGCAGTTAAATTCGCAATCAAAGCTGCCGTTAACGCAGTCCGCCATGATATCCTTGGAAAACTGCATAAACGTCTTGAGGAACTGTCCCAGGACGGAAGTGATAGTACTTTGAATTGATTAATCTCCATCGGAGGGTAAATATGGGTAAAGTTTCAGGCAAGAATGCAATTGTTACCGGTTCCGCAAGGGGCATTGGAAAAGCTATTGCCCTGAAGCTTGCTGAGGAAGGTGCCAATGTAGTTATAGTCGATGTCATTGATGATATTGCCGCTCAAACTGCAAAGGAGATATCAGCTCTGGGCGTGAAGAGTTTCTCTCTTAAAACTGACGTAACCGATTATAATGAGGTGGAAGCTTTGATCGCAAAAACAAAAGATGAATGGGGCAGCGTCGATATTCTTATCAATAATGCCGGAATAACGAAGGACAACCTTATTTTCAGGATGACCCCTGAGGATTTTGAGATTGTCCTCAATATCAATCTTAAAGGAGTATTCAACGGTATAAAAGCCGTTTTTCCGGTTATGATGAAACAGAGGAGCGGTAAAATTGTAAATATTGCATCAGTCATTGGTTTGATGGGAAACATTGGCCAGGCAAATTATTCTGCCAGTAAAGCAGGCGTAATAGCATTAACAAAAACAGCCGCCAGGGAACTTGCCGCAAGAAATGTCAATGTAAATGCCGTGGCTCCTGGATTCATCCAGACAGCCATGACTGATAAATTACCTGAATCTGAAAGGCAGAAATTACTGGCTCAGGTGCCCCTGGGTAGAATGGGTCAGCCAGAAGACGTGGCGAAAGCTGTGTTATTTTTAGCTTCCCCGGACTCCGATTATATAACCGGCCAGGTTATTGTAATTGACGGCGGAACAGTAATGTACTAAAGGGGGATAATTATGAACAGAAAACGTATAGTAGTAACAGGAATGGGAACAGTAAATTCCCTTGGTTTGAATGTCAGTGAATTCTGGGAAGGTCTTAAAGCCGGCAGATCAGGCATCACCAGGATAACCAATGTTGATATGAATGACTCACCCTCTCTCATAGGCGGTGAAATCAAAAATGAAAAATTTAACATAGAGGAGTTAATTGATAGAAAAGAGGCAAGAAAAATGGACCGTTTCTGCCATTTTGCCATAATAGCTGCGCGTGAAGCGGTGAGGGACAGCGGTCTGGAAAGCAGCAATACTGATAAAGAAAATATAGGTGTTATAATTGCCTCCGGCATCGGCGGTATTAACACATATTATGATAACGCCATAAAAATGTACACAGACGGCCGTAAAAAGGTTTCTCCATTCTTCATCCCGATGCTTATTCCGGATATCGCTTCCGGTTATGTTTCAATCGAGTATGGCTTTCATGGACCGAATTTCGCTGTTTCTTCTGCCTGCGCTTCTGCGGGAAATGCAATTGCTTGCGCTTTCAATCATATACTGGTCGGTGATGCGGATGTTATAGTTACAGGTGGAGCCGAAGCGTCAATGTCGCCGCTGGGTTTCGCAGGTTTTACGCAGATGCAGGCCCTTTCGACTCACTTCAATGATACTCCCGAAAAGGCTTCAAGACCCTTCAGCAAAGACAGGGACGGTTTCGTTATGGGTGAGGGGGCAGGCATATTAGTAATTGAAGAAATGGAGCATGCAAAAAAAAGGGGGGCAAAAATTGCAGCTGAACTCGTCTCATATGGGGTAAGTGGAGACGCCCATCATATAACCGCTCCCTGTCCTGACGGTTTCGGAGCAAGTCTTGCAATGAAAAATGCCCTGGATAAAGGCGGGATAGACCCGAAAGATATCCAGCTTATCAATTCACATGGAACATCGACACCTCCCGGAGACTTAGCAGAAACAATAGCTTTAAAATCGATATTCGGCGATCATGCTTACAAATTGCTGGTAAATTCAACAAAATCAATGATAGGCCATACCCTCGGCGCCGCCGGAGGGATTGAGGGAATAGCGGTTGTCAAGATGATGCAGGATAAAATTGTTCATCCGACAATAAACCTTGATAATCCCGATCCGGAATGCGACCTTAATTATGTAGCCAATAAAGCTGTTTCATGCGACATAACATACTGCCTCAGCAATTCATTTGGATTCGGTGGTCATAATGTTACGCTTGTTTTTAAAAAATACGAATAATCCGAAAACACAACGTTTAAGCGGTAAAAGGATTGCCAAGTTAAAGGAGCTTCAGGAAAGACTTTCCATTAAAATAAAGGATTATTTGTTATTTAACAGGGCCCTGACCCATTCGTCATGTGTCGACAAATCAGGTTCCTATAACGAACCATATGAAAGGCTTGAATTTCTTGGTGATTCCATCCTGAACGCGAGCGTCGCTTACCAACTTTATATCAACAATCCCAATCTTTCAGAGGGTGGATTATCGGCACTCCGTTCCAGCCTTGTTGATGAAAAGACGCTTTCGGAAATAGCATTCAATCTGAAGCTGCTGGATTATATAAACCTTGGTAAAGGAGAAACGCTTTCCGACCCAAGGGCAAGACAAAAAGTGGCCGCTGATATAACCGAGGCAGTGATAGGAGTGATATTCCTGGAAAGAGGTTTTAAGCAAGCTCTTGCCTTTGTCAGGCGAATTCTCGACCCTGAGATAAAAAAGCGTCTTAAAACTGGAACAAGAGATTTTAAGACCCAGCTCCAGAAGTGGTCTGTTTCAAAATATAAAGTATATCCGGAATATAAAATTATTAGGGAAACAGGACCGGATCACAACAAGATATTCGAGGTCTCTGTTACTGTGCATAACGAATTGATGGCCACTGCAAAGGGAAGGACTAAAAAGGAAGCTGAGCAGAAGGCGGCCGAGAATATAATAGAATCTATAAAATCTAAAAGAAACATTAATTAGCGGGTATTCTATGATAAGAAGCATGACCGGTTTTGCCAACGAGTTCATGAATACAGATCAATATGATCTGACAGTTGAATTGAAAAGTCTCAATTCCAGGTATTTTGATTTCAAACTGAAATCCAATGCTTTTATAGACGAATGGGAAAATGAACTGAGAAGCATAATATATGAAAAACTGAAAAGGGGAAAGATCGATCTGTTTATAAAGGTCGTCGAAAAAGAGGCCAAAAGTTATAATATAGTTGTTAACAGCGAACTGGCTAAGAAATATAAAGCGGCTATTTCCGAATTGAAAAATGAAATCAATCTGGAAAACAATATCGGGATCAGGGATTTTCTTTCGATAAATGGTATTCTGCAGATTGAAAGAATGGGCGGTTTTGAAGATCTTCATGAGATCCTCATTGATATGATAAAACGAGTTACCTTGAAAATACTGGATATGATGTACAGGGAAGGTAAAAAAACCAAGGATGATCTTGAAATTTCAATTTCACTTATAGGAAAAAGCCTCGCCGACATTGAGAAACTTTATCCCCAGAGCCTGGAGAAATTCAAACTTAGTCTGAAAGACCGTCTTATAGAGCTTCTTCCCGAAACTGTCGAAGACCGCATAACTGATAACCGCCTCCTGATGGAGGCTGAACTCATGGCCAGCCGGATAGCCATTAATGAGGAAATTGTCCGCCTGAAAAGCCATTTAAACCAGTTTGCTAAGATTCTCAATGAGAAAATCGCCGGAGACAGTAAAAAACTTGATTTCATCAGCCAGGAAATGAACAGGGAAGTAAATACAATCTCATCCAAATCAGTCGATTACAAAATAATCGAAAAGACTATTCTCATCAAGGGCGAAATCGAGAAGATAAGAGAGCAGCTGAGAAACCTGGAGTAAAAATGAAATCTGGAAGCATAATTGTCATTTCAGGACCGTCAGGTGTCGGAAAAACAAGCCTTTATAAGCGTCTGCTTTCTGAATTAGCCGGAATTCTTCAATTTTCAATATCAGCAACAACACGTTCCCCCAGGTTAAATGAATCTGAGGGGGTTGATTACTTTTTTATGAGCCATGATGAATTCGACAAAAAAATCAAAAATAATGAATTCGTGGAATGGGCTGAAGTCTATGGAAATTATTACGGGACCTTGAAATCCGAAATATTAAAGATAAGGGATGAAGGGAAAAACTGCCTGCTGGACGTTGATGTCCAGGGAGGATTGAATATCAAGAAAATAATTCCTGAAAGTGTTCTTATATTCATACTTCCGCCCTCCTTCCGGGAACTCCGGAGAAGAATATTGGAAAGAAAGACCGATGATAAAAAAACAATCAGGCTTCGTATGAAAACAGCAGCAAGAGAAATGAGATATGTCAAAAGATACCAATTCAGCATTATAAATGACGATATTGAAAAAGCTTACAAGGAATTAAAGGAACTGGTCATCAGAATAATTTCCTGAACTTCCTGGCTGATTCATATATATTATTTTACAAAATGTAATATTCACAACCCTGTTCAACTTTTCCGCTTTTCCCGTGCCTAGATTCAGTAAGCTTGAGTAGCTAAGGCTCAAAACTGCTGCAAGTGGAACTCACCCGGACCCTGAAAGTTATAAATTTTAAAAATTTTATTATTTTATGATCAACTTGAATGATTAACAGGGCCCAGGCTCGGACAACCACTTGCTGTTCGCAGTTTTTCACCTTGCTACTCTTACGCTTACTTCATATGGCGCGTAAAAAGTGGAAAAGTTGAATATAATCAGTATAAATTGCAAATTTTGCATCCGGGGATTAAAATATCATAGAAGTTTTTATTAATCATGATGAAGTATATTGGGCGTTTTTTAATAAAATGGAGGTTATAAATATGGCAAAGGCTAAGTTTGTCTTTTTCTTCGGCGGCGGAAAAGCCGAAGGTGATGGTTCAATGAAAGAGCTTCTCGGGGGTAAGGGTGCCGGGCTGGCCGAAATGACAAGTATCGGTCTTCCCGTGCCTGCAGGATTTACCATCACCACTGAAGTCTGCGACTTGTATTATAAAAATAGAAAGCAGTATCCGAAGGAGTTGGCTGCTGAAGTTGAAGAGAACCTGTCAGCGCTTGAAAAACTTGTTGGTAAAAAACTCGGGGACGCGAAGGATCCCCTCCTCGTTTCTGTAAGATCAGGGGCCCCTATTTCGATGCCCGGAATGATGGAAACGATATTAAACTTAGGTCTTAACGACAGATCCGTAGAAGGCCTGGCCCAGAAGACAGGCAATAAGAGGTTTGCTCTTGACGCTTACAGGCGTTTTATTATGATGTACGGTTCAACCGCTATGGGTATTGAAAGGGAAAAATTCGATCACGTCTTCGATAAAATCAAGAATGAAAAAACAAGGCAAAGGCTGAAGGTCCCTGAGAACAGGAGGGTCAGTGATACAGACATGGATGCAGCCGAGCTCGAAGAACTGCTGATCCAGTTTAAGGCTATTTATAAAAAAGAAATCGGCAAAGATTTTCCTCAGGACCCGAAAGAACAGCTCTGGGGAGCAATCGGGGCCGTATTCGGAAGCTGGATGGCGGATAAGGCTGTTACCTACAGAAGGGTTGAAAAGATCCACGGTGTAATAGGCACTGCTGTTAATATAGTACAGATGGTCTTCGGTAACATGGGAGACACATCAGGAACAGGGGTCTGCTTCACAAGAGACCCTAATACAGGAGACAATTTATTTTACGGCGATTACCTTATTAACGCTCAGGGTGAGGATGTAGTCGCAGGTATCAGGACCCCCATCAAATTATCAGACTTCGAAAAAGCCGATCCCAAGGCTTACAACCAGCTTGTTGATGTAAGAAGAACTCTGGAGAATCATTACAGGGATATGCAGGACCTGGAATTTACCGTTGAAGAAGGCAAACTATACATGCTGCAGTGCCGCACAGGCAAGCGTTCCCCTTTCGCAGCATTTAAAATAGCTGTGGACATGGTAAGTGAAAAACTCATCGCGAAGGAAGATGCGGTGCTTCGCATAAATGATAAAGACATAGAAGGTATATTCTACCCGATAATCGACCCGAAGCAGAAAGATGCGCTTAAATCCAATTTTATAGCACAGGGGATCGATGCAGTTCCGGGGGCTGCCTCAGGAAAAGTCGTATTCAATGCGAAAGACGCTGAAGAGTGGGCTGAAAAGGGAGAAAAAGTGATCCTTGTCAGAAAAGAAACAAGCCCGGAAGATGTTGGAGGAATGCATGCAGCAGCCGGAATTCTAACAGCGACAGGTGGCAAAACATCGCACGCTGCTGTAGTTGCGAGAGGATGGGGAAAATGCTGTATCGTGGGATGTGAAAAACTTGACATCGATTACGCCAGGAAAATATTTAAAGTCGGCGATATAACCGTTAAGGAGGGAGAAGAGATAACCCTTAACGGTACGACCGGTGAGGTTTTCAGGACAGCACTTAAACTAATCCGGCCTGAACTTCCTGATTCATACAATACCATTATGAAATGGGCCGACGAGATACGCAGGCTGAAAGTAAAAACTAACGCGGATACGCCTTATGATGCGGAAAATGCCGTAAAATTGGGAGCTGAAGGTATCGGCCTTTGCAGGACAGAACATATGTTCTTCGATACAGAAGAGAGGAGAGAGGCTATTCAGGAAATGATCCTCGCAGATACACTCGAGGGCAGAAAAATAGCTCTCGACAAATTACAGCCTTTCCAGAAATCCGATTTTAAGGGAATCTTTAAGGCCATGGACGGAAAACCTGTCACAATCCGCCTCATCGATCCGCCACTGCATGAGTTTGTTCCCCATGATGAACCAAAGCAGAGGGATCTCGCCATGAAAATCGGCATTCCATTTGAAAAAGTAAAACTCCGGGTCGAACAGCTTCACGAAGCAAACCCTATGCTTGGCCTGCGGGGGTGCCGCCTGTGCATAACTTATCCGGAGATTCTCGATATGCAGGTCTCTGCTATCATAGAGGCTGCCTGCGAATGCTCAAAAGATGGAATAAAGGTTGAACCTCAGATAATGCATCCGCTTGTTATAGATAAAAAGGAATTGAAGATCCTTGAAATGAGGACAAGAGAGGTTGCCGACGCAATAATCAAGAAAAGCGGGCAGAATATTAAATATCTTGTTGGAACGATGATCGAAGTTCCAAGGGCAGCTCTTCTGGCAGACCAGATAGCTGAAGTTGCCGAATTTTTCTCCTTCGGAACAAACGACCTTACCCAGATGACGCTTGGTATATCAAGGGATGACGCCGGACGTTTTCTTCCCGATTATGTGGATGAAAAAAAAGCCGGCATTTTCAAGGATGATCCTTTTCAGTCCCTGGACCAGACTGGAGTCGGATTTCTCGTGAAATGGGCAATTGAAAAGGGAAGGAGTACAAGGAAAGACCTTGAAATAGGCATATGCGGGGAGCATGGAGGCGAATTCAAGTCTGTAAAGTTCTGCCACAGGGTTGGAATGGACTATGTATCCTGCTCGCCATTCCGTGTACCCATAGCCAGGCTTGCAGCTGCGCAGGCGGTCATCGAAGATAAAAAGATTAAATAAGATGTCCGTGCTTCATACAGGATGTAAAAAATCATTTTTGGGGCTGCCTTTTGCGACAGCCCCAAAATATTGAGGCCTTTTGATGAGAAGCAAACTTCTGATATTAACACTCTTTTTACTGAGTTTTAGCATAGTAAATGCAGAGGAAACGAATTCAGCGACGAATGAACTTCTCCATGAATCCGAAAATCCTAAAATCATAATACCTGATATAAAACTGAGCATAGAGGATGAAAGCAAGGTCCCTCTTGCAAATCAAAATGAGTCTATCATTCAGGGTCACCCGTCTAATGAAGTGGGAATAGATATCGATGAACTTAACAAAGTGAAAGAAAGCGATAAATTTAAGGCCGAAATGACAAAACAGATGACCAATGAAAACTTCTCTCTCGCAAGCTTCAAGGCATATTACGGATCCTATAACAATATTATTGCTGAAATCAATGCCGGTAATAAATCCGATAATTTCAATTATATTGTTACTTATCTCAGAAATACAAGAGATGACATAGGATATCAGAATACCACCTATTTCAATACCTCTATGAGTATAGACGACCTTAACGGCGATTTAACCTATTCAGTAAATTCCAATCTTGATATTACAGGTTCTTTCGGCTATTACGCAAGGAGCATAGGACTTTATACCAACATCTCAAATGTAATCGAAACCAAAAAAAACGTACCCTTCAGCCTTGGAGACATTTATGAAATCAGCATGAATACCATACTTAAAACCGAAGGCTACTACAATTATCTTGATTTGAATCATCAATTATCATCAGGTTATAACGATAAAATTCTCCAGGATATAGGCTTAAATGCAGATCTTGAAACCGATTGGGGGAGGGATAACTTTTTAAAATTATCAGGTAAATACCTGTATTCAGATTATAACGGTGACTTTCTTCAATTCGGAAGAGCCGGCGGAATTATAAAATTTCCGTTCGGAAATCTCGCTTTACAGGGTGGATCTGAATTCGACGTTTATAATTACAAGGGACTTTTCTGGGCCCCTAATTTAATGCTCTTTTATAAATATTCCAGCCTGATATCAATGAAAGGCGGTATCTATGGTGAGCAGAGTAACTTATCCATCAACAGGCTCGTAGATGAAAACCAGATTGATTACAACTTTACGATGCCCGAGGAAAAATGGGTATATCTTTATTCGATTCAATTTTCACCGCTTGATTTTATAAATTTAAGGGGAAATGTCAGTCTTGACCAGTATTTTTCATACCTGAATTATAACTATGAACCAAGCACAGATCTCTACTACCTCGCTTCGATAACAAATGTTAATGTTCTGAATATGGAGGTTATACTCGAATTGATAGCATTCGATAATTTTATCATCGATGCATCATATATATACAAATTGCCCAGTGAAAATGACCTCTTCTTTTTCAGCATAAACTCGGTTTCCCTGAGTGTCGAATACAACATTACCAATATAGGTTTTTCAGCGCTGACCAAATTAACATACAAGGATAGTCAGGAATACCAGCCCGGTGCTTACCTGCCCTCCGCCTGGATATGGGATGTATCATTCTCTCTCGGTTTATCCAAAAACATTTTTATTGAGCTCCTGCTGAAAAATATTCTCAACCAGGTTAATTTCGATATGCCTGATGTTCCGGAAGGAGGTATCACCATCAATGCCGGGATCAGGATATTATTATAGTTCTCTTGAATGAATTAATTTAAGAGGCGGGAGGCTGATATGAAATATATATTTTTCTTACTTATGTTGGTATCATTAAATAGAGCGGTATTTTCCTATACGGCGAGGATGACCCTTATTTTAATGCAGAACGAATTGAAAGTCCAGGCAGAATTTTCTTTTGAAAGTAATTCGGAGAGACTTACGATGCCCGGAAGGGCAAGGCTTATCAATATCAGTTCCATAACGGATGGAACGGTGAATTTTTATCAGAACGGCCATGTCATTCTTATAGATAATGTAATATCGACTTACGGCGGAAAAATTAATGTGGCATACAGTCTGCCTATCACATCTCAGGAATTTTATTCGGATAACTGGCTTGTCAGACCTGATGAAAAAGGATCGATAAACACGGCATTTACTCTCCCTGAAGGTTTTAAGGGATTAATATTCCCATATGAAGAAAAAAAAGGCGACGGGTTTTTAATCAACCCGGATGAAAACCCCCTGTTGATATGCGGCAGATATATTGAAACAATGGATAAGGCCAGAGACAGATCATATGATGTTTATTACCATGGCAGGAGCCAGTCAACCATATCTGATATAGATCATATCATTGAAGCATATGAAAATCTTCTCTTTGGGCTTGATCAAAAAAGCATTATAATTATAAATCTTCCTGCCATACCGGGTATGGTTCGCTTTGAAAAAAATAATATTTTTCTCATCACTGGAGGTTCAACGCTGCCAGAAATAAAATATGCGGCAGTTCGGCTGTGGTTCAGAGGACTTCTTAAATTTGAGGGAAGCGAACTTTTTGCTTATACCGACCTTTATACAAGACTGATCGATGATAATGGCAATATAAGGAACGACCAGGCTTTCCTTGTCCCTGTACCCAGTCATTCATATTATGAAAATATACTTAAAAATGGATTTACAACGAAGGGAGAATTAAACTGCAATGTTAGCGATATGTTGAGAAATGTATCAATGCTTCACTTCGCCGTTTTTACAGCCGGTATTTCTTCTTATACAAATTATGTCAAGACCTTTGTTGCAGGTAAAAGAGATGCTCTTTCAAATTCTCTCAATAGTCAGGGCCTGCCCGATATTTGCGCCTCTTCAGGAGCTGATGAATCCGTAGTTGCTGTGGCAAAGTATTTCCTTCCGTTCGCTGCAAGGCTCCCCGGCATCTCTATAAAGCTTTCAACTGCTTTCAGAAATATGGATGAAATCCCGGATATCAGCGCTCTGGTAAATGGGGAAAAAATAAAGATAGGCTGGAACGGTAAAAGGTCATTTGATATAAATGCAACGAATGGGATTATAATCCTGGACCCGGACAGAATAGTTCCGCAGCTTAATTTCGAAAATTGCATTTCGGTCCTTGATCCGCATGAAGCCCTTGAATGGGAAGCCGCAAGGGAAGCTGCAGTCAAACATAAACATTACAGCGGTGAATCATCACGTAATATCTTATACCTTGAAAAATACGAATATCCCTCATCAACGTCTTTTGACCTGGTTCCGGGAAGTTCTGTTTTTGTAGCAATTGTAAGAATCTTTGCGCCTGTAAATGGCAAACTTCAGGAAGGTCTTAAGGAAATCATAATCACGGTAAAAAATGGCAAAGCACTTGCAGTTGAGGAGAGAATAAGACTTTAGGAAGAGACTCGAGCTATCTCTTTGAATACTGGGGACCTTTCCTCGCTTTTTTAAGGCCGTAATGCTTTCTCTGTACCATTCTTGAATCCCTGGTAAGAAACCCAAGGTCTTTCAAAGTTTTATGATACTTTTCCCTGTCAAGCTTATCAATAGCTCTTGAAAGACCATGGCGGACTGCTTCTGCCTGTCCTGTTGTTCCCCCGCCGCTCACTGTTACGTAAACGTCATATTTACCCAGCAGTTCGGTAGCCTTGAGGGGAACCCGAACTATGTCCCAATATACTGAAGGAAAATATGATTCTATATCCTTTTTATTTATAGTAATTTTACCGCTGCCCTTAGGCAAAAGAAAGACTCTTGCGACACTTGTTTTGCGCCTTCCCGTAGCGTAAATCTGATCAGTCATTCCACTCATCCTCCCTTATATTTCAAGCGGGCTTGTCTTTATATTTTTAAGATCATGAACAGGACCGGCATAAAGGTAGAGCTTTTTAATCATCCTTTTTGCCAGATTGTTCCTGGGAAGCATGCCTTTCACCGCCTTTTCAATCGGAAACAGCGGCTTTTTAAGCATCATATCCTTGAATGTCCTTTCATGCATTCCGCCAACATAACCAGAATAATGATAATAAACCTTGCTTTTCGGCTTTCTGCCGGTTAGAATGAATTTATCGGCATTGACAATAATTACAAAATCACCGTTATCAATATTTTTCGTATAAGTTGCTTTATGTTTGCCCATTAGAACCTGCGCTGCACGAGAGGCGATCCTGCCCAGCGGTTTTCCTGCAGCGTCAAGAACGAAATACTGTCTTTTGATCTGAGAAGCTTTTAACACAAAGGTCTTCATCTGATACCGCCAAAAAAATTTCCATATATTATAAAGAAAATTACAGCATTGTCAAATAAAGGGCTTAAAGTAATAATTCCACTCTTTTTCCGTGCTGCATGAATTAAGCGTAAGAGTTGCCAGGGTGAATGGGGTCCGGGCTCGGACAACCACTTGCTGTTCACAGTTTTTCGCCTTGCAGTTCTTACGCTTACTTCATATGGCTCGTAAAAAAAAGGAGAATTATTAACTTTATCCGATTATGAGACTAATTTTTGCAACCCCGGCCCGGATGACCGTCTTTGAGATGAACTTTATTCTCCGCCCTCGGTTATAACAACAATATCGACTCTTCGGTTGAAAGCACGGCTTTCAGGTTCCCTGCCCGGTTCGATCGGTCTTTCATCTCCATAAGAAACTGCATATACTCTTTTTGGATCTACTCCTCCGGAAACCAGGAATTTAAGCACATTGATTGCCCTTCCGGCTGCTAGTTCCCAGTTAGAGGTATACTTTAGGGGTTTGGCTGTAATCGCCAGTTCCGGATTAATCTGCACATCGTCCGCGTTGCCTTCAATCCTGATCTTATTGCTGATTTCCCTGAGTACAGGATATATTTTTTCAAGAATATCTTTACCTTCCTCTTTTAAATCTGCAGATCCGGAATCAAAATATATATCTGACGCGAGGGTAATGACAAGCCCCCTCTCTTCCAGCTGAATCCTTATCCTCCTCGAGCTTACGAGGGGGCGTAGAGCTGAAATTGTCTTCTCAAAGCTCAAAGCCTGCTGATGAGCCCTTTTGTTGGACAGAGGATATTTCCCAGAATAAGGCTGATTTTCAGGTGTTATATTTTCAATTGATGTCTTTTCCTCGATCATTATACCAGGCCTGCCTCCGCCGAAAACAGTACCAAGCGATTCAGTTATCAGTTCAAATTTCTTGGTTGATACTACACTCAGGGCGTACATAATAATAAAATAGAGCAGAAGCAGGGTTATCATGTCGGCATAGGTCAGAAGCCATCTTTCAAGGTTGCCAGTACGATCATCAATTCTTCTTCTATTTTCAGGCATTTATTTTACCTTTCAACTGTTGGGCTTTCTTGCTGTTTGAGTTTCTTTTTTTCTTTTTCATTCAGGTAATCCTCAAGTTTGTCTTTCATTATGCTTGGATTCTCACCCTGCTGTATGCTTATCATTGCCTCAAGAACTAGTTCCTTCTGGAGCTTTGTGTTCGCAAGATTAAGCTTGAGCTTATTGGCTATGGGAAGCCAGAAGAGGTTAGCGAGGCTTATACCGTAAAGGGTAGCAATGAAGGCAAGAGCTACAGCAGGACCAAGGGCCTCAGGTGAGGCAAGCCTGCCAAGAACGTTTACAAGTCCGAGCACTGTACCGATAATTCCCATCGTGGGAGAAAAACCGCCCGCCTGTTCAAAAATGGACGCTTCATGCCTTCTTTTCTGTTCGTAAAGAAAGATATCATTGGTGATAGTATGTTTAACAACCTCGGGGTCCGTTCCGTCAATTATGAGCTTCATACCCTTGTACATCAGGGGATCGATATTGGCAAGGTCCTCAATATCGTTCTCAAGGCTCAATATACCTTCCCTTCTTGATTTCTCGGAGAAAGTAATGAACATTTCCAGCAGATCCTTGGTAGGCACGACCTTTTCAGTCGCAGCCTGCCCTATAAGTTTTGGTATATTATATATGTCTTCCATTTTAAAGGAAACCATTGTTGCTCCGAGCGTACCGCCGACAACTATTAGGAAGGGTGAAATGCTCGAAACAAGTGACCCGAAATTTCCACCTTCGATGCCGTAAGCTAAAAGGAGCATTCCAAATCCGAATGCAATTCCTATGATTGTGGCGAGATCACGACCCTTTCTGCCGATATTCACTTCATCCCTCCTGATTTCTAATACCGGACTGCTGCCGGAATAATGTTATTTGTAATTATATTATCGGTAAAGGGAAAAAATCTTAAAGCAAGGGCAAATTTTCTTTTATTTAGTATTTTTGAGGTTTTATTGTCAATATCCAGAACTATTGTTATAATTTCAATATATGTTTAGTTGCTCTCCTATTAATTATAACATATAATTTGCGTTTCGGGTTAATAATCAGGAGGAAAAAATGTTTGTCGGCAAATCTATCTGGGATATCCTTCAGATGGGTGGATTTACAATGAGCGTTCTTCTGCTCTGCTCAATAACATCCCTCTCGTTCATACTGGAAAGGGTATTTCATTTAAGGAGCAAAACAAGGATAAAAAGGCCCGATTTCATGGCAAAAATACGGAGTTATCTCGACAGTAACAGCCTCCAGGGTGCAGCGGCATATTCAGGGACTGTGGTATCTCCTTTAGCCAGGGTAGTCCAGGCAGGTCTGCTTTTTTACGGGAAGGGTGAAGAAAAAATGACTCACGCAATGGACAGGCAGATAAGCATTGAGATCAAGGAAATGGAAAAATTCACAGGTATACTCGGATCAATAGGAAGCACAGTGGTGTATATAGGCCTTTTCGGGACCGTTATCGGTATTATCAGGGCATTCCAGGATATAGCTCTTTCTTCTGGCAGCGGAACAGGAATAACAGGTGTTGTCGCCGGTATAGCCGAAGCCCTCATTACTACAGCCACGGGTATTTTCGTGGCAGTACCGACTGTAATTGCCTATAACAGTTTAATGAATAAAATCGACAATATTTCAACCGATTTGGAAATCTGTGCCTCGGAAACGCTTGATTTATTAAGGAAATAATTTATGATAAAAAAAAGGTCGGAAAGAAAGAAACTGATGACTGACATTAACATCACTCCCTTTACAGACGTCGTCCTTGTCCTTTTGATCATTTTTATTATTGCCACTCCTCTAATATACCAGGGCAAGTTAAGAATCAACCTGCCTGAAACCAGGAGTGCAAAGACCGAGGAAAAACCGATGAGAATGACGCTCCAGGTAACCCCGCAGGGATTTGTCTATATCGACAATGTGGAATACGCCATGCCCGGTGATACAGATAAAATTAAGGCTAAGATCCTGAACACGGTGGGAAACAGTGATAATTCCGCAGTCGTAATAAACGGTGACAAGGACTGCAGGTACAGCACTATAATAAGCATCATCGACGCGATAAAGGAAATCGGCATTAAAAAGATCCTTCTGGGCACTGAAATTAAAAGATAATTCCCGGTGAAATTATGAAGTTATACCTTTTCATTGGTTTATCGGTTGTACTTCATTTATTTGTTCTTCTGGCGTTTACAATAAGATTCCAGATGACTTTCATTAATTCAGCACAAAATTATGTTGAGATCAGCAATGAAAAAATTTCAATGGATGTGAAGTCCTCCAAACCCTTTGTTATGGGCGATAAATCCCCTGTAAATAAAATACCGGAAATCAACACTAATTTTCAGCAACTTCAAAAAGAAGAGGAAGAAGGTGATTCGGAAAGCGGCAGTACTTCAGGAATGAGCGGTAATTCTTCAGACTTAAGCGGATTCGTTCCCAGTTACGAAGTAGAAGAGCTTCCTGTTCCCTTGACTCCGATAACACCTGTATATCCAGAAGAAGCAAGAAGGACAGGTATTGAGGGGAAAGTCCTCGTTTTGCTTTACATTGACGAACATGGGAATGTTAAAAAAGTCGAGATAGAGAAATCACCCAGTGATATTCTTTCAAAATCGGCTTACGAAGCTGTCTCGTCAGTAAAGTTTAAACCCGCAAGGATAGGCGGTACCGCCAGAGCGGTATGCATGCTTCTCACTCTGAAATTTCACCTTAATTGATGAATTGTTTATTTCCTGTCAAAAGTCGTTTCGCTTATTTTTTCAAACTCCCCGTTTGTAAAATTCTCGATCATATGTATTTTTTTTATTCCTGAGATGAGTTTTTCTGTGTGCCTCTCAATATGGGCGCTTCCGTTTCTGCTGTATTTTGCAATCATTATGAAAGTACTTTCATCAGTGTAATTTCCCTCGCCGCTGATATGTATGGCAAAATTATCATACCATTCAAGCCTGAATTTTTTTATTGAGTTGTCGAAAAAAATAATCCCATGACCCTTCAGAAGCCCCCCGGAAGTTTCAGCCTCGACATCGGCCAGGTAGCAGAAGCCGTCGCATGCTCTTTTGAAAATCTCCTTTGTTTCACCGCTGACCCATTCACCCTCGAACTTATCGAGCTGATCCAATTCAGGAAACCTTGCAGGTTTATCAATTTTTACTGGCATTTTCCCCTCCTTTTTAAGTTCATCATTTACCAACGATTTTTCTGTTAAAGGTAATGGTTTTATTAAGAATAAATCCAAGAACCGTATATATGAACATAGAAATGATCTGTGAAATTATAACGTTAATCCTGACAATTTCTTTGAGAAATATAAGAACGCCGTTCTGTATCAAAAAGCATGGAATGAATACAATAAGAAAAAGCACAGCTTCAAGTCTTCTGTCCCCCCTGCTTGCAAACGTCCATATCTTGTTCCAGATAAAACTGTTTAGCAGTCCCGGAATATAGCTTAAAGTATTCGAAAGAACATACTGAATATGAAACAGATAGTAAAATATCAGAAATGACCCGAAGCCTACCAGGGTATTAAGAACACCAACAAGGCTGAATTTAATAAATTGTGTTATATTTGTCCTGTTCAGAACCCTATCGGTGTTCACGTCTTCTCCGAGCTTCAGAGCCGAAACCGATTTTTCCCCTCACTATATAGAGAGGCCTCCTCTTCGTTTCATTATAGATCCTGCCGATGTACTCGCCTATTATGCCGATAGTTAAAAGCTGAATGCCTCCAAGGAACAATATGATTGTTGTCATCGAGGCATAACCCTGAACAGGATCGCCTGAGATGATTTTCTTTGCTATAACAAATGCAGCGTAACAAAATGATAAAAAAGATATGATAATTCCAAGGTAGCTGGCAGCTCTCAGCGGTATATGGCTGAAAGAAGTTAATCCTTCCATGGCTAAGGCGATAAGTTTTCCATAGCTCAATTTACTTTTCCCGGCGAACCTCGCATCTCT
Source organism: uncultured Brevinematales bacterium (assembly GCA_964413265.1). Lineage (GTDB taxonomy): Bacteria > Spirochaetota > Brevinematia > Brevinematales > JAOACQ01 > CAVYGN01. The sequence continues at coordinate 31,759 of CAYPRX010000053.1, forward strand.
CTCAAAATTGATGGAACATTGCCTGAATCCCACCCAGAAGAAAAGCCCCTTCATATAACGGTGGTGTTCCCTGAGCTCCTTTAAGGCGTTCACCACTTTCCTGTCCAGGAGCCTGAAATCACCGGTGTTTTCCTCAATATCAAAAGATGTGAAAGCCTTAAAAATTTTATAAAAAATTGAGGCTGTAGCTTTTTTCAGCCAGGTTTCCCCTCTGCGCTTTACCCTTCTTGCAGTAACAACCTCAAAACCTTCTCTCCACTTACGCAACATTTCGGGTATAAGTTCTGGAGGATCTTGAAGATCTGCATCGATGGGTATGACTGCCCTTCCGGATGTAAAATCCAAACCTGCAGATAGTGCTATCTCCTTCCCGAAGTTCCTGGAAAAGTCTACGATTTTGACCTTTTTATCCAGCCTGCGAAGTGCTATTAGCCGCTCAAGGGTATTATCTGTACTTCCGTCATTGACGCATATTATTTCAAAACTCTCATTCTCGGCTTCAAGTACACCGGTTACAATTTTATAAAATTCTTCTAAATTATCGGATTCATTGTACATCGGGACCACAATTGAAACTGAAACATCTTTTGCGGCCATAATTTCCTCCAGCGTATAATTCTAGAGGAAGAAGGAGTAATTCGCAACAAAGCGAAATTATTTCACCCTGTCGTCTTTACATACATTTTTTTGAGAGCAGCAGCTGCGTGACGTTTCTTTATTTCTTATGCGTAATAATCCCCTGGCAATATAAGCAATAGCTGCAATAACAGCAGCTGTAACTATTAAAAGAGCAATGATTGTCTGCAGCATTTTCCTCCCCCCGTTTTAAGTAATTAATATCTTTCCTAAATAATTGACCATGAAACTGAGAGAATAACCGATCCCGAT
>CAYPRX010000054.1:0-5261 GCA_964413265.1 uncultured Brevinematales bacterium
CCGCAGCAGCAGCCCTTGGCGCCTGTGTAATAGAAAAGCATTTTACTCTCAGCCGCAGGATGGAAGGTCCTGACCATAAAAATTCACTTGAGCCGGAAGAGCTTTCAGCCATGATAAAAGCTATAAAGAATATTGAAATAGCATTGGGTAATGGAATTAAGCAACCCTCTTCATCAGAACTAAAAAATAAGACAGCTACAAGGAAAAGTATAGTTGCCTTAAGTGATATTAAGGCCGGTGAAATTTTTACCAGTAATAATCTAACCTGTAAAAGGCCCGGGAACGGTATAAGCCCGATGGAGTGGGAAAATATTCTCGGAAGAAAAGCGATTCACAGCTTTAAAAAAGATGAGCTGATAGAATTATGAAAAGAAAAATCTGTATCGTAACGGGAGCCCGTGCAGAATATGGACTTCTCAAACCGTTGATGGACCTGATAAAAAATGATAATACTTTTGAAATACAGGTCATAGTTACCGGCACGCATTTATCTCATGAATTTGGATTAACATATAAAGAAATTGAAAATGATGGTTTTATCATAAGTGAAAAAATTGAAATCCTATTAAGCGCAGACACCCCAACAGCCATATCAAAATCTATGGGACTGGCGGTCATCGGATTCAGTGAAGCATATAACAGATTAAATCCTGATTTAATAGTACTTCTTGGTGACCGTTATGAAATATTTTGTGCCAGTGCATCAGCTTCAATAGCTCGAATCCCGATAGCGCATCTTCATGGAGGAGAGTTGACTGAAGGCGCAGTTGATGAAGTTTTTCGTCATTCTATTACAAAAATGAGCACTCTGCATTTTACATCTACTGAGGTTTATCGAAAAAGGGTCATACAATTAGGTGAGTCACCCGACAGAGTTTTTAATGTCGGGGCAATAGGACTTGATAATATTAATAATTTAAATCTTTTATCCATGGAAAAACTTGAAAAAGAACTTGATTTTAAATTTAACAAAAGAAATTTATTAGTAACCTTTCATCCTGTAACACTTGAAAATAATACTGCTGGAAATCAATTCAGTGAGATTTTAAAAGTAGCAGATCGGCTCAAGGAAACAAATATCATTTTTACAATGGCTAATTCCGATATTTCCGGTAGGATTATTAACCAGATGATTGGTGAATATACTTCTAAAAACAATCAAAAGGCGATATCATTCATCTCGCTCGGACAATTGAAATATTTATCAACAATGAAATATGTTGATGCGGTAGTTGGAAATTCTTCAAGCGGCATTATTGAAGCGCCATCATTTAAAATAGGCACAATAAATATAGGCGACCGGCAGAAAGGTAGAATAAAAGCGGGGAGCGTTATTGATTGTAAACCGGATCAAAAATCCATTAATAATGCATTAAACTGTCTCTATTCTGATGAATTTCAGAAAAAACTCAAGTCCGTTCAAAATCCTTATGGTGATGGACATACTGCGGAACGGATTATTTCTGTAATAAAATCACATAATATTACAGTTCTTAAAAAGCGATTTTATGATATTAATTTCAATTTGGAAGATTAATTCGGCTTATCTCAATGTAATTGCCGGCTTATTTTAACATATGATAATTTGATAATATTCCTTATTTCATTTTTAAATTTATCAGGAAATAAAAATTTTTTAATCGTTAAAAACAAAGTTCTTTTTTTTGTTAAAGAATAATCCCCTGCATTGATAACAATTATATAGTTTGGATTGCTTGGAATATAATTATTCATATTGTATTGGGGATAATTTAAAAAAACTTTATAATTTTTAATTGTTTTAAAGAATGGGAAATACTCTGCAAAACGGGTTTCATCTTTGAAGACTTTCTTAAACATACCCGTAAAACCGTAAAACTCGTTCTCATAAATATATTCAATAAAATAATCCTGGACTAAAAAAGTTGTATTATTTTTAATAATATCGCTGCTGCAGAAATTTTCCATCAGAGAAACTTGTTTCAACCATAATTTTTGATAGGACAGGCAGGCATTAAAATCAATTATTACAAAAAATATTACAATGATACTGTAAAAATAATTTTCCAATTGTGGTCTAAATTTAAATTCGTTAAAAATAATGTTTAAACTAAAAATTACAATAAATGAAAGGCCTAAAGTAATAAGTAACTGATGCCTGCTACTAAATCCCAGATAGTCATCAGGCCATTTCCCCACAGCTATATAAGGAAATATTCCAGCTAAAAATATAAGCAGTCCAATTATTATCAAAGAGAGATTTTCTCTTTGAGATTTATACTCTTTAAGATAATTTATTCTATTTATAATAAACATTAAAACAAAAGCGAGTATAATTGATAAAATAACAATAATTTTCAAAGAAACAAATGGATTTATTATAATATTAATAAAGGATTGAAATAAAACCTGTATTGATTTAATTGGGAATAATATTACATTATTCATTGTTATTAAATTATAATTTCCCTTGTATAAGCCGGAAGTTTGAAAAAATAAGTCTTTTACAATCCAAAATATTACAGGCAGAATAATGAAATCAGTATAACTAAAACCTTTCTTTACAAAGGCCATAAAATTTGTCACAGTATCTTTCTCAATATAAAAAATGTAAAAAAACAAAATTATGTAGTAGAAACAAAAAGAATTTGTAGAAAAAGCGATAATAAAACACAATAAACTTATAACCCTTAAAATCCAATTTTTACTTGATAAATAAATTGATACTAACCAAATACCCAGGAAAAACATGCCAAAACAAAGGGAATAATGAATACTGCAAATTGGTATTCTGGAAAAATTGGCAGGAAATAACATAAATATGATGACTAAAAAAAAACGGGACCTTTCATCAATATATTTTATTTTATCTAGAATGCAATAGATAAAAATACCTGCAAAAAGAAAGGAAACGAATATAAGAAACCTCTCTAAATAAACACCAAAGGATACAGATAACAAAATATTATGTAAATAAGCAGGCCAGTAAAGGAAGAACCCAGAGTCTTTAAATAAATGGATACGAGTTGCCGGAAATTGGTTGTATAGACACCAATCATCCCAGAATAACCCTCCGTTTAATAAATATAATCCAAATGCTAGAGTATATAATGTAGCTATAATAAAAAAATCAGAAGATTTCCTACTCATTTTAATTGAAAAACTTTTCACAAAATATGCCTCTTAATAAAAAACGAATATAACTGACTTCATTACTTGTTAACATCTTTTTACTATAGCTAAAAAATCAGAATTGCTTTCTTTGTATTTGCTCTATAGCCATATAAGCACGAAAATTAACTATCAATTATACAACAGGGATAAGTCCATCCATGGTCATCTAGGCTGCAATACCTCTGATTCCTGTTCCATAATACCAGTATTAAAAACCATTTCCGGAAATTCTTTTCTTGATTTATTTTAAGAAATAACAGCTATTTGATCAATTTTTTCAAAGTTAAATAAAGTTGCAATTGATGTTTTGTGAACAAATACTATTATTAAAAGCTTATTTATACATTTAGGTAATTATTTTTTTATTTATAATAATATGCTATAATAAAATGCTGCAACGGGAAACTCATTTTTGGGATCAGGGAATGTTAAATCAAGATATATTTATTTCCAAATCGGATTCTGTTAAAAATGCTTTAAAGAAATTGGATCAAACTGCTGAAAAAACCCTCATTGTCGTTGACGAAAACAAAAAACTTCTTGGGGCATTAACTGACGGTGACATCAGACGTTATATTTTAAAAGGCGATGATATTGAAAAACCTATAAACGGTATTTATAATTCAAATCCTGTTTTTATTATTGATTTTGATTATACAGAAGCTATGGCAAAAGAGCTTTTTCTAAAATTTAAAATTGAGCTTATACCAGTTGTTGATAAAAATAAGAATATAGTTGATCTTATTACCTGGGACAAATTGTTTTCAGGAAAATTGAAGAATTTGAGGAAATATGGTGCTATCGATGTACCTGTTGTAATTATGTCAGGCGGAAAAGGCACAAGGATGGAACCTTTTACCAGAGTCCTTCCGAAATCACTAATCCCGGTCGGAAATAAGACAATCCTGGAAATGATCATTGATGAATTCCGTAATTTCGGAATTAATCGTTTTATTTTTACCCTTAATTATAAAGGCAGCATGATAGAGGCTTATTTTAAAAGCATTGAAAAAAATTATGATATCCAGTATATCTGGGAAAAGGATTTTCTAGGGACAGCGGGAAGCTTAAACCTGGTAAAAGATATTGTACAGGATACCTTTATAGTTTCAAACTGTGATGTAATTGTAAAGGCCAATTATCAGGATGGAATAAATTTTCATCGTTCACATAATGCTTCTCTGACTTTACTTTCATCAATACAGCACTTTAAAATACCATACGGCGTTGTTAATTTTAAGAATGGCGGGGAAGTAACTGAAATAATTGAGAAGCCTGAGTACACTAATACAATAAACACCGGGGTCTATATCCTGGAAAAATCATGCCTCGATCTGATTCCTGATAACACTGTAATGGATATGCCGATATTAATTGAAAAGCTCCTAAAATCGGGCAAAAAAGTTCTGACATATCCGATAAATGAGCATGATTATATCGATATCGGGCAATGGGATGAGTATAAAAAGACTATTGATAAACTGACTTTGATATAGAGGAGATATTCTTGAAATTTTTAATAATTGGCCTTGGATCAATGGGGAAAAGAAGAATCCGCTGCCTGAAAGCCTTGGGTATTAAGGAAATATACGGCTTTGATAAGCGTGAAGATAGGGTTGTAGAAGTTAAAGAAAAATATTCGATAGCTGCTTTTACCTCATTTGATAAAGCAGTACAAAATGTAAAACCTGATGCTTTAATAATATCTGTTCCTCCGAATATTCAGATTGAATATATAAGGTTTGCAATATTAAATAAAATCCACTATTTTATTGAAGCAAGTGTTTTAGATGATGGGATGACGGAAACTATTGAAATGATGAGAAATATTCCCATTATCGCAGCTCCTTCAGCGACTATGTGGTTTCATCCAGCTGTTAAATTAATTTTTGAAATTTTAAAAGACAATGAACTTGGAAAGATATCAAATATATTATTACATTCAGGACAGTACCTCCCGGATTGGCATAGTTATGAAAATGTCAGTGAATACTATGTATCTAATCCTTTAACCGGCGGAGCTAGAGAAATTGTCCCTTTCGAGTTAACCTGGTTTACATTAGTTTTTGGTTTCCCTCGGAGAGTAGCAGGCAATTATCGAAAAACAA
>CAYPRX010000055.1:0-1821 GCA_964413265.1 uncultured Brevinematales bacterium
CTGAACCCCCGGTTCCGCCGTGGGAAGCCAGGTTATTGTAAAGCTGAGGGGGCATTAAGAACTGGCATGAGAAAAGTATAAAAACGGCTAACGCCGTTATTATCCCCCTTGCGGTTAATCCCGTCATATCGTCCTCCCTAAAAATGAAACCCGGCTGCCAGGGTGTAAGCGAACTGAGGATTTCCGTTCTGGTCCTTGTAGAAGAACACCTCGGGCTGAAGCGTCACAAAATAAAGCTCCAGGGTTATGAAAAAGCCGATGTCCCAGGGCTCCGGCGTGTATTTTAAAGTGACAGTCGCGTCCGGGGAGAAGACCATGTCGTAACGAAAGAGGAAACCGGCCCCCGCCCTGAAATCGTTTTCCATGTTCCCGATGATGTAGTAGCCTATCTCGGCCTGGGGCAAAGGGTAAAAATATTCACCCGTATTGTCCGAGTATTCAAAAAACCCTGTTCCGGCCTCTATCCAGAAACAGCTCCCGAAGGGGAAGTACTGTAGCATAAGCGTGGCGTAATCGAAATCCATGGTAAGGAGTTTTACATGGAAAGGCGGTATCTGACCCAGGCTTGGCGTAACGGTAATGGTCTGGCTGTCGAGCAGGTCGAAATTCGTCATGTAATTGGTCGTTAGATTCGTCTTATTAAGACTCTCCGTAAGTAAGAGCGAATGTGTGAAGACTGTGGGTATATTCGAAACGAGTGAGTCCTCCTTTACAGGGGAACCGTCCAGGTAAAGGCTGTAATTCCCCGCTCTGTATTTCATGGCTATGGGATTGATCCTCACAGAACCATACCCGCTGTAGCTGATGTTGGTGGACCCGTTGGGCGGGAGGGAGACGTTTTCCGAGAGGACGGTCCTTCCCCCCTCGGCCTGCCTGAGCTCCACCTGGTAGTTGATCTGGGGGAAGATCTTCAGTACCAGCGAGAAGTTTGTGTCCGACGGGCTGGCCACGAGCCTCCCGTTTATGTAAAGCCTGTAGGTCGCCCCCTCTATCATGAAATTGCCGAATTTTATTGTGGCGATGTTCCTGGCGTCTATGTTCAGGGTGCTTTTCAATACATCGGCTATCATGCTGTCTATCTCTTCAAAAACCTCCAGCCCGGTGGTCGTCGAATAGGTCCTGTCGAAGACGATTGTCCGGCTGATCCCGTCGTATACCATCAATTCAGCCCTGACTATAGGGTCTATCGCGGGGCCTGTCATGCTGTAGCGGCCGTATATGACGTACCTGGCCTTCTGACCTTTGGAGAAATTCTCGATATTCGTCCCCGAGAACTGGAAGATATTGGATATGCTGATGTCGGGAATGTCGATGATAGGCAGAATGCTTGTATAGTTGTAGAACGATCTGGAAAAGATATCCCTGAATATCCCCGAGTTGCCGTACTGTTCCGGATTCGTGTCGTTCTGGAGTGGTAGCACAACGACCCTCTCGAGCTTTGCGACATTGTCAGCAAATGACTGTCCGCAATAAAGCGCAAGCGAAACAAAAAAAAGTCGCAGGCATAAAACGAGGATCCTTGAATTCATAACAGCCGCCGTTAAATTTGTGTAAAAAAGCAGAGGAGTAATTCTTTAAAAACTGCCCCTTTAACTTTCGGCAAAAAAATATTTCAACTTTACCTGATGCCATATAGTTATGTAAATAGGATTATTTTCACAGGGGAAAAGGGAGGAAAGTTGATAAGGTTCGCGCTTCTCCATGTGATATCCGGTTTACAGCACCGCAAGAACGAAGAACTCGACCTGCTTGCGCAGTTTATCCTCGTCGGCATTATTGAAAAAAATATAATCCACATCCTGCCTGCGGGAAAGGGATTTA
>CAYPRX010000056.1:0-2540 GCA_964413265.1 uncultured Brevinematales bacterium
CATGCAGTTAGACGCTCAAGCGACTCGTCAGTCGAACCATTATCGTATACGACCACAAAATAGTCAGGATAGTCATTCCTCAAAACGCTTTCAAGACATTCGATAGTGTCACGCCAGAAGTTGTAACTGATGACAATGACAGCGGCCTTTTTATTCATTGCGCCTATATTAATGGAGAAGGGGCAATTAATCAAGGCTGAGTGTACTCATCCTTGCGAATTCGCCATAATACTCTTCAATAACCTGTCAACAATTCCTTCCCATAGGAAATTTTTGCGGCAGTGATCTGAGACTGTTTTATATGGTTTTGCAAGGTCTATTCTCCCCGAAATGACTGAAGACAGCGCCTTCGACAGTCCCTTAAGATCGCCAGTTTCGATTATCTTACCTGAAACTCCGTCTTTTACAATATCCTCTGCGGCTCCCACCCTCGTTGTTATGATATAATCGCCGAAATAAGCAGCCTCAGTAAGGACCAGCCCGAAGCTTTCCCAGAGTGATGTAAGGCAGAATACCCTGGCACGGTTGTATAATTCATAGAGTTCATTCCTTTCTTTGATATTTCCGGTGAATATGACCCTTTCCTTCAAGTGGGGATTCTGCTTGAAATATGCCTCTGTATATTTTTTGAAATTCTTTTCAACCGAACCGATCAGATAAACCTGCCAGTCTTTGAGGTCTATTGATCTGACGGCCTCGAGGAGCAATTCGGAATTTTTTTGTACGGATCCTATCCGCCCGACGGTTATAATTATATTCTCTTTTTCCTGAGGTTTTTTAATAGCCGGAAATATTCCCGACAATTCATCCCCGTCAACTCCGTCAGGCAGGTATAAAAGCCTGTCTTTCAGAACGGGGTATGCTTTGCGGAACTTTTCAAGGCCTCTTGTGGTTTCTATGGATATAAGATCTACAGCTGACAGGAACTTCTTGTATAGAGGCTTCATGAAAAAGTTAATGACTTTATTGATTCTGTCCCAGATTTCTCCATCCTTGCCGAGCCAGGAGAGATCGTCGTCCAGTTTCATGAAAATAAAGCCCTTAGGGTTTATCATCTTGTAAAAGAGGCCGTTCAGGACGCTTATATGGGAAAAATGGTAAATATTTAATATATCTATTGCATGCGAGTTTTTGAGAAGATAGAAAAACATCCAGATGCGGCGGAATTTTTTTAATACAGGAACCTTCTGAAGAAAACGGGGGAGGCCTTTAATTCTTACAAGACGGACGCCCCTGTGAAACCGGGGAAGGAACCGGTTATTGCGGCTTTCATAGAATACTATGGAGGAATTCCCTCCTGTTTTTTGCTTGAAATAATATGCTATCATACAGGGGTCCTTGTAAAGATGGACCTTCCCGAACTCGAACAGATCCATCAGTACTGTGAAATTTTTTTTATCCATTGCTACCGCCACTGCCCAGGGCACTCTTGGTCAGATAAGCTGAGGCGATTTTGAAAACGCTTTTAATGAATAAGTCTTTTGTCAGAAGGAGGTAAGTCCCGTAAAACAGAGATGAAAGGAAAGAGGCTGCAGCAAGTGTTAGCCAGGGATTATGCAGAAGAAGTTTCATAAAGAATACAATCAAAACTATGCATATAGCCCCGCAGAAATACTTTAGAGTCTGGAGATTGAAAAGCTTGAAATGAATGTATTTCCTTCCCAGGTACCATTGCATTAAAAAGACGGAGCTTTCAGAAATCGTGATGGCTATGGCGCAGGCATTGTGTTTTAGTTCTGGTATTAAAATCAGGTTGAGAACGACATTGACAAGAGCGCCGGTAATGTTTGAGATCAGCATGGCACGTTCATCGTTATTAGGGATCAGGACCTGGAATCCGAGAAAGGCGTCAAGGCTGGTTATCAGGATTATGGGGGCAATGAGAATCAGCGACAGGGAGGCGTCTGTGTATCTGGAGCCTCCGAATGCGTATGTGATCTCTGAAGAGAGGCCTGTGATGAGAGCGACGGCGGGAAAGGCCAGAAAATAGATGAACTGGAGTGATTTTTCCGCAGTGGCCCTGTAATCATCATGCCTTTCGCTGTGAATATAAAAAGCAAGGCGTGGAACCAGGACTGTCCCCAGGGAAGCTACGAAGGTTATCGCGAACTGTGTGAATTTCCTGTCCATCGTAAAAAAGCCAACATACCTGGGATTGCCCCCCAGAAAGCCAAGCAATACGGTATCCAGCATATTATATATGCTGCCGATTGCTGCAGAAAGGAAGAGGAAAAAAAGCGGCCTCAGGTGAGGCCTTAAATCCAGGTTGTCCTTTTTAAATGAAATAAGACTGCGGCTTTTAAGGATGTTCCAGATGTTCGAGCCGCCCAGTGCGACTACTGTTATCCCTGCATATAGCACATAGTCACCCGATTTCCGGATTACAGTGAAGACGAGGATAAGTGATAGCGCCTTGAATATAAGGCTCCTCAATGTAATAAATCCGTAATTTTCAAGGCCCTGGTAAAACCAGTCTATTGAAAATGCATTTAGAATAAGGGTAGAACCTATAACAAGGAAGAGATAAGTCTCATCCCGCA
>CAYPRX010000057.1:0-11575 GCA_964413265.1 uncultured Brevinematales bacterium
GGACACCTACTCTCGCCAAGTCGGGTTTCACATCGTAAGGAAACAAGAAACTCGGAAATATTAATTGCCTTTATACGACTATATTTATATTTGTTAGCATTTAAAAATTCAAAATACATTTTAAGGTCATGCCCATATGAAATTAATGTGTTGTATGAAAGATTGCGGGCTTTCTGGTATTCCAGATAATCATAAACTGGTGCTACCCGCATCATCTGATCATCAACTAAGGTGTATATAAAAGAGTTAACGTATTTAAGAACAAAAAATTTCATAAATTACCCAATAATGATTATAGATAGTAAACAAAACATCTTATTAATACTGAATTATATTAATAAATATGTCAAATATTATTGATATTAATAGCAATTTAAATTACATTAAAATTTACCTTTTATATGGACTTATAATCACCAATATTAATCAATAACAAATAAGAATAATATTGATTTATAGGTTTTGTAAGTACTGAACGGTCAATAATAGAATATATCCCGCTTCCCGATGATGAATACATGCTCTGTTTCAGACTGCACTGGAAGAACACAGTTCCCTATCATTATTCCCCGGCCTTTTATACCGGAGTTTTTCATATCTTTTCTTACCCGCAGGTTATACTCTTCTTCTGGAATAAAGCGGGTTCCCCTGACCCATTTCTCGCTGTATAATATGCTGCTATCCATATCTCTGCCTCATTTGAGGGAGATAATACAGCAAAATAAAAAATATGTCAATATTATATTGGTATTATCTGCCTGGGGTTAAGGCTGAATAAATTTTCTTCATGCTTGTGAGGTTTTTTTGAATTATTTCATGTATGTCAGAGGTATTTTTTTTGACTGGGAATTCCCTTCCCTCATTGATGTCAAAAATGAAAAGTTCATCGGCAGGATATCCGAGTTCGTTCAAAAAATAAGCATAATAATTAACCTGCCTGTCATATCTGCCGCTGCTTGTATTATAATTCAGTTTATAATCCACTACTGTTCCGCCGTCAGAGCCTCTTTCTATGTAGAGGTCTACAACTGCCTTTATCAGGACAGGCTTTTCTTCGAATCTGAAAGTGTAGTTAATTTCCCATTCCTTATTCTGCTTAAACTGACTGTTGTTATACTTGCCGTAAAAACTGCTTTCGTAAAAAGCCCGGGCTGATCCGATCAGAGATTCCCTCCTGCTCTTAAGTTCGCCACCCTCCTGCAAGAGAGCTCTATCGATAAAATCCGTATAATCATCTGCCGAAGCCGTTTGAAATACCCTGTGAAGAAATATTCCTTCATCGGCTGCCGGGCCAGCATTCCGGATTTCCTCAGAGGAGGCTATCTCTCCTAGAGCCTCCTCTACAGGGAAGGATTTTTCTATATACCTCTTCCTGAACGCACTCTCAAGGTACTCCATATCCAGCAGCTGGGTAACGGTTATAACCCTCGGAAAAGAGACATAATCCCTCACCGAAGAATTTTTTTTAAGAATTCCATACTGTTTCGCCGCCCTCACGGCTGCCAGTGTGTCTACTCCCCTGCTCTCACTGACAGGTGTTTTGCAGTCTATTGATGCTTTCCTTTTCAATGCAAAGCTCTTACCAAGATTAATGAAGGCTTTCCATCCATCGTTTCCGTCAGTTCCGATATAGTAAAAAAGCTCCCTGGCCCTTGTAAATGTAACATAAGCCAGGCGTTTTTCCTCCTCCGCCTCAGATTTTCTGACTGAATCCGTAATTCCGCTGTAATTTATATCAGGTTTTATAATCCTTATACCCATGCTGCCTTTCCCGCCCCCCTTTGAAAAGATGATGCTCCTGTGTTCGGATGCTCCAGACGATGAAGTGATATAAATCACCGCTCTTGCTTCAAGGCCCTTCGAGGCATGAACAGTCATTACCCTTACAACGTCACTTTTTTCTCCAATCACCCTTGGCTTCGACAGAGATACTCCATATTCCTGAATATAATAAAGAAAATCAGTGAGGTTGAACATCTCCATAGACTGAAGTTTTCTCAGATAATCTAGAAAGACAATTACATTAGTGGTCGCCTCCTTCCTGTAAGGTAGAGAACTTAAAAAAGAGAAATATCCGCTGCGGTTTATTATCTCTTCTGCGAGATCAGCAATACTGACACGGTTTTTTTTAAACCTTATATCATTAAAAAGTTCCATTTCATCTGAATTATAATCTTTGTTCAAAGAATCAAAGAGGTTTTCATTTTCCATCATAAATGAAATAATTTCAGGATCGGTCTTTCTGAAAAAAGGGGATTTCAAAAGCGGTAAAAAATAGTAATTGCTGAAAGGATTCTCAAGAGCCTGAAGGTATATAATGATATCCTGAATTTCTCTTGTATCGAGAATATTTGAGCTATCAACATGATAATATGGTATTCCCCTTTTCCCGAGTATGTCCTCAAAAACTTCACGGAGAATAGGAATTTTCGTTTTTTTACGAATGAGCACCATTATTTCCCGGGGTCTGTATCCGCCTGAACTCACAAGTTCGGAAATGAGATATGCAGCATTACGGCATGAAGATGACATTATTTCATCCGAGCGAGTTCCCTCCGAGGGTACGAAATATACACCTTCTCTCGTACCGGAACTTGAAAGACTTCCCGAAGTCTGATTCCTGTATCCGGTTTCCTCATTTTTAAACACTTCGGAAAATATCTCATTAAAATCGTCCACCAGCTTTTCACCGGACCTGAAATTCCTGTCAAGTTCAAGGAAAACAGGCTCTTCATAGCTGCTCTGAAATCTTAATAGCTCCAACCTTGTTTTTCCAAAAATCTCGACATTCGCGTTCCTGAAGCCGTAGATAGACTGTTTCGGATCGCCCACAATGAAAGGTATCATCGCCAGTCCTCCACTCCCGTCGTAGATAAGGGCGTCAAATATGGATTTCTGTATGTTGCTCGTATCCTGATATTCATCAATCAGAATATAATGTGTATTCTTTTTTATTTCATCTGTAAATTCCCTGTCTTTTTTTATTGAATCAAGGAGTATGGTCTCTATATCGCTGAAACTGATCTCCCTTCTCTCTTTCTTCAAATCCTTATAAGAGGCAAAAACAAACTCGAATACAATCCAGAGGTTTTGAAAGACATATTTGTGCATTTCAGTCGAGATCGATTCGTATGCATTGCAGGATGCATCTTTTATAGTGCCGCTGGTGCCATCATAATAAAAATCAGCATGAAAGAGATCAGGTACGTTTTCTATCATCATTGCAGATTTGATCTTTCCAATGACCCTGTCAAGCCCTGCAAGACCGGTTTTTCCGACATCAGGCCTTGCTTCTTCAAGGCTAAAAAGCAGGGACTTAAAATGCGGCATTACCTTTCCAGAAAGCCAGTCAGTTTCCTTAATTACTCCCTTATAATCCAGGTATCCTCCTGCTGCCGCCATTTCCCGCAGGGAATTAATTCCATATGAATCGACAGATTTCATCAATTCTTCAAGCAGAGAAAGGGTCTTTTCATACCCTATTATTTTTATAAGGCCGGCAAGGAAAGGGTCATTTCTATCGATAAGCTTTCTCAGAGTTGAGTAAAGAGCATCGCGTCCTGTAATGAAGGCTTCACTGTCCGTCATATCGCCATCGGGTGAAGCTGCCGGGTCAAGCAAAGTCTCTACAGGATGTGTTTTCAGTATATCCAGCGCAAAAGAATGGATCGTTGAAACAGAAGCGGTCGAAAGGGCTCCCAGCAGAATATCCTTTTGTGAAACGATTTTCAAAGCCCCTGACTCACTGTCAATTCGCTCAGCATCACCTGAATCTTCTATCTTTTCAATGGAATTTTTAAGAAAAGAGACAGTGAATTTTTCAGAGATCATCTTCCTGATCCTGTCTTTAATCTCTTCTGCCGCTTTTCTGGTAAAAGTGATAGCAACAATTTCCCTGACAGCCTCAAAGGGGCTCTTATTAAGAAATGCTGTAAGATAGATCAGGATAGATATATATTTATCTACAAGAAGCGTGGTTTTACCGCTGCCCGCCGAGGCCTCAACCATCATCGGTGTATTAACAGAGTAAATCGCCGCTTCCTCCTTAAAATTCACTGTCCTTACCCCCTCACAAAGCACAAAATTAGCAAAGGGTTTAAAAAAACCCCGCCTTTAAAAAAGAGCGGGGTTTTCGTTATATTAAAATGACGATCAATTTGTTTGATTTCCCGGTAAAACAGGCTGTGGAAATAGCTGAGGGTTCGGATTGTCGCTTGAAACACCTTCCAGCAAGAGACCGGATTTGTTTCTCTCGACTTTAATCGTTTCCTTAACAGTGTTGACTAAAGACTCGATCCAGGCCTGCTCTTTCTGCCTTTCAAGCTCCTGGACAATAACCTGCTTTATCTGATCACCCTTCATCCCGGACTTATCAAAATCCGCTTTATGCTGAGAGTAAAAATTTTCAATCTCCATTTTGGAAGGGATAAATCCCGATCTGTCCTGCGGAGCACACTTCTGAAGATACATATTCGAGAGGAAACGCCTTACATAGGACTTCAGCAATATCTGGTTCTCGGGAATTTTCTGAAGGCCATCATTCAGTGCTTTTATGCTCAGTATATATTCTTTGAGAAGACTTTCAAAATACTGCTTTTTCATATCGGGAGGAAGATTTGCCTTCTTATCCGCAGGGATCTGTGCGAGAAGTGCCTGATAACCCGCCTCAAAATCAGCTTTGGTAATAACATAATCATCTATTTTAGCAAGCCAGTCCGGGCTCGATTTCGGCGGATACATGCTCAGCATCCCGGCTCCGCCGTTACCGCCGTTCAGGAAATAAATAACTCCGCCGCCGATCAAAATACCCACGATCAGGGCTACCGTTATATACAACCAAATATTCTTCATTTATTACTCCGCCATATAAAAAGTATAAAAGTTTATCATTGCAGTATTAAAAAATCAAGTTTTTTGCCAGAATTAACGATATTATGATATAATCTTTACCACATACTACGGAGTCCGTTCATGATAAAAAATCTGTTCTATATGATTTTAATCACTTTCAGCACTATATCCCTGCAGAGAATCATATATTCAGATGAAGGCAGGTACAAATACGACTATTCCGATCCTCAGTCAATTGTAAATTCAGCTTGCCTGATGCTTATGAATTCCGATTACTCCGAGATGCTCAACATAACTGATCTGATGGAGAAGAAAAGGACCCAGCAGACTCTCGATGCAACCACCAACGCCGAGACAAGAGATGCTCTGCTCAAGGAAGCCGGGAAAATAATCAGTTATGAACTGGTTGGAATCGAAGATTTTACAAATGACGTTACCAATCAGCTTATGGTCGTCACTGTAAAGTGGACACTGAAAATAGATTCAAAGGCTCCTATTGAAAATGATCCTTTCAAAGCAATGAATGGAGCCACTGGCAGGTACCAGAAGCAGGAATCTATAGTCTTTACTGATTACCTCCTGAAAAAAATCAATGATAAATGGAAGATCATATCTAAAAAATCAAAATGAACCTGAGGAATTGAACCTATGCCCCAGGATTATTTGCTTTTAGCAGGTTTTACAAGGCGTACTTCATATTCGATGGCTAAGGCCCTTCTTGGAATGGGAGAAAGTGTAATAATTTCCGATACTGTATCAGACCCCGAAAAAAAATCCATGATCTCAGAACTCAGTAATATAGGGTCAACGGTCGATTTATTGGGGCGGCAATCCCCTGATATACTTGATGATTATAATGTCCGCATTCTGCTTCCAAGTCCCGGAGTTCCTCTCTCGATACCTCTTATCAGAGAAGCCCGAAAAAGGCATATTCCTGTCATAGGAGATATAGAATTATTCTACAGTTATCTGCCCCAAAGCAGGTATATAGGAATAACTGGGACCGACGGAAAGACAACAACGACCAATCTTGTTTATGAGATGATCAGAAAAGAACAAAAAGCTTTCATCGGCGGGAACGTGGGCATACCTGTTTTTGAGCATTTCGGAAAAGCAGATATTACATCCATAATGGTTCTTGAATTATCGAGTTTTCAGCTAGAGACTGTAAAATCATTCAGGCCTTCAATCGCAGCATGCCTTAATATCGCTCAGGACCATCTTGATCGTTACAGCTCAATGCGTTCATATATCAGGGCAAAGAAAAATATCTTTTCAAACCAGCAGAGAGAGGATATTGCAGTTCTAAATCTGGATTCACCATATTTCAACTACCTCAAGAAGGGATTGAAATCAAAACTGTTGACTTTCAGCATTAATAATACAGGGGCGGACATATTCTCAAAAGACAGTATGGTTTATTTTAAAGGCCGCCCATTCATCGACAGGAAAAATATAAAGCTGAAAGGCATACATAATCTGGAAAACGCCATGGCAGCTGTTCTGATATCCGTTTCCGCGGGTGCTGGTGAACAGGCCGTGATGGAGACACTGGGAAGCTTTTCTGGCCTTGAACACCGATTGGAATTCGTAAGGACATTCAAGGGCGTCGAATATTATAACGACTCCAAGTCGACAACCGTCAACTCCCTTGAAAAAGCGCTGCTCTCCTTTGAATCCCCTCTTGTCCTCATAGCGGGAGGCCGGGATAAAGGGCTGTCTTTCAGGAAGATCAGGAAACTCGCCCATAAAAAAATAAAAAAACTTGTTGTGATCGGAGAGGCCTCAGAAAAAATAAAAAAAGAACTTTATTTCTCTGACGGTTATTGCGCAAAAGACTTTACCACGGCGGTCGAATACGCACGCGATAATTCAGATGCAGGTGATGTTGTAATACTTTCGCCGGGATGCGCCAGTTTCGACATGTTTAAAAACTACGAAGAAAGAGGCAATAAATTCAAGGAAATTGTGAATTCGTTTGATGAGTAAAAGTGTATCTTATTCCTGGATGATATCTATCATTCTTCTGACATTTCTGAATCTTCTGTCTAAGGTGCCGACAGCGTCAGAGACATTTTTTCTCATATAGTAAAGGCCTCCGTTGTATTTAACAAGGATGCCGTTATAAACTATCTTGGTCCTGTTAGAAATATAATCGACACTGCCAACAATCTCAACCCTCATCCAATCGCTGCATGAAACAAGCTCGGGAAGTTTTGTCAGCGTCGATGCTTCGATAGAGTTGTTCTTGATAGCGTCAATATACATCTTCGCTATCGAACTATGATCCATAATTCCCCCTGATACAAAAAATGTTACAAAAACCCGGGGTACCGTAAGAAACCATTTCGGTCCCTTTTTAAAGTCGGGATTCTTACCTATACTTCCAGTTTCCCTGATGACGGTACACAAGTACCACCCGAGAGAGGCAATTCCATATAGAGATCGGAATCCCAAAGAATGGATAAAGAACCCGAAAATATCCAATTCTACACGTGTACCCCAGGCATTTAACTTATTATTTAATAAAACTTAAAAATAAAAGCCAATCTATAGGAGTTCTGATAGCCTGGAAAAGCTCCGGAGATTTAATTATTTTCAGCAAAACTTCCTGTAAATCAGGATGATAATTAATTAAATTATTTTCAAAGTAATTTATATACACGATAAGAAAACCGGCAATAAGCCATCCCTGCAGGATGCCAAGTATGAATCCGAGAAAATAATCAACAATTCCCGCATTCCCGCCTGCACTTCCTCCAGCACTTCCTCCAGTACCGGAAGCCCTTCCGTCCCTGATTACGCTTCTCATTACCAGGGAAAATATTATGGTCCCTATAAATCCTATAATATAAGAAATCGGTCCCATTCTATCTTTTGAAATTAAAGAGGCTATAAAGACTATTATACCCGATAAAAGCATAGGAAGCGCTACCCTTAAAAAAGAGTTAATAGTAAGAAAAAAACCGCGCCTGGTGCCAATATAGGCACAGATCCCTATGATCAATATAAAAACTACCAAAAGTATAATATGAACGATATACATTTTATCCTCCTTTAATTATTTTGTCATTATAATAATTATTGAATATCAAAATGTCAAGAAGCCGATTTGCTTCATGCCGATTTTCTTCATAATAAAACTACTCTAAATTTCTGCAGTTAAAAACGGCAATAGGTGCAAAGCGAGGTGGAATTCGAGGTGGAATTGAACTAAAGGGCCGTCGGACAATTTGAGCTGAAATTTACGAATGTTAAGACGGAATCTCATTAAGGCAATTCTTGCATAAACCGTAAATTTCAAGATTATGAGAGGTAACTTTAAAACCAAGATCGTTTCTTAATTTATTATCAATGCCATCAAACGGACAATCAAAAATATCGATCATCGTATGGCATTTCAGACATAAAACGTGGTGTTTATGTTCATTTCTGTTTATTTCAAATCTCATTTTTCTGTCATTAATGAAATTTGATTTTATTACTATTTCCTTTTCAGAAAGAGTTTCAAAGATTCTATAAATTGTGGAAAGGCTTATGAAAATTTTCTTTTTCTGCATGATCATATAGACTTCTTCCGCCGTGACCGGAAAACTGGAATTTCCAAGAATTGAAATTATTTCATTAAGGTGTTTTGTAATTTTTAAGCTTGAATCGTTAAGAAATTTGATCTGTTTTTTATTAGCGCTGGATTGCAAATCTATCTCCAATCTTTAAAAATAATATTTGTTCAACTATTATAGGCTATTTTAATGAATAATGTAAATTTATAAGCTTAAATAATATCAATAGAGCTTCTTATGTCAAGGCTCAGTCCAGGGCTGATCTTATTTTTTCAAGATTATCATGCATCACCGATATGTATTCCATCCCGTTGGATAACTCGGCAGGAGAAAGTCCTTCAAGCGGATTTATTTCAATATTGGTGATTCCTGTATCATGAGCAAGAGTCTCTTCAATCTTCGGGCTTAAAAGCTCCTCCCCGAATATAACTTTAACATGATGAGCCCTGATAAAATCCTCGATCTCCGCCATCTTTTTTGCCGATGGTTCGCTTTCTGCTGCGACGCCTTCGACAGGAAGCTGGTTTAAACCGTAAGCCTGGCAAAGGTAATCATATGCCTGATGGGAAACAACAAGGTCCCTTTTCTTGAAATTTTTTGCTGCATCTTTAAATTCCTTATCAAGCGCTTCAAATTTATTTGAATAAGCCTCATAATTCAATTCAAAGTAAGCCTTATCAGCAGGGTCGGCCTTGATGAAGGCATCCCTTATATTTTCAAGTTCCTTAATGGCATACTGAGGATACAGCCAGGTATGAGGGTTATACTGCATTGTTTCTTCAGAATCCTTATTCGGCAGATATGAAATGCCGCTTGATGCTATCACTACAATTTGCTTTTTATTATTTATTGAATTGGTAATCGCTGCAAGCCATCCCTCCATAGAAGCACCGTTACATACAAGAATATCCGATTTTTCAAGATTGACCATATCCTTAGGTGTCGGTTCCCAGTCATGCGGATCTACTCCAGTCGGTGTAAGATTAGAGACAATGACCCTGTCGCCCCCAATTTTCGCTGAAAAATCGTACATAGCATAAAAACTTGAATAAACGAGAAGTTTTTTACTGCCGGCAGCATTCGCTGCTGAACCTTTTCCCGCGCAGGAAATGGCTGTAGATCCCAGTGTCAGCAAACATACAGCTGCAATAAAAAAATTCAGTGGTTTCATTTGATACCTCCTATTATGCAAATGCGAATGATTTGCATTTGCATAATTTTACATTTTCAGAACACTCCTGTCAAGTGGTAAAGATAAAATTTTTGACAAGTAATGCAGGCAATATTATAATAATGTGGTAATAAGTGGTAGAATCCAATTGTTAAAAATATGAATTTTAATAATCAAGAGGAAAATTTTTTATTATGAATTATGATATTACTTTTGTGGGTCACATGTGCTTTGACGAGGTAATTCCATACGGAGGAAGTCCTACCGTAGCTCCGGGGAGCGCAGTATTATGCGGAGCCATGGTTGCGGCCAGGGTGGGGAAAAAAGCCGCCGCGGTTGTAAAAATGTCTCCAAAAGATAAAGATATTCTAACTCCTTTGAAAAATCTAGGTGTAGATACATATCTCATTCCGAGCGATGTCACAACCTATTCGAAGGTGGTGCACGAATCTGAAAATTTGGACGAACGAAAAATTACTCTTGTCAGAACAGCCGGTTTGATATCAATTAAAGATATACCTCAGTTCGATTCCAGGTGCGTTCACCTGGCGGGAATTTCAGATTCCGAATTTGATATGGATCTAATAGTGGGTCTGAAATCAAGGGGATACAGCCTTTCAACAGATATGCAGAGCTTTGTACGCCAGATAACCCCTGTGACACATGAAATAAATTTCGGCGATGTGAAGAATAAAAAGGAAATAGTAAGACTAATGGATAAAGTTAAACTTGACATCGTCGAGGCAAAAGTTTTAACAGGAACGGATGACCTTGAGGAAGCTGCGCTTATTGTAGAAAGCTGGGGCTGCCCGGAAATTATGATCACGCATTCCAGTGGCGTACTGGCAAGATTTAAGAGCAAAACATATTATGAAAAATTCTCCAACAGCAGCAACGTGGGAAGGACAGGGCGGGGAGATACAGTCTTTTCGGCTTATCTGTCATGGCGACTTGAACATAATGAACCGGATTCCCTGAAATTTGCAGCAGCTCTTGTTTCTATTAAGATGGAAACCTATGGTCCGTTTCAGGGTACTCTTGAAGATGTCAATAGAAGAATAATCGAAAAACACTCTTAAGCCGATATGTCGAAGGATCATTGAAATTACCGGGGAGAAGAAGATGATTTTTGACATGAATGATGAAATTGATAGAAACTGGTGCGTAGTGGAGGATAAATTCGATGTAAATAAGATCAAGCATTATGAGTCCATTATGGCCCTCGGTACCGGCTACATGACAACCAGGTCGAGTTTTGAAGAGGGATTTTCTGACGACGAGCAAAATCTGGAATATGACCGTATCCCGACCAACGTATCCCTGGAGGTGATACCGTCGAAAAAGAGCCGCTGGGGCACATTCATACAGATCGTTCAGGCCAGGCATCCCTTCTGGAGGACCGGCATTGTCAATCTTCCCTATTATCTGGGTCTGACAGTAAATGCAGATGGCGAAAAACTTGATATGGAATTATCAAAAATTTCAAAATACAGACGCTGGCTTGATCTGAAAACAGCTACACTTTACCGTTCATTAACCTGGGAAACAAAAAGCGGCAAAGTAATGGATCTGTTATTTAAAAGATTCATGAATCCCGAACAGAAGTTTGTATGCGTTCAGGCCTGCACAATTAAAATGACATCCGGGAGTTCTGATATTGACATTACAAGCTACATTGACAATGATGTCAGGACAAACGGTTTTGACAAATATAAAACCAGAAAACTGGGGGAACACAGCGGTAATATAATTTATTCCGATATCACAACAAATCTGGATGGAAATGTTGTGACGGCCAGCAAGCTCATCAATAATAAAGCAAACTGTTACAAGATAAAAAAAGACAGGTACAGGATAAATTCTATGTGCGATTTCACGCTTAATGAAAATGAAGAAGCCGATATATTCAAGGTTTCGATTGAAGCAGCGGACGCTTATTATCCTGAGGGCAAACTCCTTGATAAAGCGGTTGAAATATTGAACGAGAATT
>CAYPRX010000058.1:0-1808 GCA_964413265.1 uncultured Brevinematales bacterium
TTTCCGTACGCCGCACCGGTTTTTTCTAATGCCAAAGTACTCGCATTTCCTGAAATTAATGGAGAAGTTAAAAGCGGTACAATCATGTTGAGATATCCTACTTCCAAGCTTTGCAACATTTTATGTGTCTATGAAATGGCAGCCCGCATTGCATTGGAAACAAACAAAAATATTACAGTTAATGCATTTAATCCGGGACTAATGACAGATACAAACTTTACATCTTCAGGAAACAAGGTGACACGAGCAATCCTGGTAGGAATTATGAAGGTGCTCGCCGCAATAATTGGAAGGTTGGGAAGTTCAAAAAAATCCGGAAAGGAATTGGCTGCTTTGATTACAGACAGTCAATATAATAATTCCACAGGGAAATATTTTGACCGAGGTAAAGAAGTTAAATCATCCGCCCCTTCGT
The DNA here is from genome assembly GCA_964413265.1 of uncultured Brevinematales bacterium. Lineage (GTDB taxonomy): Bacteria > Spirochaetota > Brevinematia > Brevinematales > JAOACQ01 > CAVYGN01. The sequence continues at coordinate 416 of CAYPRX010000058.1, forward strand.
ATGATAAAACAGCAGCAAGAAACCTCTGGATCGAAAGTGCAGGGCTGGTTAAACTATGGCAGGATGAAACTATTCTTTCTATAATTTAATTTTATATATATCAGGGAGGTATTAACAATGCAATATCATAAAATTCATGATTATGGATTGAAAGTTTCCAGAGTTGGACTCGGATGTATGAGAATGACTATGTTCGAGGGATATGAGAACAGAAAGGAAAGTATAGCTACCATTCATACTGCTCTGGATGCTGGCATCACATTCCTTAATACTGGTGATTTCTATAGCACGGGTCAAAACGAAATTTTGATTAGTGAAGCGATTAAGGGCTATAGCAGAGATAAAATCTTTATTTCAGTTAAGTTTGGGGGATTGATTGCTCCAAATGGTATGCCTTATGGCATAGATCTGCGCCCTCTGGCAATTAAAAACTATCTTACGTATTCGCTTAAAAGGCTGGGTGTGGACTATATTGATCTTTATGAGCCATGCAGGATTGATCCGGAAATTACTGTTGAAGAGACATTGGGACCAATCGCCGAGATGGTCAAAGCAGGTTATGTAAAATATATCGGTTTAAGTGAAGTTGACGCTGAAACATTACGACGGGCCCATTCAGTTCATCCGATAAGTCTGGTAGAGTTAGAGTATTCTCTTTTTAAAAGAAAAATTGAAAAAGAACTGTTGCCGACAGCGAGGGAATTGGGGATTGGGGTTGTTGCATTCGGCATATTGTCCCATGGATTGCTCTCAAAAGAACGTGTACAAGAAATGAGAAACCGCTTTCCACAATTTTCCGGAGAAAACTTGGATAAAAATATTTCAATTCTTGATAGTTTGCGTGAAATAGCTGAAGAAAATCGAATTACCGTACCGCAGCTACTGACTGCCTGGGTATTATCCCAAGGTGAAGATATTATGCCGCTCATAGGTGCAAGAAAGGTATCTCAGCTACAGGAGTCTATGAAAGCTCTGGATGTTCATTTGAGTAAAAGTGATCTTGAAAGGATTGATGTTGCGGTACCGGCAAGTGCGGTGGCTGATAATAATTTAACAATGAAGTTCAAAAATGGATTGATAGTTCGCTAATTAAAGAAAATGTTTAAATTAATACCTATGTAGATTGACCAGTAATTTTAAAGGAAAAACTTCAAATATTAACGATGAATTTACTCTCAGATTCGGCGAAAACTGGTTTTTCTTCCGAGTAATAGATTCCATTCCGGGAAAAAGATTAGTATGGCAGGTATTGGATTGCGAAATGATATGGCTTAATGATAGGAAGGAATGGAAGGATACAAAAATAGTATGGGATATCTCGGAAAACGAAGACGGAACTATCATAGACTTAACTCATATTGGACTTGTACCAAGTGCAGAATGTTATGAGGTA
>CAYPRX010000059.1:0-5964 GCA_964413265.1 uncultured Brevinematales bacterium
CCAGCGTATTGGAACCGATCTTTCTAGCAAGATCAAAAGTTGATTTTCAAGTTTTATGAGTGAAAAATGTTCCTTGTTGATTCTCCTTTCCTTAGTCGGATCATGATTTCTATTAATTGTGTCATGGTTTTCATCCTCGGCATTATTTTCCCTCCTGTTCGGTTTTCCAAGATTTTACCCCATCAGGGTGGGTCATTATTCTGCCGGGGGGTGGGTCACTATGTCTGCCGGATTGCAAAAGGCTCCATTAATTGTTAATAGCCATATTTCTTCATTGATAAATTTGGTTTTCATATTATCCATTTCTTCATTTCCTTCTATCAAATATCTCCAATTACATCCCCCTTCTGCCCCTTCCCCCAATTTCTCAATTCAAAAGATAATTTTCTTTCCTTGATAAAACATTCAGAACTATTTTATTTTCTACTTGAAACATTCTTTTTAATGTACCAAATCTTTGAATCAAGAAGTCTTTAAGCATTCCACACACTTCAATATGCTTCTTGTTATCTATAAGATGAGTAAAAGAATATGACTTTTTCAGAATATTATTATATGCTTTCTCAAGTTTAACATTCTCATTCCACTTCCAGTCATTATCGACATTTTCCACAATAAAATTCTTCTTTTTAAAATAATCTATTACCTCGGCTGTACTATTAACCCCAATATTATTTATAGGGTAACAAAGGGTTAAACATATTTCCTTGTATTTATTATTTATTAGTGGAATCTCTTGACCCAAACCTGTATTCATAAGAATAATTGATCCATTAACAACTCTTGCGATTTCATCAACTGCTTTTTTCCACTCCTTTATAAAATAAAATAGATGAACAATTATACATAAATCAAAAGAATTATCTTCAAAAGGAATTTCGGTTATATCTGCTTTTTTATACTTTATATTTGAGATATGATTAGATTTTAATTGTTGTTCCAACTGATCAAGCATTTTTTCAGAAATATCAACACCAGTAATGGAATATCCTTTTTTTGAAAAAGGTATAGCTATTCTGCCATTACCGATGCCAGGTTCAAAGACTTTTTTAAATTTACTGGGAGGAAATCTAGATGTTATATATTCAATAACTTCTAAAAAGATATTTTTATTAATTGTTCTTGTTTCATTGTAATTGTCAGCTATGTTATCAAAATTCAATGAATCCATTTGAGCCCTCCCCATTCTTTGGTCCACTTTTTAAGTTAGTCTAGGATGCTTTGAATCCCACCAGAACGGCTTCCGGTGCTGGTGGTTTATAACCTAAAGAACTATGGGGCCTGATCGTATTATACTCCTTCCTCCATCTCTCAGTCAAAATTTTTGCTTCAAATTCCTAGAATTAATTTTATCAAATTTTAGATATACAAAAATAGATTGTCATTCTATAATAAAATAAAACATCATATTTTACTATAATATTACGGAGGGAAATATGGCTGTCCCTGATTTTCAATCATTAATTAGCTCAACTTATGATAGACTATGATGTTGGAGTAGTAAATGAAACAATCTATGAAATAAAAAAGATTGATAACGATTATTTTGGAGACGAATGAATGAAAGTCATTTATAAAATTTCTTACCCAAATGGTAAAATATATATAGGAAAAGATTTGACTGATAGTATTAATTATTTTGGAAGTGCCAATAGTAAATTAATTGAAAAGGACTTTACAAAAGAGCAAAGACAAAAAAAATTTACTATAATACATTAACGATTATGTTAACAATATTGAGATAATTATGTCAAAAGGAATAATTTTTAGTATAGAAGAATTTGCAGTACATGACGGGCCGGGTATAAGAAAAACGGTATTTTTCAAGGGGTGTCCACTAAGATGTTCTTGGTGCCATAACCCTGAAGGACAGTCATTTAATAAGGAATTGAAGATTACAAAGATTTCAAGAGGCGTTTGCGGTCGGGAAATTGATTCAAAAGAACTTGCGGAAGAACTTTTAAAAGGAAAGGAAATTTTGATCAATAGCGGCGGTGGGATTACTATTTCCGGAGGTGAACCGCTGGCTCAGCCTGAATTTCTCCTTGATTTGATTTATGAGTTGAAGCCTGTTCATGTTGCAATTGAAACTTGTGGTTATGCACAACCTGAAGTCTTTAAAAAAGTTTTGGAATGTGTGGATTTGATCCTTTTTGATGTAAAAATTGTCGATCCTGGAATTCATAAAAAATTCACCGGAGTAGATAACATTTTAATCCTTAAAAACCTGAATACATTATGTAATTCTGACAGAGAATTTTATATTCGCATACCATTGATACCAGGTGTGAATGATACAAGAGAAAATATGGAAGCTACAGCTGCATTGATTCATAATTCAAAAAAACTCCAGTTTGTTGAACTTCTACCATATCATAAATTTGCTGGAGCAAAATATGGTCAACTTGGCAGGGATTACAATCCCATGTTTGATATTAATCAGACCGTTCAGATTTATACGGATTGTTTTGATAAATACAATATAAGGAGCAGAGTTTTATGACTGAAAGAATAAAAAGAATGCGTGATTTTATTGTAGGAAAAAAGCATCTATCTTATCGCCAAGAGTCCAATCAAAAATTGCTTGACGATTTTACTAAAAAACTGGGGAAAAAAGGCTTATCAGATATCAGGAGGGCATCAGAAAGGCTGGCTTGGGTACTGAAAAATGAAAAACCGGTAATATTGGATGATGATCGAATTGTTTTAATGAGAACTATCAAAAAAATCCCTGAAATTTTTACAAATGAAGAATGGAAGGAAATAAGAGAACATCATTATATACATGAACTAGGAAAAGTATGTAATATCAGTTCAAATTTTGATTACACGATCAAAAAAGGGTTGTATTCTAGAAGAAAGGAAGTAATAGTTTTCAGGGAGCGCTGCAAAAAAGTTGGGAATAAAAAAGGGGTTGAATTTCTAGATTCTGTTATCAAGTCCATTGACCAAGTTGAAAAATTAATCAAAAGGTATCGTACGCAAGCGCTTAAAATTGGGAAAACTGACGTAGCACGTGTGCTCGAAAGAGTGCCCATGTATGGTGCCAGGACTTTCTATGAAGCTCTTCAATCTTTCCGGATTCTTCATTTTACACTTTGGTGTTCTGGAAATTATCACAACACTATTGGAAGATTTGACCAGTATATGTGGCCCTATTTAAAAGGGGATCTGGAATCAGGCATATTAACTGAAGATGAAGCATTTGAAATTCTGGAAGAATTTTTTCTTACTTTTAACCGTGACAGTGATCTCTATCCGGGGATGCAGCAGGGGGATAATGGTCAAAGCCTTGTGCTTGGAGGAGTGGATGAAAATGGTAATGATTCCTATAACAGGCTATCAGAATTGTGTTTAGTGGCCAGTCTGGAATTGAAACTTATTGACCCTAAGATAAACCTTCGTGTCGATAAAAATACACCAATAAAAAGGTATGAGCTTGGAACATTATTAACAAAGCAAGGGCTTGGTTTTCCACAGTATTCTAATGATGATATAGTAATTCCGGGGCTTCTTTCAAAAAGCTATGATCTTAATGATGCCAGGAATTATGTAGTAGCAGCATGCTGGGAATTTATCATTCCCGGTTATGGAATGGATATTCCAAATATTGATGCCTTATCTTTTACCAAAGTAGTAACGGATGTTATGAATAATTATTTGGTTGAGAGTAAAACATTTTATGAGCTTATGCTACATGTCAGGTCTGCAATACAAATTGAAATTGATGATAAAATAGCTAAACTGTCTAATATTTATATGGAACCTTCGCCTTTCCAATCGCTGCTGATGAATGGGTGCATGGAGTCTGCAAGAGATATATCCATGGGTGCTAAATATAATAATTACGGTTTTCATGGAACGGGACTTGCAACTGCGGCAGATTCACTTGCTGCGTTAAAATTATATGTATATGACAAGAAAGAAATAAAACCTGATGAAATTATTAATGCTGTTAAAAATAACTTTGCAGATTATGAAGAACTTTGGAAAAAGGTAAAATATGAGTCACCTAAAATGGGAAATGATGACGATTATGTCGATCAAATTGCTATTGAATTAATGGAAATGTTCTCAGATGCATTAATGAATTTGAAGAATGAAAGAGGAGGAAATTTCCGACCCGGATCAGGATCAGCCATGTATTATTTATGGCATGCAAAGGATATAGGGGCATCAGCTGACGGAAGGAAGAAGGGTGAGCCTTTATCTGCCAACTATTCTCCAAGCTTGAATACAAAGTTGAAGGGACCAATATCTATTATTAAATCATTTTCTAAACCTGATTTGAAAAAGATAATGAATGGAGGCCCTTTGACAATGGAAATCCACGACACAGTATTCAGCAATTCTGAGAGTATCAGGAAAACAGCGATGCTTGTTAAGTCTTATATGGATCTTGGAGGTCTTCAGCTTCAGATCAATGCAGTTAACAAGGACACGCTTCTAGACGCACAGAAAAATCCAGATCAGTATAAAAACTTAATAGTTAGAGTTTGGGGATGGAGCGGATATTTTGTTGAACTTGATAAAGAGTACCAGGATCATATCATTCAAAGAATCGAACTTCAAGTTTAGGTTTAATTTTTAATTTTTTTATATTAATTATCTATTTTTGAATAAATCTACATTTTTCTACACAAATTAACTTTCAAGGCGCACTTCACCCTGAGAATTTCGAATACAAGATCAGAATTTTGAAGAAATCAGTTCCATACTTAAAAATATTTATAATTATAACTCTTGAACCTGTAATTAAACGTTTAATTCCTTACATATCAAAACAGTATACAACTTTATTGTTTTAATTTTACTAATGAAAAAGGGTAGAATAAACGAATTTAGGATTTTTACTGAGGAATCGATTTTACTAGGCTGTGAATGATCATGGGCCAGATTATCCGGGGGTCGGGCTCTTCGCCGAATCTGACGACGACGGTATTATGTCGGGGTGAGACATAAATGACCTGTCCGAGTACACCCAGAGCCATGAAATCGTAGGTCCCGTCTGGAAACTGCAATCCCCACCAATGGTATTTATAAAAGCCGCCGGCATTACGCCATCTTATGTAATTTTTCCAGGGCCTTTTGTCGTTCGGATCAGGCTCTGTGGATTCCGAAATCCACTTCTCTGAAATGATTCGTTTGCCGTTCCAGAAACCCCTGTGTAGATACAGCAGCCCAAACCTGGCGAAATCAACTGCTACGGCGTTTAATGCGCAGTTAACCTTTTCAAAACCGTCCTTTTCGTTGTCAAGGGTCCAGGCAGCGGAATATTCCATGCCCATAGGCTTCCAGAGCTTTTCCTGAAGATAATCCGAAACATGACCGCCTGTCACACGTTCAAGGATCAATCCCTCCAGAAGAGAATTATAATCGTTATATTGAAAATACTTTCCTACAGGATAGTCGCTCTTGACCAGATTCAACAACTGCTGACGAAGGTCGGGGCCGTATGTCTGCCTTGAGCCTTCTTCGAAAGCTATAGCAAGGAAAAATATGTTGTCTTCAATATCATAATACCTGATGCCGGACGACATTGTAAGCAAATCCCTGATCGTCAGCTTGTCGAAGCCATGACCCTTCAATTCCGGAACATACCTGATGACGGCATCGTTTATGCTGCCGATCTTACCCTCGTCTATAGCTATCCCGATAAGGGCGGAAGTGACCGATTTAGCTACGGACCAGGAAATATTGAGCGAGTCCCTTCGGGCCCCGTTCAAATAGGATTCATAGATAATCTGATCGTTACGAATGACGACGAAAGCCTTTGTTTTAGTCTCAGCCAGCAGGTCCTTCAGAGGTTCGGTGCGTAAAACGCCGTTATATCGGAAAGTGACCGACACGGGAAAATTTTTAGAGCTGCCGTATACAAGCTCTGAAAGAGGCTTTGAATTCAGAATAGTTCTCGCAGGGAAAAACATGCCAAGAGTATCCAATCCAGGTTTACGGCAGATTATC
>CAYPRX010000060.1:0-76653 GCA_964413265.1 uncultured Brevinematales bacterium
TAAATCCCTTTCCCGCAGGCAGGATGTGGATTATATTTTTTTCAATAATGCCGACGAGGATAAACTGCGCAAGCAGGTCGAGTTCTTCGTTCTTGCGGTGCTGTAAACCGGATATCACATGGAGAAGCGCGAACCTTATCACCTTTCCTCCCTTTTCCCCTGTGAAAATAACCCTACATAAATTACTATAAGGCATCAGGTAAAGTTGAGATATTTTTTGCCGAAATTTAAAGTGGCAGTTGTTAAGTAATTGCTCTGTTACCATGTATCTCCCATTGAAATATATCAGAAGATTTTAAACAAATGTTAGAGGTGCATTATGACCATTAAATCAGGTTTGAATTTAATTATTTGCTTCATATGTGTTCTCATAATTTCTGCCTGTTCTCTTTATCAAAAACCCGTTACTGGCGCCTCCCCTGTCGTGAAGGTTCTTCTGTATCAGGGTGAGAGCATTTTCATCAAGCCTTCAGGTAATTATATTTTATCCTACAATTCCCGAAAGGAAGAGGGGAACGGCAGGATAAGCGTTGAAATTTCAGGGGAAGAAATCTTTTTGAACGGCGTCGAGATTAAAACCCCCATAGTAGAGGTATATACTGAGGACGGTTTTGCTTTCGATGGGAAAAAATACTCGGGAAGCGCCTTAATAGCCGTATCCAACAGGAGCATTTTACTGATCAACTCAATAGATATTGAATCCTACCTGAAGGGCGTCCTTCCGGTAGAGGTCCCTTACGGATGGGAAATAGAGGCATTAAAGTCACAGGCTGTAGTTTCCAGGACATTCGCCATCTATGAAGTCGAAAGTTCCAGAAAAAAGGGAAGGATTTTCGATATCTATAATGACACCCGCTCACAGACCTATTACGGCAGGGAAAAGGAAACCAAGGAAACTTCTCTCGCAGTTGATTCAACACATGGAGAGGTTCTGAAATATGATGGAAAGATAATACAGGCGTTTTATCATGCCTCAAGCGGCGGGATGACCGAATCTTCTCTGGAGGTTTTCGGGTTTTACGAGCCCTATTTCACTCCTGTTGAATCCCCATACTCTTCCGTTTATAAGGAAGACAAATGGACAGCTACGATACCTCTCGACAAAGCCGGTCTCCTTCTAAGGATCACGAACAGGATCATTTCTGTAATTGTCACTGAAAGGACCTCATCAAAGAGAATAAAAACAGCAGAGTTTACTGATGAGGCAGGCTTAAAGAAACCGATCCCGGGGAAGGAATTAAGAGAACTTATCGGACCAGCACTGATGAAAAGTACAAGGGCTAATGTCAGAATAACGAATGATAACCTGTTTTTAAGCGGAATGGGATATGGTCATGGGGTAGGCATGGGACAGTGGGACGCTCTGGGCATGTCCAGACATGGGTATTCCTATAAATATATCCTCACATATTTCTACCGGGGCGCCGAGGTTGAAAAGATCTGGTGAAATAAACGATCTAACTTTTGTCCATAATATAGTGATATTTCTTCGAGAGGTATATTCATAAGAGACTCCCTTACGAATACCCTGGAACAAAATCCGGCGTCAATTGACTCCAGCTCCTCCCTGATTTTTCTTGCGGTTATTTTTATCCTGTCCAAAACACCACTGTCTCGTGAAAAACAGCCTTTAATTTCTGCTTTGTTTTCGGTTTTCATTTCTTTATCAATTTTACTCAATTCAATGTTTTTAAAGCTGTCATAAGCCGTCATACCGGGAAAATCGGCGCCGCCTGATACAAAAGAATTTCCTGCGAACATCTTAACAGCGGTCTCCTTTATCAGCAGCAGCTGATCATTAGAGAAATACTCATTATTATCATCAAGTAAGGCCTTAATATCCCGTCTCGCAAGGAACGATGTATTTTTTGTATGAAACGTTCTCAGCCTGTCCGAAGCGCTTCTTTCCATTTCACGGAAAAGATTTCCACTGCTGTGGCTGCCGGATCTTTTTGAATATGCCAGGTCAAGTCCTGCAAAAATGACGGATCCCGATGAGATCATATTTGCCAGAACGCCTGCATCAATGGCAACCGAAGGGTATTTAAGGGAAAATTCCATGTTCTCAAGGCTGTATTCCAGGTCATAGAAAAGCTTTGAATTGCCAAGAGGGGATAACAGGGAGCTGCTGCTGTAAATACTCGCAAGCACCGGTATATCAGGCGGCAAACCGGATCCGAGAATTTTGTTATAAACCCCGCCGTCGCTCACTATGACAAAATCCGGTCTTATTCCGCTTTCCATCAGCGTCACTGCTGCCGGCAGAACAGAAATTAATATCAGGTTGTCCATATTATCCCTTATTTCGTCCAGCGATCTGTTGAGGGAAGGTCCGGCTGCACAGATAAGGACATCTGTCTGTATTTTACCCCTGATATCCTGAAGGCAGGAGCAGTTTTCATTATCCATAAAAAAAGCCAGGTTCCTTATGAAGTTGATGAACCATACTTTGGAAAAATATGAACTGACCTTGATGTTCTCAGCTGCTATTCCCACAGCCCTTGACAGCCTCACGCTGAATTCCGAATAATCATCAGGATATAATTTCCTGAAAGACTCCAACGCAAGTACCCTTGGCTTTTTTCGTTCGGAAAGCATCCTTTCAAAAAGTCCGTAATCAGTTAATCCCCTGTCAAGCAGAATATAATCCTTTAATTTATCCGCCATAAATTCGCTGCACACAGGGTCCGGTTCATACACTAAGATGTCATTATTATTTACACCCTTTTTGACTAGTGCATTTACCATGTAGCCGAGCGCACTTCCGAAGAGAATAAAAAACTGCCCGTTGACATCCCCCTGGCTTTCCACGAAGCGGTCTATTTCATTTTCAGGATTGTATGAGCTGATCAGGTAATAGCCGTCTTTAATTATGGTAGGAGAACCGTTTTTTGCTTTACCGATGATTGTCATAATTTGAAATCTGCCTTTCTGCCGCAACCGGAACATTTCCCCCCGCTTATCCCGGTAATAGATGTCATGTAGCCTTTTCTCTCAACAAGGATGGTTTTACATGAAGGACAGTAGCTGTTGCTGTCCCCTTCCATATTTCCCGTATAAACATAATCTAAATATTCACCGGCTGATCTCTTCACTTCTTCAATAAATCTTATATCCGTGGCTTTTTCAGTGTAATGGTACTGGGGAAAATACCTCGATAGATGAAAGGGGATCGACTTGTCTACATCAGATATCCATTTGATAATACCCATGAGTTCTTCGAGATTATCATTAAAGCCGGTTACGACCAGTGTTGTAAGTTCAATATGCACGCCGGCATTTTTAAAATCAATTATAGAATCCAGAACAGGCTGCAGAGTGCCGCCTAATTTTCTGTAATTTGAATCGGTAAATGCCTTCAGGTCTATGTTAGCCGCATCGATTAAAGGAAGCAGTTCTGCAAGAGGACTTTTATTGATGTAACCGTTTGTGACCAGGATATTCTTATAGCCCTTCTCTTTCATCAGTATGGCAGTTTCCTTAACAAACTCGATCCAGACAAGAGGTTCTGAATAGGTATAGGCTGCCCCTCCAAAAAGGGGCCGGCTTAAAATTCTCGGTCTATTCTCAAGTATGGAGAGAATGTCTTTCGGGGTCGAGCTTTGGGTTATATCCTTGTCAGGATTGTCGAAATACCTGGAAATATGGTAGTTCTGACAAAAGGGGCAGTGAAGATTGCACCCGATTGTTCCTATCGAAAGAATCTCGCTGGATGGATAATAGTGGTATAATGGTTTTTTTTCAATCGGATCAAACGATAATCCGGATATTACTCCATAATTCAAAGAGTAAAGGAGGCCCCCTATATTTTTTCTGGCTCCGCAGATGCCGGACTTTTCCTCGCTGATCAGGCAGTTGTGAGGACAAAGGTTGCAGCGGACTTTCTTCCCTTCTTCTTTTGTAAAACAGCATGCACTTTTCATAGATCTCAGCTCTTTTTCTCCCTTTATATGCAGAATTCTGACATATTACATTACTCAGTCTATACTAAAAATGAGTATATCCCTTTTTTAACCCCTCCCACTCCAATTTTGTGCCCATGAAAGAAACTTCCCTGCTGTTTTTTTCTATCCTGCCTATATTTGTTATCTTTGTACCTGTATAACTGAAAACATTCCCGGCATCGATAATATCCTGAGATGTAAAAAGAACTTCATAATCCTCCCCCCCGCTCAAGGCGAAATCATAAAAATAATTCCTGTCTTTATCAAATGAAGGTCCTATCTTATTTACAGATAAAGGAAGTCTTTCTACTTCAATTCTGAACCCCATCCCGCTTTCATCTGCAATATGGGAAAGATCAGACAAAAGGCCGTCGCTTACATCGATAGCTGCATTGATCTCGTACCTTTTTTTCAGGTACTGCATTAAACCCACCCTGATGTCAGGCCTGAAATGCCTGTTAATAAAATAATCTTCATCCAGTACAGGCTGTTTTATGCCGCCTTTTAAAAGTGAAAGTCCCAGGGAGCTGTCGCCAATATATCCGGTTATATAAATATAATCCCCTGGCAAGGCGCTGCTGCGGAGAAAAGGCTCCGTCCCTGTATAACCAATCATGGTAACTGATGTAAACAGGCATGGTGACCTTACAACATCACCGCCTATTAATTCAAAAGGCTGTTTGTCTCTTATGGTTTTCACGCCATTTATAAAAGAGTCCAGATCGTTTTCAGCCATATTACCGTTAACCCCGAGAGTAAGGAGGGCATAAGCCGGGACACCGCCCATAGCGGCTATATCGCTCATATTCACCGCAATGGACTTATATCCCAGATCGAAAAAATCTGTGCGGTCCTTCAGGAAGTGAACTTCCTCAACAAGAGAGTCAGTTGTAATAAGCATCTTCTCCTGCCCCGTTTTCCATATAACTGCAGAGTCGTCGCCGATGCCAGTTACGTTCCTGTCTGAAGGAAGGAAAGCATGCCTGATCTTATCTATGATTTCGAATTCACCGGGAATTTTCATTTTCTCCGCCTCCGACCCATATAGACTGTATCCGTTGAGCAATTTACAGCAGCAAGGCCGCAGTCAAGGCCCCCCGCAGGGGCCAGCAATTCTATATTCTTAATATTAAATATATAAAACGCGCCCAAGAGGAATTGAACCTCTGGCTTTCAGCTCCGGAGGCTGACGCTCTATCCAGCTGAGCTATGGGCGCATTAAAATGTAAACTCTTCTTTTTTATAGAGGATCGGCGAGATATAGAAAAACAGCATGCCGATAAGGATATTATAAACGATCTCACCCCCCATGTTTAAAAGAAGCATCCAGTCCATGATCCAGTTCGCCTTGAAAATCACGCTTAAAATAACAAAAAGAATATACTTAAGTATAGTCGCTATTGCCACATATATCAAATATGCCACAATATCCGCAACAAATATGAATTTCCTGTAAATGCTTGTAAACCAGCATATGAAAGTGAGGATAAAGGCATTAAAGCCGAAAACTTCGCCGCTGAAAATATCCTCGAACAGACCCACTCCGAAACCGAAAATCTCCCCCTTTTGTTCCCCTTTATTTATGCTGTGAAGAATGCAGAGTATCATCAGAAGGTCCGGATTAATTTTAAATAATGAAATAATGCCTGTCATCTGTATTGAAAGGAGGACTGCTATAACTGCACCGAAAAGCAGGTATATTTTAAAATTTTTTTTCATATTTCATTCACCGGCTCTTTCAATAAGTGATCCGACATCTGAATTGGGCTTCCACTCCATAATAAATACATCTTTGGTTCTTGAAAAATCGAATTGGGGCCTTACATATAATTTCTTGAAAAAATCTTCTGCCGTCGGTTTTCCTATTCCCACGATTTTCCCTATCAGAAGGCCCGGCGGGAATATATCACTTTCTCCTGAAGTTATTACTTCCTCGCCGACAAAGGTATCAGCTTCGACTGGAATATACTCTGCTACGCAGTTCTGGTTCCATGAACCATTCCCTCTGAGAACACCTACATACCCGCTGAATTTAAGCTCGATCCCGATATGGGAATCTGCAGCCGTCAGGAGCCTGACCTTCGCAGCTGAGACGTTAACCTCTGTAGTTTTTCCAATAAGAAAGATATCACCGCTGTCATTATAGGAAACAACAGGCATATCAGGTTTTATCCCGTCAAATGCGCCCTTGTCAATTATAAAATAGTCACCGGTAAGACCCGGATCCCTGAAAACGATCCTCGAATAAACAGTATTATAAGCGATATGAGATTTTATGCCTAAAATCTTCTTATATTCCTCATTTTCCTTCTGGATCTGGGAATAGGGGAGCAGGGTCTTTTTATATTTATCAAGACTTTCCTTTGTAAGCCTGAGTTCTTCCTCAAGCTCCCTGATTTTTGAAATCCCGGAGACCGAGTCGGAGAAAAATTCCCCTATCGAAGTCACAGTATACTGCACCGGATAGGTAAGGAAAAATAAAACGGCCCTGAGGTCAAGAAAGTTTAATTTAACGTTGAAAAACATAAGGGTAACAGAAATAGATAGCAGGAGGATTAAAGTAATAAAAGATTTGTTTCTATAAAAATACAGATTCTGCATCGGCTAACCTGTAATCCTATCCGAAATACTGGTTCTCGTATTTTTTTATATTTTCAAGATATTTACCCGCTCCAAGTACATCGCACGTAAGCGGATTTTCAGAAAGAAAAACTGGTACGCCTGTATTTTTCGAGATAAACTTCGGAAGGCCTCTCAGCAGGGATCCCCCGCCGGCCATGACAACTCCCCTTTCAATAATATCGGATGAAAGCTCAGGAGGGGTTTGGTCCAGTGTCTGCCTCACAGCGTCCAGAACTTTATTTACAGTTTCCTGAAGGGCTTCTCTTACTTCAACGCTGTCGATTTTCAGGATTCTCGGCAGACCGCTTATGGCATCTCTTCCTTTTATCTCCATTGTTTCCACTGTTTTCAGGGGGTAAGCACTGCCTATTTTTATTTTTAATTCTTCAGCGGTCTTTTCACCTACGATCAGGTTATGGTACTTTTTCAGGTGGGACATAATAGCTTCATCAAATTTATCACCCCCCACCCTTATTGAATTGCTTATTACTATTCCGCCGAGTGAAAGCACAGCCACTTCGGTCGTTCCACCTCCTACATCAATCACCATATGTCCCGCCGGTTCGTCGATCGGAATATTCGCTCCAAGCGCGGCGGCCTTGGGCGCCTCGATAAGGTATATTTTAGTGGCTCCGGCCTGTTCAGCAGCTTCCCTTACAGCCCTTCTTTCCACTTCAGTAACTCCCGACGGTACTCCTATGACCACCCTCGGATGGGCAAGCTTTCTGCGTGTCTGGCTCTTAGATATGAAATACTTCATCATCTTACCGACAACTTCAAAATCCGCAATAACTCCCTCCCTCATTGGCCTTATAGCTACAATATCTCCGGGGGTCTTGCCAAGCATATCCTTAGCTTCTTTTCCGACAGCCATAACTTTGCCTGTCCCGGTCTGTATCGCCACAACAGAGGGCTCAGTTAAGACTATTCCCTGTCCCTTTACATATATAAGAGTATTGGAAGTGCCCAGATCAACAGCCAGATCGTTTATGAAAGCATCCTTGATGACAGATACAAAGTTCATACATGCTCCTTCACAAGGAATCGTTTTTAATCCAATATATTAACTGAGTTTCAAAATTTATTCAAGGTTTCCGGTTTTACAGAGCCTATTTAATCGATTGTTTTTCAGTGTATTGAAAATATGCCCTGGCGGTCATCTGCATAAATTCAAGTAATTTTATCTCCACTGTTTTTTCCCTTCTCCGGAGTAAGTTTTTATGGATTTTTTAATACTGTTGTATTCATTAAGAGTAAGAAAAATGAGAAGTACATCAAGGATCGTAAGTGCCCCTACCCAGAATGATGGTCTATAGCTGAACATGTATACCTGAGTTACAACAAAACCAAAAAGCACCACTACGGCGAGTGGATATGCCCAGAGCCTCCTCCTCCAGAGAAGATATACAAGGATAACTTTTATAATGCCATGAGAGAGCAGATAATAAATTGCAAAATACTGAGTATGGACTGAAAAGTCCCTGCACATCCGGAGAATATAAGCGGCAATCCGGTCTTTTGGATCCTCCGAAACCCCATGTTCAATAAGAAAATTTGTAAAGTTTCTCATCCTTCCCGGTGTCAAAAAAATGAGAAAGCCGCCTCCGACAATCTCAAGCATCCCGTTGATCCCTTTAAGCAGAATGCCTATCTCGAAACTATCATGCAGAAGATTTATCCTGTCGGAAAAAGCTTTTATTTTATTAAAAAATTCCTTCAGGGCATGCCCTATTCCCAACTTCTTATCCCTCTGATAAAAAATTTAAGCATAATATTTTAACTGCTGATATGATTAAAGCAAGTTAATCGAACCTTATTAATCTCAGTATTGTCATTTTTTAATATTATTATTATAATTGTTCAATGCTTATTTTGGATTGGAGTTATTTTATGAATGATTTTCAGCATATTGAGGGAAAAGACAAGGGAAAAGTAACGATGTTCGCCTTAAGCACCTGTGTCTGGTGTAAAAAAACCAAGAAATTGCTGCAGGAGCTTGGAGTCGATTATTCATATATTGACATGGACCAGCTTGATGAGGATATAAAGGAAAAATATGTTGGTGAACTTAAGAGCTGGAACCCCAGCTGTTCTTATCCGACCCTTGTAATTAACAATAAGGATTGCATAGTAGGTTATGAAGAGGAAAAAATCAGAGAGGCACTGAAATAATGCCTGACGCAATAGATACCCTTTATAAGAAGCTTGACAGTGAAGCTGAAAGCGGGGGTTATCATTTAAATCCCGATACCGAATTTACAAGGGAACTTGTAAAGAGCCTTCTAATTAACGAAAATAGATATGGCTACTGGGCATGTCCATGCCGTCTTGCATCAGGTGACAGGATGAAAGACCTTGATATTATCTGCCCCTGCGATTACCGTGACCCTGATCTTCAGGATTACGGAACCTGTTATTGCGCCCTTTATGTTTCTACTGATATAAAGGAGGGCCGCAAAAAAGCCTCTTCCATCCCCGAAAGAAGGCCGGAGGAAAGCCTAAGACTTCAGAACAGAAAGCTGCCGGAAGGAAATATAAGCGGTAAACTTCCATACCCGGTATGGAGATGCAGGGTTTGCGGCTATCTATGCGCCCGTGAAAATCCCCCCGAAATCTGCCCTGTATGCAAAGCAAAAAAAGACAGATTTGAGCGTTTCATGTAAATATCAATCATTTTCTTTTTTTAAGGCCCTTTTCACCGCTTCCCGGGCCTGTGAATAGTTATACCCGCCCCTTATTAGAAATAATATAAGAGATCTATCATCCTTTAATTTCAGGTCCCTGTATTTCTTTGTAAGCAGTTTTACAGCCCTCTCCAGCGTATTTTCATCATCGGAAAGCTCTTCAAGAATGGCTGTTATTAGCTGGTGATCTATACCCTTCTTCACAAGTTCATTTTTGATCCTTAGCGGTCCGAAGTTTCCAGCTTCCGCTCTTTCCAGAGCCCACATACGCGCGAAGGCAGTATCATCAAGAATACCTTCATCAAGAAGCCTTTTTATTGTTATTTCGCCAATCCGGCGAGAATAACCCTTCAGTTTCATCCTTTTCCTGACTTCCAGGATGCTTCTGGGCCTGTATTTAATAAATCTGACAGCAGAAATATAAGCGTCTTCTAAAACTGATGTGTCCGTGATCCCGTTTTCTTCCATTATAGCATCCCTTGATCTGCACTTTTCGGACAATTATATAAAATTTAAATTAAAAATTCAATTAATTCCCCAATGCATCCTTATTAATAAATAAGTTCAAGTTAAATATGCAAATTACCGACAAAAATATACTAATCAGTGAGGCATTTTATGAAATTTTTCATTCTGCTGTTCATATTGTTAGTGGATTTAAGACAGATTGTCTATTCTGATGGTAAAACAATAGCTTTATGTTACCACACATTTATCGGACTGCCCTGGGATCAGTTTGATTTTTCACCGAAGGTATTCAGCAATCAAATAGCAAGTATAAAAAAGCTCGGCTACAGATTTGTAAGCTTCAGGGATATGCTTTCGAATTCGCTGACAGGCAATACGAATATCCTGATCACTGTTGATGATGGCAATCGGTCGGTACGTTCGGTTTATCAAAATATTCTTCAAATTAACGGGATCGAGCCTGTACTTTTTATCTATCCGGCTATTATAAGCCGTATGCATTACGCGCTTAACTATTCCGATCTAAGGGAATACGAAAACGAAGGGGCAGTTATCGGGGCACATGGTTATTACCACCTCTTTATCGATAAAAAACTGTATGAAAGCGACTCTATATCTTTTATGCGCGAGATCTATAAACCGAAAGATGTTCTGTCTCAGAATCTAAAAACTAATATCAGCATATTCGCTTATCCGTTTGGCGTATGCTCCGATATAACAATAGATAATATGAAAAAAGCGGGATATTCATACGCATTCACAATTAAACCGGGACCGATAAAGATCCCGCTAAAAACAAACCCTGACCCTTACAGGCTGCCGCGTTACCTTGTAACAAAAGGCAGCTGGAAATATATATACAAACTATTAAAAAGCATTGTACGGTCTTACGGGCATATTATATAAGGGCTGAATATGAGATCCTTAAGAATATCAATATGCCAGTTTAATTTTACAGTCGGCGATATAAAAGGAAATATACTCAAAATTAAAGAGGGCATAAAGAGGGCCCTTGATGAAAAATCGGATATAGCAGTTTTCCCGGAACTTGCCGTCACTGGTTACCCCCCGGAAGACCTGGTATTTAAACCCCAATTTATAGACAATTCAATAAAGGCTATGGATTCGCTTGCAGATTTTTCAAAAAATAAAAAGATACTGATCATTGCAGGTTATATATTCAGGGATACGGCTAGCGGAAATATCTTCAATTCTGCCGGTATTGTTTACAATGGCCGTCTGGCTGACATATACAACAAAATATACCTTCCGAATTATGGTGTTTTTGACGAGCAGCGTTATTTTTCACCCGGCGTTTGTCTTCCTGTATATTTATACAGGGATGTACGCATAGGCGTTAACATATGCGAAGATATATGGTATCCGACGGGGCCTCTGCATTATCAGTCATCGGCCATGAACGCCGAAGTTATAATAAATATAAGTGCTTCACCCTTCCATGCCGGAAAACAGGACTTCAGGGAAAATATGTTCAGTACGAGGGCAGGTGATGAGTCTGTTATCCTGGTTAACTGTAACCTTGTAGGTGGCCAGGATGAACTGGTGTTTGATGGTTTTTCCACAGTTTATGACGAGGATGGCAATTTAATCTCAAGGATGGACGGTTTCAAAGAGGATTTCGCCTCAATAGATATTGACGCTGATTCAGTGTTCAGAAAGAGACTTAAAGATATCAGAAGAAAACAGGAAAGGGAAAATATGTCCGGCCCATTTAAACTTATGAGTATGAACATAGGTGAAGTTAAATACAATCCCAAGAGACCTCCTGTTAACAAAGGCACATTAACAATCAGGAAAAGCAATATAGCTGATATTTATGACGCACTTACACTCGGAACTCGTGACTATGTCAATAAAAACGGTTTTGATAAGGTAATCGTCGCTATTAGCGGCGGGATTGATTCTGCTCTGGTTGCAACTATTGCAGCTGACGCTCTTGGGCAGGAACGTGTCAAGGGGATTTTTCTGCCATCGATATTCTCTGCATCCATCAGCGGCGAAGACGCACGTGAACTCTCCAGGAATCTGAGCATTGAGCTTCTCGAGCTTTCCATCCAGGACATTTTCGGATTGTACAGTTCAAAACTAAGTGAAATATTCAGAGGTAAACCGCCGGGAGTAGCTGAAGAAAATATTCAATCCCGAATCAGGGGCAATATCGTAATGGCAATATCCAACAAATTCGGATGGCTCGTCCTTACTACAGGTAATAAAAGCGAAATGAGCACTGGTTATGCTACATTATACGGCGATATGGCCGGCGGGTTCGCCGTGATAAAGGATGTTCTCAAAACAACTGTTTACCAGCTGGCTGAATACCGAAATGGGATAAATCAGGTTATACCAAGACGGATAATTGAGCGCGCTCCGTCAGCTGAGTTAAGAACAGATCAGAAAGACAGTGATACACTGCCGGAATACGCCATTCTCGACAGGATCATCACGGCTTATGTCGAACAGGACAGACCTGTTGATGAAATAATCTTCGAAATGGGGGATGGGAAGCTTGTCAGGAAAGTAATCGCTATGATCGACAAAAGCGAATACAAGAGAAGACAGTCTCCACCCGGCATTAAAATCACCCCAAGGGCATTCGGCCGCGATAGAAGAATGCCTATTACTAACGGCCTGCGAAATTCCTGATCAGGAGTAACAATTGATAATAGATAAACTGATGCTTATCACTGCCCAAAAAACACCCCTGCAGCATGCTTTTCTGACAATTTCCTGGATTGTAATACTATTCGCTATCGGGTATCTTGACTGGATCATACCTGGTATTTCTTTTATGATTCTTTATGTCCTTCTTGTAATAATCGTCAGCCTCCTACTCGGTCAGGTTGATGGCATAGCTTCGGCTTTATCTGGCGCCTTATTTAATTACCTGGCAAACTGGAAAACAATTACAGAGGCAAATCAATACCTGAAAATTCTGGGTTTTATCCTGAGTTCTTTAATGCTTATTATTATAGAATTTATAGTGATACAACTCAAAAAGTTACTTGATCGGGAAAAGATTTTATCCAGGCTCGATTTCCTTACAGGCTCGTTTAATGTCCGTTATTTCAGGGAAATACTCGATAAGGAGATCAGGAGGTCTTCCAGAACCGGCAGGCCGTTCAGCCTGGCCTACATTGATTTCGATGATTTCAAATTCTTGAACGATTATTACGGCCACCTGGCAGGGGATGAACTACTGAAGAGTGCAATTACCATCTTTAAGAATGATCTCCGCCAGAATGATTGCATAGGCCGTGTTGGAGGCGATGAGTTTGTCATCCTTCTTATCGAGACCGGAAGGGAAGCTTTAAAATCAATTATAAAGAGACTTATTAAAAATTTCCAGGAGGAAATGACCCGCAGGAATTATAAAATAACCCTCAGCATCGGCTATGTGGCATTTTTGAAAATGCCTGCTTCGGTCGATGAAGCCTTGAAGATTGCAGATGAAGTTATGTACAAAGCCAAAAACGGTGGTAAAAACAAGGTTGAGACAGTGATCTTCAGGTAAAAACCTACCTTCCCTTCCATTTCTTTAGAATTTCTATATAGCGCTCTTTAACATTTTCCACAGCTTTTTCCCATGGTCTGTTAATTGTCTCCCTGGCTTTTTTACCGACTGTTTCCAGTCTTTCCCTGTCGGAAAGAGCCTTTTTAATAACCTCGGCCATAGACTTGGGGTCATTTTCAGTATGAAAGCTGTTGTAATTGTCTTTTGAACCTTCGGCTGTATTGCTGCCCTTGACCATTACGGAGGGTTTCCCTGCGGCGGCAGCTTCCTGAACGACAAGGCTTGAGGTATCGTAAAGAGACGGAAATATGAACAGGTCCATCCTTGTATACAGCTTTCTAATCATATCCCTGTCAGAGATGAGGCCGCCAAAAATAACGTTTTTATTAAGACCGAGATCTTCAACCATCTTTTTCATCTCTGGTTCGGCATCCCCTTTCCCCACGAAAATCATCTTGAAAGGAATTTTTTGCTTTTTCAGCAAAGCAAGGGAATCTATGGTCATCTTCAGGTTTTTCTGCCAGACATGCTGACCGATATAGAGAAGCATGTTGTCTTTTTCTGAAAGACCAAATTTTTTATTGACCTCTTTACGTGCTTCAGCAGGATCTGCCGGCGGTTCGAAATCATTCCCGTTATCAGCTACCTCGACATTCTTTTTAAACCCATATTGTTTAAGGGTTTGTGCTGAAGAAGCATTAGGCGTCCAGACATAATCGCATTTATGGTAAAAATCCACCACCCACTTCAGCATTATTTTTGCAAGTGGCTTTATTTTAACGGCCGAGAGAAAATCATCGTAATATTTTGTATGGAAAGTCGCAATGATAGGAATATTCCTCTGCCTTGCAATTTTCAATCCCAGGTGACCTGAACTGAACGGACAATGCGCATGTATTATGTTAAAGGGAATTCCTTTCAAAACAGAACTCAAACCAGTATCAAGACCAGGCAGGCCAAGCCTGTATCCTCTGACCGGCTGAGGCAGGGAAAAGTATCTGATTATCTCAAAATCATCTTCTTTGTATGCATATCCTGGAAAATTAGGTGTAACGACAATAGAGCGGACATTTTTCTTTCTAAGCCATTTAGCATAGTTAAGAGTGACATTAGCCACTCCGTCAACAACGGGTGGAAAAGAATCGTTAAAAATTCCTGCGCAAAAATCGAATTTTCTGCTCATTTTTTTTCTCCTTATTTATTTAAACATTCATTTAAAGTATATTATAATATAATCGGACTTGCAGACATTATACCTGAATACATGCAGCAAAAAATAAAACCGGGAGGTTTAAGGTTTATGACTAACCTTAAAATCAAGACCGTGAAAACAAAAGCCGACCGCCTTGAATTCATTAAGCTCGCCTGGAACTTTTACAGGAATGATCCGCACTGGGTCCCGCCTCTGATTTTCGACCAGATAAAATTTATTGACCCTGGGAAGGGGGTCTTTTTCGATTATGGTGAAGCCATGCTCTTTATCGCGGAGAGAGATGATAAACCAGTCGGAAGGATCTCAGCCCACATAAATAACAGACATGAGCAAACTTTCCATGATAATAAGGGGTTTTTCGGGTTTTTTGAATGCGAGAACAGCCGTGAAACCGCAAAGGCTCTTTTTGCTGAGGCCGAAAAGTTTCTTAAGGCAAAAGGTAAAAAATCAATCGAAGGCCCCCTGAGTTTCAGTATCTATGACGAAGTAGGCGTACTTGTTGACGGATTCGATACCGATCCCTATGTTATGAATGTGCATAATCCTGCATATTACGGCAAGCTTATAGAGAACAGCGGTTTTAAAAAATCAGTCGACTGGTTCGCCTTCAGAACAAAAAAGGATGAAACAGATCGCTTCCTTGATCCCCGTTATTTAAAAATCCGCGAAAGGGTTCTGAAAAACCCGGCTATCAACATATATTCAATGAAGGGCAGGAATATTGCCGAACATGCAGAAAAACTCAAGACAATATTCCATAATGCATGGAACAGCAACTGGGGTCATGTGAATTTTACCGACCGTGAATTCAGCCGGATGACTGAAGCCATTAAGATGATGTTTATTGACAGGCTGACATTTTTTGCCGAATACAAGGGAAAACCTGTGGGGGTTGCTCTATCGCTTTATGACGCTAACGTGGCAGTAAAAAAAATGAATGGAAGGCTCTTTCCATTCGGGTTTATCCATCTATTGCGTATAAAAAATACAAACCGCTTCAGACTTTTAGCCATGGGTGTTCTTGAGGAATACCGCCATCTCGGCATTGAAATTGCTATGATTATGAACGTCATTGAAAAAGGCATCGAACTCGGTTTTGTTGAAGCCGAAGAATCGCTTATTGTTGAAACCAATGAAAAGATGCTTGATTCTATGAAGCACCTTAAGGCTGACAGCTATAAAACATACAGGATATATACAAAAGATATCTAACAAAGATTGTATGCTCTGTCTGTTGAAAACAGATGTTAATATATGTAAAAATAGTGTTGAAAAGTGTTGACAAAATCATAAAATAAAGCAAAATATAGAGTGTAAAATAAAAAACCCACTTTGATGATCCTCTATATCGGAGGGAATGTGATGAAAATCGGTGAAATAATGGTGAAGATGGATTTAATATCCGAAGCCCAGATGGATAACGCCATTAAAGAACAGGAAACGAACAGGAAAAAATCCAATTACCAGGAACCGATCGGAAATATTCTCCTGAGAAAGGGTATTATAAAGGAAAGTCAGCTAGACAAAGCTCTCGTTGCATATTTCAAGTATCTAATAAATGATAATGAACAGCCCTCATATGTGCGTGAAATAGCGAAAGTGGCTATGAGATCTCTTGAGAGAAGATCGAAAGGAGGCAAGCTGTCCGAGGAAGCCAAGCTGACCATTCTAAAAAAGATCCATGAACATGAAGAGAAGATATTATATCTGGAAAAATCAATTAAAAAGTTAAGCAGTATAGAGCAGAAAAAAATTGTAACAGAAACAATGGACAGGGAGAACAAGGAGATCAAACAAATGATGGATAAGATTGAAGTATTGAAAAAGGATCTCGAATGTTTTTCCTGAGGTTGCCTGCGGGAATAGCATCCCTTTTGATTTTTTTTTGCCTTGCCTCTGTTTCAGGATTCTCGCTTAAAAAAGATTTTGTGTTTCTTGGCATTAAACTCGGAATGTCAGAATCAGAAGTAACAAATGTTCTCAGCCAGGGCTCTCTTCTCAAGATTGATGAATCGCGCTTTTTCGGAAAAATCAACGATGCAGTTCCATTTATTATTAAGGCAGATTATTATCCCTTTATAGACGGCCTCTATGTCCAGTTTTATAAAAATTCCGCATACGGTATAACAATTCAATTCGACCCCGGTTATTTTGATTTTCCCTCCCTATCGGAAAAACTCCAGGAAAAATACGGGCCTCCACTTCTGAAGACATCAAAACTGGCAATATGGGATGACAGCCAGGGAAACTCAGGCACTTCGAATAAAGGCATAAACCTGAGACTTGAGTACCCCTCTACAGTTAAAGTTTTAAATTATGAGGTCATGCAACAGGTTAATTCCGAATTAAGCCAGAGTATGATCAGGATCACTAATGAATCGATTATTCAATCCAATCGCAGGGCGCTTCTTGATAATCTATGAAAGCCTGTTTTATTTGAAAATATCGCCCGTATCTTTATACATAAGCACGAAATCCAGATAATCCATAGGGATGCCTATGCTGTTTGAAAATCCTTTCATTGTCTTTTCTATATCAAGATAATTTTTCCTGGTCAGATTTGTTTCCGCTTTCTCAAGCACTCCGAGTGAATTAAGGTTCCTTATAATATGCCTGTCAAGTATCGCCGCATCAGTAAAAAATCCTGTGTTTCTTACAAAATGACTCGCTTCCTTGTATCCAATACCCATGATATTTCCGGATAGCCAGTCCCTGAGTTCAATACTTCCCGCAAAAGAGTCAATTTTTTTTTTAATATCAGGCATTTCGTTCCGGCAGAACATAGCCCTCGCATCGCAGATATATTGAGCCTTGTGATTTTTGAACCTTACGACATTGAGCCTGCTTGAAAGCTTCTGAGCGTCGCCCTTATAAAGCAGATGCTCCTTTTTTAATATCTCGACTGCCTTTTCCGCCTGCCTTGCCCTGGACTGGGGGGTAAGGAGGCAGAAAACGAGCTCTTCAAATATCTCAGCGTCGCTTCCATAAGTTTTAAGCCTCCTGAAATCACTGAGCCTTTGCCCTACACTGTCCTTTATTTCAAGGTAAATTGAGAATAATTCCAGCCAGCTGTCTTTCATATTATCACTGCCAATCAACGTTCAGTCATTTCCCGAAAATAACAGAGAAGATAACTATAAAAACAAGACCAGGAAGAAGGTTTACCGTTTTAATCTTCTTAATATTAAGCAGGTTGAACCCTATCCCCAGGATCAACAATCCGCCCATTGCTATGATCTGATTAATTATATAAGGCTGGAAAAGAGTGCCTGCCAGTTTTGCCACATAGGTAAGAAAACACTGATATAATAAAAGTGCAAACGCTGAAAAAAAGACACCGCTTCCGAAAGCCGCACCAAGCGCTATTGCCGCAAATCCGTCCAGCATTGATTTTGTAAAAAGAAGGGTATGATCGCCATAGAGTCCCTCCTGAAGGGAACCCAGTATTGTCATTGAACCTATACAGAATATCAAAAAAGAACCAACCAGGCCCTCAGCAAATCTGCTGTTTGAGGATTTCAGCCTCTTTTTTAGCCTATCCCCCAGGCCGTCAAGCCTCTCTTCCAGAGAGGTAATTTCACCGACGATACCCCCGATTATCAGGCTGAATATGAGGATCAGAATATTTTCCAGCTTCAGGATCATAGTTATACCAATTGCCAGAGTGCAAAGGCCAATGGCCTGAAGAATTATGCCGGTAACAGCTTCCGGAATCTTCCTGCTGAAAAAGATGCCTATAAGGCTACCCGTCATTACAGCCGCTGTGTTAACAAACGTTCCAAGAAACATAATATCTCCATGATTTTCTTTACAACCTTCGGTATATTATATAAAATAACGATTCTTTTGAAAAGTTTCGGTGGCGATAAGGAACATTATGAAATACATGCTCAATTTATTTGACCTGGACGGCACTCTCATAGATAGTCACGAAGCCATATGCAGGGCGTTAAACGATACCCTTACACACTTCGGTTCAGAAATCCTTCCTTACGAGAAATCAAAAAAATTCATCGGTCTGTCCTTTGCACCGATTCTTCAAAATCTTGGTGTTAATGCCGGAACGGAAGAAATAATGGAAGTCTACAGGGGTTATTATTTTAATTATGCGGAAAAGTACCAGTGCCTTTTTAAGGGGATACCTGAATTGCTTGAGCTGCTGAAAAAGAGGGTTTTGCTGTCTATCATCACTAACAAGGGAAGAAGAGGCACTGAAATGACCCTGAAATCATTGGGAATCATCGATTATTTCAATCACATTATAACTGAAGACGATGTAAAAATGCTCAAACCCTCCATTGCCCCTTATGACAAGGTTATAGATTTATACAGGCATGAAGGCATAAATCTCGATAAAGACGATTGCCTGATGATCGGCGACAGTCCTGTCGACTGTGAATTTGCAGCAAACTGCGGTATAGATTACGCCTTTGCAAAATGGGGGTTTTTCGAACCTGAGGATCTTCCCTATAAACCTGCATATGTTTTAAATAAACCCATGGAACTGGCTGATATAAACGGCCTGAATGAATTAATCGAAGTTGAACTTACAGGGGAGCTTGATCTTCACGCTTTTTCCCCGAAGGATATATCCCGATTAGTTGTTTCCTATCTAAAAAAAGCAGTGGAAAATGGATACCATTCTGTCAGGATCATCCATGGCAAGGGTATCGGGGTTCAGAGAGAAATCGTCAGAAAAATACTGTCTAAAAACCCTGCCGTAAAAACTTTTTACGACGCCGGGCAGATAAACGGCGGGAGGGGCGCTACCATAGTTGAATTCAAATAATGGATACCAGCCGTCTGAATGGAATAATTTGACGGCAAATCCTTTGTAACTTATAATATCTTTAATTATGATATAGAAATAGCTGTATCAAATATCTGTCAAAGAGGACTTTAATGGATTACAAAATCAAAGACATATCCCTGGCAGAATTAGGCAGAAGGGAAATTGAAATTGCCGAACACGAGATGCCTGGATTGATGGCGGTCAGGGAGAAGTTCAGCTCTGAAAAGCCACTGAAAGGCGTGAGGATCAGCGGATCGCTTCACATGACAATACAGACGGCTGTTCTTATCGAAACACTTGTAAAGCTTGGCGCTGATATAAGGTGGGCAAGCTGCAATATATTTTCTACACAGGATGAGGCTGCTGCGGCTATAGCAAAAACCGGGATCAGCGTCTTCGCCTGGAAGGGCGAGACACTTGAAGAATACTGGTGGTGCACAAAGCAGGCCCTGACATTTCCGGCAGGCAAAGGTCCCCAGCTCATCGTAGACGACGGCGGAGATGCGACCCTTCTTGTTCATAAGGGCTTTGCGGCTGAAAAAGATCCTTCTCTTCTCTCAAAAAAAGCTTCAAGTCACGAGGAAGAGGTTATAATGGATCTTCTCAGGCAGATCCAAAAAGATGACAGTTCATTCTGGCAGAATACAGTCAGCGGATGGAGAGGGGTCTCGGAAGAAACCTCCACTGGGGTGCACAGGCTCTACATGATGATGGAAAAGGGAGAACTTCTAGTACCCGCAATGAACGTCAATGATTCAGTTACTAAATCTAAATTCGACAATGTTTATGGATGCAGGGAATCCCTGGCAGATGGAATAAAACGTGCTACAGATGTCATGATTGCCGGTAAAACAGCTCTTGTCTGCGGCTATGGCGATGTAGGCAAGGGTTCTTCAAAATCACTTAGGGGATTCGGAGCCCGTGTTATTGTTACTGAAATCGATCCTATCTGCGCTCTCCAGGCTGCCATGGAGGGTTATGAGGTAAAAACAGTTGAAGACGTTATTGATTTTGCGGACATTTACGTAACAGCTACGGGCAACAGGGATATTATTACAATTGAACATCTGGCCAAGATGAAAGACCAGGCCATAGTCTGCAATATAGGGCATTTTGACGACGAAATACAGGTAGCGGAATTAAACTCTTATCCGGGAATAAAAAAGGTAAACATAAAACCACAGGTAGATAAATATATTTTCCCCGGCGGCCATTCTATATACCTTTTAGCCGAAGGCAGGCTTGTAAACCTGGGATGTGCAAAGGGCCATCCTTCTTTCGTCATGTCCAATTCATTTACAAACCAGATACTGGCACAAGTCGACCTATGGAAAAACAGAGATATTTACAAACCAGGGGTTTACCGCCTTCCAAAACTGCTTGACGAGGAAGTAGCCAGGCTGCACTTGAAAAAGATCGGTGTCAAGCTCACAAGGCTTACAAAAAAACAGGCGGACTATATCGGAGTTCCCGAAGAAGGTCCTTATAAACCGGATCATTACCGCTATTAAGGCTCCGGTAAGAAGATGATATTAAGGATACTCACGTTTATCTTTCTTTTTCTGAATTTCGCCTTGCCCAAGGCAGGGACGAAAATCGGGATTTTTCCCCTGTATATATCGGCAATGCTTGCCATTCTGATATATCTCCCCATGACTTTTTACCTTACCCTGAAGAATTTCAGGCAAAGGGAAGAAAAATTAACACTTATTTATTACGCCTCTTTTCTCATAGTCTTCCTGGCTGATTTTTTACTGGAGGGGCAACTTCCACCATACTCAAACATACCGGATATATATGCTCCTTATTTTATAGCCCTTTCATCACCATTTCTTATTTTCACTGCAAAATATCTTAAAATCAAACCAGCTCATTTTAAAATTATTATCCTCAGTTCTTTCTTTCTTCTTTCATTATACGGACTGGTGCAAAAAATATTTGGTGATATTAACACGATCATCCCGGGAGTAACTTATAATTATGCGGAGGCGGTCAAATTGAACCCTCACTCAAGTCTGGACCTTTGGGCAAAACATAATTTTATTCCGGAACTTCAATATCTTAAACTCTCTTCAACCTACCAGAACGGCAACCTTTTTGGAGTGAACTACATTTTACTTTCATGGTTTGCCCTATATTTTCTGAGGAATGGGAAAGGACTGCCGATGAAAATCCTGTATTATTCGTCAATTTTATTATATGTCTTTATCTGTTTTCTTACAGCTTCAGAAACTGTTTATATCGGTCTGATTGTATCCCTGCTGCTGATTTTTGCTATTACCATCCTGGATATTAAGAATTCTTCTGGCCCGAATAAGGAAGTTAAGATAATTTCGCTTATATTGGTACCGGTTATACTTTTTATAATCTCTCTTTTCATAATAAATGACGTCAAATTGTTTCATTCACTAATTGTAACAAAGCTGCTTGCCAGGAATTTACTGTCAAATGAGAGAATACTGTATTTTATAAAGTACATTCATTACCTGATAGAGCAGAAAGGCATACTGCAGTTCCTGTTCGGATGTTTCTTTAATAACCCTAACAACAGTGGGGGTTATGAAATAACACTTGTTTATATATTCGTCAATTCGGGTATTATTTTCGCTTTTATTTTCATGTTCTATATTTTGACATTTTTAAAGAAGCTTAAGCTTTCAGTATATAACATCGGCATATTTTCCTACCTTGCGGCTTCTTTTATCGACGGAGGTTTCTGGCTTCCGCCTACGGCTTTCTCATTTTTCATTCTGATCGGAATAAGCCTCTATATCCTTCAAAAACGAATGACCGAAGACCATGGCATAACCTCTTTGCCATAAAAAAGCGGCGCTTGCGCGCCGCCTCTAATCATTTCGATTATCTCAAAAGCTGCAGCATTAGCTGAGGTTTTTGATTGGCCTGCGATAACATCGCTGTTGCAGCCTGTGAAAGGATCTGAGACCTTACAAAGTTGGACATTTCTTCAGCCATATCCGAATCTCTTATCCTGGATTCGGCTGATTGGAGATTTTCATAGCCAACCAGTAAACCTACTGAGGCTTTTTCAAGCCTGTTCTGGTACGCACCCATATCTGCTCTCTGCTTTGAAACCTTTAAAAGAGCGAGATCGACCATACCTATGGTCATATTAGCCTTATCAGGAGTCGAGATGCTGATGAATGATGCAGTCTGAGGGTTTCCCACAGGGGACTTCAAACCGAGCCCCTGGGAATTCATCGTGCCGAGGTAAAGCCTGGTCCTCTGGTCCATATTCGCTCCAATATGGAGCCAGATGCTTGCCATAACGGTATTTTCGCCAGTGGGCCTTGCAAATCTTCCCGTCAGTATGTTCATACCATTGAACTGAGCATGTGAAGCTATCCTGTCTACTTCCGCAACGAGTTCGGATACTTCAACCTGGATCTGCATCCTGTCTTCAGTGCTGTAAATCCCGTTTGCAGCCTGAACAGCCAGTTCCCTGATACGCTGGAGAATGTTATGGGTCTCTTCGAGATATCCTTCAGCTGTCTGAAGGAAAGAAATACCATCCATAACATTCATATGGGCTCTTTTCAAGCCCTGGATCTGGCTCCGCATCTTTTCAGATACTGCCAAACCTGACGCATCATCACCCGCACGGTTGATGCGCATACCTGAGGAGAGCTTTTCAATGCCTTTGTCGCTGTCTCTGCCGTTGACAAACAGCTGTCTCTGGGTAAAGATGGCACTGATGTTGTGATTGATGATCATGACATCCTCCTTGATATTTTTTGAGAACATCCTTGTTCTCAGCACTATATTAATTTCGGAGAATTCTGGAATTTGATTAGCCTTTACATATGAAAATTTTACTTAAATTAGAAGATAATCAATTTCGGGCTGGAGGGATTTGAACCCTCGGCTTCTTGGTCCCGAACCAAGCGCGCTAGCCAAACTGCGCTACAGCCCGAAAAACAGCAGACAAGATTCTAAATCGCAATTGTTAATTTATCAATTTTTTGTATCCTCTGCTGACTTTTGATGCAGATAAATAAATAACTTTTTTATTGCTAGATATCAAAAATTATAATAAGATAAAAAAGTTAGATTTTTATTTATTTTATTTTTCTGATCAGGAGGTTTCTATGTTGCCTGATATTATTAATATTGCAAAAAGGATCAAAGAACTGAGAGATATCAACGGAATATCTCTTGAAACCCTTTCCAAAGAATTTCAGGTGAGCATCGAGGAATACAAGAAATATGAGAGCGGTGAATCCGATATTCCAATAGGTTTTTTATTCCAGATTGCAGGGAAATTCAATGTAGACATGACAGCCCTGCTGACAGGAGAGGAGCCTAAGCTCAAGATATTCAGTGTTGTCAGGAAAAACAGGGGGCTTTCGACAGATCGCCGAAAAGAATACAAATATCAGGACCTTGCTTACAACTTCATAGATAAAAAAGCTGAGGTTTTTCTTGTAACCGTCGATCCAAAGAGTGAAGATACCCCGCTCAGTTTTTATTCTCATGACGGACAGGAATACAATTATGTAATATCAGGCTCGCTGAAAGTATTTATCGGGCCATATAATGTTACCCTTGAAGAAGGCGATAGCCTGTTTTTCAATTCGGGATATAAGCATGCTATGATATCCCTTAATAATCAACAAGCCAGATTCCTTGCAGTGATATTATAATAAATAAAAAAACGGGAGGTCTTTATGCTTGAGAAATATCTTAATAAAACCAATTTTAAAGACTACGATGAATTTTATAATAATTTCAGTATCAAAATACCTGATAATTTTAATTTCGCATATGATGTAGCCGATGAATGGGCAAAAACAGATCCCGATAAAACTGCACTCGTCTGGTGCGATGATAACGGTCAGGAAGCGGTTTTTACCTTTGCCCAGCTTAAGGATAAGAGCGACAGGACAGCCGCCTTTTTTAGCTCGCTTGGAATAAAAAAAGGCGATCCGGTTATGCTGATTTTAAAAAGGCGGTATCAATTCTGGTTTTGCATGCTGGCACTTCACAAAATCGGCGCAGTCGCGATACCGGCCACTCATCTTCTGACCACAAAAGACATTATCTACAGAAACAACGCCGCCGATATCAAAATGATCGTTTCGGTAGGCGATAAGGAGGTCCTGGAACATATCGAGGAATCCCAGCCACAATCACCCACACTTAAATTAAAGGTAAAGATAGAGGGTGAGCACATTGATGGATGGTATGATTTTGAAAGTTCCATTTCAAGAGACGGCCTGCATTTTGAACGTCCTGTCGGAAATGAGGCGACAAAGAACACTGATATGTTCCTGCTGTATTTTACATCCGGCACAACAGGTATGCCGAAAATGGTAGCCCATAATTTTACATATCCGCTGGCTCATATCATTACTTCAAAATACTGGCAGAATGTTCAGGATAATGGACTTCACCTGACAGTATCGGATACAGGGTGGGCAAAGGCCGCATGGGGAAAGCTTTACGGGCAATGGTTATGCGGGAGTGCAATATTTGTGTACGATTACGGTTCAAAATTTAAACCGAAAGACCTTCTCGGCATTATAGAAAAATACGGGGTCACTACCTTTTGTGCGCCTCCTACGATCTACAGGTATCTCATCAAGGAAGACCTGACCCAGTATAACTTTTCGAAACTTAAATACTGTACTGTTGCGGGAGAACCCCTTAATCCGGAGGTATACAACCGTTTTCTGGAAATGGTAAGATTAAAACTGATGGAAGGATACGGCCAGACAGAACTGGTTGTCACTATAGGCAATTTCAAATGGATGGAACCGAAACCCGGTTCGATGGGCAAGCCTTCTCCCGGTTATGATATATTTCTGCTTAATGACGAAGGCAAAATATGCGAAATCGGAGAAGAAGGACAGATCGCGGTCAGGACAGATCCCAATAAACCATGGGGAATTTTTGATGGTTATTATCGCGATGAAGAACTCACCAGGAAATCATGGCATGAAAATTTTTATTATACCGGAGACATGGCCTGGAAGGATGAGGACGGTTTTTTCTGGTTTGTAGGCAGAGCGGACGATCTAATAAAGAGTTCAGGCTATAGAATAGGCCCTTTTGAGGTTGAAAGCGCGCTTCTGGAACACCCCGCTGTTATGGAATGCGCCATAACAGGGGTCCCGGATCCCGATAGGGGTCAGGTTGTAAAGGCTACAATTACGCTTGCAAAGGGTTATACTCCCAGCGAAGACTTGAAAGCCGAGCTCCAGGAACATGTTAAAAAGGTGACCGCCCCTTATAAATATCCCAGAATAATCGAATTCGTATCAGAACTTCCTAAAACGATCAGCGGCAAAATCCGGAGGGTGGAAATCAGGGAGGGAAAGAAGCGCGACTATGCCGATTAAATGCCCTTTTCCATTAAACCTATCATAATTTTATTGAATTTTACTGGGTCTGGAAGATCAGCGCCCTCCGCTAAAAGAGCGTAGCCCAGCAAAAGTTCGGCATAATCCTCTAGGACTGTATCAAGCTTGTCTTTTTCAAATCTTTCCTTGATCTTTAGTATCAGAGGATGGTTCGGATTTATTTCCATTATTCTTTTTTTATGCGGAATCGATTCATCTGCATCTTTTCTCATTATCTTTTCAAGGTTGGGGCTTACGTCGAACTCATCACCGGTTATGCAGGCTGGAGAATTCACCAGCCTCAATGAAATTCTCGCTTCCTTAATGTCTTTCTCCAATTTCGCTTGAAGGAATTTAAGCAGTTCTCCGAACTCTTTTTGTTTGGATTTTATCTCGGTTTCAATTTTTATCTTTTCATCAGGACTATCCAGATCAAGATTGCCCTTTTCAATCGCTTTTATCTTCTTTCCCTTGTACTCATTAAGTGAACCTGCCATTATTTCATCTATTGGACTGAGCAGAAAAATGACCTCATAATCTTTATTTTTCAAAGCCTCAATATGAGGGGAATTTTCTGCTATGTTTCTCGTTTCTGAAGTGAGTGTATAAATATGATTCTGGCCGTCTTTCATTCTTTCTATATATTCATCAAGGTTGGTTAGATCCGTTGTGCTTTGGCTAGATTCAAACAATATCAGCTGTGCAAGTTTTTCCTTATTCTCATAATCTGATATTACTCCCTCTTTAACGGCGTTACCGAATTCTTTAAAGAATTTCTTATAAAGATCCTTTTCATTTGAGTACATTTCAAGCAGGCTGTCAATTATTTTTTTAGTCAAACTTTTTTTGATCTGCGAAACATTCCTGTCCTGCTGGAGCATTTCGCGTGAAATATTAAGCGGAAGGTCAGAAGATTCGACAACACCTTTAATGAACCTAAAATATTTTGGAAGAAGTTCTTCAAAAGCCTCCATAATCATGACTTTTTTTACATAGAGCTGAAGACCGCTTTTATAACCCTGGTAGAATAGATTAAAAGGGGCCTTGGAAGGAATAAAAAGCAGGGAATGAAACTCGAGGGTCCCTTCTGCTTTGTAATAGATTGTCTTCAGAACATCGTTCCAGTCATGTGAGATATGCCTGTAAAACTCATTATACTCTTCCTGTTTAACTTCCGATGCCGGCCTCATCCATATTGGCTTCATAGAATTAAGAATTGTGTCTTCGGTTACTTTGACTTTTTTCCCGTCTTTCTTAGGTTTTCCTTCGGTATCTTTCTCAATCTCCTCGCTTTCATGCTTCATTATGATCGGATAATTGATAAAGTCGGAATATTTTTTTATTATGTTTGAAATTGTATAATAATCAGTAAAATCCTCAATCCCGTTTTCACTATCGACAGGTTTAAGGTGCAGTGTTATTACAGTGCCATGATTTTCCTTTTCAGAAGTCGACAGAGTATACTCACCCTCTCCGTCAGATTCCCAGCGGTAAGCAGCTTTTCCACCCGCTTTTTTTGTATCTATAGTCACGAGGTCGGCCACCATAAAGGCTGAATAAAAACCTACACCAAACTCCCCGATCATTTCATTTACTGAGGAGTCCGATTTATTTTCTTTCAGATTTTTTAAAAATTCCTGTGTGCCAGAACGGGCTATTGTTCCTATATGTTCAATGAGGTCTTCATGGCTCATACCTATTCCATTATCGCTGATGGTAAGAGTTCTTGCCCCAGCGTCCGCCTCCAGACGGATCTCAAATTTTTCTCCAGGCAGAAGCAGTTCCGGCTTTGTAATAGATTCAAAGCGAAGTCTGTCAATTGCATCTGAAGAATTGGATACCAGCTCTCTTAAAAATATTTCCTTATTACTGTAGATGGAATGCACCATCAAATTCAATAATTGCCTGCTTTCAGCCTGAAAACTGAATTTCTCCAAAGACATACTCTTTATATCCCCCGACTATTATAAACCTCCGAGACTTGAATCGGTTGTTTCACTGCTGTTAGTTGAAACCTGATTTGATGAATTGTTCTTTGCTATATTCTGCGCTTCTGAACGATAGGACTCGTAAAATTTTCTGCTGTAAAGGCTTATTCTGGAATTATTCGGGCCTAAAAATGTAGTAGGGATGGTCTCTCTGCCCATCGTAACTGCTTTAAAAACCATGAAATGAAGATGGGGCCCGGTCGTGAATCCTGTGTTTCCACTGAAACCAATGATCTGACCTTTATGCACCACATCACCGATATTAACCAAACTTCCATTTTTCATCAAATGAACATACTCGCTGAAAGTACCATCTTTGTGATAAACGGTTACATAGTTGGCATTATTGAGATACCTGAATCTGAATCCGCCAAAGCTGGAATCCTGCTTAACATCAACGACTATGCCTTCCCTGGCCGCACAGACAGGGGTGCCAACCCACATGCTGAAATCCAGAGAATACCTTATCCAGCCCCTGTGTGAAATCCTTCCGTTATAGCCCTGGTTAATCATGTGGCTCGTGCCCTCCTCATAGGGAATAAAATATATATAATTCAGGTCCGGATTTACATCGGGATCGCCCATTGCCTCATTGACTGTAAAAACAAGGCTGTTCGACGGGTCCTGATATGTTATAACACTGAACAGATATTCGCCCTTTTCCTGGGGTTTAAGAATTGTATAGAAAGGAAGATGAGTGCTTAAGCAGAGCTGTTCAGAATTTTTTAAATTAACCATTATTTGAATGGGGCAGTAATTCACATTATCCGCATAAAAAACATACTCGTTTTTTCCAGAGGGAAGATAATAAACATTGACATAATCAGTGGCAGATATTAAAGAAAGGGGCATTACGATAGTGCTTAAAATTAAAAGGACTGACTTTAAAAAAAATAACGATTTCTGACATTCCATAGTAAATCTCCCATTATTAAATTATCAGACCTGGGAAAGTTTGTAGAAAATTCCCCTTTCGCCAAGGCTGTTTATAAATTCGGCTTTTATCAATTTGTCATAGGTTAATATATCCATATATTTCAAAATTTCTTCTTCGCCAATTGAAATTACCATACTCAGGTCTTCTATAGTAGACGGTCTCCTCCTGAGAGTATCTACAATTGCACTTTCA
Organism: uncultured Brevinematales bacterium; assembly: GCA_964413265.1. Taxonomy (GTDB): domain Bacteria; phylum Spirochaetota; class Brevinematia; order Brevinematales; family JAOACQ01; genus CAVYGN01. The sequence goes on from CAYPRX010000060.1 coordinate 28,732, forward strand.
ATATCTTTTCTGTATGTCTTCAGTTCCTCCCTTTTTCTAAATTTCTTTATGATTTCGATCCCTTTCAAATTCAATTTTATTTTTGTATTTTCCATTATGTCACTGTCCGCGGGTTTCACCCATTCTTCAGCCCCGGGTCTGTCAAGTGTATTGAGCTGTATCTTGTCAGGTTTAATCTTCAAAATGGCTCTGCGTAATTTTGCAATATTATAATCATCGGTATTAATCCCGTCAACTATGAAAACTTCCAGCCAAAGAGCCTTGAGTAACCCTGATAGTTTAAACACCCTTGAAAATTCAGCAATGCCTTCTATAACATTACTTAATTTAATCAGAGGATGCGGCCTGTCTATTTTTATGTAGGCCTCTTCAGAGGCCGCATCAAGAGAGGGAAGGACCACGTCGGCATGAAGCAGATCATCCCTGACTTCCTTAAGATTCAAAAGACTTGAATTGGTAATAACGGCTATCTTTATGGACGGAAATTCCTTTTTCAGTGAACCGAGCATGAATCCAAGGCCGGAATGAAGAGTCGGTTCACCCGAACCTGAAAAAGTTATAAAATCAGGGGCAGGGTTTTGTCCTAAAAAATCCCTGATTTCAGACAGGATCTTATCGGAGGGATAATACTCCGTCCTTTCTGTAACCAGTTTCATAGTCTTTCCGCATTCGCAGTAAACACAATTGAAATTGCATACCTTTCTGGGAAGAATATCCACACCTAAAGATATGCCGAGTCTTCTGGAAGGTACAGGACCATAAATATATCTATACATATTTCAGCATCGCCCTGTTGTTAATAAGTTCTGAGATTGATTTAATACCAGTGAAGGTCATGTTTTTCCTGAGATCGTTCGAGATTTTGATAAGGTACTGTCTGACTCCCTGTACACCGCCTCCGACTGCTGCAATCATGACAGGTCTCCCTATCATTACGCAATTTGCTCCAAGGGCTAACCCCTTTAGAACGTCACTGCCACTCCTGATCCCTCCGTCAAGGATCAAAAAAGCGTCATTTCCGACAGCCTTTTTGATCTCCGGTAGAGCATCAACAGGGGCGACGAGATTATCGTTAACCCGCCCTCCATGATTTGAGACTATCAAAGCCTTTACGCCTGCTTTTAATGCTGATTCGGCGTCAGCCGTTGATAATACCCCCTTCAATACAAAAGGCACTTTTGAAAATTCCACAAGCTCTTTAAGCTCGCTTATTGTTTTGGTGCTTGTATTCTGACTTTTCTGTTCCATTGTCATAAATGATGCCGCGTCTATATCCATCCCAACGGCAATAGCACCCGCCTTCAAAGCCTCACCAATTCTCTCAAAAATAAGTTTATTATCAAAGCGCGGTTTAAAAATCGGAACAGCCATTCCGAAATTCTCAAGTATAACCTTAATACCCAATTTATATTTTATAGGGGTTGCCCCGTCTCCAAGAAAACCGATTACTCCAGCATGATTAGCCCCTTTGACAACAGCCCTCGCCAGTTCCAGCTCACCTATAGCCCCTCCCAGGTTGGTAATGGCCCCCGTTATAGGCGCAGGAATAATTGGAAAGGAAAGGGGAAGTCCGAAAAAATCTATGCTTGTATCTACAATTTTGGCTTCATTAATATATCTTGGAATAATCTCAATTTTTCTTAGATTTTTCACAGCATTGATGAAAGCATTCCCATTCCCGGTTCCACCTACGCCGGGTATCATACCCCTGCATCTATATCCGTCGCAGTCGGGACACACAGCGCATTTGTTATTGAATTTTAACCGGGCATTTTCACTGATAAAAGCTTCAGAGATAAGCTGATCATCATCCTCCCTTGTTTCGACTTTTATCATCCTTACTGCTTCATGGGAAGCCTTCAGGGCTTCCAGGTAAGAGGGTGCAGAAACGATGACATGGCCATATTTATCAAGGTTGTTCTGGGGCGAAATTACTTTGTCACCCGGCTTCCCATCGAAAAATATATCTCTGACGAATTCAATTTTTCTTGCCTTATCGATGCCCTTGATTGACCTTATAATCCCCGGAGCAGGAATAATAGATCTTTCGATCGATACCCATTTTTTCCTGTTTTCAAGGTTCTCCGGCGGATATCCCAGAGAGATCAGGATTACATTTTTCATCAGGTTGACTCCCGATGAATACGGATATGTATAATTAGACATAAAGCCGCCCGAAAGTCTGGCGGCTATTTCACCTATGAAGCAGGAGCCTGATGAAATTTTAATATCGCCCTTGGCCGCTCCAGCCGTTATTCCAAGAGACTTGATCCCGTTTTTAAAAGTTTCTCCCGCAAAGACCAGTTGATCTTCAGGGAGATTGCTCGGCATAATATGCCCGGTCTCGACAAAATACGGATCGTATTCAATAATACGGTCTGCGATACCTGTAATAAAGGCCTCACTGTTATAGACCAGAGCATCAATGCTGAGTTCTGGAGCGTCAATATATTGCTCGATTATGACTTTTCCGGAATCTGAGTATCTGAGGGCAAGGTCAAGACCTTCTTTTAAATCATCTAAATTGTTTATTCTTCTGACGCCCCTGGCGCCCATATTTTTCTGTGGTTTGACGACGCAATCTATACCAAGTCTCTCTATTGCCTCAACTGCTTTCTGGTAAGAATCCACAAGTTCAAAATCAGGCACCGGCACTTTGGCCGCTCTTAGTGCACTCCTCATCAGGTATTTATCGGTTGCTCTTAAGGCAGATTCAGGATCAATACCCGGAAGACCCAATTTTCTTGCACATACAGCAACTGTATATGATGCATCAGTACCCACTGTCAGCACACCGTCAATCTTCTGCTTTTCCCTGCTGAAATTTTCAATCAAAAGGCTTGTCGCTTCGGCATCGAGAGTACTTGAGTTTATATAAAAATCCCCGATGCTTATGCCCGGAGCGGCAGGGTTTTTATCAACAACAACTGTTTTAATCCCCATTTCTTTAGCTGATTTTATTACAGGAATCTGAAGCAGGCCTGCTCCTATTACGGCCAGGGTCCTACCTGAAAGTTCACGCATTCCCCCCTCCGAGGTGATGAAGAGGGAGATCTCTCAATGCTTTTTTGACTTCGTCTTCAGGATACTCGTAATCCTCAAGTTTTCCTTCCAAATAAAGCTGGTAACTTGCAAGGTCAAAGAAACCATGTCCGCTGAAATTGAAAAATATAATTTCCTCTTTTCCCTCTTTTTTAGCTAACAGAGCTTCCTCTACAACAGCTTTTACTGCATGGGCCGTTTCAGGTGCAGGAACTATACCCTCTGTCCTCGCAAAGAGAACACCTGCTTCGAAAACTTCATTTTGATGAAAAGCTTTTGCTTCTGCAAGACCCTGCCTTACTATGGCACTGACTAATGGCGCCATTCCATGATACCGCAGTCCCCCCGCATGAATTGCCGGTGGCATAAAACTATGTCCTAAAGTAAACATTTTTACCATAGGCGCCATACCTGCTGTGTCTCCATAATCATACTCGTATACGCCCTTTGTCACCGATGGACAGGCCTTAGGTTCTGCGGCTATGATTTTTGTTTTTTTATTGTTTTGAATTTTATCCATAATGAACGGGAATGCGCTTCCGCCGAAATTACTGCCCCCTCCTATGCATCCTACAACAACATCAGGATAGGCTTTTATGGATTCAAACTGTTTTTTTGCTTCCAGCCCGATTATAGTCTGATGCAGAAGGACATGATTGAGCACACTGCCCAGAGAATAATTGGTATCGCTTCTCGAAGCCGCGTCCTCAACAGCCTCACTGATGGCTATACCGAGACTGCCCGGATTATCAGGATCTTCCTTGAGTAGTTTTCTGCCGAATTCAGTCATATTACTCGGGCTTGCCAGACATTCAGCGCCCCACACTGACATAATCTGCTTTCTCGCCGGTTTCAGATTATAACTTGCTTTAACCATATAGACCCTTACTTCAATACCGAAAAGGCTACCGGCCAGTGCCAGGGCGCTTCCCCATTGTCCAGCTCCAGTTTCTGTGGTAAGGCGTTTAATCCCTTCAATCTTATTATAATAAGCCTGGGGTATCGATGTATTTGGTTTATGCGAACCAGCGGGAGATACGCCTTCATATTTATAATAAATTTTAGCAGGAGTACCAAGAGCTTTTTCCAGATGACTTGCCCTGAAAATAGGAGTCGGGCGGTACCGGCAGTAGACATCGAGAACCTCTTCCGGAATTTTTATCCATCTGTCCATGGAAACTTCCTGCCCGATGAGAGCCATAGGAAAAATGACCTTTAACTGGTCCGGGCCTATCGGTTTCCCATCGTGCCCGAGTGGCGGGTCCAATGCAACCGGAAGGTCGGCCTGTATATTATACCACTCCCTAGGTATATCCCTTTGAAGCAAATCGATCTTCTGAATTTCCATATTTACCTCCTTAATTCAGGCTTATCTAATAAAATAGGCACAAACGGAACTCTTAATAAGAGCGGCGTTTATGCCTTATTTTATAATTCAAAATTAATCCGGCGCATACAAAGGTGCTTTAAATTACCTGAAAGCAATCAACGCATCGCTTTCATTATCATATATATCAAAAAAACTCGTTAGTTTTGTAAGTTCGAAAACCTTCCTTACAGATGCGTAAACATTTATAAGCTTCAAGGCACCACCGATCTTTTTCAAATTTGAAAGGCTTGAAATAAGTACGCCGATGCCGGAACTGTCTATATAACTAACCCTGTCAAGATTGATTATAACATTAACCTTGTTCTTATTCATCTCATCCTTTATCTTTTCTTTGATTTCCGGAGCATTATAAAGATCAATTTCGCCGTTAATATCGAAGATTACCACATCGCCCACTTCTCTTCTGTAAATCTCCATATATTCCTCCCGAAAAATTCAACATTATACAGCTCATCTGCTCTTTAGGACCAGAAGCGTTTCGTCATCATGCTGAGGCGCAGTTCCACAGAAAGTCGTGACAGCTTCCAGAACCCTGTTGCATATTTCCCTTGCGCCGTCCTTTTTATTGTTCCTGATAACATCTTTAAATCTTTCCAGACCGAATTCCTCATGCAGCTGATTCATAGCTTCACTGATACCGTCCGTATATAGAATAGCTATATCTCCTCTTTCAAGGATCGTATAATTCTGCCCATAATCTATATCAGACATGATCCCTATTGGCATCCCTTCGGTATCGAGAAACTCAAATTCATCCGTATTGGCTCTGAATAATATCAAAGGTCCATGCCCGGCATTAGTATAGCTCATTATACCTTTTTCCGCATCAAATAGCAAGTAAAAGCCTGTTGCATAACGGTCTTCAACGATCTCTTCCGCTATGGTATTGTTCAGGCGGGCAATTACATCTTTAGTATCCTCATTCAGGGTCGCAACTGTCCTTAAAATACTTCTGATCATAACCATGATAAGAGCCGCAGGCACACCCTTACCGGATACATCGAACATTGTCAGAGCGACTTTATTGCTGCCAAAATCTATATAATCATAATAATCCCCACCGACACCCTTAGCAGGTATTGAAAACCCGAAAATTTCGAATTTATCGGATTGGGGAAAGGAATGAGGAATAAGCGATGCCTGAATTTCACCTGCAACTCCCAGTTCCTTTTCTGCCTGTTTTTTCTCCAGGACTTCCTGATACATCTGGATCTGTGTAATTGTTATTGCCGCCTGTTCCCCCAGGGTCTCCAGTAAAGACAGATCATTTTCCTGAAAGAATTTAGAATCATCCACAACGGAAAGTACCCCGAATACATCTTCCTTTGTCTTCAGAGGTACGGCTAAAAATGATGTCACAAGGATGTGATCGCTTACCGTCTGAATGAATCTTTCATCCTTCACAACATCCGGTATATATATAGCCTCCCCGGTTTCTGCAACCTCTCCGAGCAGGCCCTCTCCGATGGCTATTTTTTCAGCCTTCAGCTTTTCAATTATTATATTTTCAGTTACTGTCACATTCTGAATGTTTTTCAGAGTCTTTGTTGGAGGATACAGGCCCTTTATATAGCTAACGGAAAGCCTGTTAGTAATTTTATCCTTCAGGAGAAGAACACCCCCGCGGGCATTCGTCACTTTTACTGAATTATCCACAATTATCTTGATAACTGTTTCAAGTTCAAATTCCTCGCCGCCAACCACGACGCTTATCTCTTTCATCAGCTGTATAAGGCTGTCTCTCTCCTTTATCAGGCTTAAAATCCTTTCTTTCAATGATTCTACGTATCCGGAATGAACTCCGAAAGCAAAAAAGCTGAATAGTATTATGGAAATGCATTGCAGTGAGAACCATATTGGTCTCTGGTAATAATTAAGAACTGACAGGACATTGTAAGCTATCTCTATTACAAAGAAAAAATAAATAATACCGCTGTAGGTCGCTACGATCTTTACATGACCGGATATTCCAATCGACATCCTCCGTACGGCTCCCCAGGCAAATATGATAAGAATTAACTTTGCCGCAATGAAAATCCAGTTCCCAAGCCATGTTTTCAAGATCTCCACAGCATCGATTTTTGTTTGATAAGAGCTGTCGCCGTACTTTACGGAAAGGTACCCAATAACCGCTGCAAAGATGATCCCTGCCAATGCCATGCAAAGGCTGAATACAGCAACCCCCCTGATCCTTTTTTCAATAGCGATCCTTTGAGTTGAAGACATCAGATAGAAGATCATTGTGGTGTATAACAGTTCGGCAGCCTGGAAAATAAAATAGTAGAGGTTAATTTTTGGATCATTGGTGCTCAGGAAAACCCCTAATCCCATCGCAACATATAAAAGGGATTTCAGCAGAACGACGAAATAAAAGAATGACAGAATAGTGAATAATCTCAGTTTATACTTGAATGCATCTATGAGTAAAAGACAGCAAAAGAAAAGCGCAATTAAGGCATCAATCCAGAAAAACACGTTCCACGCCATCAAGCCCTCCTCATAGGATCTAATATCCTAAAATTCTTTTTAATTTTGTCAAGTATTTAGGAGACAAATACATATTCTTAGTTATGCATTTACTTTCCAGAGAACCATAACTCCTTCCTTTATAATTAGTAACAATAGTTATATCCGAAGAATAATCACGTAAATTTTTGATTTTTAATATCGAAAGCAGCTTGATATCACCCTGGCCCGTATCGAATGCAGCCAGACTGTCATTGCTGACGATGCCGTTCATCGCACCGGAGGATAAGTAATAAACCCCCGGAGAAGTTTCACTTCCGATTATCCAGATAGATGGAAGAATTCTATCCATCCATTCTAAAAAACGGTTCACTGAAGTGTCCATCTCCTCCATCCTGTAATTTTCTGAAAAGGAGTCTATCAGTTTTCCGTTTTTATCGAATAATTTAAACTGCAGAAATGATAGCGACTTGTCAAGTTCCCCTATGACAAAGAAGCTATAATTGTTCACCCTTAAATATTCCATTACAGAATTAATACCTTGTTCTTTTCGGTAATCCATTGTAGCAAACTTGAATTTTCCGTAATATAGGGAGTTATACAAAACGATGTCCGAATATATCGTAGGTAAATTGAAGAAATCACTCCTTAAGAGGATCAAGCCTTTATAGTAGAAGTAATCGGGATTTTCAAGCTTGATTTTGTCATTTTTAATCATCCACTCATAGTTTTCAAGCTTATCCTGGACTTTATAACTCCTATCTACCATCGAGAGGGATTTCAATTCCTGATATGCACCGTAATAGTTTTTCCTCTGTTCATAATAATTGATCATAGTTTGTCTTGGCTCAACTGCCAGCGGATATAATGTAATCGCTCTCTTGAGATTTAAAAAATATGACTTGTTTTCACCTTTTTTTATGTCTTCCATTGAACTCTCAACATGAAAAGCCGAAAGATCATGCCTTTCCGGCGCGTCAACCCTGAAATTGTTAATAACAAAGTACTCGAAAGCGTCTCTGACAAACTGGTTCCCGGGTTCCAAAGACAGTGATTCCTTATAACAATCGACCGCTTTTGCAGTATTGATTTTTTCATATGCAAATCCCATCTTGTAAAACAGCCCGCTCATGAAAATCTTATCCTGTTGAGGTCCGTTGTTCCTTATCCATAAATACTTCTCAATTGCCTTATCATAGCCGCTGCCCATAATCATGGCCTTATTAAGGTAACAGTCCGCTAAAAGAAGGATGCCCGAATAGAAATTATTAAAAAGTTTCTCGCCGCTTTCAAGAAGCGATATCGCTTCGTCATAATCATTCACAGACCTGTAATAATCCGCAAGGGTTACATAAACAAGTCTTTCAGTCGGATTAAGGGCAAGCGCCTTGCGGAAATAATCACGTGCTTTGACGTCATTTCCTGTTTTGAGGTAATAATTGCCGAAAGATATATAATTCTTCCAATAATTTTTATTAATTCTATCTGCTTTTTCGAGCATGGACAGCGAAAGGGGTAGTTTATTCATTTTCATATAAAGCTCAGCCATATTACGATAGACTTCAACATAAGCTGGAAAATTTGAAACGATATGATTGTAGACTTCAAGAGATTGGTCATAATGACCCAGTTCACGATATGAATTGGCCAGAATAAGCATAATATCCGGATCGTTATTCGCATATTTCAGAGCGTTTTGCGAATTTTCCAGACTGGCCTGGAATTCACCAAGTGCGAAATAAACCAGTGCCATATATTTATAAGCGTCACCGTAATAAGGATTGATCTCTAGTGCGTTCCTGAAAGAATCTATCGCCTCAAAATACTTTTCCTGGTTGTATAGATTTATGCCGGCATCAAGATAGATTTTAGCATTAGCCGTTGTTTCCTCGGGGTAGAAGGTATTAAATAAAAAGATTATCGCTAATAAAATGAGAGAAGGCATAATTTCAGAAAATTGTTTCACGCCTTCCCGACTCCGCCCTGGCCAGAACCATTATTCGGGATCTCAATATTCTTAAGTGAATTCTGAAGCATATCTGTTTCTTCTCCGATTTTCTCGTAAATGTCCTTTGCAAAAAGAAGCAGGACCTCCGGTTTTTCCTTGGCTTTTTTACCGATTCCAAAAACTTTACTCAATATTTTTTTGATTTCCTCATAACTTTTAAGTTTTTTATAGGGGTCCTCAATCAGGTGAGAATTTTTGAATTTGAGTACTGCGCTTACATATAAAACTCCGTCATAGCCGAAATCTTTGTCGGTATCCGGACCGAGTGATCTTATATTCTCCATAGGCTCAACAGCTTTTGACTGATTCAATATCGCAATTTCGTAGAATTCCATCGCTTTTACACTGAATGCCCGGGACAACTCCTGGTATTTGGCGTCGCTTGTCTGCTGAAAAAGATCTGAAAAGAGCCATGAGGCTCTCAGATAAGAAATACCTATTTTTATTGAAGGAGAAAATTTTTTCTTATCAAAAAACGGATAAGAACTTATAGCGAGGATATAGCTCGAAATACCCCCGACCACATCCCTTTTTCCCCGGTAAGCGGGTAATTTACCGAATATTTTTATCAGATAACTAGCTCTTACTGGTTTATAATTTTTAACATTCTGCACAGCTTTGAATGGAAGGTTCGTAAAATCACTATCATCTGCTGCGTAAAGGCATGTCGGGCAGACCGTTATGGGATAAAGAAGAGGATTTATTTTACCGAACTTCTTTGTAGGAAGATATGTCCTCCTGAGTTCATTTGTAAGATCACCTGCCGATAGCCTTCCCCTGCCGGTCAGAAGCTCCTCTCTTTTAAAGGTAGTGCCGCAAACCGGGCACTTGACATCAATTTTTGAAAAAAAGGTTATTTCTTCAGCCATAGTTAAATTCCTATTTGAATAATGTTTCTGAAATATTTACAAGTACATTCTGGGGTATAAATATCATGACAGCAAAAATCAGCAGCAATATAAGGATAATTACAGTTACTGGATTATTCAGAATGTTATCAGAACGGGACATAAACATCCTCCAATTGAAGAACATTCTCGATTAGCTCATTATTGTCATCGGATAAAAGCGATGGCATAACCTCGTATCCGAATTTCTTTTCATGCATTTCCCGGGCTTTTTCAATCTTTATTGTAACAATAAAATTTTTCTTTTCAAACGGCGGGTTGGCGATAATCGGTTTTGGTGCAAAGGAAAAAACACCGTCGTCCCGGGGTAAAATCTCAACAGGATTTTTCCAGAGTTCAAACATCGGAAGAGCAGGAATATTGTCTATTAAAAGCAATACGAGTGCTTCAGTTACCGGAAGTATATCCTTTGAAGATATTATTTTGCCGTAAATTTTCGGGAAAACATAATACAGTTTATTCCTTTCAAGGCTTTCAGTAACTGTGTTCTGTATTGAGGATTTAATAACTATTTTAAGTGCTTCTGAGATCCTCAGCATAATATCGGCAACAAACTGAGGATCTTTTTGATTTTTAAGAATAATATTATTAAATCCCTTGTTACTTGTAATATACATCGGCTTGAGCCTGTTGAGAACATAGGCAGCGATCTCCTTTTTCTTGTTCTTGTCGAGTTCGCCCCTTTTAGATTCGTCGAGGCTGTCTATCATATCGAAAACAATATCCTCAACTACATTCTTCAACTCAACCATATATAAATACCATCGATATATTTTAATTTATTAAAGTTAAATGTCAAATTTGCTTTTGAACTGTTTACCCTTTAGAATATTGCGGCAAATAATCAAGAGGTTTCTGACCTTGGTTTCTAAAAAAATTAGAATTGATCCGTCACGGCAAAATGAAATTTCCAGTCTATTAAATAAAAAAAAATTCATGATTTTTAATAATGAACATGCCTTCTGGAGGGCAAAATCCAATAACCTGACAATAATATTTTATAAAAACGGGAGCGTTTTTTTCCAGGGCGATGGAAATGAAATACTGAGTATACTTAATGAGTGGGAGAGATTTTTACCCTTATCTCAGGAGGAATTTAATGTTGAATTTCCTGTAATTGGCCTCGATGAATCCGGAAAAGGCGACTATTTCGGTCCGCTCGTTCTGGCAGCAGCAATTTTAGACAGTTTAAGTGAAAAAGAAGCTGTGAAAACAGGCGTAATGGATTCAAAGAAAATCACCGACCATTCAATCAGGAAAATCTATTTTGAGATAAAAGATTCCATTGAACACAGGGTCAGGATAATAGAGCCCTGTGAATACAATAATTTATATAAAAAATTCGGGAATGTGAATCTGCTGATGTTCCATGAATACACTGAACTTGTAAGACAATTCGACAGCAAGTCTTATAAAACGTTGATTCTTGACAAGTTCTCGGGCTCAGAAGTCTTGAACAGGAAGTTCAGGGAAAGCATGAATTGCGAAACAGTAATAGTTGAAAAGGGAGAGCGCTTTCCCGCAGTAGCAGCCGCCTCCATTTTTGCACGTTTTTCCTTTTTAAATTGGATTGAAAATAAATCCATTCATTCGAAGATTACTCTGCCAAGAGGAAGTGGATACGACGCTTCCATGCTTTTCATGAGGCTGAAATCCGAAATGCCTGCAAAAGAGTTTGAAAATCTTGCAAAAACTCATTTTAAAGCACATGAAAATTGACTTTCTTGGGATGAAAGCCTATAATTTTTTATTATTCACCATATGGAGGTATGGAAATGCTTGGGGTAGTATTATTTACAATCGCTCTTTTATTTTATGGCATTATTCTCTCAGGTGAAGCTGCCATAAAGGCCTTTCCGAACAGCAAGGGCTTTTTTGAAAAAATCGATAATTTTATCGAAAAAGGTCCTGCAAGGTTTTTTTTAGCGCTGATATGTCTTATTGTTGGTATCTGGAATCTTTTCGCACCGAATTTTGTCGCAACAAACGCACCGATCCTCGGTGCTCTCATCCCGTCTCTCATCCTGTGTGCCGACAGTGCGGTTATCTACCCCGGCATGATTGAAATTATAAATATTCCGGATGATTCAAAGGCGAAATATTATGAATTTGTCGAGAAATATAAAGGGATGGCCGGGGTCGTTACGATATTTTTCGGACTTCTTCACCCGATATTATTCAGGCAGATACTTTTCTAACCCCGTTCACGCGGCCATCGTACAGTGGCAGTACCTTAGCCTTCCAAGCTAAAGGCGCGGGTTCGATTCCCGCTGGCCGCTATGATCAAAGCAGGTTCCTGCCTGGTTGGAGTATAGTTCAATGCCTTCCAGTCCATTATTTTTGAAATTTTTTGCATTTTTAATAACTATTTTCCTTCTTTCATTTTTCCTTATTTTTATTTTCCCTATTGGAAAAATACGTGATTATGCCATAAGCATCGAGGAAGAAAAAATAAAACTGTATTATGATCCTCTGACTGGTCCAATTGGTGAGCTTCTTCTTAATAATAAGACAAATGAAATTGAAAATATCATCGGGATTTATTATGATAAAACCGGTGATGGTATTTCCGTTAATAATATCAATGGTCTTTCAATCCATTCTGATAGACGTCCTGCATTTCCCAATGTCTCATTAAATATACCCCTTTTAAAGGATAGAAAAGTTTTTGGAAATATACTGATCGATCGCTTCTCAAAACCTGTGGAATCCTTCTATAACGGAATTATAACAGAAACTATAATCATACTTATAGCAATGCTTGCATTAATATCGGCAGTGATGCTGAGGTTATCGGGCTCAATAATATTTTTTAAAAGAGAGATGACCGGAGCAATGAAGGCTTTCGGGGAAGGTACTTTTACCAGGAGAATTTTTCCCAGTTTTAAGGGTGAGTTTAAAGGTTTTACAGATGCTTTCAACAATATGGCCGACAATTTATTTTCCCGTATTACTGAACTTAATCAGGAAAAAGAAGAAATGCTGGCCATAGTATCCTCAATTTCATCAGGCATAGCAGTGCTGGACAAAAATGGCAAAATTATCCTTTCTAATAATGTATTCATGGACATTTTCGGGTGCAGGATAGCAAAGGACCGTTATTACTGGGAAATAATCATTAACGCCAGATTGGGCGATCTTGTCAGTCAAGTGCAGGAAGATATGAAATCTCTTTCCTGCGAGATCGTCCATGCAGGCAGAACTTACAGGGTGGATCTCAGTTATGTAATGAAGACATCTGAAATTGTTATGATTTTTTATGATTTGACTGATATAAAAAACCTGGAGAAGATAAAAAAAGATTTTGTCGGCAATGTTTCGCATGAGCTTAAAACTCCCTTGACCTCAATAAAGGGTTTCACTGAATCCCTTCTCGAGGAAGAAAAAGATTCTGAAAAGAAACACAAACTGGATATCATATTAAGGAATGTCGTCAGGCTTGGTAATATAATTCAGGACCTCCTAACTCTTTCAGAACTTGAGGAACCCCCTAAGTTCATAGAAAAGGAGAAAGTAAGTCTTAAGGAAGTTTTTCACAATATAAAGGATATTTTTTCAACTGCCTTAAAAATAAAAAAAATTTACCTTGATATTAAAATCTCGGACATCATTCCCGAAATTGACGGAGACCCTTTCCAAATTGAACAATTGTTTGTAAATCTGATAGATAATGCGATTAAATATACTGATAAAGGAGGGGTGTCCGTTAATGCCTATCTTTATGAAGAATCCGTCAGGGTTGATATAGAGGATACCGGCATCGGGATAGCAGAAGAACATATACCCCGCCTTTTCGAACGTTTTTATGTTGTGAACAAGGCACGTTCAAAAAGCCTGGGAGGTACGGGACTGGGTTTATCGATTGTAAAACATATTCTCATGCTGCACGGAGGAAAGATAGAGGTGGGAAGCAGGCTGGGCAGGGGAACAAAATTTGTAATAACATTACCATTAAAAACTTCCTGAGATTTCCTATTTAGATTAATATTTTTCATTTTCAGGCAGAATAGAATACAGGATTTTTGCTATAATTCCATTGCTTTGATACAATATCGGTGTATCCCTTATCTTCCATTGTACCTTTTTATATTTATGTATTGATATATTTTGTCGATCTTACATAAAAGGGTGATTAAGGCGGGAGGAACTCCGTGAGAGGCTTTAAAATCGGTACTAAACTTACTTTGACAAATCTTCTAACTCTTCTATTATTCTACGCGGTAGCTATACTGTCATTCTGGTTCATAATATCAAATTACGACAGGAACAAAATAATAGACTTCAGGAATACTTATACTGCAGAAAGGGAGCATGCGCTAAAAGCCATTGTCAGTATTGCTTACGACCTTGTAGATAGTTATAATAAATCATATCTTGCTGAGAATGTCAGGAAAAAGTTGACACTGAATGACTATAAGTCTGCGGCCACAAATGCGCTTTACTCGATGAGATATGATGAGGGAACCGGTTATATCTTCATTAATGATACAAAAAGACCCTATCCCGTAATGATAATGCATCCTACTTCGCCAGAGCTTGACGGTAAGGTTCTGAACGATCCGAAATTCAATTCTGTTGGTCCCGGGAAAAAAAATCTTTTTGTCGCTTTTAACGACATGTGCGAATCTAACGGCGAGGGGTTCGTTGAGTACAACTGGCCTAAACCTGTAGCAAATCAGCTTACTGAATATCAGCCTAAAGAAACATATGTTAAACTCTATAAGCCATGGAACTGGATTATCGGATCGGGAGTTTATATTGATGACATAGATACTGTTGTTAAGAAAGAAGCCACTAAACTGAAAGGCGAGATGATCGATATTATCTCCAAATTTACCTGGGTACTTACTTTAATAACCTTTTTTATGTTAGTTTTTCTTTACTTCTATTCAAGGAATATGGTATATCCGTTAAAACAGATGATAAAATTTATTGGAGAAATCTCAAGCGGGAAGGGCGACCTGACACGAAAGTTCGCTTATACCCGCGCAGATGAAATAGGTGAACTTGCCAGGAATTTCAATATACTGCTGGACACTTTTTATTCTGATCTGTCTGAAGTCGGCCATATTGCTCTTGATCTCAAAGAATCCTCTGATAATTCACAGAAACTCCTGGATGTATTCCTTAAACCCAACATCAATTTGATCAGGGAATCAACCGGCAATTTAAGCAAGGAATCAGAAAATGCTACATCAGGAATCGAGGAATTGACCGCAACTCTCGAAGAGGTTGTAAGAAATATAGAAAGCATTATGCACAATATGGTCAAACAGGCGGCCGCTGTTGATGAGGGATCAAGCTCAATAGAGGAAATGGCTCGAAATATAGAGAACACAGCAGAAATGTCTAACAAGACCAAGAGCATTTCAACTAACCTTAACAGCGTTTCAATAGAGGGCAGCACCGCAGTAAAGGCATCAATTCAATCCATCCGTGAGGTCGCTGAATATTCACAGCAGATTTTGAAGCTTCTGGGGCTGATATCCAATATAACCAAACAGACGAACCTTCTTGCAATGAATGCTGCAATAGAAGCTGCGCACGCAGGAGAAGCCGGGAAAGGCTTTGCTATCGTTGCAGATGAAATAAGAAGGCTTTCTGAAGACACAAATAAGAACGCCAGGGATATCGGCGATGTTGTGGCTACGATCATAGGGAGAATTGACGATTCTGTTAAACTCGCTGAAAAAGCCGGGGTCGGCCTCGATATGATAACTGCCTATTCACAGCAGAACGTTCAGATTATCAGCCAGCTGAATGTAGCTGTAGCCGAACAGAATAACGGGGCCAAGGAAATACTTAAATCCACCCAGGAGCTGGTGAAGATTACTGAAGAGGTCAAACTGGCCATGTCTGAACAGAAAGATGCTACATACGATTTCTCAGGGGCTTTAAAGGAACTCAGGAAATTATCGCTTGATAATAAAGAGAGCACTGATAAACATATATCATCACTTGAGACACTTCTTAAAACGATAGGGCAGATCAATAACAATATCCATGAAAACACAACGAAAGCACAGACTTTAACAAAATACGCTGAAAAATATATTCTTCCCGGCTCAGAGAAGGGGAAAGGTATTGAAAAAACAGGCCTGAAGCTGGTAGAATAGTGATTTAAATTATTATCTGAAATGCAGCGTCCAGAGCCTCAAACAGCTCCGGATCGAATTTATTTCTATCCTGTTTGAATTTTTGATAATGCTCCCTGTTCTCCCGTTCTTTCATGCTCCATTCACCTGTAATGAGAAGTGCTGCATAATTTGATATTGAAAGAAGCTTCGCAAGAAACGGTATTTCGTTAATTTGCAGGCCTCTAGGATATCCGCTCCCATCAGCAAATTCCTCATGATTAAGTATTGCCTGTAAAACATCATCAGGAAGATCATGCTTTCCCATTTCCGATTTTATTAATTTATAAGCTTCAATCGTATGCTGATAAAAATTTTCCCGGATATGATTTATTTCTATTCGTTTTTTCTCATGGATTTTAGCATCATATTTAAAGAACCCTACATTATGCAGAAGGGAAGCGCTTATGATGTTCTCAACGATAGATCCGTCGATCATTCCGGAATTAGAGAAAAGCGCATAGTTATAATATGTCAGTAGTGCTATATAACATGTATAAAGCGAATTTTCAAAAAGTTTTTTCGAAAAGGTCTTCATCTGTGAAAGCTTCAAGACAATATAATCCGATTCCTTTACCGTAAAATCAATATATTTTACAATAAAATCAAGTCTATCAGCTGTGATCTTTTTCGAATACTCGCTTTTTTTAAAAAATGTGATTATGTAGTCTGACCATTTTATCCTTTTCTCATCTTCAATATAATGGGGTATTGAAGTCCGGACAAAAATCGTTTTGTAAGGGTCGTCCTTATACATTTCTTTCAGCTTTGCAATATCCTTATCGGCAAGGACCTTCTGCGTTCCGATAAGAAGCTTCATTGAGGTATCATAAATCGGTTCCACCAGGCAATAGCTTTTACCCTTTTTCACTTCCGCTTCAAGAGCGCTTATATAAAACCTGAATTCTTCCATAGAACAAGCCCTTTTTCCGTCAGTATTCTTCAGAATCCACCATATAATTTGGAGCTTCTTTAGTAATTATCACGTCATGCGGATGCGATTCCCGGAGCGCTGCATTTGTTATTTTAATGAATTTTGTATTGGCTTTAAACTCTTCAAGGTTTGAGGATCCGCAATAACCCATTGCAAGACTTAAACCGCCGACAAGCTGATAAATAACATCTTTAAGATCGCCTTTGTATGGTACCCTCCCCTCTATGCCTTCCGGTACAAGTTTCTCAGATTCGAACTCATCCTGAAAATAACGGTCTTTTGATCCTTCCTTCATAGCTGCCAGAGATCCCATACCCCTGTATGTTTTATATCTTCGGCCCTTGTAAATCACAAATTCGCCTGGACTTTCAGTAGTTCCAGCAAGAAGGTTCCCGATCATAACATTGTCCGCTCCAGCTGCAAGCGCTTTAGCAATATCCCCTGAGAACTTGATCCCCCCGTCCGCTACCATTTTGATATTATGTTTTACGGCTACAGAAAACACTTCCAATATTGCGGTAATCTGCGGTATCCCTACTCCTGCAACTACCCTTGTTGTACAGATCGAGCCGGGTCCGATGCCTACTTTAACGGCATCCGCCCCTCTCTTTATAAGGTCAAGCGCGGCTTCTGCAGTCGCAATGTTACCAGCTATCACCTCAATTTCAGGATATTTGCTCTTGATCTTTTCCACAGCATCCAGAACCTTGCTCTGATGTCCATGAGCGGTATCGACAACGACAACATCCACTTCCAGTTCAGCCAATTTTTTAATCCTTTCGAAATCTTTGGCGGATGTTCCCACTGCCGCACCGACCCTTAGGCGGCCTTTTGTGTCTTTTGTAGCATCAGGATATTCAGCTATTTTCGTTATGTCTTTAAGGGTTATGAGCCCCATAATTTTATTACTTTTATCCACTATCGGTAATTTTTCAACCCGGTTTTGCCTCATAATATCGCCGGCCTTTGACAGGTCTATCTTTCCCTCGTAAGTGATTAATTCATTGCGTGGTGTCATGATCTCCTTAACGCTTTTTTCAAGATTCTTATCAGCATCAACAAATCCAAGGTCCCTTCTGGTTACAATGCCTACAAGTTCGTTACTGTCATTTACGATCGGTATCCCGGAAACATTATACTGCCTCATAACTTCCTTGACATCTCTGATCTTCTTGTTAAGGTTCAGAATAATCGGATTATTAATAACAATATTTTCGAAACGTTTAACCTTCTGGACTTCTTCAACCTGCTTATCAATATCATTGTTCCTGTGAACTATTCCAATGCCGCCCAACTGGGCTATTGCTATAGCCATATTGGAGTCTGTTACAGTATCCATCGCTGCGGATATAATCGGGATTTTCATCCTGATCTTGCCTGTAAGATAAGAGCGAGTATCAGTTTGACTCGGTAAAATCGATGATCTTGTCGGAACAATCAGCACATCGTCAAATGTAAGACCCTCGATATCTTTATAAAATTTATCGGGATAATTCGAACCCATTGGCAACCTCCCCTGTCAAAGCCCCAGAACTTCTTCAATTGAATATAAACCGGGGCCTCTTCCAGTAATGAATTTTGCTGCTCTCAGCGCTCCCCTGGCATAGGTTTCACGGGAAGAAGCCTTATGGGCAATTTCAATCCTCTCGCCGTCACCGAAAAAATTGACGATATGGTCGCCTACTACATCCCCACCTCTGATTGCAAATACGCCGATCTGGTTATGCGGTCTCTCCCCTGTAATGCCGCTTCTGCCATAAATTATATCATTTGTTTTATACACATCTTTCAATACATTCAACAGTTTTAGAGCAGTTCCGCTTGGTGAATCTTTTTTCATCCTGTGGTGGACCTCAACGATTTCGGCATCAAATCCATCGCACAGAACCTCTGCTGCAATTTTAACAAGCTTTGACAGGAGATTTACCCCCACACTGAAATTTGGTGCCCATATAACCGGTATATCCATGCCTGCTTTCTTGAGAAGATCTTTATCGTCATCACTTATGCCAGTAGTACCTATAACAAGGGCTTTCCTCAAATTAATAGATGCCATTATATTTGCCCTTGTTGCTGAAGGGCTTGAAAAATCGATCAAAACATCTGAAACTGAAAGAGCTTTTTCGATATTGCTAATTATTGGAATAGAAAGATTCCTGCCTATACCGCTTATTTCACCGGCATCCCTTCCAAGGCTATTATTATGAGCTTCTTCAAGAGCCCCTACAAGAATAGACTCCGCATCTGAACTTATCACTTTTATATTCGCCTTACCCATTTTTCCGGCAGCTCCAGTTACTGTAACTTTCAACATAAAAAAGATCTCCCTAGACTATAATACAAATAATTAAAATTACCCTTACTTAATTCAATAACCCTGTAAAATTAATATTATAAAAGAATTTTGTTTTTTTATCAAAAAAGGGCATCAAACCCCGCCTATCATGACATCCTTGATAACAATATGAGGACTACCGGTTGATACCGGCAGTCCACCCTGTCCACCTTTACCGCACCCGCCGAGTCCGCCATGATGTGTAAGGTCTTTACCGATCTTTGTAATATTGTGAAGTGTAGAAAAGACGTTTCCTGTCAGTACAGCATCCCTGATTAACTCCCCTATCTTGCCATTTTTGATCCTGTAAGCATATGCTGATGAAAATGTAAACATTTCAAGGTTGGTCATTCCTCCAAGATAATCCACAGCGTATATCCCATCGTCAATGGAAGCCAGAAGGTCAGCGAATTCATAATCTCCTTTATCAATAAAAGTGTTTGTCATTCTTACAATAGGCTGATAGGCAGGGCTTACCGCCCTCGCATTGCCTGTTATGTTTTCATCCATTTTTCCTGCAGTTTCCCTGGAATGAAGCCTGGAATTCAAAAGGCCGTTCATTATAAGATAATTCCGACCTGTTTTGATGCCCTCATCATCATAAGGCGTGTAACCGGCAAGTCCAGCCACTGAACCGTCGTCAATAATATTCAGAAAAGGGGGGCCGAATTCCCTCCCTAGTACCATTACGGTCTGCATTTTCGGGTTTTCATAAATAAAATCCGATTCGGACAGATGACCGAATGCTTCATGAGCAAAAACTCCTGCCAAATTCGGGTTGAGAAGCACTGTGTAAGTACCCGATTCGACTTTTTTTGACTTCAGCAGGTCCATTGCCCTTTTTTTTACCAATTCTACCTCATAATCCCTGTCAATCACAAGTTCCATTCCGCCGTATTGACCGACGGACTCGAATGCCTGCTGGACATTCTGACCGTCTTTTGCCATTGCTGAATATGAGGTCCCCGTAAAAACCTTGGTTTGAGAAACAGCAGACCCTTCCGTATTCACGAAATACTTTTCGACCTTCCAATCCGAATAAATGACCCTGGTCGAAGCAATGCCGGGATGCTTTAAGATATTATTATATTTACTGGCCAGTTCGTTTTTATCCTTTAAAGAGTACGAGGAAGGATCGATTTCATAATCGGTTTTTATATCTGCTTTTACAGGCTCCGCTTTTACAATTGTGCTTTTTCTCTCGGTTTTGCTTTCACTGACGATTTTCGCATTTCTGCATGCCGAAGCTATACTCTTATCAAAATCTATTTCATTAAAAGAAGAGAATCCCCACCCCCCGCCAAGTAATGCCCTGACATTTCCAGAGGAAGTTTTTGAAGTCTGAACAGCCTCAATGTTATTATTTGAATAAATGATCCTTGTAGAATTTACAATCTCAAAATGTATCTCTCCATAGTCAGCGTCCATATGTCCGATCTTATCAGTTAAGAGTGAGAGCATGACAACCCCCGAATACCAAAATAAGCGCCTGAAAGCGCTTAATTTAATTTCTTTGCTTTCTCTCCAAGCAAATCCTCGATTTTTCTGATTTCTTCCTCAATATGATTTACCTTGCATGACACGATATGAAAACCTTCGATTATTTCTTTACTGATCTTTTCCATAGAATGTTCGACCGTTTCAAGATGAGTTTTCGTATTAAGAACCCTGAATTCAACCTTATCCAATTCCTGCTTGATGTTCATAACCTTTTCCATTACATTGTCCAGATTCTTTTCCATCTTTTCCTCCAATAATTAATATGAAAAAAGAGGTCATCCGCAGGGGATGCCGCAAAATCCCCAATTTAAAATACAGGTAAAATAATAAAGCAATTCATTTAATATTTCAAAAAACCATCTATTCAAAGCTGCGAAATCAGTTGCTTAAAGAAGTATTTTTAACTATAATAAAATTCAGGCCCAAGAGCCAGAATTTTCAATATGGAAAGAAAAAATGAAATTATTATATTACGATTGCTTCGCCGGGATCAGCGGTGATATGAATATAGGCGCTCTACTTGATGCAGGCGTCGATAGCTCGTTTCTGAAGGGAGAACTTAAAAAGATCAAAGTAAGCGGTTATGAACTTAAAATATATCCCGATAAAAGAAAGGGTATAAGCGGTACCCGCGCTGAAGTAGTTCTGAAAGATCGAACCGAACAACCCCGCAGAAATATTATGTCCATTAAAGACATCTTGATAAAAAGCTCGCTGGGAGACAATATTATTAAAAATTCCCTCAGGGTATTTGATAATATCGCCTCTGCTGAAGCCAAGGTACATGGAACAACCGTCGATAAAGTTCATTTTCATGAGATTGGAGCGATCGATTCGATAGTTGATATAGTCGGTTCCGTAATCTGCCTGGATTATCTAAAGCCAGATAAAATAATGAGTTCAAGCGTGGAATTAGGCGGCGGTTTTATAAAGTCAAGCCATGGCGTTCTGCCCGTTCCCGCGCCTGCAACTGCGGAGCTGCTCTCCGGGGCTTTGATTAAAAAGAACAGCGCTCCTTTCGAGATGACCACCCCCACTGGGGCGGCAATACTTAAAACCTTTGTTGATTCTTTTACGGACATTCCAGAATTCCGGATAATAAAGACGGGTTATGGAATAGGAGAACGTGACACCGAAATTCCCAACGTTTTGCGTGTCTTTATAGGTGAAACCGGCGAGTCTCAAAATGATAATAATTTTTGCACGGAAACCATTCTTGAGACCAATCTTGATGATATGAATCCTGAATCGAGTTCTTATCTGATGGAAAAACTTTTTAATGCCGGCGCTTCTGATGTTTTCTTCACCCCGATTATTATGAAAAAGAGCAGGCCTGCTTACAGGATCAGCGTCCTGTGTTCTGTCTATAATGAAGAGTATGTAAAGGATATATTGTTCAATGAAACCTCGACGTTCGGGATAAGAAAATCTGAAATTAAGAAGATCGCCCTGTCCAGGGATTATAAAAAGACACTTACCAGGTTCGGTAAAGTAACCGTCAAAACAGCTTATTACAGGGATAAACCTCTGAAGGCTAAATTAGAGTTTGAAGAAGTTCAAAAGATAGCCATAGAGAACAATATAAGCTATATGGAAGCCGAAAGAGAGATTAAAAAGGAACTTGGAATATGAGACCGGAAGATATAGCTGAAGTTCTTTCAAGGGTACGTAACCACGAACTATCCGTGGAAGAAGCAATGGAGATAATGAAAGACCTGCCCTTCAAAGACCTTGGTTTTGCTAGAATCGACAACCACAGGGAATTGAGGATTGGATACCCCGAAATTATTTACTGTGCAGGAAAAACAACAGAACAGGTCAAATCCATTTTCAATTACATTCTTGGAAGCGACAGGAATATACTGGCCACCAGAGCAACTGAAGAAATGTTCGGAGCGGTTAAAGGTATCTGCCCTGAGGCTATTTATCATAAAGAGGCGAGGGTCATTACTGTTATAAAAAAAGTGATCAGACCCGCAAAATCATCAATTGCCGTTTTGACGGCAGGAACCTCGGATATACCTGTAGCCGAGGAGGCGGCTGTTACCGCTGAGTCTTTCGGAAACAGGGTGGAAAGATACTATGATATAGGGGTTGCAGGCATCCACAGGCTTTTTGCCAGCCTTCCAGGAATTAAAAAATCCAGGGTTATTATTGCGATAGCTGGAATGGAGGGAGCTCTGGCCAGTGTCGTTGGAGGAGTAGTTGAAAGACCCATCATAGCCGTCCCTACAAGCGTCGGCTATGGAGCATGTTTCGAAGGACTTTCAGCCCTGCTGACAATGATCAATTCCTGCGCCCCGGGCATCGCGGTAGTAAATATCGATAATGGTTTCGGTGCTGGTTATCTTGCAAGTATGATAAACAGGATAAAGTAATTTGCATGTCCTGTTTCTTGCCAATTTATTTTAAATTATGTTTTCAAGGATCTTACAGTCTGCGTGAATTTCATGGGATTTCCCTCAGCGAATAATCACATTCTCCTCCGAAAGCACAAGTGAATTATAAATCAGTATTCAAATTTAACAAAGTTCGGATCAAAGAAAAATGAACTCACGCTTACTTCCAGTCGCGTAAAAAGGGGAATAAGTGAATTTAATCAGCATTTTTGCAGTTAGCTGTTATATGTGTTAAAATATAAAACATGCTAAGGGGGCATCAACAATGACATTACAGGATAAATATAAAAAGCTGAAAACCACCATAAAATCATACAGCAGGGCAGCAGTAGCCTTCTCAGGCGGGGTTGACAGTTCTTTCTTATGCAGGGTATGTTTCGATATTCTGGGTTCCGATGATACGGCAGCTATAACCGTAGTCTCACCACTTTACCCTCAGAGCGAGATCGACTATTCCTGCGAGATAGCTTCTCTCATAGGTATTTCCCATTATCTGCTTTATGACAATGAAATAGGAACGGAAATATTGCAGAACCCTCCGGACAGGTGTTATTATTGTAAAAAAATTGAATTCTCGAATATAAAGAGCAAGGCTACAGAGCTTGGCATTGACACAGTTCTTGACGGGTCAAATTACGATGATCTTGCCGATTACAGGCCAGGTCTTCATGCTTTGAAAGAACTTGGTATCCTGAGCCCCCTCCGCGAGGCCGGACTAACAAAGAAAGAGATCCGCAAATTATCCAGGGATTCGGGCCTGCCGACTTGGAACAAGCCGGCCTTTGCCTGTCTTGCATCAAGGATCCCCTACAGGGAAATCATTACAAAGGAAAAACTTTTCAGGATTGAAAGGTCAGAAGAATTTCTGAAAAAGATCGGCTTTATTCAATTCAGGGTTAGAAGCCATGGCAACCTGGCCAGAATCGAGATAAGCCCTTATGAGAGGTCGAAAATATTCGATTTAAAAAAGATGGATAAAATATCCTCCGTATTAAAATCATTCGGATTTACCTATGTATCGCTGGAACTCGAAGGGTATAAAACAGGCAGTATGAACCGCACCCTTACCATTAAATAAAGGGCAGGTTAGTTCTTCCCATCAGGAAAAGATCGATGAAATAAGCGGCCTTGCGCCCTTCTGAAATGGCCCATACTATTAGCGACTGTCCCCTTCTCATATCCCCTGCACAAAACACTTTCTTGCTGCTTGTCATAAAATCACTGCCAGTCAGGACATTACCCCTCTCATCGCAGCTGATTAAGAGGTCTTCAATAATACCATTATGGTCTGGGCCAAGAAATCCAAGGGCAAGAAAAACAATATCTGCGTCTATTGTAAAAGCGCTGCCGCTTATTTCCCTGAAGGACTCATCAAGCCTCACACAGGACAATTGCCTGACATGCCCTTCTCTGCCTATGAATTTTCTTGTAGAAACTGACCATTCCCTCTCACCACCCTCTTCATGACTTGTAGTCGTCTTTAAGATCATAGGATATAATGGCCAGGGATAATTTTCGTTTCTCTTTTCGGGAGGTTTGGGTAAAAGCTCTATCTGAACAATGCAGGATGCACCCTGCCTGTGCGCTGTTCCCACGCAGTCTGAACCCGTATCTCCCCCACCTATAACAACAACGCGCTTACCTTTTGCATCTATAAGCTCTTCAGATCTTATTTTCTCTCCTGCCGTTCTCCTGTTCGACTGTACAAGATAGTCCATTGCAAAATAGATACCATTCAATTCCCTGCCCTCGATCATGAGGTCCCTCGGCTCTCTGGCCCCTCCGGCAAGGCAAACTGCATCAAATCCATCCAGCAGATCTTCTGCCTTGACATCAATGCCTGCCGTAACTCCGGTGACCAGTTCAATCCCCTCTTTAATATATAAATCAAGCCTCCTGTCGATTAAACGCTTTTCAAGCTTGAAGTCAGGAATGCCGTAGCGTAGCATCCCCCCAGCTTTATCATCTTTCTCATAAATCTTCACAGTATGGCCTGCCCTGTTCAGCTGATCGGCGCATGAAAGGCCGGCAGGACCGGAGCCGATAATAGCAATATTTTTACCGGTTCTTTTTAGAGGAGGAGCCGGCTTGATATAACCTGTCTCAAAGGCATGCTCGATAATATCAAGCTCATTTTCCCTGATAGTTACAGGATCATCGTTAATTTCCAGAACGCATGAGTATTCGCATGGTGCCGGACATAGCCTTCCGGTCATTTCAGGCAGGTTATTACAGGCATGTAAAAGGTCAACAGCCCTTGTCCATTGTTTTTGATAAAGAGCGTCATTCCATTCGGGTATGTAATTACCGATAGGACATCCCCAATGGCAGAAGGGAGTCCCGCAATCCATACAGCGGGATGCCTGCTCTTCAGAAATGTCGGTGTCCCTGGGAAAGCTGATTTCCTTATTATCAAGGATCCTTTCACAAACAGGCCTGTAGAAGGTCTTTTTTCTTCCTGTTTTTAAAAAGCCGCTTTGATCACCCATCATAATCCTCCGTAATGTCCATCTTCTGAGCCGATTTACTGGCTTCAATAAGCTTCTTATATTCAAGCGGCATGACCTTTACAAAACTGCCGGCTGTTTGCCCGATCCTGTCGAAAATATCTTTCGCATACAGACTCCCGGTAAACTTCACATGATTGTAAAGCATCTTTTTTATTGCCTTGATATCATCATCAGAGATTTCAATAATTTCTATCATATCCAGATTGCAGTAATCACTGAAAGAACCTTCCGGGTCATAAACGTAGGCGACCCCTCCCGACATTCCTGCCCCGAAATTCCGTCCTGTTTTGCCGAGAACTATGACTCTCCCGCCAGTCATATACTCGCAGGCATGATCACCGACGCCCTCGACCACGGCATTAAGGCCAGAGTTCCTTATGCAGAAACGTTCCCCGGCAATTCCTGCGATGTAAGCTTCGCCGCTTATCGCTCCATAAAAATTAGTGTTACCAATAATAATATTTTCTTCAGTTTTATAATTGCTCCTTTTGTCCGGGTAAATTATGATCTTACCTCCCGATATACCTTTTCCTACATAATCATTCGCAAGACCTTCCAGTTCGAATGTTATGCCCTTTGCAAGCCACGCGCCGAAACTCTGACCTGCAGTACCCTTGAAACGGAAGTATATGGTATCGTCTGGCAGGCCCGTCTCTCCATATATTCTGCAAACATATCCAGAAAGCATTGCCCCGACTGCCCTGTCGGAATTCCTGATAGTTAAATCCTCATGGACACCTTCGGATTTTTTCAGTGCCTTTTTCACACGCCTGATCAGCTCATTGTCGAGGACTTGCCCTATGCCATGATCCTGGAAGGAGGTCTGGAATAGGGCATCTTGCCCTTTGATTTCAGGCTTATACAATATCCTGGAAAAATCTATATCCTTGGTTTTCCCGTTGAGCATATCCCGGTTAACATCAAGAAATTCCGTTCTACCGATAAGTTCATTTATAGATCTTACTCCGATTGAAGCCATTATCTCCCTCGTTTCCATAGCGACAAATTTCAGATAGTTCATGATATATTCGGGAAGGCCTGTATACCTTTTCCTTAACTGCTCATCCTGTGTCGCGACTCCTACGGAGCAGTTATTGAGATTGCAATGCCTCAGCATAACACAACCTATGGATACAAGAATCGCTGTTCCAAATCCATATTCATCAGCCCCGAGAATGGCGGCAATGGCCACATCCCTTCCCGTTCTCAGCTGTCCGTCGGTCTGGAGCCTTACCCTGCTCCGCAGGTTATTCAATATCAGAGTCTGATGAGTTTCGGAAATACCAAGCTCCCAGGGCATTCCGGCGTTCCGGATGGAACTCCATGGCGAGGCGCCGGTCCCACCGTCCCCTCCCGAGATAAGAATCATATCAGCATGGCCCTTTGCCACTCCTACTGCGACTGTCCCGACGCCGATCTCGGATACGAGCTTTACGCTTATCCTTGCGCTGGGGTTTGTGTTCTTAAGGTCAAAAATAAGCTGAGCAAGATCCTCTATTGAATAAATATCGTGATGGGGCGGCGGAGAGATAAGTGTTACTCCGGGGGTCGTATACCTCGTTTTCGCAATATTGATACTGACCTTGTGCCCGGGAAGCTGTCCGCCTTCACCCGGCTTTGCACCCTGGGCTATTTTTATCTGAATTTCATCGGCATTGACAAGGTAATTTGTCGTTACGCCAAATCTTCCTGATGCCACCTGCTTTATAGAACTTCTCTTGCTGTCACCTCCTGGCATGCTAAGAAATCGGGCAGGATCCTCTCCCCCCTCCCCCGTATTGGATTGTCCACCCAGTCTGTTCATGGCTAAAGCTACAGTCTCATGAGCCTCTTTCGACAGTGAACCGAAACTCATAGCCCCAGAAGCAAATCTCTTAATAATGCTCTCAGTGCTTTCAACTTCATTGACGGGTATTGGATGCCCCGTTTTGATTTTCAATAAGGAGCGTAATGTCACTGGATTTTTCGACTGGTCGTTCACAAGTCTTGAAAATTCTCTGAACTTTTCATAATCTCCCCTCCTTACCGAATCCTGAAGTGAAGACACTGTTTCAGGGTTCCATAGATGAACTTCCCCATCCCTCTTCCACTGATAAACGCCTCCAGCCTTTAAAACAGGGATTTTAAACTCCTCTCTTAATGGAAAAGCCTCTCTATGTCTGGCAATAGCCTCCTCTTCAACAGTATCGAAACCTATACCCCCAATCCTGGATGATGTTCCGGGGAAACATTTTTCAATTATCTCATCTGAAAGGCCGAGGGCCTCATAAATGCAGGCCCCCCTGTAACTAAGGAGCGTGGAAATACCCATCTTGGACAGGATTTTTTTGATCCCCTTGTCAACCGCTTTCATATAATTACGGACTGCCATTGCGGCGCTAATCCTCAGGTCTTTTTCTTTAACCATAAATCGTATGGCTTCAAAAACCATATAGGGATTTATGCAATCGGCCCCGTATGCAAGAAGCAATGCAAAATGATTGACCTCCCTGACCTCTCCGCTTTCAATTATCAAGCTTGCCATTGATCTTTTACCTGCTTCCATCAAAAAGCGCTGAATATAACCGACTGCAAGGAGTGGGGGAATTGCAGCATGATCATTATCAATTTTCCTGTCGCTCAGGATAAAATAAAAATAACCCCTTCCTATAAGACCCAGTATTTCCCTGCTGATATTATCAAGAGCAGTGATCATACCGCTAAGTAATTTTGTTTCAAATAACAATGATATCCTTACAGCTTTCTCTCCTTCTTTTGAAAGTCCGGTGAATGCCTCGACCTGCTCGTTCGTCAATACAGGAGATTTGAGCCTGAACCTTGCGCAGTTAATTGATGATTCGATGAGAATATTATGTTTCGTCCCGATGTAACTTTCCAGACTCATTACAATTTCCTCTCGTATAGGGTCAATGGCAGGATTCGTAACCTGGGCAAAGAGCTGCTTAAAATAATTATAGAAGAGCTGGCTTTTCTTTGAAAGAACGGCATGCGGGGTATCGTTCCCCATAGCGCCTACGCTCTCCTGAGCGTTTTCAGCCATAGGTTTAATTATTATTTTAAGGTCTTCAGATGTATATCCAAAAGCCTTCATCATTGTTAGCGTGTCTAATGCTTGTAACGTTTTGATTTGTTCGGATTTTTTGACTTGCCTGGATTTTTGAAGGGGTTTCATGTTTTTTTTGATCCATTCCCCATAGGGCTTTTTTTCAGAAAGCTGTTTTTTTATCTTTTCGTCATCTATAATCTTGCCCCCCACAGTATCGATAAAAAGCATCTTTCCCGGGGTAAGTCTGCCGCTTTCAAGAATATCTTCGGGAGGAATATCCAGAACGCCTACTTCGGAAGCCATAATAATCCGGCCGCTTTTCGTAACTAAATATCGTGCAGGACGGAGGCCGTTTCTGTCAAGCACAGCCCCAACGTATCTTCCATCAGTAAAAGCAACCGCTGCAGGACCGTCCCATGGTTCCATCATACAGGCATGGTAGAGATAAAAATCCCTGATTTTTTTTGAGAGGAATTTATTATATTCCCAGGCTGAGGGTATCATCATCATCATTGAATGTGGAAGGGACCTTCCGGATAATGTGAGAAATTCGAACACATTGTCAAGCGATGCCGAATCGCTTCCTCCAGGTGTAATAACCGGTAAAATTTTTTTTATATTTTCACCGAAAAACGGGCTTTCCAGAAGGTTTTCCATAACCTTCATTGAATTTATATTGCCTTTCAGGGTGTTTATCTCCCCGTTATGAGCAAGGAATCTGAAAGGCTGTGCCAGTTCCCAGGATGGAAAAGTATTTGTGCTGTATCTGGAATGAACGAGGCATACAGCGCTATAAATATCTGCCTCTTTCAAGTCCGGATAAAACTGTTCGAGCTGAGAAGGCTTCAGAAGTCCCTTGTAGCAGACTGTCCGGCTCGAAAGGTTTGTTATGTAGAGGGAGCCTTTTCTCTCAAGTTTGGAAGACCTGACGGTATTCTCTATTATTTTCCTTGCCAGGAATAATTTCCTTTCGAACCATAACTCATCTGAACGTCTCGAACGATCCTGCCTGTTTCCAGCTGTAATAAATGGCTGTTCGATTAACGGTTCAGTATTCCTTGCATAATCTCCTATATCAGAGTTATCGACAGGTACTTTCCTCCACCCCAGCAGTTTGAGATTATTTTCATTCAGTATCTTTTCAATAATATTCTTGCAGACTTTTTTATCTTCCTCATCATTCGGTAAAAATACAATGCCGGTTCCGTATTCTCCCTCTGAAGGCAGTTTGATATCCAGTTTCCCGCATACCCGTTCAAAAAAATTATGGGGTATTTGTATTAAAATTCCCGCCCCGTCGCCTGTTTTAGGGTCAGCACCTGTGGCGCCTCTATGGGCAAGCCTATTTAAAATCTGCAACCCATCTTTAATAATCCCGTTAGATTTAAGACCATTTAAACTGCATACAAAACCGACACCACAAGAATCATGTTCAAATTCAGGAGCATAAAGACTTTGGCTATTCAAACCCATAAGATTCCTCACAAGCACACTCACAGCATTTATTTCAGAACTGTTTCAAATATTCTTCAGATTCTACCAGAAGTTGCCTGACTTCTTCATCCGTAGTCTGTGTAAAATCCTCATACCATTCTCCTACAGATGAAAAATTGTCCGGTGCCATATAACAGACAACCTCATCTGCAGTTTCTGAGAGCTCATCACAGGTTGACGCTGGTGCGACCGGTACAGCGGCAATAATTTTCTTTGCTCCAAGTTTACGTAGTGCCTTTAAAGCCGATTTCATAGAAGCGCCTGTGGCCAAGCCATCATCGATAATGATGATCGTTTTGTCCTTAACGATTACTTGATGGGAACCTTTTCTGTAAAGATGCAGTCTTCGATTCAGCTCCAAGCTTTCGATTTCAGTCACCTTCCTGATTTCCGCTTCGCTGATATTAAGCCAGTTAACTATATCATCATTGAGCACAGTAACACCGCCAAAAGCTATTGCCCCTATTGCCAGCTCCGGGTTTCCCGGAGCACCTAATTTACGTACCATGAAAACATCAAGGGGCAATTTTAGTGCTCTGGAGACCTCGAAAGCTACAGGAACTCCGCCCCTGGGGAGGGCAAAAACCAAGGTATCGGAAAGAGATTCATATTTTTTCAACATTCCCGCAAGTAAAACCCCGGCTTCTCTCCTGTCACGCAGCAATCTGTTCATAAAAATTCCGGAGAATCCCTCTGATTAAAAGACTATATCGACGCTTGATTCCCACAGGCCATGAATGTTGCAATAGCTTTCGGCAATAAGCTTGCCCGGAGCATCAAGCTTGAGGTTAAATGTGGCAATGGAATTTGAATAAACCGGTCCCTTGTTAGGGCCGTCGACGGACTCACCATGTGCAGAGAAAACGCTTGAACCGATTTCGTAGATGAATTTTCCTCCATCGGGCATAAAATAAAGCTTGATCCAGGCGATATGGTGTTCCGTTGTATTGGGGTGCGGTATTTCTTTTCCAACAGTAACACTTACTGTAAAGGAGACGCCGCTTTTAACGCCGGAAGTACCTTCGATTACCGGGACATGTTTTTCCTTTTTAAAATCCTCTGTTTTAAAGTAATCACCTAATTTTGCCATATATACCTCCAAAATAACAAAATGGGTTTCGAGTAATATACGAAATATGCACTCATTCGTCAAATGATAAACCTCTGGAATTATAAAAACCCATTAGTATTCTGCAGGTCAGGGTACATAATTCGGCGGCAACTGGGACGACGGTATGTAAATAGCTCTTTTTTCAAAGGGTTTGATATTATACCCCAGCATTGAATAGCCGTTAAAGAAGTCCGCAGAAGTGATCCCGGAGTAATACTTCATCAGATTGGCTGAATCTGTCTGGAACTGATCACCAATGGACTCGATACCCCACCACATAAAAGGTAAAGTATTCACTCTGAATTCGGTTTTAAGGTTTCCAAGATAGAAAATTGTTCCCGGGCTAACTGTAAAATCCTGATCGACAGGTACGGTATAAGAATCCCAACCGTCAAAATTGAGAATAATCTTGTGAAGTGTGTATTCACCTGAAGCCATAGTTACGAAAAAGTAACCCTGATCCCCATTAAGAGATATTATGATTTCCTTATCATTCGGTGATTTCGGTACAAGGTCAAATTTTAGATAAGCCTCATTTGCGAAATATGTGGGGCTTCTAACAACATAATCATAAACCCCGTAAATATATCCCTTATTACTGTCCAATTTTCCTCCGCTCAGATCGGAAGGTTTTAAGTTCGTTTCATAGATATACGAACATCCCGCAATCATTAACGACAACGGAATTAAAAAGGATAGTATTGAACTTTTCATATATTTCTCCTCTACAATTAAGATTATAATATTATGAGTCCCCTTCGTCAATAGAAGATGCATATAGATATACAATATCATTCTTGACACTCTCTAAAATTACCTGTAAACTTTATTGATAAAAATCAGTCCGCCAGAAGGTAAGGACCGCGTGAAAGTATTGTGCAGCTCCTTAAGGTGAGCCATATGCATGATGTACTTGAACTTTTTTCCCATAAGCAAGGGCAATCGTCAAAACTTGAAATAAGTATATGAAAGAAAAAAAAAGGATTTTATTTACAGTGCTTGAAGCAGGTGCAGGCCATAAAATGCCGGCATTAGCAATCAGGGACGCAATAGAATCGCTTTACCCGGGCCGGTTTAACATGGATGTTGTCGATTTCTTTAAAGAATCAGGAGCGCTTACAGATGACTTTCTCATGAAGCGAGTTTGGGATTTCGCTCTGGCCCACCCCATAGCGGCTAGAATGGTGTACGCCCTTATCGAATTTTTTCATTTCAGTCCAAGGTTTTATATAAAAATATTGCTTGTAGAAGCATGGAAAAAGGGGTTATGCTACATAAAAGAATACAATCCCGACATGATCATATCAACTCAATTTTACTGCCTGCCGGCTTCCAGTATGTCGAGGGATTTCCTAAAACTTCCGATCAAGGTGATCGGATATGTTACGGACCCTTTCTGTGGTTATTCGCTTTGGGCCGACAGGGGTGCCGATTATATCCTTGTTTCATCGGAAAAAGCAAGGCAGATGATAATCAGGCGCAAGGTAAGCCCTGAAAGGGTAAAAATATTTCCCTTTCCAGTTAATCAGAAATTCTTCAGCCGGGCCAGGACGGGAGAACAGATTATAAGGCGGTATTCTTTAAATCCTGACTATAAGACGGTCCTGGCGACAGCTGGCGGACAGGGCATAAGCAATATCGGGATATTCGTCAAAAAAATATACAAGAAAGGACTGCCGCTGAATGTTATTGCTGTCTGCGGTAAGAATGAGAAACTCAGACTCGAGCTGGAAGCTCTTAAATCGGGGACATCTTCTATCACAAACCTTATACCGATCGGATACGCAGATAATATGAATGAACTCCTCTCTGTCTCAGATCTCAATATTGCAAAAGCAGGTGCTTCTACTACATTCGAGGCTTTATTCATGGATAACCCAATCATCTTTACTCATTATGCCGCTCCGCCGGAAAAGCCCAATATTGATTACTGTATTGAGAATAAGGTTGGATGGTATACACCTGGTGAAAAATCTTTCTTTAAGGTACTCAACATGATTCTAAATAAAGGCATTCTTGAAGAGTATAAAAATAATCTAAAAAAATTGAAACTTCATTCCGGAAGTGAAGAGATAGCAAAATTTATCGTTTCACAGCTTTGAAAGATATATCTTATACCACTTCCTTGATCCTGCTTATAAGAACCGATTCTCCGGTTTCCTTGTCGATATCAATAACTATACCCTGGACTTCGATTTTTCCCTTGTCCTCTGGTGAAAACCTGACAGGCAAATGCTGTATAACCTTCCTGTAGGATTCCTCGATTTTCATACCAATTACAGAATCAATAGAACCGCACATCCCTATATCTGTAATATATGCTGTTTTTTTTGGAAGGATCCTTTCATCAGCCGTCTGAATGTGGGTATGAGTGCCCCAAACCGCGCTTATCCTTCCATCGAAATACCAGCCGAAAGCCTGTTTTTCACTTGTAGCGTCGGCATGAAAGTCAATTAAAATGATTGTCACCCCATCTTTTCTGAGTCTCTCAATCTCAATGTCCACCCTTTGAAAAGGGCAGTCAATGGCATCCATGAAAATTCTGCCCATAGCGTTGATGACTGCAGTTTTTAAACCATTTACCTCATAAATGAAAGTACCATGGCCTGGAGTGTTAGGCGGGTAATTTATAGGGCGAAGAAGATTGGGAGTACTGTCTATAAATTCGAATACTTCTTTTTTCTGCCAGACATGATTTCCCGTCGTAATAACATCAACGCCGGTATCAAGGAGCTGTTTAGCCGCCTGTCGGGTTATACCAAAACCATGTGCAGCATTCTCACCGTTAACAACAACAATATCAGGTGACATATTGATCTTCATCCTGCCAATCACGCTTGCTAAAGCCTTCCTTCCAATGTCCCCTATAACATCACCGAAGGCAAGCACCCTGAAAATATTCTCGGATTTCATAATCGATCACCAGCCGATAAAACTACCCGCTCAATAAAACGGGCATTCAGATTAAATTATTCCCTATAAAAAAGCAAGATTAATCCGACTGCCGCAGGTATTTGACAAGCTTTACTGTATTTCCCTGACCTTCCCTGTATTCATGTGTAATTCTATCCATAAAATTTTTCATTGTAAAGATCCCCAGACCATGGGTTTTCTTTTCAGAAAGATGTTCCTCAACATCCACAGAAGGGAACCTGTTCGGGTCAAAGGGCTTCCCTCTGTCGCTTACAGATATGGATATTCCATTTTCTACCTCTTCAAGTTCGATTTCAAGGTCCCTTTTACCCGGGGGTATCTCAGGGTCATAGGAATAAGAATATTTTATGATATTTGTACAGAGTTCGTCGACGGCCATTTCTATTTCAGAGGCAGCAATCTCATCAAAACCGATTTTGACTGCATACTCGCTGACAAAGGAACGGATCTTTCCGAGGTTAGATAGTTCACCCTGGATCTTTAGTATTAATTTACCCGCCATGCTTCGTTTTATTTCAGCATAGTTAAGGCCTTAGCAACTGAATCAGCAATGGTCAGAACCTTTGTAAAGCCCATTGTTTCGAAGACATGCCTTATTTTATCGGACATCCCTGAAATTACAATGTTGCCTCCCGCTGATTTCGCATCATTAAATGAAGCAATGAGAACGCCAAGACCCGCTGTGGCGATATAATCGACCTTTTCCATGTCAATAATGATCTTACTGGATTTTCCCAGAATGCTCTTAATCTGCTTGTCAAACTGGGGGGTCGTATGAGCATCGAGCGAGCCTTTTATGCTCAGTATCCCGACGGCCCCTTCTTTTCTAAAATTGAATTCTGCGTCTGCCATAACAGCTCTCCTTTCAAAATTTATAAAATAATATCGATTTCAAGTTCATAATTCTGCTGTGGTTCACTTCCAGGGAGCTCCCCGAGCTCTTCAGTAAAATAAGCGGCGTTTATCGTAATTAAAGGAAAAACCAGACCAAATCCGGCTGTTGGATAACCCTCGTAAAAGCCTGCCCTGAGTTTCAGGAAAGAAAAAACGCCAAGCTCAGCACCTAATCTCACCTTTAAAAAAAAATCCTGGGTAAAATTCAGGATATCATCAAGGTCGAAATAAAAAGTCACGTCTCCAAGCAGATATTTCGGAAGAACCGATTTAACAGTATAGCTTGACCCGACATCAAGCTCCGGAGCCCAGTACGTAGGGACAAGGTTGGTAGGACTTATTATCTGTTGGCCGTTTGCCGCGTATTCCCTCCATGAGAATTGCGTGCCGAACCAATCCCTCATAACCAGGCCCAGTGCGAGGTCTTCGCTTTTCAGCATCAGACCCGCGTCCGAACCAATTGCCTGTCCCCATAAAAATCCATTTTGAAAAACTGCGATGCTGATCGCAGTATCGTAGGCCTCGAGCAGGCTCATCCTCGGATTCGAATATTCAAGGCGATTTATATATTTAACATTTACCCCTGCATAAACTTCCGAGAATTTTCCAAGAAATACTGGAACAGGTATCTTGAATCCAAAACCTGCAAGGCATACGAAATCGGCGTAACTGTCATAATTAAAATACGGAAACCCGGCCTCCTGCATAGTCTGAAGCGTTGTCTGAAAATCATTATAGAAAAGAACGCCGATACCCTGCCAGAGAAATCCAAGAGCGATGGGTCCTTCAACACCGAGCTCGGCATTTGCGTTAATCAATTCCTGCCACTGAGTTGGACTGAGGGCTGAGAAATTCATCCCGTTCTGCGAGAGAGCGTTAAAGATACTGTAGTAATTATATAGATCATAGTTGGCTGATATTCCAGCCCTTAATACTGATACAAGGAGGTCGTTATAAAGGGCGAATGCGGCGGGATTCATAAAGAGCATGCCGAACTTGTCGTAACTCGTCAGTCCCGCACCGCCGGTCGCGATTATATCGACAGGGGGAGGAGGTTTCACTTCAGTCGAACCATCGCAGTATAAATACCCGGCTGAAAGCGAGGTTAAGACAAGCAATAGAGGCATGATTCTCAATAACGCCCTCCTCATCAGAAATAGCTGTTAATGGCAGTAATCATGCCTGCCGGGGTAACTCCGCCTGTCATCCCTGTTGTAAGAGAACCCTCATCCGATACTCCTGAATTGACCATATCACTGCTAAACTCTGAATAACCTGCTGGTGTAGGAGGGTAAGCTGCACCGCTGAAACAGTTTATTACATTTCCATCAATTATATTTATGGTGGCTGCAGAATACCAGGCAAATGATGTGATTTCAAAATAATTCGTGAGATTAAGCAGGGTGACCGTCAGGGGTGAAATCGTCACGTTCAGGCTGTTGAACATATTCAATACATTATTCATGCCCGTGCCGAGAGTATTCGCTATCTGGTTGAATTCCTGCCGGGCCTGGGATGTAATAAGTCCGTTTACAACATTATTGCTTGCCAGAGCAGTCTGGACCTGGTCATTTGTAAAGGCTATATACTTTGCATTAAGTGCCGCCGTTACCGGAATAATCTTTAATGTGGCTATCGGATTAAGTAGCGGACCAGGACCCGTGCCCAATAAATTAGTCGCGTTCAGTGCATTTACCATGATTGGATTTTCAGTTATATTTAAGTTGTTGTCAATCGATAAACAGTCATTAGGATCGTTTACTATGTTCCCGTCATTGTCGGTATCAATAGTAAACAAAATGGAGTAGAGCTGGTTAAAAAAATAAAAATTGAGATTGACGTTCACATCGTTGGCAGGTATGACGCCGTCCGCCTGACCGCTTATTATCTTGTACAGGTTGGTATGAATATATGAAGAAGCCGCATAGAGATTGTTCTGCATGCCTGCGATTGAAAATCTTGATGAAACCATCTGAATTATAAGATTGGTTTCCGGTATCCTCATATATAAAAAGGCAGTGCAGGCGCCGTCTATGGCCCTTGAATTCCTGGGGGCCAGGCTCATCGCCTTCGAATAGCAGTTGAATGCATTTGTATATTCGAGTTCACTGAGATACATATCTCCCATTTCTACAAGAGTATTAGGATCATTTACGCCGTTAGGGTTCACGGGGTTGAAGACTGAAAAGATGTTTATCGCACAGGAAGAAAAAAGTAACAGGAACAGAACCGAGGATAAAAGAAGATAAATGCTCTTCATGATTTTCCTCCATGTTCCTTTTTATACAATATAATTCACTAAATTTAAGAGTTTGTCAAATTATTTCGGCCGATCACTTTTTTTATAAACATAGTTAAAAATCAAATAATCATTTTTTAGAAAAATAGTAGGTTTATTTTTACTACTATTTTTTCATTTTAAGGCTAAAACTATTGACAGAAACAAAAAAAAAAGAGATAATCTAGATGTTTATTTTGTCATGTTATATTTTTTTATTAATTGGAAGAGGGGAATCGGATGACGCTGGATGATGATATAAAACGCTACAGAGACAAAAAAATCGGCGTAATAATGGGCGGTCTTTCTTCCGAAAGAGAAATATCCCTGCGTTCCGGTGAAAATGTTTATAACTCTCTTCTTAAAATGGGTCTGTCTGCAGTTAAAATTGACGCTGGCAGGAACCTTATCAGTGATTTGGCCAATTCACATATCGATATAGCATTCAATATTCTTCATGGAAAATACGGTGAAGACGGAGCCGTGCAGGGCATTCTTGAGTATCTTAATATCCCGTATACCGGATCAGGCATACTGGGCAGCGCTATAGGGATGGACAAGATTATAACAAAAAAGATCTTCATTCAAAACGGCATACCCGTACCACGTTTCGTCTGCATTGATAAATCCGATCCGCTTAGATCTATCATAGCGATAAGATCAGAAATTGGTTTTCCATTTATATTAAAACCTGCAAGGGAGGGATCAAGCATCGGTGTATTTCTCATAAAAGATGAAACCGATTACAGGGCAAAAATCCAGAATCATATGAACAAATATCCGGATTCATACGCTGAAAAATACATAACCGGCAAAGAAATAACCATTGGTGTGGCTGGAGCTGACAGTAAAACCATAGTATTACCAATCCTCAGTCCGGAACCTTCCAATGAATTTTATGATTTTGAGGCAAAATACACTAAAGGCATGACCAGATTCGAACTCCCGGCAAAGATAGATCCGGAAACTGAGGACCTTGTCCGGGTTTATTGTAAAAAGGCATTCAGGGAGATGAAACTAAGCGGGGTGGCCCGTTTTGACGCTATAATTGACAGCAGCGGCTCCCCATTCTTTCTGGAAGTAAATACTCTCCCCGGTATGACGGAAACAAGCGATATACCGGCTATGGCCAGGGCTGCAGGATGCTATGATGAACTCATGATCATGATCCTGGACAGCTCAATAAAACAGGAATTATAATGGGAAGGACAGTGTCTGCAATTATAATATTTATTTTTTTCGCAGCTTTCCTCTACGGTCTGCATTATGGAATATACTGTCTTCTTGACAGGCAGGGAAGACTCTGCCTGTCCGAAATTAAGGTTGAGGGAAACAAGCTTCTATCCAATCAGGCTGTTATAGAGGCCTCTCATCTTTTACCAGGAATGAACATATTCGGATTTAACCTCAGACAGGTCGAGAACAATCTGAAAAGGAATTATCTTATCGAGGGAGCCGTAGTTGAACTCTTCCCCCCTGATAAAGTCCTGATAAAGGTCAGTGAAAGAGCCCCTGAAGCAGTAATATCCGATGCGGCAGAAAATAAGCTGATCTGCGACAGCAGAGGTTTCATACTTGCAAAGGGCTTTATGCCGGACCTCCCGGTAATAATGCTTGACCATGCAGTTCCGGAGGGGATGACAATCAAAAACGTCACAATTCTCGCAATTCTTGAAAATCTTTCAGGGTTCGATAGAAAAAGCGAAATAGGAAGGATTATCGTGAAAAAAAATGAGGTTAATTCGATCATCGTAAAAATTCTTGCCGGAACTGTTTTCTTCACCGGAAATGCCATTCCTGACAGGGATTTATATAATAAGATACTGAGCACCGCAGCAAAGATAAAAGCCAGAGGCTTGAGAATAAAGTATATCGATATTAATAAGGACAGCGCTATCGGCTACGAGTAACGGCGGTTCCTAGGGAGGATACATTGGATACCCGTGTAGTTGTTGGTCTGGATATCGGAACGACGAAGGTTTGCACAGTAATCGCCAAGATAGGAGAATCCAACGACCTTGAAATAATGGGAGTAGGCATTGCTCCTTCCAAGGGTTTGAGGAAAGGGGTGGTAATAAATATCGACAGCACTGCGGCTTCAATAGCAGCTTCCATCGAAAAGGCGGAGATCCAGGCAGGTTATGAGGTAAAAGGTGTTTATATCGGCATATCGGGCGGACATGTTGAAGGTATCAACAGCAAGGGTGTCATAGCTGTTTCCGATAAGAACAAGGAAATAACAGAAACCGATGTAAGAAGGGTTATAGACGCCGCAACAGCCATAGTCATTCCGGTTGACAGGGAGGTCGTCCACATTATCCCCCAGGAATTCATAGTCGATGATCAGGACGGTATAAAGGATCCGGTCGGGATGTCCGGAATCCGCCTGGAAGCAATTGTCAATATCATAACTGCCGCTGCGACATCAGTTAATAATATTGTCAAAAGCGTGAATAAGGCCGGTTTTGAGGCCCTTGATATTGTCCTTGAACCGCTGGCATCGGCACAGGCTATTCTAACAGAAGAGGAAAAGGAATTGGGGGTCGTACTGATTGATATAGGAGGCGGCACCTCAGACTATGTTATGTATGAAGAAGGCAGCTCCAGGCAGACGGGAATACTCTCAATTGGAGGTAATCATATAACCAATGATATAGCCTTCGGACTGAAAACCCCGATAATATCTGCAGAGGAAATTAAAAAGAGATACGGCGCTTCCATTGCTGAATATATAGATGACAATGATGAGATAGAAGTACCAGGCCTGGGCGGAAGGATGCCGGTCATTGAAAAAAGAAAAAAATTGGTCGAAATAATTGAACCGCGGATCGAGGAGATACTATCTCTTGTAAACCAGGAAATCATTAAAACAGGAAAAAAGGATTATATGGCTGCAGGAGTGGTTCTGACTGGCGGCGTCGCTTTGACCCCTTATATAGTCGAACTTGCTGGAAATGTTTTCAATCTTCCAGTAAGGATAGGCAGGCCGCTCGGTATAAAGGGACTCAGGGATGTCGTGGACAGCCCTGTCTATTCCACAGCAGTAGGTCTGGCGCTCTATGCCCAGGATAATTTACCCAAACTCGGTCCGACAAATTCCAGGGACGAAGATAAGAATTTTAAATCTATCGTTGAAAGAATCAGAGAATGGTTTAATGAATTTTTTTAAATCAAAAAGCCTTAAGGGGAGGGTAATATGGCTTATGAGAGATACGATCAGGAAAGATACCAGGATTTGCATGTCAGCTATGGTGATGGAGACTTGCTTACCAAGATAAAGGTTATCGGCATTGGCGGTGCTGGATGCAATGCGATTAACAGAATGATTGAGGACGGAATCAGCAATGTGGAATTTGTCGCCGTTAACACCGATGCCCAGGTACTAAAAAACTCACTGGCCAAAAAAACACTGCAGATAGGAGCCCGATCAACCAGAGGCCTTGGCGCGGGAGCAAAACCCGAAGTAGGGGAAAAGGCTGCCCAGGAGGACATAGAAGAGATCAGGTCTCTGCTTGATAAAACCAATATGGTATTCATTACAGCAGGAATGGGCGGCGGAACAGGTACCGGCGCGGCACCTATTTTCGCAAAAGTGGCGAAGGATATCGGTGCCCTGACGGTCGCAGTCGTAACTATACCCTTCGATTTCGAGGGGAAAAGAAGAATCGATACTGCTTACCAGGGTATATCAAAGCTTAAGGAACATGTCGACACAATGCTGGTCATATCGAATTCCCGCATTTTCAAGGTAATCGAAAGAAAAGCCGGAGTTAAACAAGCCTTTCACAAAATTGATGACGTACTCAAGCAGGCAGTCCAGGGAATATCCAGCATAATCACTGAGGTAGGGATAATCAATGTCGATTTTGCCGATGTTAAAACAGTACTTTCGAGCCGGGGAGAAGCGATAATGGGCATTGGAATAGGCCAGGGTGACAACAGGGCAATCGACGCTGCAAGGGGTGCCCTTGAAAATCCTTTAATCGAGAATTCATCCTTTAAAAATGCAGGAGCCATGCTTGTTAATATCATTGGAGGCCCTGATTTCGGAATGGTTGAATATGATGAAGCAGCTAAAACCATCGCTGAATACTGCAGGCACGATGCTGAAATCATAGTCGGTCTGAACGTCGACGAGGGTCTTAAAGATAAAGTAAGAATTATTATTATTGCAACTGATTTTACTTCGGGCCAGGCCCGCGAGGAAGAAAAGGAACTTATCCCCGCAGAAAATATTTTCGAGGAGAGAAAGGTAGTTTCATTATCAGAACTCCGGCATGAACATGGCAAAATAAGGATCCCCCAGAATGATCTGCCAAGGTCAATCCACAGGGTAGTCGAAGGGCTTCAAGACGATTATGAAACTCCTGCTTTTTTAAGAAAAAGAAAAATGGGTTGAATCAAGTTCCCAGGAACATTTTCCGGGATCTTAACGCACATATTCCTGAAACGGCTATGGCAATGGCGTCGGAAATATCATCCGGACCGGATATTTCCGGCAATGAAAAGATCATTTCAAGAGCCCTCCTTATCTGTTCTTTGCCGGAGCGCCCATAGCCCGTCACAGCCATCTTAACCTGCAGGGGAGTGAATTCATAAATCGGAAGCCCATGAATAGCTGATAAAAGGATTATGATTCCCCTCAGTTCGCTGACTTCAAGAGCTGTCTTAACATTTTTAGCAAATATAAGTTTTTCTGTTGCAATGAAAGAGGGTCTTCTTTCAGATATGAGTTTCTCCAGGTCCATGTAAACCTGATGGAATCGTGCAGGTTTTTCTGACTTCTTATCTGTCGATATCAGGCCGCAGGAAATAATCTTCATAGAATCTCCCTCGGATTCTATGAAACCGTATCCAAGCCTGTCATATCCGGGGTCAATCCCGAGTGCTGTCATTTAAGTGCCCTTTTTACGGCCGGCAGTATGAATGACAAGCCATCGGGCTACTTCTCTCTTACTGCCTGAAATCTTTTTGCTCTTTTCAGAACTGCTTGAAAAGAGTAAAATTTCATTATCATCGCTTCCCATTGGCTGAATATTTTTTTGGACATTGATCATATTCAAAGCAATAAAATCGAGGTTCTTTTCTCTTAATTTCTTTACTGCATTCTCCTCTCCATTATCAGTTTCAAGGGCGAAACCGACTGTAAGTTTTTCCCTGCCCAGACCGGAAGCGTATATTTCTTTTAAAATATCCGGTGTTTTAACCAGACGGATCTCTCTGACATTGTCTTTTTTCATTTTATCCGGGCTGCAGGAATCCGGTTTAAAATCAACAGGTGCACCCGCCATGTAGATCCCGTCGAACCCGGGCAGATTCGTCCTGACAGCCTCCAACATCTCCTCCGCCGATGAGACCTTTATTGAAGGTATCCATGACGGGAGAGCTGTTGATATATTAGAATAAATGATGAGTACTTCTGCGCCTTTTTCAAAAAGTGATTTTGCGATTTCTATCCCCATTTTCCCTGATGAAAAATTTGATATATACCTCACAGGGTCGATTTTTTCAACAGTGCCTCCTGCTGTTACAAGGTATTTGAAACCCTTGAGCGGCTCGTTAATATCCCTGCCGACAAGGGCTGAGATTTTATCTTCCGGAGGAAGTCTTCCCCTGCCGGATGTTCCACAGGCAAGATCGCCGCTGTCAGGCATGATAACATCATATCCAAGGCCGGATAACTTCTGAATATTTTCACGGGTAGCATTGTTATCGAACATTCTGGTGTTCATCGATGGGAAAAGGATCTTTTTTTTATTGAAAGCAAGCATGGTTGTTGTGAGCAGGCTGTCTGCGAAACCGGCGGCTATTTTGGCAAGAATATCGGCAGAAGCCGGGGCGACTGCGAATACGTCGGCCCAGTCCGAAAGCTTTATGTGGGCCAGCGGTTCATGCATGTCGAAATCTTCAACGAAAACATCTTCCCCAGATATGGATTTAAAAAGAACAGGGCTGATAAGCCTTGCGGCATTTTCTGTCATGATCACCCTGACGATATGTCCATCCTTTCTCAGGAGCCTTATAACAGTCGGGATCTTATAAATTGATATTCCGGCGCTTATTCCCAGAAGGATTTTCATTACTACTTCCTGCTTAGAACTTTAATCCACTTGAGCAGAATATAATAGCTGTTGTCTTTAACCACTATGCTGTAAATATTACCGTCGTTATCTACATTAAACCCGAAATTGGCGGTATTATCCGACAACACAGGTGCATAATATATCTCCTCATTTGTCGTTGGTGAATTTATGTCAATAAACCTGAAGCGGATGCCCCTGTATTGAGGTTTATCAACGTATGAG
This sequence comes from uncultured Brevinematales bacterium, assembly GCA_964413265.1. Lineage (GTDB taxonomy): Bacteria > Spirochaetota > Brevinematia > Brevinematales > JAOACQ01 > CAVYGN01. The sequence continues at coordinate 72,420 of CAYPRX010000060.1, forward strand.
TAAAGGACAAGGATGTCATCCCTGGTAACCTTGAGAAACTGGTCCATTAATTTTGTGCTTTCAAAAATATTTTTCGTTATTGCGTTCTGCAATATGCTGTACACATCGAGGGAATGGTATGTATTTTCAGGTATGCCGGTGTTTGAAATCCCGTTTTTAATCCCGTAGTTATCTGTATAAATTATCAAACGTTCATCATTTTTTAAATTATAGATATCCCCAACCCTTCCCACGTATAGATTAGTACCCTTTATGTTAGTCGCTGATATATAACGCGTGCTGAATTCAAAGGAAAGCTCTCCTGAGGGAGAAAAACGTTTAACAAGCCATACGGGATCATCCCCGTCGTATGTCTTATAATAAGCATAAAGATTATCAAAAAGGTCAGTGTCTATCCTCTCCGGATAGACCATTGGTTCCGAATGTATACCGTTGTTTCCGATAACATAAACGAATTTACCTTCTGGAGAGAATTTGTAAATATAATAATTATTGCTGCCCTTGATGGCGTTAGTATCGATTAGATTAGGATCATTGCTGATAAAATTAGTATCGTATTTAGCCTCGATATTCGATTGGGAAGCTACAACGAATATTTCACCGTATTTATTCAGGATAACCTGGAAGGGTATATTGAAGCTGTAACCATCACCGGAAGAAGGGATAATAAAGCCCTTAGACTCTTCTCCACCCCCTTTCAGTGGGAATACGGATATCCTCCTGTTATACTTGTCAGCAAGGTAGAGTTTGTCCCTGAAAATATCGAAGCTTCTTATCGTATCTATATAATCACTGATAAAGACCTCAGATGAATTCGAATAATAATTTGTAAGGAGCGGGATATTACTGCCGATTTCGTTTGTCTCTGTACCAAGATGCGCATAAAAAACGATCTCATACTGCATGAAATTCGGCCTGTCCGTGCAGGATGAAAGGGTAATCGCCAGAACCATAAGGCAGGAAAATATTACTTCATGCCTTTTCATTATCCGACCTTTTTATAATATGATGATGCCAGGTCGTTCAATATTTCAGCTCCCTTTTTTAATGTTTCGTCTTTTGTAGCAAAGCACAGGCGGAAGTTTGTATTTAATTCCGAAAATACATTGCCGGGTATTATAAGGACATTGTTCTTTATAGCCAGCTCGACGAAATCTGTCACATTCCCGGCTTTCAATTCAGGGAACATGTAAAATGCCCCTCCCGGTTTGATGATATTGAAATGTTCTTTCAGGCCGTTGTATATTATATCCCGTTTTTTTGAATAGCTCTCGCGAAAGCCTGACATATCTGTGTCAAGAGCAGCAACAGCGGCGTATTGAAACGGAGCAGGGGAACATACAAAAGAGTACTGCTGAATTTTTATCATCTGAGCTATCAGCTCCCTGTTGCCTACAGCGAATCCTACCCTCCAGCCGGTCATTGCATAAGTCTTTGAAAATCCTCCCAGTATCAGAACATTATCATAATACTCTGCCGGACTTATAAATGGATTGTCATAAACAAAACCGTCATATATTTCATCGGTGATCAAAAGCAGATTTTTCTCCCTGGCGGTATTTATGACAGTATCCAGGTCTTTTTTCCCGCATACATAACCTGTCGGGTTCGAAGGGCTGTTGATTATAATCGCCTTTGTTCTGGGGCTTATCGACTTTTTTAATTTCTGCCCGTCAATCCTGAAATCCGGATAAGTACTGACAATTACAGGCTTTGCATCGAGAAGTCTTATCAGATGTTTATACATAGCAAAGTATGGATCGAAAAAGACAACCTCGTCCCCAGGATCAAGAATCGACATAAGTGCAAGAAGCAATCCCCCGGATGTTCCGGATGTAATGATCACCTCGTCAGGGGAGAATTTTCTTTTTCTCGTTTTTTCAATATGTAATAGTACTTTTTCCCTTAATTCTCCTATGCCCTGAGTCAGAGTGTACCTGTTAAACCCCTTTCTTATGGCAGCAATAGCTGCATCCTTCAAACTATCAGGAACATCAAAATCCGGTTGTCCGATACTGAAATCGATGGGATTTTCTATCTTCGCAGCCAGTTCAAAAACTTTCCTTATTCCGGAGGAATCAACTCGCAAGGCTCTTTCTGAAATCATAAAATGCATTCCTTTAAATTTTTTACTTGACTATTGTATGGCATTTCCCGAATAAAATCAATTCCTTGATTTATTGAGTGCTTCAGAATAAAATTAGGGCATGCTTAGAATGATTTTAAACTATTTTATTTCTCTTTTCGTGATAATCGATCCCTCGGTTTCTCTCGTTATTCTGCTTTCCCTGCTTCCTCAATCGAAGGATAAGAATACATCGAGAATCGCTTTAAAATCATCCCTTGCAGTCCTGATCGGAAGTTCTCTCTGCATCCTTCTGGGCACCCTTGTACTTCAGTTTTTCGGAGTCGATTTTTCTTCCTTCAAGGTTATTGGGGGGCTTATCCTCCTTCTGCTTGCCATACAGATGGTGCAGGCAAAAATAAGTACAACCAGATACGCTGAAAAAGAAATTAACGGATCCCGTCAAAAAGCTGATATTTCCATAATACCCCTTGCAATCCCCGGCACACTCGGGCCGGGGACCATCACAACACTTTTTATCTACAGGAGCCAGGCCGACATTAACGGCATAATTGCTCTTTTCATAGCGGTTTTTATCAACTGTGTGATTTTATATTTTGTGATATCTTACGGGAAGAAGATCGAAAATTTCCTGGGTAAAACGATTATCAATATGATTACAAGATTTATGGGGCTTATGGTAGGGGCAATAGGCGTGCAATTAATAATATCAGGCGCACGTGAGTTATGGCTAAAGTAACGGAGGAGAGCTGTCATTTATTTTCTTGATTTTTGAATGCAGTTTTATTATAATAACCATTGATTTATTCATTCCCCTGTAGCTCAGCTGGCAGAGCAGGTGACTGTTAATCACCGGGCCGTAGGTTCGAGCCCTACCGGGGGAGGTTTTTATAAAAGGGCCTGTTTTTTAAGCAGGCCTTTTTTTTATATAAAAGTTATTTCATTTATATTATCAATGCCAAGTAAGAATTAACAGTTTAAAACCTTTGCACAATCATTATAAAAAACCTTTGAAATACCTGTTGATAAGCTTCTTGCCTGTCTATTAAAGACTGAAACAGCAGAAATATCTCAGGCACAAGATGCAGATTATAAGCAGTTTTAATATCAGTACTATTACAAGGCATATATACCCGGCACAATCCCATTGAAGCGGAGTAACTTCATTATTATCAATGGAAATCACATTAAAATGGAAGATTCCCTTTTTCTACTGCTCTTGATGTTTGTTGTTGAATCCAGACAAGGAAAAGGCGGATGTGTCAATATCCATAGGCTAAAATCAGAGTGTATAATTACTGATGATCTGAAATACCAGGTTTACAGCCGCCTCAGGACTGAATTAAAAGGAAGTCTTATGGAAAAGAATGGCGAAAAGTTTATTCAGAGCGATGGTTTAAAAAATTATCGTATCTCTGCCCATCCGGACTTCATTACTTACGATAAAGAAAAGCTCCTCAATCATCAAGATAATCAAATTAAGGAGCTTGCAAAAGATTGGTTTGATAAAATTGGTGATCCTACTATAGCTGACGCGATATGTGCCCGGATCATTCATTCGGTCATAAAAATCAATCTTGAGGGAGACTTTATGCGTAAAATTTATGCTAAAGATTCTGGATGAAACATGCCACCTGCTTTATGATGATTCAGGAGTTTTTTCTGTTTTGAAAAGTGCTAAACTTTCATCCGGAATGGGCGGCAGTTTTAAACCGGATTGCATGGCAGGTTTGGATCGGATTACACAAATGGGGGAAAGGCATGAGTTCGATGATAAATAGTGTCCCAAAGGGTTTTTTGAAAAAATATCGAAAGGGGAAAGACAATGACATCAGCTACCTGCCATTAACCATTGGATATCTACGGCTTGAATATGCCTCAGATCTTCTCTCCATTGTGTCTTTTGTCCGTGATAAATCTCCTTATTCAAAGGCCATTGGAGAACGCCTTGAGTGTGATCTGAACCTCGATGGAAATGGTGAAGTGGTTACCTATATATCGGAAATGGGTATGTCAGGGCTCCAGTGGTCGGAGGGGCAAGTTCTATGGGGACACACTTTTGATGATGATTCATCTCCTTCAAAAGGGGAAAAAATTAATCTGGATGCATGGATAGATAAATGTCTTCAGAATATGGTTAATCCAAAT
>CAYPRX010000061.1:0-5872 GCA_964413265.1 uncultured Brevinematales bacterium
GTCAGCTCGGGACTGATAAACAGACTTCCGCTTAATCCGGAATGGATGATGATGATCATTCCCAACTGGTATAAAAGATATTTACTGCCATATATCATTAATTTGAAAAAGGACACTATAGTCGTGATCGACAATGCATCATTAAAAAAATCAATAATAGCCGGAAATCCAATGACTCAGGGTTATTTACCAGAGGATCTGGCTAACAGTTATCTGTACAGAATTTTTGAAAGAATTGAGAAAAAATTTGAATTAACAAATATTGGAAAATATGAAAGATTTTCAATCTATAAGATTTCCGGCGTGAAATAGGGAGAATTGAAATGAAGGGAATCAGCATTATGGTACCCGCCTTCAATGAAGAGAAGCATCTGGAAAGGACGATTGATGATATAATTTATTCGGCGGAAGCGGTGGGCGATGTAAAAACGGATATCATCATTGTTGACGACGGAAGCAGCGACAATACAGGCACTATTGCCGATGAGCTAAAGAGGAATTTCGACTTCATCAGGGTAATCCATAATGGGAAAAACGTCGGGATGGGGGAAAGTTTCAGGAAAGTAATAAAAATGGATCTGCTTGAGAAATTTCTATTTATCGCCGGAGATAATGACGCCCCCCGGGAATTAATCATGGAGTTATTTAAAAACATGGATAAGGCCGATCTTGTTTTTACATATCACATTAACAGGGAATTAAGAGGCAAATTCAGGAATTTTATATCGAATATAGTTCAAACGGTCTACATGGTGTCTTTTGATATTTTTGTAATGTATATCAGCGGGATGTGCATATACCCGACAGAATTGATAAAAAAATTTAAAATAAACGCAAAAAGATTCAGCATAGTTATGGAATTATCCGTAAAATCTTTAAGGTCAAAATGCACTTATTACGAATTTCCCAGTTATATGCAAAGGGGACATAAGGGAAGCAGCGTTTTAAAATTGAAAAATCTGATTGAAGTAATATCAACCTATTTAAAATTAATTATAGAAATATTTATTACAAACAGGAAAAATTTTACCGGAAGGGCTGTCCGGAATAAAATCAGTCTATTTATTAACAGGTAATATTTTTAGCCTTTTTAATAATAATAATGTAAAATAATGGATTCGAAACATTTGTAAATCAAGATGAAAATAAAATCAGGCAGTTTTAAATGACAGATCCGATTATTTCAGGTTATCAAAAAAAGATCGTATCCGTTATAGAAAATATAGATTCCGATTCGGTCAGCAAGCTATGTTTTGAACTGAAAAAGGTATGGAAAAACGGCAATCAGGTCTTTATCTGCGGAAACGGAGGCAGTGCGGCAAATGCAATGCACTTTACAAATGATCTCATTTACGGCATATCAAAGGACTGCGGTAAGGGGATAAAAGCGCATGCCCTGCCCGCCAATCAATCGATTGTTACCTGCTATGCAAACGATCTTTCTTACGAGGAAATATTTTCTAAACAGCTGGATGTACTCGGAAATCCGGGAGATGTTTTGATAGTTCTTTCGGGCAGCGGCAATTCTGATAATATTATCAGGGCCATTGTCAGGGCAAAGGAAATCGGCATGAAGACATATGGTCTTTTAGGCTATTCGGGAGGAAGGGCATTAGGACTGCTGGACTGTGCAATTCACATTAAAGTAGATGATATGGAAGTATCGGAGGATTGCCAGCTTGTCATATTACATATGGTGAAAATGTGGCTGATTAATAATATGAATGCCGGAGAAAACCAGTAAATGAATGACAGGATAGCAGTAATAGGCAGCAATTCTTTTTCAGGAGCGAATTTTATCGATCATCTGCTTGATAATGGAATTGAAACAATAGGAATCAGCCGGTCACCTGAAATTGATACTGTATTTCTCCCATACAAGAAAAATAAAAATGTTAATAAATACAGATTTTATCAATATGACCTGAATAAAGATCTTGAAAATATCATCGGTCTTTTTAATGAGTTCAAGCCGGAATATATTGTAAATTTTGCTGCTCAGGGTATGGTTGCACAGAGCTGGCTTTATCCTGAGCACTGGTTTCAGACAAACACCCTTGCAAATGTAAAATTACATGAGAGGCTGAGAAAACTGGATTTTTTAAAGAAGTATATTCACATTTCAACTCCCGAGGTATACGGAAGCTGTTCAGGGCTTATACCTGAGAACATAAATTATAATCCCAGCACTCCTTATGCTGTTTCGAGAGCAGCTGCTGATATGAGTTTGATGACATTCTATAAAAATTATCAATTTCCGGTTATTTTCACCCGTTCGGCAAATGTATACGGGCCTCACCAGCAATTATACAGAATTATCCCGCGTGCAATCTTATTTTTCCTTATCGGCAGAAAACTCTCTCTTGACGGTGGCGGACATTCCATAAGGTCTTTTATACATATAAAAGATGTTGCTGATGGAACATTAAAGGCTGCCAGATTGGGAAAACCCGGCAGTATTTTTCACTTTTCAACTTCGAGAAACATATCGGTAAGGGAAGTTGTTGAAATGATAGCCGGCCTGCTTGATGTTTCATTTGATGAAAATGTGAATGTTGTGTCTGATAGACCCGGAAAAGATGCGGCTTATCTGCTTGATAACAGTAAGGCAAAGAACGAACTGGGCTGGTCCGATAAAATAAGCCTTGAGCAGGGGATTAAGGATACTATATCCTGGGTAAAAGACAATCTGGAAACTTTAAAGAAACAGGAATTTGAATACATACATAAACCATAACAGGAGAAAATATGCATATTTTATTGACGGGCGGCTGTGGATATGTGGGGACAGTGTTAACTAAAACTTTACTGGATATGGGTGAGAAGGTTACTGTTTTTGATATCATGTGGTTCGGAAACTATTTGAATGACCATAAAAATCTTACAGTTATCAGAGGGGATATCAGGAAAACCGGTGATATCCCGATGGAAGGAGTTGATGTCGTCATCCATCTCGCAAATGTTGCGAACGACCCATGCGGAGATCTAAATTCAAAGCTTTCATGGGAAGTAAATGTTTTAGCTACTATGGGGCTTGTTGAAAAAGCTATCGAAAATAAAGTAACACAGTTCATATATGCAAGTTCTGGAAGTGTTTACGGAGTAAAAGAAGAAGATAAAGTGACGGAAGATCTTTCGCTGGTGCCCATATCGGATTATAATAAAACTAAAATGATTTCCGAAAGGGTATTATTGAGTTATAAAAATGATATTATCCTTCAATGCATAAGGCCTGCTACTATCTGCGGGTACTCCCCCAGGATGAGACTGGATCTTTCTGTCAATATGCTGACCATAATGGCTTTAAAGAAGAAGAGGATAACAGTATACGGCGGGGACCAGATCCGTCCCAATATTCATATCAAAGATATGATTAATGTTTATCTTCATTTCATGAGATTAGGCAGTAAGGCTCAGGGAATTTTCAATGCAGGCTTCGAAAATATTTCAATAATGGATATAGCAAAAAAAATTACGGAATTTGTCGAAGCGGAAATTGTAATGACGGAATCAAACGATCCCAGGTCCTATAGGCTATGCTCCGACAAATTGCTTGAATCAGGATTCAAGCAAAAATATTTTGTTGAAGACGGAATAAAGGATGTAATTCAGGCATATGAATCAAAGATTCTGGATGATGAAGACAGGTATTATAATATCAGAACGATGAAAATAATGAAGGATTTATATTGAAGTGAGGCATGCATGGGGAAAGAGATAGATCTGTTGATAAATTATCCCAAGACGAAAAGAGATGTCAAGGAAAGAGGGGCTTCAAAAACAGAGGAAGACAGGAAAATCGCCCGCCAGTTCGGCAGGGAATTTTTTGATGGGGACAGGAGGCATGGCTATGGAGGATATAGTTATAATCCGAGATTCTGGCAGCCTGTTGTTCCTACATTCAAGGAATATTATGGCTTAGGTGCTGGAAGTTCAGTCCTCGATGTCGGGTGCGGAAAGGGATTCATGCTTCATGACTTCGCAGAACTTATACCAGGGATCAGTGTCAGGGGTATTGATATTTCCGAATATGCTATTGGGAACTGCATTCCTGATATGAAACCATATTTATCGATAGCTGATGCAAAGAAACTACCTTTTACCGATAAATCTTTCGACCTTGTAATTTCAATAAATACCGTACATAATCTCGTAATTGATGAATGTGCCCAATCACTGCGGGAAATTGAAAGAGTAGCCAGGGGAAAGAGCTTTATCACAGTCGATGCATACAGGAATGAAGAAGAAAAGGAACTTATGATGGCATGGAATTTAACTGCTAAAACGGTAATGTCGGTTGATGACTGGGTATCTTTTTTTAAAAAGATTGGTTATACCGGCGATTATTACTGGTTCATTCCATGAGGAAGGACAAGATTATGATCGAGTTTAAAGACGCCGCCCTTGATATTTTAAAAAGAATATATAAAATCAGACTTGCAGATGAAACTATTGCTTCAAAGTATCATGAAGGTAAAATGAGATGCCCGACCCATTTAAGTACAGGTCAGGAAGCTGTCCCTGCAGTTATCGGAGCATTACTGAACAGGGATGATTTTGCAGTAAGTTCGCACAGAGCTCATGGCCATTATATTGGTAAAGGCGGCGATATTAAAAAGATGATAGCTGAAATATACGGAAAGATCAGCGGCTGCTCCAGGGGAAAGGGCGGTTCAATGCATCTTGTCGATTTAAATGTGAATTTTATGGGCAGCACAGCTATTGTGGGAGGGACCATACCTATAGGCGTCGGCCTGGGACTTTCAATAAGGCTGAAAAATACCGGGCAGATATCCTGTGTCTTTTTCGGAGACGGCTCCATTGAAGAGGGTGTATTTTACGAGTCAATTAACTTCGCTGTTTTAAAAAAATTGCCAGTTTTATTTGTTTGCGAAAATAATCTTTATTCCGTTTATTCTCCGCTGAGTGTCAGGCAGCCGGCAGGAAGGAAGATATATAAAATGGTGGAAGGCATGGGTTGTGAAAGCAGGGACGGCGATGGTAACAATCCTGTCGAATTATTCGGCTTGATAAAATCAGCAATTGAATACATCAGAAATGGAAAAGGTCCATATTTTCTCGAATTATACACATACCGGTGGAGGGAGCACTGCGGCCCTAATTTTGATAATGACATCGGGTACAGGACAGAACAGGAGTTTGAAACCTGGAAAAAGAAAGATCCGATGGTTAATTTTGAAAATTATATCATTAAAAATTCAATAGCGGATGAGGATCATATTAATAAGATAAAGGAAGGTATTCAGGTAGAAATAGATGAGGCCTTTGATTTTGCTGAAAGAAGCAGTTTTCCTGAAAAGGAAGAACTTTATAAAAATATATATGCTGAAATGTGATATATGAGCAGGGTTATAAATTTTGCAAAGGCGATAAATGAAGCTTATATTCAGGCTATGGAAACAGATAAGTCGGTAATAAGCTTCGGATTGGGAATAGACGATCCCAAAAGCGTATTCGGGACAACTTCGGGCCTTAAGGAAAGGTTCGGCAGTGAACGCGTATTCGACATGCCGACATCGGAAAATGCAATGACAGGGGTTGCAATAGGCGCATCTCTAAACGGAATTAGACCTGTCATGTGCCATCAGCGTCTTGATTTCTTTTTACTTGCCATAGATCAGCTTGTAAATAATGCCGCAAAATGGCAGTACATGTTCGGGGGAACCTCAAAAGTACCCATAACGATAAGGCTGATCCTGGGTCAGGGCTGGGGGCAGGGGCCATCTCATTCTCAGAACCTTCAGTCCTGGTTTGTACATATACCTGGCTTAAAAGTCGTGATGCCTTCCTCGGCAGATGATGCCAAGGGTCTCCTTTTATCAAGCATATTTGATGATAATCCGGTTGTTTT
>CAYPRX010000062.1:0-4639 GCA_964413265.1 uncultured Brevinematales bacterium
GGTCTGTGCAGTAATTCTTCAGATGTTCCCATGCCGTTCGGAGCACTTACAGGAGTGTTGTAGGCTAGTCCGAGCGACATTATTAAATAATTGATAATAAAAGCCATGGGCAGAATGAGAATCGGCAGTTTAATTTTCTTCCTTTGAATATAAAGAAGTATCAGGTAAGAAATTCCGAATAATCCCAGAGTACAGATAAACAGCATAAAAGCCATAAAGCAAATCCATATAATATATTTCAAAGTGGAATTTATCCCAAAACTATGAGAAAAGAAATTTTTTAGCTGCTCATTATCAAACATAGAAATTACAAGTGAAGTATACGGGTGTATGGCACTGCCGTCCAGCTTTATCACTGGTCTAATTTTTATTTTCTGAATGACCGATAAGGTAAGGATAAATAATGCCAATGCTGAAGAAAACCAGACTATTCTAATTTTTGCTGACAGTTTATTATAAAACAATGAAGGGTACAATAACAAGATGAGGGAGTTAGCGATAAAAATATGAAATTTATAGTTTATGGATATCAAAGAAATAATAAAACTGATAATAATCAGTGAAATCCTGCCTTTACTACAACCCAGAACCATGAAGAGCCATGCTAAAGCCATTATTGAAGTCCCGTATAAACTTGAAGGGCTTATAAGCTGCATCCAGTAATAGCTTAGCCAGTGATTATTAATTAATCCGGAATGAAATAGACATGATTATTATCATAACTCCTTTCGACCAGTAAGTCCTTGTTTAAAAAATATGAATACAGCCCGGGAAATATGCAGATAAAAATAAAACATAAAGCAATAGTCATTTTAATAAAACATTTTGGCTTCCTAAAATATTCTATAGCCTCCTTCAGAAAGATTATGCAGACAAAAATCAAAAAGATCGAGAAATACAAGGCAATAACAGCGTGTGTACCGAAGTAACGAACGAAAAATATTGTAAAGTATATTAAACCGTAATTTCCCATATCAACCCAATTTTCGGGCAGATTCCCAGAAAACCATCCTCAATCATTGAAATTCTATCCTCATTTATAAACAAAGTCAAAGCTGGTTTAAGCTATGGATAGTAAAATATCTGCGAGAACCTTTGATTTTTAAGAGATTTCTTATATAATATTTATAATATTGAATTTCGGTTTCCATAGTATATTTTACCGGAGCGGGCATGGAGTTAAAGAATAAAAAAGTATTAGTAACAGGAGCGGACGGATTCATTGGAAGCCACCTGATTGAATCTCTATTAGATGAAGGCTGTCAAATAAGAGCTTTTGTATTTTACAATTCATTTAACAACTGGGGCTGGCTGGATAGTATTCCAAGGGATAAACTGGAAAGAATCGAGGTTTTTACAGGCGACATTCGCGATCCCTACGGAGTACGAAAGGCTGTGGAAGGAATTGATATGGTTTTCCATCTTGCGGCTTTGATCTCTATTCCTTTTAGCTACTATTCTCCCGATAGTTACATTGATACAAATATTAAAGGCACTCTTAATATTCTCCAGGCCGCTAAAGATAAGAAATGCAGTAAAATACTGGTAACTTCAACATCGGAAGTCTATGGAACCGCAAAATACGTTCCCATTGATGAAAATCATCCATTCCAGGGACAATCTCCTTACTCAGCTACAAAAATAGCTGCTGACAGGCTTGCCGAGTCTTTTTACAGGAGTTTTAATCTTCCCGTTTCAATTGTCCGCCCTTTTAATACTTTCGGTCCCCGTCAATCTGCCAGGGCGGTTATTCCTGCAATTATCATACAGCTTCTTTCCTGTATAAATCAAATCAAGCTGGGAGCTCTTAAACCGACAAGGGATTTTGTTTATGTTAAGGATACAATTAACGGGTTTGTAGAAATAGCCAGATCTGATAAAACAATTGGAGAAGAAATTAATATAGCTACACAAAATGAGATCTCAATCGGAGAACTCGCTGGAAAACTTATTAATATGATAAATCCCGGAGCGCAGATCATTATGGATAAACAGCGACTCCGCCCGGAAAAAAGCGAAGTTGAGAGGCTTCTCGGTTCCAATAAAAAAATCCATACTTTAACTGAATGGAAGCAGGAATATACTCTTGATGAAAGCCTGGCAGAAACAATAGAATGGTTTAAAAACTCAGAAAACCTTGGAAAATATAAATTGGAATTATATAATGTTTGAAAATATAGTTTCCTTTATAAAAAACATTTATCCTGGAGAAAGACCGATACCATTGCATGTCCCCAGATTTACCGGTAATGAAAAAAAATACCTGATGGAATGTATTGATTCGACATATGTTTCTTCTGTGGGCAATTTTGTAAATAAATTTGAAGAAATGATTAAAGAATACACCGGAGCCGGGTTTGCAGTAGCTTGCGTTAATGGGACTGCAGCATTACATACGTCATTATTACTGGCAGGTGTTAAACAGGGAGATGAAGTTATTACCCAGCCGCTTACATTTGTAGCTACAGCCAATGCTATAAAATACTGTAATGCAAGCCCCGTTTTTCTTGATGTTGACAAGAATACTCTTGGCCTTTCTGCAGATAAATTAGAAGAATTTCTGTTAAAAAATACAGAAATAAAAGATGACGGATTTTCTTATAATAATGCTACAAAATGTAGGATAGCCGCATGCGTTCCCATGCACACCTTTGGAATGCCTGCAGAAATCGATAAAATATTCGCAATCTGCAAAAAGCACAACATTACCCTTATTGAGGATTCCACTGAATCACTCGGTAGTTTCTATAAAAATCGCCATACTGGAACATTTGGTCTTTTCGGAGTGCTCAGCTTTAATGGTAATAAAACCATTACAACAGGCGGCGGTGGTATGATACTTACTAACGATGAAAGCCTGGCCAAGAAAGCAAAACATATCACCACTACGGCAAAATTGCCTCATCAGTGGGAATTCTTTCATAACGAGGTGGGTTATAACTACAGGCTTCCTAATATTAATGCTGCGCTTGGCTGCGCTCAAATGGAAAATCTACCAGGATTTATAGAAAATAAAAGAGAACTGTCCAAAATATATAGTGGTTATTTCAGTAATATCGGGATCGAGTTTATTGAAGAACAAAGCGGCAGCAGGTCGAATTTCTGGCTGAATACCATCCTGATGAAAGACAGGGAAGAAAGGGATAAATTTTTAAAGTTCACAAATGATAACGGAGTGATGACAAGGCCGGCCTGGACTTTACTTGATAGATTGCCGATGTTTAAAAACTGCCAGGCTTGGGATCTTGAAAATTCAAAAGTGCTGGAGAATAGAATTGTGAATATACCATCCAGTGTAAGATTATAAGAATATGATGAAAAATAAACTTATTTTAATCGGAGGCGGTGGGCACTGTAGATCTTGCATAGATGTTATAGAAAGCGAGGGAAAATTCAAAATTGTTGGTATCATCGACATAAAAGAAAAGATTGGTGAAAATGTTCTCGGCTATAATATCATTGGCTGTGATGAAGATCTTCCTTACTTATTAAAAAATTATAAAAATTTTTTTATTTCAATCGGACAGATCAGTTCTCCGGAAATCCGATTAGTAATATTTGAAAAGTTAAAAGAAAACGGTGCTGAACTGCCTATAATTATATCACCATTTTCTCATGTTTCAAAACACGCAAAACTTGGCAATGGTACAATAATTATGCATGGAGCTGTTGTTAATGCCGGTTCCAGGATAGGGCAGAATTGCATTATAAATACAGGGGCGGTTATTGAACATGATACTATTATCGGTGATCATTGCCATATATCAACAAACAGCATTATTAATGGGGGATCAAAAATCGGAGAAAGCACATTTATTGGCAGTGGATGTGTTTTAAAAGAATATATAGAAATTAACCGGGGCGTAATAATCGGCGCTGGTTCTGTGGTATTAAATTCGATAACTGAAAGCGGAATTTTCTATGGAAAACCGGTTAAAAGGCAGGAAAGTAATGGATAAGATCATTATAATTGCTGAGGCTGGTGTAAATCACAATGGCAATATTAAAACAGCAAAGCAATTAATTGACGCAGCGGCGAAAGCTGGTGCAAATTTTGTGAAGTTCCAGACCTTTCAAGCGGAGAAGTTAGTTTCAAAATTCGCTCAAAAAGCGGATTACCAGAAGAAAACTACTGACAAAAACGAGTCTCAATTGAATATGATTTGAAAACTTGAATTGGATAAAGAAGCGCATCTAGACTTGATGAAATATTGCAAAACCAGGAAAATCGGATTTTTATCAAGCCCTTTTGATATGGATAGCATAGATCTGCTTGTTGAATTAGGGCTTAAGATTTTTAAAATTCCGTCAGGTGAAATTACCAACCTTCCATATTTAAGAAAAATAGGAAGACTGAAGATGGAAGTTATTTTATCAACTGGTATGTCAAGTATCGGCGAGATAGAAAACAGTCTTAATGTATTGATTAATGAAGGGACATTAAAAGAAAATATAACTGTCCTTCATTGTAATACCGAATATCCCACCCCCTTCGAAGATGTTAATCTGAAGGCGATGCTAACAATTAAAAACGCCTTTCAAATAAAGGTGGGATATTCCGACCATACTCCCGGCATAGAAATACCGGCCGCAGCAGCAGCCCTTGGCGCCTGTGTAATAGAAAAACATTTTACTCTCA
>CAYPRX010000063.1:0-3934 GCA_964413265.1 uncultured Brevinematales bacterium
CATTTCCAGTCCTGGTTTTAAATGTTTCCTGCTGCCGTCCGGATCCCTTGATAAATTCAGGGATTTATCCGAATTTGATGTAGTGTCTCCCTATCCGCGGCGGATCATATCTATCTTTGACACAATTTCTTTCGACGAGAAGAAAATCCTGTCTCTCATCACTTTATCTAATTCAGCACTTTCAATTAATTCATTGCCGGATAAAGGTTTCTTCTCTCCAGTAAATTATTATCAATATGTCAATATAGAAACTAACCTGAGTTTTTCAAATCTGATCGTTACAAATTTCAAAGAAAGGGGGACAAATGAGGCATTTCCGATAATCAAGACAAATGTGTTTGCCGTAACCAATATAGGCGTTAATTACAGCAAAAGAAAGATCTATATTACAGTGAAGGATTTCAGTCCGGACTATAAGAAAAGTTCCAGAACCGAAGAAGAAATAAAAGCCATCCTGGAAAAAAAATATGCTGAACTGATTGACAACGAAAACTTCTGCTACAAAGTCTTCGAAGATTCCAAGAAATTGTATAATGAAAAGTATTATGAGATCGGGAACGATACAATCCAGTATTTGATTGATAATATACAGCCCGGAATCAATGACAGTTATAATAAAAATAATGACAATCCATTCAAAAGGAATAACTGTTATTATTACCTGGGGCTGAATAATTTTAAATTATACAGCAATACCACCAATGCAGAATATATATCCAACTCTGTGATATCCTTTAAAAAAGCCCTTGCTATTGACGATTTTGACAGCCAGATGGTAAATTTAAAATACCAGCAGTTTTCAGAATTAATGATTTATATCATAACCAACTCATTTAAAATTTCAGACAATTCTTATGATGAAACGGGGTATGGCATCATACTCTTTAATAGTGAGTATTTTAATAACTATGAGGAATTTTAATAGAATCATTATTCTATTTTTATTCTTACTTTCCGGCTGTCAGAATTTCGTAAAGATTGATTACAAGCCCTATGAAAAAGGTAAAAGTGTTCATGCGATTGTGAAAAACATACATCAGGGTGCTGTGAGCTGTTTAGCGGTGACTACTGATTCCAAGTTTATAATTTCGGGTTCTTTTGATAAAACGGTTAAAATCTGGCTGACTGATGGGACATTTGTCAAATCAATCAACACTGGCGCTTTAGTGAATGCCATTGCGTTTAATCCAAACGGCAACTATATCATAGCGGGGCTTGCTGATAATACAATCCAGATCTGGACCTTAGACGGCATTAAAGTCAAAACTGTTACGGGGCATAATGGAGAAATAACATCCCTGGATGTCGCGCCTGACGGTAGTTTTTTTGTATCGGGATCAAAAGATAAAACAGTTAAAATCTGGGATTCCCAGGGGAATCTTATGAACAACATTCAAGCGCATAATGATGAAGTCAGCAAGGTAAAAGTGACTTCATCACTGCCATTTCTCAAAGAAATATACTCCGCTTCCTGGGATGGTACCATTAAAATCTGGTCTTCTCTGGGGGGAATTTTACTCTCGACCATCAAGGAAGAGGACCAGCAGGGTAACTATGTGGAATCACTGGCTGTAAGCCAGGATAACAAATACTTTGTCGCCGGGTATTCCGATGGGAACATAAAACTATGGTCTCGATCCGGATCATTGATCAAAAAATTCATCGGACATACTGATTATGTAAAAAGCCTGGCAATCACAAAAAATAATCAAACGATTATTTCAGGCTCCGCCGATAATTCCATCATAATATGGAACACTAATGGAACCCTTGAAAAAACCTTGAAAGAGCATAAAGGCATTATACGCGACATTCAATTGGTGCCCGATGGAGAAAATTTTGTGTCCGCATCATCTGATGATACCATAAAAATCTGGTCTCCCAACGGCACTTTACTGAAAACCCTGTCTTTTCCTAACCCCCAGATTTTGGCAATAGAGACCTCCCATGACTTGAAATATTTTTTTACCGCGATGGATAATAATACTATCGAAATATGGAATACTAAAGGCGAATTAATACGCACCATAAGAGGATTAAAAAAACCGGCTAACAATATTTTAATCACCTATGATAATAAAATTATTACCTCCGATGAAGAAAATAATCTTGATATCAGAAGTATGGACGGGGGCTTACTAGGCTCAATTAATTTGAATAAGGGCAGAATAAATTGTTTTACCGTATCCCCTGCAGATTCGCAGATTTTTGCCGGACTATCGGATTACAATATAAAAACATGGGATCCGGGAGGAAATCCCGTCAGGACATTCAAGGCGCATGATAACCAGGTTACAGCCATTGCTGTAACTCCTGACGGTAAAAAAATCCTGTCAGCTGCAATGGATTACACTTTGAAAATCTGGAGTCTCGGCGGAAAGGCTAAATTTGTTAATAAAGACCTCTCCAATAAGATAGAGTCCATTCAAGTATCGCCTGACAGTAAGTTTTTCCTGACAGAAACCTCGAATAAAAGTTACCAGCTATGGTCCCTGGAAGGCAAGGTCCTGAATACATTCAATAATAATATTTCAACCGCCTGTTTTATGCCGAACCCCGGATTCCTGCTGGTGAAAGAAACCAATGATACCCTTACGATTATGGATTATAAGGGAAAAACAATAACGAATTTCCATGGTATCGAGGAAATTTCCGATATGCGGCCGTTAGTGACATTAAAAAAAGATAGCAATAAAGGAAAGTATATCGTTGCAAGAGATTCTGATCATAAAATGATCATCTTTAATGCCAGAAGCTTTAATTATATTAAATTATTATTCAGTGACAGCTCATTTTTCTTCCAGGATAATTTCGGGTACTTTGACTGCCCCAGAGATTTGATTAAGACCACTAAAATAGCGAAAGGATTTACGCTATATGATCTGGATCAGTATGATAAATTGTTCTACAGAAAAAATTTGTTCGATTATTTTATGGCAAATAAAATATTGACCAATAATAATATTGAAACCGTTATTGAAAATTTAGCCAGCATCAATATCATTGAACCGCTGGACCGTATTTCAGTGCATACAAACTCCTTGATTCTGAAATTAACGATTGATAAAACGAATATAAATCTTAATAATTTGTATGTTAAAGTAAACGCAAGAAAATATAAATTTGAAAAAAATTATAAACCCCTGGACACTGATCTTGCCGGGACTTATCAAATAAAAATTAATTTGAATCATGGCAATAATACTATTTATTGCGGCTACATTGATGATTCCAGTAAATTGGAAATCAGAAGTGAAAAAATAAATATTTTTAATTATTAATAAAGATCTTCTTCCAGCTATCGAAGGATGGGGGATTCAGGGGAAGTTGGACCAAATTTTGGGGAGCATTATATTTTTCGAACATTTTCTATCTGTGGCCGGGCAGTCTGCCGGGCAATCGGGATACACGCATGACAAATTGACAATCTCCTATTAATTAATTAAGATTTTCGATATTTTAATTTAAATCTTATATGAAAATTAATTACGGGTGGCTGTAAATCATCGCCTTATAAATCTATTTATTTTATAAGAGGTTTTTTATGAAGAAATTTGTTTTTATGTCACTTATATCCTCAATTCTGTTTTTTATTTATCAGGAAATATATGGGGAAAGTATTATATTTGAGAGTGCTGTGAAAGGTGATACGAATGTTATCACTTCTTATATAAAAAGCGGGGGAGATGTCAACATAAAAAATACGGATGGTGAAACAGTTTTAATCAAGGCAGCATCATTGGATCAAATAAATATTGTAAATCTCCTTATCAATGCTAAAGCCGATGTTAATGCAATGGATAAAAATGGCTGGACGGCTTTGATGTGGGCAGCAGATTTTGACCGCACGAATAGCATGAAAATACTGATCAATGCTAATGCCGATATCAATGCAACGAATAATTACGGAGAGACTGCATTAATGCTGGCAGCC
>CAYPRX010000064.1:0-32055 GCA_964413265.1 uncultured Brevinematales bacterium
AATGCTATGCCAAGCCGTAAATTTATGGAAGTAAAAAGCAATGGATCCGGACGGAAATCCGATTCTTTGCAGCACGACAGGCTATCATTTACCCTGAATTCGGTCTGTTCGTCCGAAAAGTCCCTTGCAATGTGACTTTGCCAGTGGAAGCTGCTAGGCAGGTATTGAGAAATTTATTGAAGATTGATATAATAATTTTGCACTTAAAATTAAGTGTGTTTTTTCGGGATTTCTTAAATTAAGGGGCTGAAAAAAACCGTCTTTTGGGAATTCTGTCCAACCCATTTTTTTGGGACTAATTTCCATACCTGGTGGGGTTTGCAATATTAAAAATTCGGGCATATCTAAAGTTTAGAAAACATTTTGATAATTAACAGAAATATTACAATTTATAGAATTTGTCCAGGAAGAATGGGTTATTCAAAACGCAATTATTTAATTTATTCAGTGCAGGATTCTGTAACGCATTTCATCTCCACCTTATTCTTACTTCTAAGTATTAATAGAGGAATAAGGCAGAAGAAGGTTGCAAGTCCTGCGATCAGGAAATCGTCACAGACAGAAGAAACGAAAGCCTGATTTGCTGCATTCTGGAAAATTGATAACTGGGCTATTGCAAGCGAATCCCCGAGATTCTTTCCTGAAAATTGCTCGATCAATGTCCTCAGCGAGAGGATTGAATTTTGGAAAACCGGAGAGTACCTTTTTACTGCCTGGATATAGTTTGCTGAGTGCACGACTACCTGGTTGGAAAGGATCGTTCCCATAACTGCGACTCCGAAACTGCCCCCGATCTGGCGTATGACATTGAAAAGACCTGATGCCTGTGCCAGTTTTTGCGGAGGCATTCTGGACATTGCCAGTGTGCCGAGAGGTGCGATTATCATACCCATTCCCAATCCGCGTACAATAAGGGGGGTCATTATCTGTGGATTACTTGAATCGAGAGAGAGGAACTTCTGCATGTAAAGGCCTATACCCAGCATGGTTATTCCTGCCAAAGCCGGGATTTTAGGATTGAACCTGTCAGATATTATTCCTGATACTGGTGACATCATGGCCTGTATTAAACCTACGGGGAGAAATACCAAACCTGCCTGGAACGCAGTATAACCGAGGGAATTCTGAAGATAGAGGGGAAGCAGAAATGTGCTTCCGAACATTCCGAAACCGAATATGAAAAACACTACATTTGCCATCGAAAAGTTGAAATCCTTGAGGAGTCTGAGGTCTATAAGCGGGTTCTCAATAGTAAGATCAATATAGAGGAAAACGGCAAAACCTATTGCCGATAATACAAAGCATGTAATAATGAAATCAGAATGCCACCCGTCTGTATTCCATGCGGAGTTTCCACAGGCGAGCGCCAGCAGAAGCGATGTAAGGAAAACAGTTAATGATATAGCGCCGCCTATATCGAATGAACTTATCTTTTCTATCTTATATTCCCTCTGGATTATAACTGTGGAAGCCAAACCTAATATACCAAACGGGATATTGACAAGGAAAATAGCATGCCAGCTGAAGCTGTCAATAAGATATCCGCCGATCAGTGGTCCGAAAGATACTGAAGCTGCTGCCGCGATGCCCCAGAATCCCATTGCTATGCCGCGTCTTTCAGGGGGGAAAGTCCTGGTGATTATCGCCATGCCGACCGGCATAATGAGTCCTGCACCCAAACCCTGTATTACCCTGCAGGCGATCAGGACTGTTTCATTCCATGCCATTCCGCAGAGAAAAGATCCCAGGGTGAACAAGAACAATGCTGCGAGATAGCTCCTTTTATAGCCGAAATGATCGGCGATCCATCCTGAAGCCGGAAGCGTTACTGCCATTACCAGCATGTAACCTGTCATTATCCATTCGATTTTATCTATACTTGTTCCAAAGGTGTTCATGATGTTCGTGAGACCGACATTAACTATGGTTGAATCAAGAACTGCCATAAATGTTCCGATCATCACATTTGCCATAACCAGCCATGGATAATAATTGCTGTCAGGATTAACTCTCGGAAGGAAACCGCCATTCCAAACTAATCTATTTTTTAACATAACTGCAAATCCTTTATCTGACTTTCAAGAAGATTTACAATAATTATAAATCATCTTTTAATTTAAATATAATAATAATAAAATATAACGACAAATGACCAATCAGCAGCTTTCTCCAGACTAGGTAGCGCGAGAACTACTTTACTTCCTGGTTTCTTCTTTGATGAAAGGCTTAATCAGGTCAAAGAGTATAAGGGTAATAAGAGTAATTAATAGTATAACAAGCAATGTATCGATGAACTCTTTATGAACAAGGAACATAATAATAAATATCTCCAGCATCAAAACTGCTGTTTCGATAACCTTTCTTCTCATTACATTATCAATGAGAAACGAGAAGATGATAACCTCGACCCATGCTTCGGTGATTATATTGGAAATCATTCCACCTGTCAGAGAGCCGGATGGTAAAATCAAAATCATAAATTGAAGAAAACCGAATATAAAAAGAGATTCGGGAATGAAAGACAAAGTTACAGCCAGGTATACAGGCATCTGTTTTCTCAATAAACCGCAAAAGAAGCCTGTCATTGATTTGCCGAATATGATTGACAGACCAAAAAGCGGACCATAAATTCCAAATAAAGAAAAATGAATATAGGGATAAATAGCGCCGATAGCTCCGGTGATGATCCCATAAAGAGGCCCGAACGCAAGTGCAACAATAAAGGTGGCCAGATGTGAAAAGTCGAAGGCTACTTGCGGGTTTAAAGAAGTGAGTTTTGTTGATAAAAATGAAAGCAGGTTGCCCAATATACCGGCAGCGAGCGCGGCCAGCAATCTATTTATCTTATCGCTGGAATTAAATTTCATTAAAGCATCCTTTACTTGAAACAAATAAGGATATTCGAATCCTAACTTTCTGTCAAAAAAACCGAAGTAAAGTTGAAGAGGTCTCAGCTCTCTGCTGAGAGGCAGTGATTTTCTGGTATAAACGCCCGGTGCAATTGATACGCCGAATTATCACCAGAGCAGACACGGCGGACAAATTAAAGCGATGGATCATAATTATTTCAAATAATTATTACCATATGGATTATATATTATTTTTAATTTTGAGGGCAGTAACCTGACATCAAACGAAGTTCCAAAAAATAATTCTCCATCGAGGTGTATCGGGACTTCGTCATCTACTTCGATCCTGATCTTATCTGACTGAAAATATTGTACAATTCTATCATAGATATGGGTGCCTTTTAGAACAGAGACCAATTCCTTTGCCCGGAGGGGAATAGAGATCTGCTTGACAAAACAAATATCAAATAGGCCGTCATTAGCATATGCCTTTGGTGTCAGGGCAAAACCTCCGCCGAACCGCCTGCCGTTGCCTATAGTTGTCAGGAAACATCTATTCTCACTTTTTTCATTATTAACCTCAATACGCATTTTCTTTTCCACGTAAAAAAACAGATTTTTTAAAATGTGCCACCAGTATTTTGATTTTTTCCCCTTTTTAACCTGCATATCCTTATAATTTTCCGAGGCAACCTGGGCATCGAAACCGAATCCCATTCCATTAAGAAAGTAGCGCCCGCTGCAGACACCGACATCAATTTTCGTAGTATTTTGCTCGAAAAAGATCATCCAGTCACGGTCTGTAAAGTGTTCTGAAAATCCCAGTATATTTATAAAGTCATTTCCGGTTCCTGCTGAAACTGTGCCGATGGTAATGTCTTCACGGTCCAAAATGGCCTGGATAGTTTCATTGAAAGTGCCGTCGCCGCCGACAGCGACTATGTTTTGATACCCCTTATCCGCATATTCCACAGCCAATTCGGTAGCATGCCCTTTACCCTTCGTGTGAATAACAGCGGCATCGAGGCCGCGTTCTTTTATGAGTCTTTTTATTTTGTCAGTCTGGTGTCCGGCGTAACCGTTACCCGCGATCGGATTAATTATGAATACCCATCGCTGATCCATCTTATTCTCCTTTATAATCTTTTAAAACTGACTGCGTGACAGCATTCATTATTTTTTCATCGGATTGGAGCTCATAATCACTGTATGTAATCGGTTTGTGTATGATGATTTCCAGTTTCTTCTTGGGGTGAATTGTAAATCGGTTTTTCGGTCTTAAGGAAAAAAAACCGTTCAGGGTGACCGGAAGAATATCCATACGGAAGTATCTGAATATACGGATAAAACCTCTTTTAAATTTCAGAGGTTTGCCGTCCAGGGTTCTTGTTCCCTCAGGAAAAATACCAATGGATTGGTTTTTTATCCTGCAGTTTCCTGCAAAAATTATCTGCTTGCCTGATCGAATAAAATTTTTTCTTTCAACAGGTATGCAACCGAGTATCCGGATTAAATATCCGAAAATCGGTATATTGAACAGATATTCTCTGGCTACCCAGGAAATATTAGGCTGTATAGCCATAATAGCGACTATATCGAAAAAACTGGAATGATTGGATACGATCAGGTATGGTCTATTATTCTCCATATTGGTTTTTCCAGAAATATAAAGTTTTTTGCATGTAAGAGTGAATAGTCCATAAGACCAGACAAGCGTGAGACTAAAAAAAAATGAATAGAGTTTTAATATTGCAGCCGTCAGGCCGATTAATAATAAAAAAATTGTCAACAAATAACCGAAAGTATAAACTAAAATCGTTGTAAGAAAAATACGAAAAAATTCAGTCAATTTAATGATCAGCAAAATTCGATACCTCAAAAAATATTGACGGAATAATTTTAATATACAAGGCTTATTTCATCCAGAATCCGAAGAGTAATTATTCAATTAAATAATCAAATTTCAGGGTACGATTCCATATCATGCGGGTTATTTTTGAGAACCGGAGGATTATTCTTGATGTTTCTTTTTGATAAATCGAATATTACGGATATTTGCGGCTGCTGCTTTTTGGATACGGATAATAAAGAATATTTTATATATTGGCAAGTCTGAATAAAAATATGTTAAAATAAAAGAATCAAGAAATTTACATTGTTTTTTATTTTAATAAAATTTTTTTTCATTCATTTTATTGGCTATTTCTTGCTATATTTCATTGTTTACCAATGAATTATGAATTTTTGACAAACTGAAGACAGTCTTTATAGGAGGATAGATTTATGATTTTAAACAAGATCAGAGAAACAAGTGGAAGGGTTTCTATCCGCGATATTGTTGATAGATTTGAAGATGAAAAATTGAGCTTGACTGCACTTCAAATGAAGACTGATGATGGTTATAAAAAATACAGCTACGGTGAAATGCGTAATGAAATCAGAGCCTTATCAAACGCTTTGATCAGGATGGGCATAAAAAAGGGTGAACCGATTGGAATAATTTCCGAAAACCGTCCTGAATGGGTCCTCACATACATTGCAGTTACTTATATTGGTGCGGTGATAGCTCCCTTTGACACTCTTTTAAAACAGAACGAATTATCGGAAATAATCAGTACAAGCGGTGTGAAGCTGATTTTTTCTTCCTCTATCCATCTTGAAAAGGTTGTCCTATCCGAAACAAAATCTCCAAGATTGAAGCAGATAATCCTTTTCGATTATGATACTGCTCTCCATGGCGAATATGATACTGAAAATTTCATGGATTCCAAATTCATAAATTTTTATTCTTTAGTCAGTTTTGGAAAAAAATTGATCTCGGAAGGTTATTTATATTATAAAAAAACGGAGGTATTGCCACAGGATCTTGCGGCTTTACTTTTCACATCCGGTACAACAGAACAGCCCAAGGGTGTAATGCTTTCGCATAACAATTTAATTTCCAATGCAGATGGTCTTAATATGGCGACAGTTTTGGGGCCTGGTGATAACTGGATAATAGTGCTGCCATACCACCATGCCTATCCTACGATTCTGGGGGTTATCTTACCAATTCTCACATATGCAACTATCACAACAGTTCCGACACTGCGCCCGAATATCCTGATCCAGACAATGAGGGAAACAGGAGCGACATGCATTCCAGCGGTACCTTTATTAATTGAAAAAATATATAAAAGTATTTTTACAGGCGCCCGTGAAAAAGGTTTAACCGTATATATGATTTTTAAAATACTTTTCGGGATAAGCCGCTTTTTCTATAAAATTTTTCATGTTAAAATAGGTCCTTTTTTATTTAAAAGTGTACGTGAACAATTAGGAGTTGTGAATCTAAAATTTTTTATTTCAGGCGGGGGCCCTATTTCAAAAAAAATAATAGACGGCATGGAAACTTTAGGTTTAACCCTTATGCAGGGATACGGCTTGACGGAATGCTCACCTGTCGTTTCCTCGACAGTTCCTGAACATAATCGAGCTGGAACAGTGGGGCTTCCCATTTGCAATGTTGAAGTGAAAATTGCCAGTCCCGACAGAAACGGGGACGGGGAGCTGCTTACCAGAGGGCCGCATCTCATGCTGGGGTATTTCAATAATCCGGAAATGACATCTGCGGTTATAGATTCAGATGGTTATTTTCATACGGGTGATATTGCAAGGATGGATAAGAACGGCTTCATCACCATACATGGAAGGGTCAAGAATATAATCGTGACCAAGGGTGGAAAGAATATCTATCCTGAAGAGATAGAAAATCACCTTCTTGAAAGCCAGTATATTTCTGAAGTGGTTGTTGTTCCAAAATCGGAAGGCAAATCTGGTGAATATCCCTATGCTTATATTTATCCAAATTTCGATGCTATTACAATGCTGGAAAAAGAATTACAAAAAAAACTTGAAAATTCCGATGTCCGCGACCTTATAGGCAGGGAGATAAAGGAAAAAACCAGCACTATAGCGGATTATAAAAAAGTCAGGGGATTTGAGATACTTGCTAACGAATTGCCTATGACATCGGCAAGTAAGGTTAAGCGATATATGTTCAAAGGAAGATAGATCATATATCAGTGACTGATATGGAAAGGGCTTGACTGCCTTACTTATATGATTTATTGATTTTGAAATTCATATAAAGTAAATGAACGAATCCCGATAAGGAAAATAAAATACCTAGATAGAATAAAAACCACTCATAATGCTTTTGAAAATGACCTGAGGGCGTGTTTAAAATAAAAGAAATAAACCAGCTGATTAAAGCGCAAAAAATAAGGAGGGCAGCCACCCTGCCACATATTACTTTCTTTTGATTCTTAAAAAGCAGCCTGATAATTACGGTAATGATTATTCCAAGGATAGATATTGTAACGGGTACAACTACCGGGGCATACCACGGAACAGGTATTAGAAAAAGTATGTCCCAGTCCAGGAGAGTTTCAGGCCATTTCTCAAATATGAATAGTGAAGCGTAATAACTGATATCCCATGTAGCGAAAATGTAAATAAAATTCGCCAACTGTCTGAATGCTGGACCCTTTGTAAGGAGCGCCACGCTTGATATGACTGCCAGGGTCGCTATTTCACGTCCTATTTCAACAATCAGGGTATGAAAATCTAAATTTACGAGATAAACTGAAAAACCATGCGGATAGAAATGCAACCGCAGGTAATGAACTACAGAACCTTCAATGTAGCCGAGAGCAATTCCGAAGAAGGCCAGTTTCATTGATTCAAATAAAAGGGAATCATCTTTTCGTTTTTCTTCTGCGGTGAAAAAGTTCACATTAGCCCGGTTTTATTATAGAGTGTATTGATTAAAGCAGTCAATTTCTCAGGATGTTAAAAAGGATGCATGACCATCAGTTTTTTATTTTTAATTTATCATACGATATTTTGGTAAAAATTTAAAAAATGAGATATAATTAACTTGACGTTTTCAGGTTTATGAATTAATTTTTTTTTGGAGTTGTATAATGAGACTATATGTAGGAAATCTGTCGTTTAATATGACCGATTCAAGCCTTGGAGATATTTTCAGGCCTTTCGGTACGGTAAATGAGGTTACGATAGTTGTCGACCGAGGAACTGGCAGATCGAAAGGCTTCGGATTCGTTGAAATGCCAGAACAGGCTGAGGCTGAAGAAGCTATAAAGCAGCTGGACGGCAAGGAAGTCGAGGGCAGGAATATTAAGGTTAATGTTGCAAGACCGAAAGAGGATAGACCCCGGCGGTTTTAAGTGTTACTGAACATAAAATACTGGTCCCGCCATTAAAGCTTCTATATAGCGAACAGGCATATTTAAGCAGAAGGGCTCACCTTTTAAATACTTGGTAGAAATTATTTACGTTTGTGTTCTTTACTTGAAATTTTACACAAATTCAAAAAATTGCATATCTTATTGTCCTTCCTTAAAATCATCTAGAATCAGGCTCTTTCTCCGATCAGTCATTCATTTGGAGGGGATGCTATGAAGACCAGAAATTATTGTTTATTGATCCTGATCAGTACAGTCATCATATCATGTTCGAATTCTTCAGGCCAGAAGACAGCTGATCAGACGAAGGCAAGGCAGATTGAGGTTGACTGCACCGCCTGCTCTATTATTTTTCGTGAAACCAATGCCGGTACTGTTGAAGCTTTGCGCCGCAGCGATGCCGGTGAGGAACGCCTTCTCCTTCTAGGAGATACAGCTGGAACTGAATCTGACGGGTTTAAAACGGGTCCATGGAAATTCGAAGATATGTCAGTCTTTCATTATGGCGGTAAAACTATCTTCCGTGCATCAGGTCTCCTGCCAGGTTCAGGACACATCGGTGTTCTTTACCTTTACCGTATCGACTTAAAGCATGGCACACTCAGCGAGGTTAAAATACATTACCCTGATTTTAAACAGCTGCTGAAAAAAGGCGAAAGCCTCGGAGCTAGCCAGGCATTAAAATTCGAGGATGGCAGGGTTGCGGGAGCAATTGCGATATATCACAGTGAGGGCGGAAAATCCTCCTCCGGAGGAGAGATAGATGTAAGATACCATATCGGGAAAACGCCGGACGGCGAGTTCACTATGTATCCCTTTTCTATAAAGATCAGAAGGAGAAATCAGTAATAAATTAGTAATACACCTTATATTTCTACTTTAATCGCCGATGTAATCAGTGCCATTTTACATTATAAGGATATAAATATGAGCTTATTCGCTATAGTTCTTCTCGCTTTAGTTCAGGGAACTACTGAACTTCTTCCGGTATCAAGTTCTGCCCATGTCATTCTTGCTGAAAAATTACTCGGATTAAACCCCTCCTCACCGGAAATGACCTTTTTGCTGGTTATGCTTCATACAGGAACTATGTTTGCTGTTCTTGTATATTTCTGGTCCAGGTGGAAGAGACTCTTTTCAAAGGAAAATCCAGGACGCTGGAGTTTTGTAAGGATGGTAATATACAGCACAGCAGCAACAGGAATAACAGGATTGGGGCTTAAATATTTTATTGAAAAATACTTATTGCAGCAGTCCGCCGGTGGATCGGTAGAAGACATATTCAGTAATACCCTAATTATCGGTTCGGCTCTTGGAGCTGTTGGAATATTGATAATTGTATCTGGAATTTTAAGTCGTAATTCCGAAGGAGAAACAATTGATAAGGGTAACTGCAACAGTTATTCAGTCAGAGATTCCATTGTGATCGGCATTGTCCAGGGATTCGCTCTGCCCTTCCGCGGATTTTCACGTTCAGGCTCCACAATATCAGCATCCATTATGCTCGGAATGTCACGCACTTTTTCCGAAGAATACAGCTTTATACTGGCGTTAATTCTTACTCCTCCGGTCATTATGCGGGAATTTTTACGTCTAAAACATTTTTCTGAAGCGGGTAGGGGACTTCCCTACCTTGCGGGAATTCTGGGTATGATTTTAAGTTTTTTTGCCGGAATTGCTGCAATCAAGTGGCTTTCATCATGGCTTGAAAAGGGACGCTGGGCAATTTTCGGATTTTACTGCCTGGCGCTTGCTGCCCTGATCCTGACTTTGACAGCTATGAATTTTTTAAAATAAGAAAAGAGTAAGCATTATTCAGTAACAATTTATTAAGAAAAAATGCTTGAAAATTTACTATAAAATGAATATATTTATATAATAAATGACTTATATAATTATTAATTATCAAATCCGGAGGAAAAATGAAAAGAATAATTGTATATTTATTTCTTACGCTTTTATGGGCCGTTTGCCTTTTTGCACGTAATGTTAATATAGTGATGAATGACGGATCTGTAATAAAAGGGGGATTACTGGGTAAAACCGCTGATGATATTTTTATCGAAACAACAAACGGACAGTCTGTTACAGTTCACATAGCCGATATTAAATCAGCTTTTGACCAGGATACGGGAGAATCGCTTGACCTTACAGAAGCTAATGCCGACCAGGCATCGGGATCTACGAATACGGTGACCAGTACTGTAACCAATACTGTTACCAATACTGTGAATCCTGAACCGCAACTTGTGGTTATTCCAGGCACTTATGTTTACTATTATGATTATGGTGGTTATGACTGCTTTTATTACGGAGGATACTGGTGGAGACCTTGGCAGGGTTATTGGTACCGCTCATACATTTATAGCGGCGGCTGGGTGACTGTAAACATCACTTACGTGCCTTATTATGTATACCACCTTCCAGTCAACTGGAGGACAAGTATAGTTTACGGTCCGAGGGTCGGATGGGCATCGGTAAGAGTTCATTGGAGCGAGTGGCAGAGAACAGGCTACTGGGCAAATCGCGGCTGGAGAGGGAATGCCTATATAAAACAGGGAAATTATGGCAATAAAGCCGTGCCCGCCAACAGGGGAGGTGGCGGTACTGTTCAGAGGAAGAGGGAACCAAATTGATAAATCCGGCCTCAGATCATCAAAGAGCTTTAAACTTTCTCAGAGGGCTGCCGGCTTTTATGTGAGCAGAAAGTCGTGCCAGTTCAGGTTTTGCATGCATAAAAAATTCTTTATATGCTGTACAGAGCTAGTTAATACCGCCGATACGGTCCTTTGGGCAGCCGCCATTACAGTAGACTAAAGCCTCGCATTTTAAACAGACTGATGACAGATTAAGACGCTTATTGCTGCCGAATCTTTTAAGATGCGGATCTTCAGAAAGAGCTTTTATACTCCTGGTTTTAATGTTTCCTATAAGATGAGCCTCGTCAACAAAATGATCACATGCATAAAAATTACCATTATGTTCGAGTACTGCCGCACTTCCGCAGGTCTCCCGATGCACGCATAATGCATGTGGTATTCCATAGACCGGTCTCAGGGCCTCATCAAAATTTTGAATAACTATTCTTCCCACATCATCCCTGATCCACCTGTCAAATACCGAACAAAGAAAAGTTTTTAATGCCTGAGGGCTTACAGAAAGTGAGCTGACCTTACCGTCTTCCTGAATTCGTACAAGCGGAAGGAACTGGATATATGATGCGCCGATAGTTTTAAAAAAATCATATAACCTGTCAGGTTCTCCAGCATTTCCAGAATGCAGGACACAGAGAATGTTGCAGAAAACTCCATTATTTTTCAGCAGTCTATATGCTCTTAAGACATAAGAATGGGTTGGCCCACCGGATGGGGTTTTTCTATACATATCATGCAGATCCTCAGGGCCGTCGATGGATAAACCTACTGAAAATCCCGCATCAGACAGAAATTCAGCCCATTCTTCATCAATTAAGAGGCCGTTTGTCTGCAGCCCGTTTGTAATTGTCCTTCCCGGTGGTTTTTTTTCATTCTGGATCCTGACTATCATCCGAAAATAATCCGCGCCGCAGAGAGTCGGCTCTCCCCCATGCCATTCAAAATGCGTGGAGGGTCCATTCGAAGCCGCAAGGCGCTGTGTTATATATCTTTCGATCAGCTCCAAAGGCATAACATGGATTGGTTCAGGAAATAGGGAGGCTTTTTCTAAGTAATAGCAATAAGCGCAGCGCATATTGCAGGAAGGACCGTTCGGCTTGGCCATTACGAGACATTCGGAGAAACCGGCCATAGGGGTCAGCCTAACCAGATAGTGTCCTTGATAAAAAAGCAGTCAGGCGTGCGAAGGAATCCCTCGCGGCTTTTACATCGTATGACTGAGCGCTGTCGTTGAAAAAGGCATGGTTTGCCCCTTGATAAATATAATGCTCATAGGATTTGCCGCTTTTTTTTGAACTTTCTATAAACAAAGGTATTCCTGCATTTATCCGCTGGTCATTACCGCCATAGAAGGCTATGACAGGGCAATTTAATTTTTCGATTTTATCTGCAGGAGGGGTCATTCCGTAATATACAGCCGCTCCTGATATATCATTATCCTCGCATGCGAGCAAAGCCGATAAACCTCCGCCCATACAGAATCCGACGCAGGCAACTTTCTGTTCTGCAGTCTCTTTTCTTTCATGTTTTAAGTAGCGGACTGCAACCATCAGCTTTTCTATATAAAGCGGTGTCTTTTCCGGGCCTGCATAAAGCTGGCCGATGGTTTCTGATATTTTACTGCGCTCATTTTCAGGCAGTTTAGCAAGCTCCTCCGTTCTTTTCGCAGGATCTCCCCGGACTTCGGGGGGAAGATTGAACATGAAACCGGTGGTCATTTTTATTCTCTCGCTTGAGAGGGCTTCCGGCCTTACTCCGTTTACTGCAAAGAGATCGGGAGCCAGAGCCGCATAGCCGGCGGCAGCGATTCTTCTTGTAATATCTTCTATATTCTCATTAACACCCCCAATCTCATGGATCACAATTACACCGGGAAGAGGAAGCGCCGCATGTTCCGGATATGCAAAATATCCTCTCTGGTTTTCATATTTTATCCATTCGCCCTTAATTGACATAATTCTCCTCCCCGGATAATTTATTGTTTTCAGAGTCCAGCCATGCTGATTTTGTTTATAACGACCGGCTAGAGTATAAAATATGCTGTTGATTTAATCAAAAGCCCGAATGGTTTTCAGCGGCATTTTTATTCAGTGTTAATTATGGTAACTGAAGTCAAGTTCCGCAATGCCGAGAGTCTTATCCCTCATTGCATCGAGAAGTTCATCCAGGCTGAAGCCGTCCTTGAGGCCGGTAGGAGCCGAGAGGGCGTAAACCTTCAGCCTGTATATGTGTATAATCGGCTTCGCCGCGTCTTTAGGAAAATCCGACGGCGGTTGAGGTCCCATGTAACCAATGAAACCTGCTCCGTTTTTGCCCTGAGTAAATTCATGGGATATTGCAGAAGCATTATCTTTAAGGCCTTTTTGTGAAGCATCGATATCCGCTGCTATCCAGTGAAGAAAAGAATTACCCTTCATCCCGTTGGCTTCCATAACTTTCTTTGCATCGGGATCATCCAGGATCAGCGCAAGGTATTTTGTCCCTTCCGGGACATTTTTCCATATGAAAGGAAAAGATCTTCTGTTCGGGGACTCATTAACCCCTGCCGCATATAACGGAGAAATGCTGCCTGAGGATTTCAGGCCTGAATCGAAACCGGTCATGGGACTTCCTTTCACAGCCGGTGACCATAGTTTAAATTGGTCGGAATATGTGCTATTAAATGCCGCCAAAAACAGCATTGCTGCCATAGAAACAAGTAAAGCTTTTAATTTTGACTTCATATAACCTCCATTAATTTCAGCTTTTTCACCGGCTCAGGCGGTAATAATTATCAGGATTATATATATAATAACAATCAACAGGCTCAAGCCTGGGAAGGATCTTAAAGCGTTTTCCGTCAGCATCGGTCTGCTCAGTTATTATATCTGATTTTGGATGTCCAGGAGCAGCGGCTAACGAATCCGGGTTTTTTACATAGGATTCTTCGTTGATTGTCTCGACTGTCTGATCAACCCATTTCAACTTCTTAGCATTGTCGCCAAATTCTATCCAGTCTCCGGTACTGCGGTGCTTATACATTTCCTTGATAAATTCATCAAGACTTAAACCCATTTTTGAGGCGACCGGCAAGGCAAGTCTTTTCCACCATTCCTCTATGTCTTTAACGGATTCCTTTTGTTCAGTAAGGTTTCCCGTGCTGACGCTTAGTATCTGGTGATGAAGGATAATGGCATTCGGATAGGCGAAAGATTTTTTTGCCTGTGTTGTGATATTGGCAGCCATGCTTGCTGCAAATGATTTGACTACGACATAAACTGATGCCGGGCTGCCATTCATAGCCTTAAGAATCTTATAACCGGCCATAACGGATCCTCCGGGGGAACTGTCGATCACAATGAAAATGGGAAAAGAGCTGTTCTGGTTATTGAAATAATTGATCCGTTCGACCACATAATCAGCGCTTTCCATTGTAATAACATCGTTAAGAGCGATACGCCTGTCACTGATAGTCAGGATACCATCCTTAAACGGCTCCATGCTGTATTTAATATCATGTTTGACTCTGTTGTTAAGCAGATCCTGCTTCTCAAGGATTTCAAGTTCATAATTTAATGCTGCGATCCTGCCATCAAGTTCCATCTTCTGAAGTTCAAGCTCTGTCTCCCTGAATTGAAATTCGGCTTTCTTCCTGCTCAGTTCATTCATCTTGCCGGCGTTTTCAGCTTCCTCAAGATCGTTGGATAGTTTTATCTGCTCAATCCTGTACCTCGTAGCCGCAAATTCGTCATCTTCTTTTGATTTTATTTCGGCCTCTTTTAAAGCTGCTCGTTTTGTAAATAAATCAAGTTTTTTGGAAATCTCCTCGAGTTCAGCCTGAAGCGAAGAAAGTTTTTTCTGAAGTATCTGTTCCTCTATGCCGTTTTCCAGTACAAGTTTATCATGCTGTTTATGGAGCTCTGTCAATTCTTCATTAGATGCTTCCTGGTTAGTATCACCAAACGAAAGCGTTATGCCGCATGTGAAAATCAGGGCAATAGCCTGGATCAAGATGAATTTTCTCATAACATCCTCTCCGCTGATTATTTTAACAGTAATATGATAGCATTAATATAAATGCAAGTATATTTTTTGTTGAGTTATAGCTCTTTCGAAATTGTAAAATAGTTTTTGCTTGACTTATAAAAAAATTCAGTTCAGAATAATATCAGTTTGGAAAACGGGGGCAAAAATTCAGGAGTCTATAATGGAGAACAAGAGAAGTTTCGAAAGGAAAAAGATTGATATCAGTTCAACATACGAGTGGAACGGCATTAAATGCCCCTGCTTTATTACTGATATATCTTCAGGCGGTATGGGCTTGAGAGTAAAAGGAACACTTGCATTCGGAGATATCATAAGTGTGAAGTTAGGTAAAGAAAATATAAAAGCAACCGTTGTGCGTGTCGATGGGGCAATTGTCGGGACCAGCTTCAAAGATTTGCCGGAAAAGCAGCTTTACTATATCCTTGATTTTGAGATGGAGCTTCAGAACTCTCAATAAGTGATAATAATAGACATCAATTCCAGGTCAGAGCTCCCTGTATTAGTTATTGAATGATTTTCTCCATTTCCTGTTATGAGAACGTCGCCGGTTTCAATTTCTTTCCTGACCCCGTTATCAATAACAGTACCCGTACCTTTTAGGATGATAAAATACTCAGTCTCACCGTTATGCGGGTGAAGGCCTATGCTGTAAGTTGGTTTAATGCTGAGTATGGCGAGTAAACGAGCGTTTTTAAGCCTTTCAGGTTCAACAAGGTGGGTTATGGAAATAGTGCCTTCGCCTCCTCTCATTTTTTCCTTAAATTCAACTCTCATCTCCGACGGATGGATAATCATAAAATATCCCCTTAGTTTTGTAATTTATTTGAGTTCCTTAATGTCCCTTAAATAAGATACTATTTCTTGCGTGATGACTTCTGCACGTTCCCGGAGTTCATCAGAGAGACCTTTTCCGTACCCCATATCTTTTACCTGAATGCCTGCGACAAAAACTTTTACCTTGAGTCCAAGTCCTTTTAACAGTTGAAAAACTCCTGAAAGGGTAAGTTCATGAGTAGAAAAATTTTCACTGGAGTTCTTAATGACGGCCTCTTCAAGGCTGAAAATCCTCATAGCCGCGGGTTGAAGCCCGGCATCAACAGCATCTATAAGAAGCACTTCAGGGAATTGTTTAATTGTATTTATAAGGCCAAGTCCGGCCTCTCCGAAATTTATGAATTTGAGATTGGCGTTATCCCTGAATATCTCCTGAAGTCTTTGAATGATATTTATCCCTATCCCGTCATCTCCCCGCAGAACATTTCCTATTCCTATAACACATATCATGGCTCTATTTTATCTAACTCTACTGATTTTTACAAATGAATTAAGGGTACTTTATGTTAAAAAAAAGCTACAATTGACAAATACGCCAGTCTGGAATAAAATAATTATTGATGCAAAACAGAGACTTTTGATTCTCGGAGAACTGACATGATCGGTTCACGAAAAATCGCCGGAGTCCTCCAGGTCATTCTGGAAAATGCAATTGAATCATTACCTGCTGCCGTAGCTATTTATAATAATAATTCGGAAATGATTTATTCCAGTAAATCAGCCAGGGAATTATTCTCACAGTTAACCGGGGATGTGCAGAAGATCGTCAATAGTAAAAGGATTCATAAGGTATTGAAGGGAGAAACAATAAGTGATTTTGAACTTGCTGTAGCAGCGAAGGATGGCAGAAAGTTAAATCTATTGATAAACTGTGTCCCTATATTTGATAAAGAGAGTAAAATAAGCGGAGCTACCGCTTATTTTCTTGATATTTCCGAGTATAAAAATAAAGAGAAAGATGAGGAAAGGCTTGAGGGAATCTTGAAGGCACTCAGCAGAAGCAGTCAGGCAATGATGAGGGCTTCCAATGAAAAGGAATATTTAAACGATGTTTGCAGGATCATCGTGGAGGATTGCGGACAACCAATGGTATGGATAGGATTTCCTATGGATGATGAGGGGAAATCAGTTGTTCCTGCTGCTTTTGCTGGTATTGATGAGGGTTACCTTGAACATGCTAACATAACATGGGCTGACAATGAGAGGGGAAGAGGCCCTACGGGAACTGCCATCAGGACAGGCAAAATATCGTGGTGTACTGATATGAATGTCGATGATAATTTTAAACCATGGAGGAAAGAAGCAATAAAGCGGGGCTATGCTTCCTCCATTGCTTTTCCCATTATGAACGGTGACAGGTCATTCGGGGCATTAACAATTTATTCAGGTGCAGCTGGCTCCTTTACTGAAGATGAAAAAAATCTTTTTAAACAACTGGCGGCTGATTTATCATTTGGAATAATCTCGCTGAGGCTGAAAACCACTCATGCGGAAATCGAGAAAAAGCTGTTATTTCAGGCGAGTCTCATTGATAAAATCAATGACGCAATAATATTTATGGATAATGATCTTAATATAACATTATGGAACAGGGCTGCCGAGCAGATGTATGGATGGAAGGCCGAAGAAGTTATCGGGAAACGGCTGACAGATGTTGTTCAGACAAATTTAATCGGTGAGAAGAGGAACTTGATCGTGGGAAACACTATTGAAAGCAGATATGTTTCAGGAGAGGTTATTCACCATAAGAGGGATGGAAACGCTATCTTCGTGGAATTTAATATCAGCGTTGTCAGAGATTCCGATCAGAATATTTTAGGGTACCTGACCTTAAACAGGGATATTTCGGAAAAGAAAAAAGCAGAAGAAAAGCTGGAATATCTCGCATCATTTCCCTCTTTGAACCCTAATCCGATCTTTGAGATAGACCTTGAAGGAAATATTCTCTATAAAAATGCTGCGGCAAACCGGCTTTCAATTGTAAAGATTCCCGGGGTCGACAGGTCCCTTATTGAAACTGTGGTAACAAATAATATTATAAGGCGTGAAGCCGAGATTAAAGGACAATGGTACCGTCAGATATTGCACAGCATTGCAGAGATGAGCAAGATAAGGATTTACATGGTCGAAATCACCGACAGGATAAATGCTGAAATTGAATTGGAAAAGGCGAAAAGCGCAGCGGAAAACGCAAACAAAGCAAAGAGCCTTTTTATTGCAAATATGAGTCATGAATTGAGGACCCCTCTTAATGCAATTATGGGATATTCAAGAAAACTCAGCCAGTCCGGAAACTATGAAGAATCGCAGGAGGAAGCAGTTAATATCATTATTAGGAGTGGAGAACATCTGCTCAGGATGATCAATAATCTTCTTGATTTTTCGAAGATTGAAGCAGGCAAAATTGTGCTTCAAAGGCAGACATTTAACCTTCCGGAGCTGCTCTTTTCAATTATCGATATGGTAAAAATTCAGGCAAGGGAAAAACCGCTTGATTTTGTTACGAGGATAGATCATGAACTCCAGGAACTGGTCTATGGCGATGAGGGGTGCCTGGAAGAGGTCCTTCTCAATCTGATGAATAACGCTGTGAAGTTTACTGAGAAGGGCAGCATTACACTTTGCGCGGAGAAAAAGGGACAGGCGACACTTTTCAAAGTAGAGGATACAGGAATAGGAATACCATCTGACAAAATTGATGCCATTTTCGAACCGTTCGGAGTGCTCCTTGATAGTGCTAAAAAAAGCAGGGGTACCGGCCTGGGGTTGTCAATAAGCCGCAATCTCGTTCGCATGATGGGCGGGAACCTTGAAGTTCAGAGCAAAACCGGGAAAGGCAGTATTTTCAGCTTCGAACTTGTATTTGAAAATGCTGAAAAGTCAATCAATGAAGAAAAAATCAGGCGAAGAACAGACATAATGGAAAAGGCTGGGAAAAATGAAATTGCCACCGCCGGTATTGTTCCACCGCCGAGGGCCGAACTTGAAAAACTGGCAGAATTCGCAAGACAGGGTGATATCATAAGTATAAGGAGATGGCTGGAAAATGATAAAAATTCTTCAGACAGAAGATATGACGCTTTCTCGAAAGAAGTTAATAAGCTCACAAAGAACATTAAGATCGCAGAAATAAAAATTTTTTTGGAGCAATTAATCAGAGAGGTAAATGATGAGCATGGATGAACAAAAGGATGACTGTATTATGATAGTTGATGATGATGTTGATAATTTAAATCTCTTTATCGATTACCTTGATAAGGCAGGTTTTAGAACAATGGTATCGACGGATGGCGCATCAGCTATCGAACTGGCGGACCGTGCAATGCCTGACCTGATACTTCTTGACGTCATGATGCCCGGGCTCGATGGTTTTGAAACCTGCAGGCTCCTTAAAAAAAACGACAATATAAGGGATATACCGGTAATATTCATGACTGCACTTTCTGAAACTGTCAACAAGGTAAAAGGTTTTGATGCAGGAGGAGTTGATTATATTACCAAGCCATGCGATGCCGAGGAGGTACTGGTAAGGATCAGGACCCACCTGTCAATCAGGAAACTTCAGAGGCAGGTACTTGAAAAAAACCTTGAATTGAGAGAACTTAACGCCAGCAAGGACAAATTTTTCTCAATCCTGGCACATGATCTAAGAACACCTATGTCAGTATTCCTCTCATTCTCAAATCTGTTGAACAAGATTGACAAGATGAATAAAAAGGAACTGAGCGAATATATTAAAAATCTCCAGGAAAGCGCTTCCAATCTTTTTTCCCTTCTTGATAATCTCCTGACTTGGTCGAGACTTCAGAGAAATCTTATCGAATTCTCACCAAAAGCATTAAAAATTTTCACTATAGTGAACTGGAATATTAAGCTGCTTGAGACTTATATATGGCAGAAAAAGATCATAATAAAAAACCTCGTTGATGAGAATCTTTTCATATACGGGGATGAGAATATGATCGCTTCGATATTTCGCAACCTCATTACCAATGCTGTGAAATACAGCAACATAGGGGGTACGATCGAGATCAGGTCGGAAAAGGAAGATGAAATGGTCCACATTACAGTCTCGGATACCGGTATAGGAATATCAAAGGAAAATATTCCCAATCTTTTCAGAATAGACTCAAGGGTAAAAAAGCCTGGTACAATGGATGAAATGGGAACAGGACTTGGCCTTGTTCTTTGCAGTGATTTTACAAAGAAGAACGGCGGTCTTATCTGGATTGAAAGCGTGGAGGGGGAAGGCACAAAGGCCCATGTAACTCTGCCGCTAAGTAAATAATGCAGGGGAAAGAGGGTTTGATGCTTCAGGATAATGAGAATAAAATTTTCGTTCTGGATACGAATGTTCCATTGTACGATTATAACTGTATTTATAATTTCCAGGAACATAATGTCGTACTGCCTATCACCCTCCTGGAGGAAATAGACAAATTCAAAAAGGGAAATGAAACGATCAATTTTCATGCCAGGGAATTTTCCCGTGAACTGGATAACCTTATCGGCGACGGTGAGCTCTATGATGGCGTAAAGCTGTCAAGAGGGGGCGAACTTCGCATTGAAACCGATACACGGTATGATGCGGCTATAAAAGACATATTCTGGGTAGACAGCCCGGATCACAGGATCCTTTCGATAGCCTATAATTTATCAAAGAAATTCGGTCATGAAAGAGTCATTCTCGTCTCGAAAGACATCAATCTTCGAATGAAAGCCAAAAGTGTCGGGATTCTTGCAGAGGATTATAAAACCGGTCAGGTTAAGAACCTGGATGAACTCTATACAGGGAAGAATATTTTTGACAAAGCTGATGACAGTGTTATAGATACAATATACAGGGACGGAGCTCTTCCTTTCATAAAAGCCGGACTTGACCATGAACCTGTACCGAATGAATTCTTCATTCTGAGGAATGATCATAAAAGTCTCCTTGCAAGGTATATAAATGATAAAAAGGAGCTGAGATTTGTTGAAAAGAGGAGGGCTTACGGTATTAAACCCCGAAACGCCGAGCAGATATTTTCGCTGGAGGCCCTTTCTGATACGGCCGTTGCGCTTGTTACACTTGCCGGGAAAGCCGGTACTGGCAAAACCCTCATGGCTCTGGCAGCGGCTCTGGAGGCCAGAAAAAATTATAAAACCATACTGCTCGCCAGGCCGATAATTCCGCTTTCAAACAGAGACATGGGATATTTACCGGGAGATATAAGCGAAAAGCTGGATCCCTATATGAAACCTCTCTTTGATAATCTCGCTGTCATCCAGAACCAGTTCGAGGAAGGATCAGCCGATTACGAAAAAATAAACGAACTTCTCCAGAGTGAAAAACTCCTCATTATGCCTCTTGCCTATATAAGGGGAAGGAGCCTTTCCAAATCATATTTTATAGTCGATGAGGCCCAGAATCTGACGCCTCATGAAGTAAAGGCAATAATTACACGGGCAGGTGAAGGTACCAAGATAGTCTTTACAGGCGATCCTTACCAGATAGATACTCCTTATCTGGACGCCAGAAGCAACGGACTGACTTTTTTAATTGACAAGATGAAAGGTCAGAATTTATACGCCCATGTAACTCTTGAAAAGGGAGAACGGTCTGAACTGGCCGAACTAGCTTCCAATATATTATAGAAGTATAGAAAAGGCAGATTAAGATGAAAGAAAAGATAAATTATAAAAAGAAATTCATGGAACTTGAAAGATCATGCAGACAACTTGAGGAGTTGTCTGTACTTGATGAACTTTCAGGGCTTTACAACCGCCGTGGTTTTATGACACTTGCGCACCAGCAGCTTGCCCTTGCAAGGCGGAGGAAAGAAAAATTTCTCCTGTTTTTCATAGATCTGGATAATTTGAAAGCTATCAATGATACATACGGTCACAAGGAAGGCGATGCAGCTCTGGTGAATACCTCCCGTATTATCAAAAAAACCTTCAGAGAAACCGATATAGCAGGCCGGTGGGGCGGGGATGAATTCGCGGTCATCGCCATAGATTCCACAATCAATGAATTTGATGAAATAATAAAAAGGCTGAAAAAGTACCTCAACGAAGTTAATGCCAAGACTAAAAAACCTTATAAACTATCGTTTTCCGTCGGGTCCGCATCATACTCCCAGGGGAGGTACCATTCCATAGAAGATATGCTTGAAATGGCTGATATTGATCTTTACAGAAAAAAGAAAAGTAAAAATGCTCAAAATACTCCCCTGAAAGACACACATCATAATTTGCTGTAAGAGGCCTTTCTTCTTA
Source organism: uncultured Brevinematales bacterium (assembly GCA_964413265.1). Taxonomy (GTDB): domain Bacteria; phylum Spirochaetota; class Brevinematia; order Brevinematales; family JAOACQ01; genus CAVYGN01. The sequence continues at coordinate 21,874 of CAYPRX010000064.1, forward strand.
TAAAAAGAATAACCTGGACAAATGACACTATAAATAGTACTGCGTAAACGAGAAAGTAAGCATATGCCCCATACATATAATTACGGCCACCGGTTATAAAGAAATTCCAGAACAATACATAAGAAGCGGGCTGCATAAAACAGACTAGGCTGTTTTCAATTATCATAAAACTTGTTTCGAGGTAATATAGAATGATGAATAAAAATACAGTTACAGGAATCATAAAAATAACAGCTACCGGCAGGAGAGACGGGGAAGGGGGCAGAATACTGTAGCAAATAAAAAGATACAGGGCATATATAACCACGATAAAAAATATAAGATATTTCTTGAGTGTCAGAGGATCTATCCTGATATATTTTCTAAACGGCAGTAAAATGATGAAAAAGAGTGGAGCCAGGTATAAACTGAAAAGGAAAATCACGCCTGCGGCAATGAGGAACATATCTTCATGTGTGAAAATATTTTTTACGACTAGCAGGGAGATCAGCACAAGATTAACAGACTGATTAAAAAGTGAAAAAAAAGGCGCTATTTTCAGAAACGGGAGAAAAAATGAAGCTATAAAAAAGAAAAATACCAGAATTTTTAAATAATCAAGGAAATTCGAATTATTTTTACGTGTCATAATATATTCCGAATTTGTTATTATTTATTTTATCCGTGAGGTTAAAAAAAATCCAGAAAAATATTTTTCTTCCTCTTTGACCTTTAATTCGGACTTGTACGCTTCATATTGACAATTACTATCTGATAATATATTATTTAAAAATTAAACATGAGGGATTTGAATTGTGATGATGAATTATAGGATAGTATTTTTCGTTATTTTATTTATTGTTCTTATTCATAAGGGGGCTTTCTATCCCATTTCGACAAGGTATATCACTGATTATAAATTCAATAATATCGAGCAGTATGAATTCAGCAACATATCTTTTGTCGAAAACGGGGGAATCGAGCTTGCACGCGATTATAAAGTTCTATATTCAGGTAAAAACGCCATATGGGTTCTCGCTGCCTGGAAAGGAGGGCTTCTGGCAGGAACAGGAGACCCCGCACATCTTGTCTATCTTAACGGCGGTGTCCAGAAGAAAGTTTTAGATCTTCCCGATCAGGTTCTTATCAGCGATATAAAACAGATAAGAGGATTATTATATGTATCCTCGCTGCCTAGGGGTCTCATCACGGTCCTTGACGATAGTTTAATATTAAAAAAATCGATAACATTCAAAAGCGAGTATATATGGAACATTGTGCCCGACTCTCGGGGTTACTTTGTTCTAACAGGTAATCCTGCCCTCCTGTATCATTTTAATTTTAGCAATGAACCTGATATTGTAATACCTGTAACCAATGAGGACAACCTGCTTAAAGGCATTTCAGATGGAGAGGACCTCTATTTTACAGCCGATGGAAATGTCCTTTATAAATTCAGCTGGCATGATAAAAAGATCAGGCCGGTTTACTCATTCGACAATCCTATCATGGATATTTATTATATTAGCGGCTTGATATATATAATCACATCGGTTGCCGAGACTAAGACGCAGGCAAGGGAAGTTTCAAGTGATACAACGCAGAGTGATGAAAACGCAACTGCTGCGAAGCAGAGTGAAAAAAAGTCAACCCATGCCGGAGTTTTCAAAAGCGGCCTTTATTCTTTTGATTTGAAGTGGTCCATTGAGAAGATCTATGAAAAGTCTAATATCAGGTTCATATCTCTTTCTTATTGGAATAACTCGATTATTATAGGAACGGATAAGAATGCAGGGTTTTATCAGATTTCGCTTAAAGGCAATGAGAGAAGATTTTCCGGGCTGGGTATTGGTAAGTTCGCCCGTCTGCTGGGAATTAATGGAGAAAATTATGCTCTGCTACTTGAGCCTTCAAGGATCATCAAATTAAATCGCGAATTCTCTGGAACGGGTTGGCTGATATCTGGATCTTTCGATACTGGCGGAATTTCCCGATGGGGGAGGCTTATTATCGACGGTACCGTTAACCAGGGAACTTCTTTGAAAGTTTTCACGCGCAGCGGAGCGATTCCGGAAGACGGGCTCTGGGATGAATGGGCGGAGTACAGCAATACTGCCGGTTCGGAACCGAACAGGTATTTTCAATATAAAGTTGAGTTTATGTCGGATGGGAATAAAACACCTGTTTTTAATGGAATTATCGTGCCGTTTGTTCAAAAAAACAGCGCTCCAAGGATTGAAAAAATAACCATAAATTACAATAACAGTATATATAAATTGAGCTGGGACGCTGAAGCCGATGACAAGGATATCCTGATCTATAATCTGTATCTGGCTCTTGAAGGAGGCAGATGGGTTAAAATCAATGATAAACCGATTGAAGAAAATAATTTCGACCTGAATCCAGCTAATTACCCTGAGGGACATTACCGTTTAAAGGTCACCGCATCAGATGAAAGGTCTAATACCCCTGAAGATTCAAAAGAGGGCTACAAAATAAGCGATCCATTCATGATTGTGAACAGCTCTCCAGTTATAGGGGATATAGCCATAAAAAAGAACGGTAAAACTGCAGAGCTTTCATGGAAGGTGACTGATGATCTTTCACCCATTCTCGAGGTTGACTACATGGTGAGCGGTTTAAAATGGCTTAAGATCCTTCCTGTAAGCGGGATTTATGATTCAACGAATCTTACTTTCGGGCTGAAGCTTAATATTGACGAACCTGAGTTTATCGTTATCAAAGCTTCCGATATTTATGGGAATTATTCGACAAAGGGTATTTTTGTAGATCAATAACTTATATAAAATATTTCACGCCTGATTCAAAGATCGGCTGGTTTTTCCGGCCGGGAATATTTATTGCGACGAAACTACCCGTTCTTTCGGAATGGGCCATTTTTCCGAATATCCTTCCATCCGGGCTGGTGATTCCTTCTATTGCAAAATCTGAACCGTTAGGGTTAAACGGCATATCCATGGATGCATTCCCGTTTTCATCTACATATCTTGTTGCAATCTGTCCATTTTTTTTGAGTGTTTCGAGAACTTCCCTGTTCACTGTAAAACGGCCTTCACCATGGGAAACAGGCATTGTATATATATCGCCAATTTTGCTTTCCAGAAGCCATGGTGACAGAGAAGATACTACTTTAGTCCTGACCATAGTGGAAACATGCCTGCCGATTTTATTATAGGTTAAAGTGGGCGAGTCAGAACTAAGGTCTCTGATTTCTCCGTATGGCACAAGGCCGAGCTTGATCAGAGCCTGGAAGCCGTTGCAAATTCCCAAAATAAGGCCGTCCCTTTCTTTGAGAAGATCCATTACGGCATCGCTGACGGCAGGGCTTCTGAAAACTGCAGCTATGAATTTGCCTGAACCTTCAGGTTCGTCTCCTGCTGAAAATCCCCCCGGTATCATAATAATCTGAGATGTCCTTATATTTTCCGCAAGACCGGCAATAGACTGTTCGATATCCTGGGGAGTTCTATTTCTGAAAATGAAAGTTTCGGTTTTTGCGCCGGCTTTTTCAAAAGCTTCGGCGGAATCATATTCGCAGTTGGTTCCCGGGAAAACAGGAATCAGCACAGCGGGTTTTACAGCCTTTGTTTTACGGATTAACGGACTCCCCCTACTGTATGAATATTCCTCCGGTTTAATCCCGGTTTCAGGCGTCTTTACAGGAAAAACTTCCGAGAGTGGTTCCATCCATTTATCAGCCATTAATGAGAGATTTATTCTTGTCTTTTCAATGCGGATCTCGCTTTCCCTGATGGTACGGCCGAGAAGAATGTAATCGAGGCCGGATAAATCTTTATCTTCCAGGCCCTCCCCTTCGACCACGAACGAGCCGTAACCCTGACCGAAGAGTAATTCATCCGGCAATTTTTTTGTCATTTCGAAGCCGATTGAATTACCGAAAGACATCTTGCTGATCGCTTCACTTACTCCGGAGGCGCGTACCGTATGAGCGGATAATATTTTTTCAGTGCTTATAAGATCGAAAAGCCTGCTGCATAGTTTGTGGAAATAAGCCCAATCGGGTATAAAAAATTTGTCTTTTCTCAGTTGAAGAAGAAATACCATGCTTCCGGCTTTTTTAAATTCGGGAGTTATGATCTTTGAGACATCCACAGGCGAAAGAGCAAAGCTTACAAGGGTCGGAGGTACATTAAGGTCATTGAATGTCCCTGACATGCTGTCTTTCCCTCCAATGGCCGGTATCAATAGCTCCATTTGAGCCATAAATGCCCCTAAAAGAGCAGAAAAAGGCTTGCCCCATTTTTCCGGCATATCATGCAGTTTCTCAAAATATTCCTGGAATGTCAGGCGTATCCTTCTGTAATCGGCGCCTGATGCAGCTGCCTTAGCAATGGAATCGATGACCGCATAAATCGCGCCATGAAACGGGCTCCAGACTGATAAATCGGGATCAAACCCCCAGCTCATAACTGTCCCCGCAGTCGTTTCGAATCCTTTGACAGGTATTTTAGCACACATGCTCTGAATAGGCGTAAGGCCTGTCTTTCCTCCGTACGGCATTGTTACAGTGCAGGCGCCTATTGAACTGTCGAACATTTCGACGAGTCCCTTCTGGCATGACGAATTAAGGCTTGTTATTGAACAGATCCAGGCTCTGTCCGTACCAGCATCAGTAAAGACCGATAACGACCTGACGTCCGGTGCAAGTTCAGCGGCTGGTGAAAGGATCTTAACAGACGCATGTCTTTTCGCGCCGTTAGAATTTAGAAATTCCCGGCTTATATCGACAATAATGTTTCCCCGCCAGGTCATTTTTACTCTTTTCTCTTCTATGACCTCAGCCACTACAGTTGCTTCAAGGTTTTCCTTCGAGGCTTCATCTATAAAAACCTGGGAATCATGCCTGTCCACAAGCACCGCCATCCTTTCCTGAGATTCCGAGATGGCGAGTTCAGTACCGTCCAGGCCGTCGTATTTTTTGGGGACAGCGTCAAGATTGATCAGAAGGCCGTCAGCTATTTCTCCAATGGCAACTGAGACTCCTCCAGCCCCGAAGTCGTTGCATTTTTTTATTAAAACAGAGACCTCCGGTTTTCTGAACAGCCTCTGGATTTTCCTTTCTTCCGGGGCGTTGCCCTTCTGGACTTCAGCACCGGCCTTAACTATTGATTCCTCAGTATGACTTTTTGAAGATCCGGTAGCTCCGCCGCAGCCATCCCGGCCTGTTCTTCCGCCCAGGAGGATAACAAAATCGCCTTTTACGGGGGGAGATCGGTGCACGGCGCTGCGGCTGACAGCGCCTACCAGCGCTCCGATTTCCATCCTTTTCGCAATATAGCCATTGTGGTATATTTCAGAAACCTGTCCTGTAGCCAGGCCGATCTGGTTGCCGTAGGAGCTGAATCCGCGTGCGGCCTCAACTGTTATTTTTCTCTGGGGCAGTTTACCCGGCAGGGTTTCCGATGCACCCTCACGCGGATCGCCGCTGCCAGTTACCCTCATAGCCTGGAAAACGTAAGACCTGCCTGACAGAGGATCGCGTATAGCACCGCCGATGCATGTGGCCGCTCCTCCGAAAGGTTCGATTTCCGTAGGGTGGTTGTGAGTCTCATTTTTAAACATCACAAGCCATTCTTCGGATTTGCCGTTCTTCTCAACAGGTACTACAATACTGCAGGCATTGGTCTCGTCGGATTCATCAAGATCGGGGAGATGGCCCCTAGCTTTTAACAGTTTCATCGCAGTTGTCGCGAGATCCATAAGGCAGACGCTTTTTTCACCGCCTTCATCCTGCAGAAACTTCCTGGATTCCAGGTATTTAAAATAAGCATTTTCCATTACATTTCTGTAGGGACCGTCCTCGAACTCGACTTTATCGATCTCCGTTAAAAAAGTTATATGCCGGCAGTGGTCAGACCAGTAAGTGTCTGTGATCCTTAATTCTGTCAGAGTAGGATCCCTTTTTTCTTCATTTTTAAAATATGACTGAAGAAAGATAAGGTCTTTCAAATCCATGGCAAGGCCCATATTGTTAATGAATTTATTTAACTCTGTTTTATTCATAGCTGTAAGGCCTTTTAAAACCGGTATATCGGCCGGCTCTTCATGGTTTTCAATAAGGGTCGCTGGCTTTGACAATTTAGCTTCGCGTGAGTCAACAGGATTGATAAGGAAGTCTCTGATTTTTTCGATTTCCAGGGAGGAAATTTCACCGTAAAATAACAATATTGATGCGTATCTTATTATTGGTTTTTCACCATGTGTAAGTATCTGGACAGCCTGGGCTGCTGAATCGGCCCGCTGGTCATACTGACCTGGCAGGTACTCCCTGCCGAAAATGTGTTGTTTTTTATCCTTTATTATGTCTTCGGGAAGTTCTTCATCATAAATGAAATCGACGGGTGGTTCGGCAAAAATGCTTAAACGGGATTTTTGATAATCTTCTTCGGATATACCCTGAATATCATAGCGGTGAAAAACGCGGAGCTTTTCAATCCCGCTGATTCTCAGAACGGTATTGATGTCATGAAGAATGCTTAAAGATTCATTGTCGAATTCCGGTTTTTTTTCTGTGAAGACCCGGTAAACACGTTCGTTCATCCCTTGTTATTGCTCCCTTATTCAACATATGATTATACGGGAAATCTTAAAAAAAATAAATTAATTTATGCATACCGGTAATTGAGATTTCACAATTGCTTTTGATTTCTTTTTTAATTGATTAAAAAATCATTCCAGACTAAAATAATTTATTGTTGTCATAGAATCAGGCGGAACTGATGAAAATCTGCCCTTTGATATTACATTTATTGCTTTTTTACTTAATCCTGCCAGGCGGATATATTTTTTCATTAACAGCAGAAGATTTCTTGAATTCGGATATAGCCGTTAAGAGGAGCACTCATGAGGGCAACCTGGAACTGTTGAGCGAAGTCAGCAATTCTTTGGCACAAAATTCCAACCAGTATGATGTTTTATGGGAATATGCTGCTTTATGGTATACAGAAGGCCAGCTTTATGCGGGGAGCAGGGAATTAAAGAAAAACTGCTTTGAGAATGAGAAAAAATATGCACTCATGGCGGTCAAACTTAATCACGACGGCCCTGACGGGCATTTCTGGCTTGGTGTGGGCATAGGATTGTGGGCAGAGGCTAACGGAATATTGGACAGTCTTTTTGCTGCCGGGGATATTGTAAATGAAATGACGAGTGTGATAAAGCTGAAGCCGGATTTTTTTCGTGGAGCCGCATGGATTATCCGCTCAAAGGTTTATGACTTAGCCCCTGGCTGGCCTCTTTCTCTCGGCGACAAAGCCAAGGCTTATGAAGACATGAAAAAGGCCCTGATTTACGGCAGCGATTACCGGTTTGTTCAGATTACGGTAGTTGAGATACTGATGAACGACGGCCGTTTCGCAGAGGCAAAGGAAGCGGCTGAAAATGCGCTCAAACTGCCATACGATAGCAGAATACCCAGAGAGGAAGACCAGACCATTGCAGATCTTAATAAATATCTGATCATCATCAATTCGTCTTTAAAGTAGGACCCCGATATATTATGGCGGCTTCATCCTGAGCTGCTTTGAGCCCTGCTTCAACGGTAACGAGGCCTGAAATAATATTGCTGTAATTCCTGTTGAATGCGTTAACCGCATCCCAGAAAATCCCTCCGTTATTTATTAAAGGTAGTTCCCTGGCAAGCTTAATCTGGAGTTCGGCAAGTCTGAACCCGCTGAAGCGGTCATCAGTTATTTCGAAAGAGGGGTCATTCCAGATATTTGTCAGAGGAGGGATTATGCCGGAAGAGGAGTAAAGCTTCAGAAGAGAGTCTTTGTTATAAAGCATATTCTCCATGATTGCGTAAATACCAGGGACATCCTTGTTGCCTCTGGGGATAGCAAGGAAAGATCCTCCCCATGAACTGGTTCTAATTGAGCTTTTACCATAAAGGGGAAGAGCTCTGACCTTGAACTTAAAAATACCTTCTTTGACTGCATCGTCAAGCAGTGAGACACACCAGTCCGGTGAAGCATAAGCACAGAGAGTCCCGTTAGATAGTAGCGAACTGAAGCTTTCCCAATCCCAGGGCATGAATACACCACTATCGTATTCGGATTTCCACCATTTCACGAACCTGATGAAATCCTTTGAAGTCAGGGTGGGATTGCCCTTATTATCAAGGATGTTTATACCTGTTTGCTGCCAGATCATCCACATTGTATCTTCCAGACCGCTATTTCCTGACGGTAGGGCGAAATGGACAGGCTTACCGCCGGATTCTTCAAATTTAATCAATTTAGAGGCTCCTTTGAAGAATTCATCCCATGTTTTGATCTTTTCAACGTTTACTCCGGATTTTAACCAGAGTGTGTCGTTGTAAATCAAAACAACAGGGTGAGCATCATGAGGTAATCCATAAACGTGACCGCCAACTGTTGTCCAGGAAACGCTGCCTTTTGTGATGTTTGAGAAGACAGCGGAGTCTTCCGCGTATTTAGTTATATCTTCAACGGCTGCATTCTTTGGATCGTCTGCGAAAAGGCTGTTTTTTTGAATCAGCCATTCGATTATATCCGGAACACCCTCCCCCTTAGACTGTGCTGTCTGAAGTTTATTGGTGAAAACATTCTGCAGAACAAGAGATATATTAAGATTAATGCCCAGCCTTTTTTCTATATCCGGTTTCTGGTTTGACCATTCGGCTAATTTGTTCGGTGAAAAAGTCCATAAAGTTACGGTTCTTGGAGCAGCAATAATAATCACCGGCAGGGTGGCGGTAAGAAAGAACAGCAATATGGCTGTCAATTTATACATTCTTTCATCCTGAAAAATTCGGTATAGTTACTATGATATACTTATAAAAAATATGCAAAGTTACCCGATATGTTTAAAAGGAAATTATTCGGCAAAGATCTCGCAGGATGAGGGATGCGGTGATCCAAGTTCTATTCCCCTCGGACCGGGTGAACATCCTCCTGCCGTCAACAGGTACTTCCCGGGGAAATATTTTTTATTTCCTTCAATATCATATACGGTGAAAAGGTCCCGCGCTAGTTTAAATCTTACCTTCTTCTCCATGCCGGCAGCAATATGGACTCTTTTGAACCCGCAGAGACTGTAACGGGGAGCTGGCTGCGGAGCGTCGCAATTGGTAATATAAAGCTGAACAACCTCATCTCCGCCGCAATTCCCAGTGTTAAAGACGCTGACTGTACATATGCCTCCGCTGATTTTTATATCGCCATATTTAAAGGTTGTATATGACAGGCCGAAACCGAAGGGGAAAAGAGGTTCTTTTACCATGTACCTGTATGTCCGCCCTTTCATTGAATAATCGTTAAAAGGCGGAATATCACTGACAGCTTTTGGAAAAGTAACGGGGAGTCTTCCTGCTGGCACTGAATCACCGAAAATTATCTTGGCGACGGCATTACCTCCCTCTTCCCCAGGGATCCAGCAGAATATTATTGCATCCGGAAGATCTTCAGCTCCTCCCAGGGAAATAGGGCTTCCTCCAAGTAAGACCAGGATTACAGGTTTTCCTATTTTTGCTATTTTTTTTAGAAATTTCAACTGGCCCCGTGGAAGTTCAATATCCCTGCGGTCGCCGTAATTAGCCGATGCTATGGTATCTCCCTCCTCTCCCTCCAGTTCCGGTGTAAGACCCATAACGGCGATGACTACATCGCTGTTTTTTATATCATTTATAATCCAGTCGTTTTTACTCCGGTTGTTCCAGTCATGCAGGCATCCCTTGCGGTAATCAATATGAAGAGACGGTCCACCCTGATTTATAATTCCCTCAAGAACTGTTACCATTCTTCCGGATAGTCCGCTGTAATTACCCATGAGGGCGTTTACGTCTGCGGCGTTCGGACCTGTTACAAAAATCTTTAATCCCTGTCGTTTAAGAGGAAGGATATTATTTTTATTTTTCAGCAGGACTATCGATTCAAGAGCGGCGTCCAGTGCTAATTCCCTGTGGTCGGGATTATCGATTATGTCGCTTTTTTTCAATGAGTATTGCGAAGCTTCTTCAGGGTCAAACATTCCAAGCCTGAAGCGTGTCCTTAAAAGACGCCGCAGGGAACGGTCGATATCTTCCTCTTTAAGCATATCCCTGTCAATGCAGTCGAGTATAAGAGAATAGGTATTGCCGCAGTTCAGGTCGCAGCCCCTGGATATGGCAAGCCTAACCGATTCAAGGGCGTTTTTTGTAAA
>CAYPRX010000065.1:0-15427 GCA_964413265.1 uncultured Brevinematales bacterium
CTTTTAAAGTACGCGGATAATGCAATGTATTATGCAAAAAAGAAGGGTAAGAACGATTTTCAGTTCTTTCAGAAATCTATGAATGAGATTGTGCAGGAAACGATAAATATGAGTAATAAAATGAGAACAGCCCTGGACAGGAATGAATTCCTTCTATACTATCAGCCAAAGATGAATATAAAATCGGGAAAAATAGTCGGGTTTGAGGCGCTGATTCGATGGAACCAGGGCGATAAGGGGATTGTTTTTCCCAGGGATTTTATTCCTTTCGCGGAGGATCATAACCTGATCTCTTTTGTTACAAATTGGGTCATCAATGATGTCTGCAGGCAATTATGCGAATGGGGGAAGGCAGAATTAAATCTTCTCCCTGTTTCAATCAATCTGCCAATTAATCAGTTCAATAAACAGGATTTTGTACCATACCTGACAAAGATTACAGATTCTTACAATATCTCACCAAAATTAATCGAACTGGAGGTTACAGAATCCATTTTTATGGACGATATGAAATCTACAAATTCTAAATTGAATGAACTGATCTCAATGGGTTTTCAAATTGCTATAGATGATTTCGGCTCAGGTTTTTCCTCGTTGAATAGATTAAAAGAGATCCCCTGCAATATTATAAAAATAGAGAGATCATTTATAGAATCAATAAATGATAATACTCCTGACAATGTTATCGTCAGTTCGATCATTTTAATGGGACATGGTCTGAATATGGAAGTTCAGGCTGAAGGCGTTGAAAATGATGTTCAATATAAATTCCTTGAATTGAATAATTGCGATACTTTACAGGGATTTATCCTCAGTCCGCCTGTTCCGGCGGAGGAAATACGAACAATATTAAAAAAAGAATCCGAAGGAAAGGGAATTGGAATTAAACTTGCAAATAAAATGAGGAGATAGATTATGCCGGAACAAATGCGAGTTGGCATAGCTGCCGATCATGGCGGATTTGAGCTTAAAGTGAGACTGGTAGAGGATATCCGGACAGAAGGCTATGAGGTTGTTGACTTCGGAGCGCATGAACTTTCAGTCGGGGATGATTACCCTGATTTTGTTGTTCCCCTGGCAAGGGCAGTAGCAGCCGGGGAAGTGGACAGGGGTATTGCAATATGCGGAAGCGGAGTGGGTGCATGCGTAGCTGCCAACAAGGTGCCGGGAGCGAGAGCGGCTCTTATAATTGATTCATTTTCAGCTCATCAGGGTGTTGAAGACGATGATATGAACATTATATGTCTGGGAGGACGGGTCACCGGATATTCATTGTCCTGGGATTTGACACGTACATTCTTAAAAGCAAATTTCAAGGGATATGACCGGTTCCGGCGGCGTCTTGCGAAAATCGAATCTTTGGAAAAGGAAAAATAAATTCCGGAGGTATTATGCTTGCATTTGTAATCAAAAAAACTTTTTATGATATGTGGGATAATATGATCCGGATAATATTACTGAATCTGGGATTTTTAATAGTTGCCTGTTTATTTTTCTTCTTTCTCAAATTCTTAAAATTTAATACTCTGCTGTTCTGTATGGCGTCAGGTATTACGTTCGTGAGCGTAATCTGGTGTTATGGCGTTATCTCCAGGTTTACTTTGGAGCTATCTAATTACAATCTTCCGGGTTTCAGGGACATCATCGGATATTTCAAGGAAACCTTTGCCGCCGGTTTATTCTTGTCACTTATATTGTTTGTTTCATTATTGATAGTCGTCATATCAATTCCATTTTATATGAAAACACGTAATATAGCAGGACTGGCAGGGGTTTCCATAATATTCTGGATTTCGGTTATCTTTTTTCTCTCACTCAGCTATTACTATCCGGTCCTGGGGATGCTTGGAGGCCGGCCGGTAAGGATACTGAAAAAATGTTTCCTTATATTTATTGATAATATCGGTTTTACAATCTTTATCGCCGCAGGAATTGCAGTGATAATTGCAATATCGGTTTTTCTCGGTTTTATACTGCCTGGAATAAGCACAGCGGCTTTATGGGTCAATGCGGGTTTAAAGATCAGACTTTATAAATATGACTACCTGGAGGCTAATCCAGGCGCGAATCGAAGAAAAATACCATGGAAAAGCCTGATATCTGAAGAAAATGAAATTCTGGGAAAGAGAACTCTAAAGGATTTTATATTCCCGGCCAGGCAGTAGTCGAAAGGTCCTTATGACCCTTTTTGAGGCTATTTTATTATACCAGTCATGCTCGAGGAGTTCCATATTTCCGATCTTTTCCTTCCCAATTTCATAATCTCTGCAGCTGTCAATTATTTCTATAAACTTTGAGGGATCCCTCAACCTCTTTCGAAAACGGCAGAATGTAATGTGAGCCGATTCAGATTCATATCTCTCATCATTTGTTATTCCATATTCTCTCATCAATTCTCGTATCGTTCTTCGGATATTGAGGAGCAAATTATTGTCAAATCCCTGAATTATTCCTGCCTCCCTGCTGAAAGCTATTCCCTTAAAATCTATTACAAATCCTGTGATTCCATTTATTGCTTTTCTGGTTAAATCGTTAAATATAATCTCATTTTCAGGATTCTTCCTGTACTGTTCACTTGCCCGCACATAGTCGAAAATTGTTACATGGAGGTCACTGAAGGGATAGTAATACTGGTCAGGCTCATTAAGCTTCATTAGTTCAACAAGTTTTTCATACTTTTCCCTGTTGCTTCTGACTGGAATGATAAGGCTGATTCCAAATCTTGAGTCCTTTTTACTGTAAGAGAGTTCCTTGTCGAGATATACGTCTCCACCCTTAAGAGCTTCTCTGTTTTTTGAATATATGCTGTTATAAAGCTCAACGGAACTCATTTAGAACTCAACCTTGCCATTCTGATCACATTCCATGATAATTTCGGGAATGTGGCATTGATCTCATTTCCGGAAGATATTGCATCTCCATTTTTGTGAGGCTTAACGTTATCCGGGTTTCCGGCGGTATTTGAAGCTTTTTTATTCTCATTTTCAAGAATGATGTGTTCAGTGACGAGATATTCTTCAAACCCTCTTAATTCGCATGTGAACTGCATCGCATTCTGCTGGTCCCTGTTAACGCTGAAAATGGTTAATTCATCTTTATTATCGCTAATAACGGCAATAGCTTCCAGATAAGGAACCTCTCTTATTCCGGTATCTGACATACCCATTTCCATGTTCCACCATGACAGAGTTCTGTCGTATCTTATAGAGTAAGCAGGTGAATCTATGACAGGACTAAGCACTGTACCGCGGCCGTAGAGAGATGCATGCATAAAAGGGTAATAGGTTGTCTGACGCCATGATATACCGCCGCTTTCTGTCATTATGGGCGCTATGGTATTTATCAGCTGCGCAAGGCAGGCAATTTTGACACGGTCGGCATGCCTTAACAGCGTAATCAGCATAGTGCCGACCACAAGAGCATCTTCAAGTGTGTATGTATTCTGATATAAGGGAGGTGCAATCTGCCAGGGTTTCATTTTTTTACGTTCCTTGTTAGAGTCGTACCAGACGTTCCATTCATCGAAAGAGAGATAAATCGTTTTTTCACATCTGTTCTTTGCTTTGACATAGTCGCATGTTGCTGCAACTGAACAGATAAACTGATCCATTTCAATGGATTTTGCTAAAAAAGCCGGTGTATCATTATTAAAATTATCATAATAAGTATGGATGGAAAGATAATCAACAAGGTCATAGGCGTGTTCAAGGACTTCAGCCTCCCATCCGCCGAAGGTCGGCATTTTCATATTGGAACTTCCGCAAAGTACAAGTTCTATATCCGGATCGACTGCTCGCATGACTTTTGCTGTCTCGCAGGCGATACGGCCATATTCATATGCGCTTTTCTGGCAGATCTGCCATGGGCCGTCCATCTCGTTTCCAAGACACCAGAGCCTTATATTATGAGGTTTTTCAAAACCGTGCGATCTTCTTAAATCACTGTAATAGGTGCCTTCCTTATGATTGCAGTATTCTATAAGCTTCCTTGCACTGTCAGGGCCCTCTGTTCCGAGGTTTACAGCCATCATGATTTCCGTATTCGCCTTTTTTGCCCACTGTACGAACTCATTAATGCCGAACTGGTTTGTTTCCACTTCCCGCCAGGCAAGTTCCAGGCGTCTTGGGCGCATCTCTTTTGGTCCTATCCCGTCTTCCCAGTTGTATCCTGAAAGCATATTACCGCCGGGGTATCTTACTATCGGTACTTTCAGATTTTTAACCAGCTCAATGACGTCCTTCCTGAATCCTTCGTTATCTGAAAGCTTATGTCCGGGTTCATAGATCCCGCCGTAAATGGCCCTCCCCCATTGTTCAATAAATGAGCCGAACAATCTGTTATCCACTTTTCCGATTCGATAATCATAATCAAGAATCATTTTAGCTTTTATCATTATTGTGAACCTCTTTTATTATTAACGGCTGTGCCCGGGACTCTCCTTTAGGTATTTTTCAGGATTCTTTGAAAAGTCTTTCATGCATCCCTTCGAGCAGAAATAATAGGTTAAACCTTTGTAGCTTCTATGCAGTGTGGTGCTGCTCTCCACTTCCATTTTGCATACAGGATCAATCGCTTTCATAACCGGTCCTCCTTTCGTATATTTAAAGAATATGCATCCGTAAATCAGGTGTCAATACTGTGCTCAATGATATCTTAACGCCTCAGCCGGCAGGAGTTTCCGCGCCTGCCAGGCGGGTATGGCTGAGGAGATTACCGTTATGACAATTGCCATTCCAACAGCAGCAAAAAGCACATCCGCGCCTGCCCAGGGATAAATTATTATTCCGATCGGTATATCCCTGTTTTTCAGCATAGCGCTGAAGTTCAGCCCTTTTATAGAGGAATATATAACCAGGAGGTATCCTGACAGACCGCCTGAAATACCACCTATGCAGCCTATAATTGCACCCTCCAGCGTGAAATTCAGGAAAATCCCTCTGTCTGTCATACCGAGCGCCTTGAGCGTGCCGATCTCCTTCATCCTCTCATAGACTGCCATAACCATTGTATTCACAATAACAAAAGAAGCGAGCATAAGCATGAGCAGCAGTATAAAATACATTGCGTAATTCAGCGATTCAAATATGCTGTAGAGACCGCCGGTCTGCTGGTCAGGGTCTCTCAATACGAGGCCGGGGGGCAGAATTTTGTTGATTTTTTCTTTTAAACCGGCCAGGCCGGAATTTTTATCGGTAAATATGAAGATCTCGGTTATCCCGTTCTTCATTTTCAGAAGCTTCCTTGTATTCTGAAGATCTATAAAAAAGGCATGTTTGTCGAACATGCTCATACCTGTGCAGATAATTCCCTTAATCCTCAGCTTTATGCCGTTGAGGCCTCTCTCTGCCGTCGAGGCAGCGAGAAGAATTTCATCACCTGTTTTAATGTTCAGTTTTTCTGCAAGTCCGCTGCATACATAGAGCCCTTCATCCTCCAGTTTCCCGCCAGTGAGCTTTTTTTCAAGGTTGAATTTCCTGCTGAGAAGGTCAATGCCTATGCCCGTTGCCGGTTCGGATTTTTCACCCCTGCCTATAATTATCCCAAAACGTACTCTCTCTTCAACAGAAGATACACCGGGAATAGACGATAAATTTGAGACAAGAACACCACTGTTTTCTATATACTCGTAAACAGGCAGGAAACGCTCGTACTTTGCGTACAGGGCGGTTGTAACCTTTAAATTACCTGTTGAGTAATCAACATAATTGTTCATGACACCATTGCAAATGCCATTAAAGAAGCCGATCCCGAAAGTAACAATAACAGAAGCGGTAAAGATTGAAAAAGCAGTAAGCAGGGTTCGCTTCTTATTTCGCAGGATATTTCTCATGGCAAACTTGATCGGATCAGGCATATACACCCCTATTGTTCAGCCCTGAGACAGTCAGCTATCTTTCGGCTTGTAGTTTTTTTAGCAGGATAAAAGCAAGCCAGCGCACTGAAAATAATCCCGGTAATAAAGGGCCAGGCGATTGAAGAGGCATCCAGCCTGGATTTTACAATTCCAAGGACGTTGAATCCGCTAACATTTGTTGTATGGAAAACAGATGTTATATTAATCCCTGCAATCATTGGATAAAGACTTAACAAAACCCCAATTATGACGCCGAAGAAACTCCCCAGAAAACCAATCATGAATCCCTCCACCATGAAAAGTATCTGAATATCAGAATCATTCATGCCCAGCGCTTTCAAAGTACCGATTTCCTTCTGCTTCTGGTAAACAGATATCAGCATAGTATTGGTTATTCCGACCAGGCCGATAACAGCTATAAATATAAGGAAGACCATAAATATATTTTCCCTGGAGCGGGTCTGGATTACTGTATCTTCACCGAGTTTCACCCAGTCATAAAGCCTATAACCTGGCAAAGATTTTTCCAGATCAGGTTCAAAACTGCTGTATCTTTTATAGTCAGGTGTTTTAATGGTGATTTCTGTGATACTGTCGCTGTTTAAAAATTTCACAGCCTCTTCCAGGTTTATGAAAACTGTGGAATTATTTACACGGGGGTCAGGAGAATTGATCAGCCCTGTTACTTCGAGATCAATGGAATCCATCATATTCTGACTGTTATGAAAGGTAATATAAACAGTGTCCCCTATGCCTGAACCCATGTCGTTTGCCAGTATATTGCCCAGTACAATTCCTCCTGGTTGAAGACTTCCAGAATAGATGAAGTTTGTCAGGTTAAAAACGGAATTATCGCTAAGAGGATTGATGCCTGTAACGAGTATGGGGCATGAAACCCTGCCGTTATCGATGTCGGCTGTAAATTCAACCCTCTCCGTAAATGCATGTACATAAGATTTTGTCCTAAGGACAGCCTCAACAGGGCGGTAATTGGTCATGAAATTGTTTATATCATAGGGGCTTTCTTCATCGAATTGGGCACTCCTGATTTTGAAATCCCCGGATTCAAAATTTATCTGGTTTTCAAAGGACTGGTCACTGAGACCTTTGATAAAACCTGTCATTAAAATATAAATTGCGATTCCAAATACAAGTATTGAAAAGGTCAGTATGGTCCTTTTCCTGTAACGGAGAATGTTCTTCAGGGCCAGTGATAAAATATATATCATTGATTCATTCCTCCAGCACGAGGTAGTCCGTCAGCATATCGATCAAAAGCTCTTTTGTGCCGTCGAAATCTATTTCACCTATATCCCCCCTGTGTATGATAAAATAAAACAGTGACAGCATAAGCCCGCTTAAGGCCTTCAGGTTAACCTTCTTTATCCATCCCTTGTCCATCCAGGGGCTGAATAGAAACGCCAGCTCGCTGAAATCAGTATCTATATGCCCTGTCAATTTTTTATCAGGAAGTTTCCTCATCAAATATTCATAATCTGCCGGATTCATACTCCCGAAGAGAGGAACTTCCTTCAGGATATCGATCAAATTTTTGAAGAATTGTCTGAAACTATCCCTTCTTGAAACTCCCGGTAAAAAGATATTGCCATATATCCGCGTCTTATAATCCCTTTCCAGCGATTCTAGAATATCAAAAAACAGCTCCTCTTTTGATTGATAGAAGAAATAAAAAGCACCCTTTGATATCCCTGCCGATCTGACGATATCGTCCAGGGTCGTTTTCCGGATTCCGTATTTTTCGAAAAGCTTTCTCCCCTCGTTTCGAAGAGAGTTTTTAATAAGTTCTTTTTCCCTGCTGCTCCAGGCCTTTGCCATGATCCTCACCTTAAAACTATATGACCGAATATATAGATTTAGTCATATTGTAGCCAGTAAGAATGCTTTTGTCAATAGTTTAAATCAATATTTTTTAATACTTTTGAAAACGGAGAAATTATAAATATGCCCTTTATTTAGACAATAATTCCTGAAGTGATCAAATTCTATGCAATTCTATGAAATATAAAAATTCCTGTCTGAAAGCATTTTAGCCCAATAGAATCAGCCTGTTGGCCTCAAGGCTGACGATTTTAGTCTTGATATGATAAAATGGTATATTTATTGCTGCGGGAACGGAAATAGGGAGGTATTCATATGATTAAGAAATTGATGTGGATCTTGCCTGCGCTTATCTGCCCCGCTGCAATTTTCGCGGTGGATAAGGGTGCTGTGCAGATCAATCAGGGTGATACGGCATGGCTATTAACTTCAAGCGCGCTTGTCCTTCTCATGACAATGCCTGGCCTTGCCCTGTTTTACGGAGGCATGGTAAGGAAAAAGAACATTATATCTACAATGTACTACAGTTTTGCCGCCGCTTTAATTGTCAGCGCACTCTGGGTTATCGGCCAGTACAGTCTTTCGTTTGGAAAGGATACAGCAGGTATAATCGGAAATCTCGACAAATTCTTTTTTTCGGGTGTAACGCGGGAGAGCGTTTCCGGTTCAATTCCAGAATATGTCTTTGCCGCTTTTCAGATGATGTTTGCCATCATTACTGTCGCCCTTATCTCGGGAGCCCTCGTTGAAAGGCTGAATTTCGGGGCCTGGGTGATGTTTGTGATCCTGTGGACTTTAATCGTGTATACTCCGCTGGCTCACTGGGCCTGGGGAGGAGGGTGGCTTGCAAAACTCGGCTTGCTCGATTTTGCAGGCGGTCTGGTGGTTCATCTTTCATCGGGAGTTTCGGCTCTTGTGGCGGTCATCTACCTGGGTGCAAGGGCTGACATTAAAAAAGAGCCACCAATGCCGAACAGCATAACGCTGACATTCACCGGAGCAGGGCTTTTATGGGTCGGATGGTTCGGATTTAATGCAGGCAGTGCGCTCTCAAGCGGAGGCCAGGCCGGCAGCGCTTTTATGGCGACCAATACCGCCGCAGTATTCGGAGCACTGACATGGATGCTGATTGAATGGATCAGAATTAAAAAGCCAAGTATTATCGGCGGTACCAGCGGACTAGTGGCAGGTCTTGCAACCGTTACTCCTGCTGCCGGTTTTGTTGACATACCCGGAGCGGTAATTATAGGCATCCTGGCCGGACTTCTGACATATTTCTTCGTGGCCATGGTTAAAAAAGCCCTCGGGTATGACGATTCCCTTGACGCATTCGGTATTCACGGAGTAAGCGGCACACTTGGCATACTTCTTACGGGTCTTCTGGCAAATCCTTTAGTCGGAGGAGCTGCAGGCTTATTTTACGGTAATCCGTCCCAGTTCTATATCCAGCTTATTGCCGTTGTGGCGGGAATTATTCTTTGCGTTGCCGGTACCCTAATTATCTTGATATTAATTGAGAAGGTCTTTAGAATCAAATTAAGAGTTCCGGCGCAGACTGAGGCTGCAGGTTTGGATGTGGCGCTTCATGGGGAACAGGAAGAATAGTAGAAGAAAAGAATCGTAAAAAGGAGATTGATATGAAGAGAATAGAGGCTATAATCAGACCTGAAAAGCTTGACGCCGTGGTTGAAAAGCTCGGTGAACTCGGCTATCCTGGCTTAAATTATACTGAAGTTCAGGGTCATGGCCGGCAGAAGGGCATGAAAGAGATCTTCAGAGGCAGGGAATACGATATTAAATTTGTTCCGAAAATTAAAATAGAGATAGTTGCCCAGGACAGCCAGGCTGATAAAATAATCGAGGCGATCATAAAGGTTTCTCAAACCGGGCAGATCGGTGACGGAAAGATTTTTGTCAGCGATGTGATCAACGCAATCCGCGTAAGAACTGAAGAACATGGTGATGATGTTTTATAAAATACAGCAGGGAAGTCTAGTCATAGTAAAAAACCCCGCCATTCTTGCGAAGGCGGGGTTTTTTATTACACTTTTCTTTTTTTCATAATTCGGATATAATACAATCCATTATGAAAAACAATAATGTTATGAGGAGTTTGAAATGCACCCAAAAGCCGCCGATCTTGTTCAGAAATACAGGGAGATGGGTGAAAAGCTAGCCGGAATGCAGCCTTCAGGCAAAGAATATATAAAACTAGCGAAAGAGAGGTCGGAACTTGCCCCATTTGCTGAGATATACGATCTGATTGTTAAAATAGACAGGGAGATAGCGGACAACACCGAGCTTATTTCTTCAGTTGAAGATGAGGAAATAAAAAAGATGGCCAGGGATGATATTGAGAAGCTGATCAGTAGAAAAGATGAACTTGATAATGAAATTTTAAACATGCTTCTTCCAAAGGACGAGCTTGAAAAAAGGAACGTTATCGTGGAGATAAGGGCCGGAACGGGGGGAGAGGAGGCTGCCCTGTTCGCCGGCGATCTGTTCAGGATGTACAGCAGGTATGCCGAGCTGAAACGCTGGAAATTAGAGGTACTGGATTTTAACGATACGGGGCTTGGCGGTTTCAAGGAAATTGTATTTTCTTTGAAGGGAAAAGATGTTTATTCCCGGATGAAATTTGAAAGCGGGGTCCACAGGGTACAGAGAACTCCGGAAACTGAAAGCGCCGGCAGGATCCATACATCGACGGCATCGGTGGTTGTATTGCCTGAAGCGGATGAGGTGGATGTAAGGATAGATCCGGCCGACCTTAAGATAGATACATACAGGGCGGGAGGAGCCGGCGGGCAGTATGTAAATAAGACTGAGTCGGCGGTACGTATCACTCATATTCCCACCGGTATAGTAGTTACCTGCCAGGAGGAAAGGTCACAGCTCCAGAACAGGGCAAGCGCAATGAGGATCCTTCGTTCAAAGCTTCTTGACCTTGAGCAGCAGAAAAAAACAGACAGCGATAAGGCTTTAAGAAGGAATTCCATCAGAAGCGGTGACCGTTCGGATAAGATCAGGACATATAATTTTCCTCAGAACAGACTGACTGACCACAGGATTAATCTGACACTATATAAGCTTGACACTATTATGAACGGCGATTGCGATGAAATGATTGACGCCTGTCTTATCCACGAACAGGAGGAAATGCTGAAAACCCTCGAATAGAATATTACGGGGTCTGAAATATGCCTGCTTATAAAAAAATGAAAATAGGCATTTTAATTGACGGGGTTAATTCCGAGTACCATAAAAAATTTCTTTCAGGCATTATCGATTTTTTTAATGGATTTCCTGTCGATCTTTTCTGTTTTCCGGCAGGTCGTTTGAAAACAACGGACATTCTGGAAAGGGAAAAAAATATACTTTTTGAATTTGCTTCTGAGCGCAATATGGACGGCCTGATCGTCCTGACCGACCCGCTCCAGAGCATCGTTGGAAAGGAAAAATTTTACAGATTTTTAAACAGATACGGGGAAATTCCGATAATCAGCATTTCTGTCCGTCTTGGCGATCATTACTCCGTATTAATCGATAATAAATCAGGGATGGAATCACTCCTTGACCATCTGACTACAAAGCACAATTTTAAGAGAATTGCCCTGGTTACAGGACCGCTGGGTTATATCGGCTCGAAGGAGGATGTGAATAACTATATCGGATATTTCAAATTACATAATCTGTCTTTAGACCGGGCATTGATACTTAGCGACAGCAGTATAGGCATCTCTGGCAGAAGTGCCGTAAAAACCCTCATCGATAAAAGGCATGCATCATTTGACTGCATAATAGCAGGAAATGACGAAATGGTATTAGGGGTGATAGAAGAGCTCTCATCAAGGGGAATTCAGGTTCCGGGAGACTCTTATGTCACTGGTTTCGGTGATATCGCCAGCGGCGGCAGGTTATCGCTTACCATGGTAAGACAGCCGGTTTACGAACAGGGAAGAAAAGCTTCTGAAATATTATACTCAGCTTTAACAGGAAAGAATCCTGAAAAGATTTGCATCCTGCCGGCACCTCTTATTGTGAGAGAGACATGCGGATGCAGGCTTAAAAGGCTGATGAATATCGCTGTATGGAAAGGCGGCCTCAGCATTCCGGCCGAGGATTTTGAGGAGAATTTTACAATTGCCAGGGAAAAAGTTATAAACGACATCATATCAGGCTGGCCGGTAGAAAAATATTTTGAGCTGAAAACGGAATTTTTCCCATGGCTTGAATCCCTTTGCTTGTACCTTGTAGATGCTTTCAGAACATCAAATGTCAACAAAATAACAGATACATGGGGAAGGCTGATATTCCACAGTTTTTCAAGAAAGATGGATCTGGCATTCCTTAATGAAATAATTTCCGGATTCAGAAGAAACGCCTTACGTTGCCATCTTGAAGCCGATAAGATCATTTTTTTAGAGGACATTTTTCACAGGATGCGCATAATGGCAGAGGATATGGATAACAAGGAAACGATATACAGGGAAACTCTTTCGCTTTTCGAGTTCGGCAGATTTTCTTCTGTAAGCGCCAGCCTGGCAGAAGCTACAAATATGAAAGACCTGATCGATGATTTTTATGATATTCTGGAAAAAGTGGAAATAAAGACCTATTTTTTCTCATTGTACAAAAATCCAAGCAAGCCTCTTGGCTTTTCAATGCTTATCTTTGCACTTGATAATAAAAGAAGGCATGTTCTCCCGGAAACCGGCTTGAAGTATAAAACGAAAGACCTTTTGCCGGATAAAGTATATCCCAATAAAAGACAAAACCGCTTCATTGTCCAGCTTCTCCATCAAAAAAATGAGAGAATAGGCTTTGTAATCATGGACATGGGTGATTATATTGATAAAGTAACTATCTATGACGAGCTGAACCTGAAGGTCAGTTCGACTGTCAGGCTGATCATGCTTATTGATAAAATATTGAAGCAGGCACATTCACTGGAGGAGGAAGTCAGGGAAAGGAAAAGGGCCGAAAAAAAACTTAAAAGCGCAATGACCAAACTGGAGAAATACAATGAAATCCTTCATGATCTCTCGCTCAAGGATGATCTTACCGGCCTGTACAACAGAAGAGGTTTCAACACGCTTGGAGGTCAACACCTGAATTATGCCAGAAGGAATAACAAATCTTTTGTACTCTTTTACTTCGATATGGACGGACTTAAAAAGATAAATGATTCTTACGGGCATAAAGAAGGTGATTATGCGATAAAAAAAACGGCCCAGCTTCTTCAGAAATCTTTCAGGTCTATCGATATAATTGCCCGGATAGGCGGAGATGAATTCACAGTTCTTGCAATTGACTGCGGATTGGCAATAGCGGAGAAACTTAAAAAAAGAGTGAAAGTGCTATTCGAGAATTTCAATGCTCTTTCAAAAAAAGGATACAGGCTTTCCATAAGTTCAGGGATCATACATATGGACGGCACCAGCACCCTGGAATTCGGGGAGCTGATGGCGCTTGCCGATAAAAAACTGTATGAGGAAAAAAATAATGCGGATTAAGCTCTTTACAGCGATTCTATCCGCATGCCTTCCCTCGATGCCATGACAAGAGAACCTTTCATATTTGACATTACAAGCTTTATGCCGCTCCTGTTTATGACAAGAGAATCTGAAACCTCTGACAGATCAATTTCCCCCTCTGTATAGTTTCCATGACTGTCTCTGACAAGGGTCCCGAGGAGCCTGCCCGGGGTGTCTATTTCCACAGGCATCGAGCCGGCATTTACAGCGAATTTCTCTTCCATATCGATAATAACTTCTTCGAATTTCATCGAATCGAGTTCAGCGATGGAACTGTTCAGCAATGACCTGATGGTGGCCTGGTTTTTCCAGCTTTTTTCAAGATTCTGGAAAGTTTCATGCAGATCATTGTTAGTTTCAGAGAGAAAATCTTTAAACTGGAAGGTATTCAGTGTAAATACTGAACTCATTGACAGGAATCCATCTGTCCGGCTGTCCCGGGCAGGGGATATTTTTTTGATCGAGAATATCTCATTATTCCCTTTCCGGAATACGATGTCGCCGAGTTCAATCGATAACGGTGACGGCCTTCTCCCTGAAGAAAAAAAGGTAAGCGAATCTGCACCAAGGGGTGTATTCAGAAAATTGGATACCTTCATGCAGAGAGCCGGCAGGGAATGTGTATCCAGATACCCCGGCGTGAAAAGGGTCAGGGGTGATAGTGAAAGAGAACAGGAAAATGCCGAAAAAATAAAGGTTTTCGAGAAAACACTTTCAGACGGAATATTAAGGGTGTCGGAGTTCCCGCAGAGTTCTGAAAAAATCCTGTTCCTGCTTGAATCAATGACAAAAACAGGGGAATCGGGAAATTGTCTTTTCCACGCTTCATAATTCTTTTCATAGAGGCATCGGTCGCCGACATCAAAAAGTTCAAGGGGGACCGGCTCTTTATAAAATGGTGAGAGGTTGACGGGATGGGAGAGAAACATGACTATATTCATAAGAACCCTTCAACAGCCATGCGGATCCCTTCGAAATCCTGGGGGTCGAACCAGTGGATATCCCTGTTTTTTTTAAACCAGGTCAATTGCCTTTTTGAGTATCTACGGGTGTCTCGTTTCAGGTAATATTTGAACTCTTCAAATGACCATAAGCCCGATATATAATTTACCGCATGCCTGTAGCCTATGCTTGAAAGTGCGAAGGCGTTTTTTCCGTATCTATTTATTATATTTCCTGTTTCTTCCACAAGGCCATTAAAAATCATGGAGTCTATTCTCTTTTCTATATTTTCGTATAAAACCTTTCTATCGCAGTCCAGTCCGATAATATACCAGTCAAGATCCAGTTTCAGGTTAGTCCTGCGGAGCTGTGATACAGGCCTGCCGGTAAGGTAGTATACCTCAAGGGCGCGGACTATCCTTCTCCAGTCATTCTGGCTGATGGAGGCGGCTGTTTCGGGATCCTTTTCCGTGAGCTCCTCGAAAAGGGCATGAAGGTTTCCCCCCTCTGCCCTTGCGGCGAGGCTCTTCCTGATCTCATCGTTACGCGAGGGTCCGCTGAAAAGGCCGTAGTAAAGGGAGTTGAAATACATCCCCGTACCGCCCGACACGATCGGCAGCCTGCCTCTTTCAAGGATTTCCATAATTTTGCTTTCGGCAAGCTTCTTATATATACCCGCGTCCATTATTTTGTCCGGCTCGAACATGTCTATCAGATGGTATTTTATCCCTTCCGTCTCGCCTGCGGAAGGCTTTGCCGAGCCGATATTGAGATGCCTGTATACCTGGACCGAATCGCAGGAAACGACTTCGCCGTTATATAGGCTGGAGAGCCTGACAGCCACTCCTGTCTTGCCGGATGCAGTGGGCCCCACGACGGCGAGAACTTTTTTCTTTAAGGCAT
Source organism: uncultured Brevinematales bacterium (assembly GCA_964413265.1). GTDB lineage: Bacteria > Spirochaetota > Brevinematia > Brevinematales > JAOACQ01 > CAVYGN01. The sequence continues at coordinate 15,076 of CAYPRX010000065.1, forward strand.
TCAATGTGTGGACCGTCCGCGCTGAGGATAAAAATTACTGCTTGGAACCAGTAATGGCATCTTCTCCAACCAGGGTTCCTGAAATATACAGGTATATAATGCCGCTGGTAATCTGATTACCTGCTGAGTTCATGGTTGCCGTTACCTTCCAGGTTCCCTGAGATATTCCAGAACCAACTGTAGTCTGCGTTCCGCTTCCGCTCCCGCTAAAACTTGTTCCGCTTATTGAATAATTGCCGGTCCCCGTTGTTAATGAACCGCTGCCAGGATATGTGTAGTCTTGGGCAGTAATCGAAACAGTATTATTGTTGTATAGAGTCATTGTCCATGACCCGTCGTTGCCTGAAAATCC
>CAYPRX010000066.1:0-1502 GCA_964413265.1 uncultured Brevinematales bacterium
TCAGCCTGTTGAACGAAAAAGTTCTTGTCAATATTCCACCTTTCCTCCTGCAGGGTGCCAAAAGATAGCCCAATCCTGATCTTTTTCTCCGAATAGCCGGAGATGGCTGTCAGGAGCGTCAAAACCAGTGACATCATCAGAAGCCATGAGAATTTTTTCATTCTATCCTCCTTTAAAAAATTTTCCAAATTTATTCTCTCTTTTTAAACTTTTTAAAAACTCCCTGTAATCTCTTACTGCTGACACCATTCTCTAAGCCCATCCTGACTTCTATTTACTATTGTTACCACCAACCCTCCTTCAAACTATAATTTCGTTAGTTTAAAAAAAACAACGATGCCTTGTCAATCAACCATTCAGGTGATTTTTATCACCTGAACAGGTGATTTTTTATTAAAATAATCAGGGCTTGCTGAATAATTCACAACACATTGATAAATATAGAAATATTATAATATTGGAATGAAAATTGAAAAAATATCAAAAATCCATGCATATCGAGGTGAACGGAAATATACCACTAATACCTTTTTGTTTTCAGGATTAAATTGGCAAGTTCGACCCTGTTATTAACTCCCGTCTTCTGATAAATATTGCTTATATGAGTTTTTATCGTATTTATTGAAATAAAGAGCTTGAGGCAAATTTCACGGCTGCTGTTCCCATTTATAAGAAGTTTAAGTACCTCTTTTTCCCGCTTAGATATATCGAATGAATTGCAGAAGTGGTCTATAAAACCGTTTTTAATAGCATCGAGACTGATAGGGCTTGCTTCCTCATCAAAGAAATTCTCTGCATTCTCTGTAAATATCGCCTTTCCGTCTCTCATCACGGTTACCCGGTCAGAGACCCTGAGCACTTCCTTTATCCTGTGACCCGTATATACTATTGTAAAATTTTTTTCTTTTAATAATTTCATCAAATCCAGGAGACTGTCTATCTCCCTTTCTGTTATAGTCGTAGTGATATCTTCCAGAAAGATTATAGCTGCCTTTTTTTCTATAAGTCTTGCAAATTCGATTTTCTGCCGTTCGGCCGTATTCAACCTGCTGATTCTCGTTTCAGGATTATAAGAGAGCCCCACATCCTTTAGAACGGATACCGTCTCTCGGTAACACCTCCTGTTATCAATGATACCGAAATGGGTGAATTCCTTCCCCAGAAAAATATTTTCGTAGATATTCATCTGTTCCACAAATCTGGGTTTTTGATGAACTACTCCAATACCTTCCTTTTCACTGTCCCCAAGCGAATGGAAATTTTTAATTTCATCATTTACGATTAATTCCCCATAATAAGAACCTGCGGGATATTCCCCCGTCAAAATATTGATTATAGTCGATATCCCCGCCTCGCTTTCGGCCACTATGATATGTGTTTCTCCCTCCTTTATTTTTATGGAAAAATTATTCAAAACACGTATTCCGCTTACCTGTTTGGTTATATCCTTCATTTCAAATATAAATTTATCCAATTTCCACCGCCGGAAAACACATAAATAC
>CAYPRX010000067.1:0-82534 GCA_964413265.1 uncultured Brevinematales bacterium
AGAGGCCGTTGTAAGTCTGGCAATCGATCCGGCATTTGAAGGCGTGACCGGCAAATATTTCGACCATACAACAGAGGCTTCCCCTCTCGCCCAGGCATATGATGAAAAGGCTCGCCGGCAATTAATGGAGCTCTCCAGAAAACTGACAAAAGTTTAATCGCTGGTATTATTTGTACAATAATCTATACAGACATAAAGCTGCAGGACCACCAAAAGCCATAATCCCGCCAATACTGTGGCTGACAGCACTCCACTTAGCCGATTTTGTTTTATATGCAATTATTCCATTAGTTAGACCAAGAGGGAAAGTTAATAGAACAAATAATATCTTATTCGGATGAGGTATTGCAAGCTGCGGAGCAAAATGAAATAATGAAAAAAATAATGAAGGTATAATAATTCCCCAGGCAATACTGTCCGGAAATTCCTTTATGAACAGACCTCGCCAGAATAATTCTTCACAGGTCCCGCTTATAATTGCAACAGGGATTGCGATTAGAAAGAGAACGAGAGGTTTTATTAATAAATAAGATATTGTATTATACATAAATATTGGAATTATTATAGTACTAAAAAATAAAATTATAACCCACCAGTTATTTTTAATGAAAAGTGATCTTTCATTTTTTAGAAAATAAATTATTGATTTTCGTTTAACCAGCACAGGTACACCCAGGCACCAAAAAAACCAATAAAAAGCCATACCGATCAAGTAACCTTTTTCTTTTCCTATAGCTACAGCTGTCATATAAAATACCAGTGAAGCAGAAATTATTAACAGCACAGTCAGTATTATAAACAGGAGCTTGCGATTCATCCTTCCCCCAAGATGCAATTTTGTTTCGAACATTTTAAAATAAGCCGGGAGAGAAAACAATGAATATTAAACATTCACAGACAGAAAATTATCATGATATGGCTAACGATTTAAAATGGAGCAAAAGGGCGATAACCTTTGATGAGAAAAAGTATGATCACTTCAGGCATATGCAGAAGAAATTGATTTCCCTAATTAATCCGGCAAAGAACGTTAATTTTCTGGATATCGGATGCGGGACAGGATGGGCAGTATGCTATGTCGAAGAATTGTTAAAAGGTGAAGGAAATTTTATCGGGGTAGATATTTCTGAAGGAATGATTGATAAAGCAAGAAAAAAAGCTGAATTTCTAAAAAATATCAGCTTTTATAAAACCAGCGCTGAGGAAATTCCACTTGAAAGCGATTATTTTGAAATAATAATATGCACTAATTCATTCCATCATTATTCGAATCCGGAAAAGGCCATGCTTGAGATCTACAGATTATTGAAACCGGCGGGAAAAATTTATATTTTAGACATAACAACAGATGATTTTCTGGTTAAATGGATTAATAAAAGAGTTAGCAGGAGAGAAAAGGAGCATGTTAAATTCTACAGCACCCATGAATATAAAGAGATGTTTAAAAAGGCCGGCCTGCAATACCTGAAAAGTAAAATGATCTGGCACTATCCGTTGAAAGTGCATATAGCCAAAAAGTAGTTTCGGATCATCGGGTATTCAGATAAATTTATTACCAGATACTTAAAATTACAGCGGATATAATCGTTCCAACAGCGTAATATCCTCCGTCTATTAAAAAGAGCTTAGGCTTCGGAGGAAAAAACAAAGAGCTTGAATGAAACGGAACAACCAAGCATATTATCGCAAACAGACTTATCTTAAGACCTTCAATAATTCCCTTCCCTATCAAATTTCCGATAATTGCCAGTCCCAGAACATACAGGAACAGGAAAATCAAGGTACAGAAGTACTGAAATACTATTGCTGACGGCCGCATTTTATTCTCACCGGCAGTTACAGACAGTCCTTTTTCTTTCACCCAAATTTTATTGAACAGGAATGAATACCATATAAACCCTATGAAGAAGAATATAATCGCTGAAATTACAGCCGCCAAGAAATTAACACTGGAAAGAACTTTCATAAAATCCTCCGCTATTAATATTGCTATAGTAATTTAATAACGAGGTGCGATTTCAACAAGATTTTTGAAAAAATGATTTTAAAATAAATATTGACAATATCCAGACTCATAGATAAATTAATTTGATCAAGGAGGCTCAATAGATGAAAAAAATAACCCCTTTTTTATGGTTTGACAGTAACCTGGAACAAGCTATGAATTTTTATACCTCAATCTTCAAAAACTCAAGGATTTCCAGTGTTACAAAAAATAACGGAAAAATATTTTCAGCGAATTTTGAGCTGGACGGCCAGGAATTTTATGCTATAAACGGAGGCCCGAGGTTTAAATTTACAGAAGCAATTTCATTCTTCGTGAATTGTGAGACACAGAATGAAATTAATTATTTCTGGCAAAAACTCTCGGAGGGAGGTGAAAAGGGGCAATGCGGATGGCTGAAGGATAAATTCGGGCTTTCCTGGCAGATTGTCCCGACTGTTTTAAGCAAATTATTGAATGATCCAGATCCAGTAAAATCTCAAAGAGTGATGAATGCGATGCTTAAAATGACAAGGCTTGATATAAATAGCCTGAAAGAGGCTTATGAACATTTTTCATAGACTCCTCCTGCAGGCTAAAAAACCAGCCGGGCATACTGGAACTATCATCGCATGGTTAATGAACTTCGGGCATAGCAATATGACAAACTGGGGCCTTAATTTTTTGAAGGTAAAAGATGATGACAGGATTCTAGACATAGGCTGCGGCGGCGGAAGAACAATAAATAAACTGATAAAGATGACAAAAAAAGGAAAAGTTTATGGCATTGATTATTCCGATGTATCGATAAAGGTATCTTCGAGACTCAACCGGGATTACATAAAGCAGGGCAGAGTACAAATTCAAAAATCGGGGGTTTCCTCGCTGCCTTTTCCCGATAATTACTTTGATATCATTACGGCAATAGAAACATATTTCCTATGGCCCAATCTGGAAAATGATATGAGAGAGGTTTTAAGAGTATTAAAACCAGAAGGCAAATTATTGATACTTTCTGAAATTTATAAAAGCAATAAGCACAGGCATATTGTCGAAATTTGGTCAAATGCAGCTAAAACCAATATCGATGAAATTATGCATTTTCAGACTAAAGATGAATTTGAACAGCTAATTATCAGCACAGGATATGAGAATACAATGATATACGAAAAAGTAGATAAAGGCTGGATCTGCGGAATAGGAACCAAGCCATTAACAAAAAAAGGAGATTAAAATGAGCCGATCAGAAATTGCAGTTGACAAATTCAAGGAGGGGTATAACTGCGCCCAGTCCGTATTGTATTCCTTCTCCGACAAATTGAACATTTCAAAGGACCTGGCATTAAAAATATCGAGCGGTTTAGGCGCAGGAATGGGCAGGAAGCAGGAGGTTTGCGGCGCAATTTCGGGAGGAATATTAGTACTCGGCCTTATTTACGGACAGGGAGAAAATGAAGAAAAACAAAAGAAGGAAACAGCTTATTCAAAAGTTAGAGAGTTAATGGATGAATTTGAAAAAAAATTCAATACTGTCAATTGTAAGGAACTGCTTAACGGCTGTGAATTATTAACTCCGGAGGGGCAGGAAAAGTACAGGTCCGATAATATGTTTAAAAAATGCTTAGAATATGTCGATTATACAGTTAAAATTCTAGAAGAGATAATAATGAAAGTCTGAAGTCATATACTTCAGCATATGGAAGATATTCCCAACTCTTTGCAGCTGCAAGGGATATTGAAGAATAAAAACTCGTCAGATTAAGTCAGCAATAACTGTTTAAGACTTATTTACCACTGACCAGTTTCCTTCCCATTTCAAAAGCCTTTTCACAATCTTTAGGAAATTCCGATTTTCTTCTTTCCCTCTTTTTCTCAATATCAATTCCATATTCGATGCCGGTATAATCGTCCATCTGGTATGTATCGAAACAATAGACTGTTTCAAGATTGCCAAAAATCCTCCTGATAATGGCATCGTTGGACTCGGTATGATATTTGAGCAGTGCGGAATCAAATCTCTCTTTATTCATTCCCATATCGTAGATAAAACCAACCTTTATATTGCCTTCATATGATGTTCGTGACGGGAAAGCATATATATGATATTGAAACAGCAGTCTTTCAAGGAATGATTTCATTTCCCCTGAAATAGAACCCATATAAATAGGCGCCCCCATAATAAGGATGTCAGCCTTTTCAATTTTTTCCAGGACGGGGGTCAATTCATCTTCCGAGGCACATTTTGCGTAATTTTTCCCTCCCTTTCTTTTGCATTTAAAACAGCTTACGCATCCCTTATAATCCAGATCATATAAATGGACAAGTTCCGTTTCGCTTCCCCCTGACTCTGCTCCCTTCAGTGCATTATCAAGCAGAATGGCAGTATTCCAGTCTTTCCTGGGACTGCCGTTAATGGCTATGGCTCTCATCAGACAACCACTCTTTTCATCATATTTTTCAGCATGACATCTGATTATTATAAAATATTATATGCTCTGATTTTTTATGTCAAGTTGTAATATCTGATTCCTGATCCGGCAATTTCTGCTATTGAGAAATGATAATAATGCTGGTATAATAATTATGATTTTTAACTAAGCTTATTACTGATAATATTTAAATTCAGCGGTATCGAATGAAAACAAAAATATTTTATTTTTCAATAACCGGCAATTCCCTGTTTGTAGCAAGAGTTATCGCAAAAGGATTGGGAGATACTGAAATAATCCCTATTCCAAGAGTTATAAGCAGGCCGAATCAGCCTGATGAGGAAAGGGTGGGGATAATATTTCCCGTTTATGCCTGGGGACCGCCGAGAATAGTTACCGATTTTGTAAATAAACTCAGACTGAATAAAAACCAATATGTTTTCTCAATTGCCACCTGCAGATCTATGCCGGGAGGCACATTAATAAAAATAAAAAAATTACTTAATAAAAAGGGGTCACATTTAAATGCGGGTTTCCTGCTGAGAGAAGATTCCCGTCCGGATGAAGCCAGTGAAATGTCAATAGTAAAGTTCATTAAAAAAATAACAAATTTTAAACCTGTCCAGTTAAAAACAAGAAATTCTGAGATCATGGATATTCTAGCAAATAATAAAAATCATATGCCTGAAGCAAGCTCTCTTCTGGCTCAATTCCTGGGCAACACATTTCATAAAATTGCTATGAAGAACTACAAAACATCTGCTTTGAATTATATAATCACAGAAAAATGCAACCTTTGCGGAATTTGTTTAAAAATATGCCCGAGAGAAAATATCAGCATAGAAAACGGGAGAATAAAATGGGGAAATAACTGCGAGGGCTGCAATGGGTGCTATCAATGGTGCCCTGAAGAAGCAATTTTACTGAACAACAATTTAGGAATAAAATCCGCTTACCATCATCCAATGATCAGACTTGAAGATATTATTTTGAGATAATAAGATCCTTTTTTGTCCATTGAACACCTAAAAAAGGGGGATGTTAAATGAGCCGGGACAACAACTGGGTATCAAAAATATTATTGTTCCGTATGCTTGCAACAATCTGCCTGCTGTTAGCAGTCTTATTACTCACATGGCATATCCTATTATTACATGTGATAATTATTCCATTAATATTATTAGCAATATTTGTATTAATTTACTTTGCATATGCCAGATATGAATTTTCTCCCCAGGGCGGCGATATTCAGGCAAAAATATCACAACGCGTCATAGATTTTATCGATCAATCTGAAAGCGGACAAATTTTAGATGTAGGCTGCGGCAATGGAAAGCTGACAGTCGAATTGGCAAAAAAATGCCCCGGCATAAAGATACAGGCTATAGACTACTGGTCAGGAATGTGGGGATACTCAAAGGAAAGCTGTGAAACAACAGCAAAAAATGAAAATGTTTCCGACAGAATTATTTTTACAAAAGCAAGCGCATCTGCTTTACCTTTTGATGATGAGACTTTCGATGCAGTAATAAGCAATATGGTATTTCATGAAGTTGCCGACACAAAGGATAAAAGAGATGTAATAAAAGAAGCATTGAGGCCTTTGAAAAAGGGCGGCCTCTTCATTTTCCAGGATCAATTTAATACAAAACGAATTTACGGAACTGTTGAAGAGCTGCTGAAATATCTTAAAAATCTGGGTATCAATGATGTTGGCTTCGAAGACACCAGAAAAGCTTCCTTCATACCGGTTTTATTAAGAAATCCGATTTTCGTAGGAGATATAGGGCTCATTTATGGAAAAAAATAAATACAGAAAGGTAGAAGCCATATGAATAAATGGTTAGATGAAGATCCAGTTCAGATCGAATATTATGTTTCATCAAAAGATGTGATTCTTATCGAGCGAAAGAAGCAACTGCAGCTTATGCTTGATATATTTAATTTTTACTTTTCAACAAAGAAAGATCTAAAGTTCCTTGATATCGGCTGTGGAGACGGCGTTCTTACAAAGTTGATGTATGAAAAGTATCCGGACAATACATTTCATCTTCTTGACGGCTCAAAGTCAATGATGGAGAAAGCGAGAGAGAGCATAAAAACTGAAAAAGCATCATTTTTCAATGATACTATTGAGAACTTCTTCGCAACAAATAGCAATGAATGTTATTATGATTTTATCTTTTCATCTATGGCAATTCATCATATTGAACATCACAAAAAATTTGAACTGTTTTCAAGAATATACACCCTGCTGAAACAAAAGGGTTTATTTATTAACATAGATGTAGTCCTTTCAGCCTCTGAAATTACGGAGAAAATCCAGTTTAAATTGTGGGTCGATTATATCAACGAATATTTGAAAAATTCAAACCGCGATGCGGAAATAGGCAAGCATAACGATCTGCCAGCCACATATAAGGGTAAAAGCGAAAATAAGCCTTCTTCCCTGGAAAGCCAGTTAAATATGCTGAAAGATACAGGCTTTAAGGATGTTGAATGCTATTATAAGTATGGAATATTTGTTTTATATGCTGGAATAAAATAACGAGATTGCTATAAACTGCAAGAATCTTACTGACTGTCTTCAGATAAGAGGTCTGTATTTGATAAGGATGTTGCCCGAGCGGAAGACCCTGCTACTTATAAATTTCATTTTTGTTTTACCCTCTATCCCCCTGAAAAGTGTTCTGCCATTACCCAGGACAATAGGATTTACCATTATCCGGATTTCGTCGATAAGGCCCATCGGCAGCAGTGATGCTGCAAGGCCGGAACTTCCAAGGAGCAGGAACGGCTTCCCTGCTTCCCGCTTGATTTTCACAAGCTCACCTATCTCTCTGACGATCCTTGTGTTGTTCCAGCCGGAATCATTAAGCGTTCCCGATACAACAATCTTCTGCATGCTGTTCATCCTCCGGGCCGTCTCAGGATCGACTTTGATTCCCTGCTCAGTCGGCCAGAAAGAAGCCATCATTTCATAAGTGATCCTGCCGAATAAAAGGATACCGGCTTCATCAAGCTGTTTTACTGCAAATCCATTGAACTCGGCATCGACATTATGCCAGTCGAGTTCATGATCAGGCCCTTCGAAAAATCCGTCGAGAGAAACCATCATGAATAAGAACAACTTTCTCATAGAACCTCCCTGAAATCTGTTTTAATCTATTAAATTTTTTAGAAAAGATCAAGGCTAGATTATAAAGAAGACTTAAAGATTTTTATCGGACCATCTGATCCTCAGTTTACAGCGGGTTCAATCGGGCATGAAATTAATTAATATTGAGTACCTATGAAAAAATTGGTATAATATGGATCAAAATCAAAAGGAAATTTGCGTAGGTTTAGATAAACTTTGTGAATGGTCATTTTGAATAAAAATAACATATCAGAAAGGAGAAAATAATGATCTATTCAATTAAAAAGGAACCATTTGGATTAAGAGTAACCTTTGACGGAATGATGAATGAGGAAAGCTCAAAAAGTTTTTCAAAAGAATTTTTAGATATTTTAACAACTATAAACGGGAATGTCAGCATATTAATTGATTTAAGAAAGGGTAAGCCGATATCACCAGAAGCTCAAGCTATTGTAAATGATTGCTATTATGCAGTTATTAAAAAAGGGCTGGTTCGTTCTGCCAACATAGTATCATCCAGTATTATGAAAATGCAAATGATACGGCGAGCAAAAGAGTTAGGAACCTATGATAAAGCACGTTATATAGATGCTTCACTTAATGAGAATTGCGAGCAAATTGCACTTGATTGGATCGAAAAAGGTATTGATCCGGATAAATTGTTTAATTGATTTGCCTCGAAATTATTACACCTCGATAGTATGAGGCAATATCTCCGTATCGTGATTTGCGACTACTTCCAAGCAGTTTGATTCCTTCGCCATATTTCCTACCCACTGCAGGGATTGCATAAACTGTTTCCTGTTAACTATTACCCCGGGAAGGATCATCTGCTCCCATGATTTCCTGCCGTACCCGCAGTCACTGGTAAGCAGGACGAATTTTTCATTTCCCTTGATCAGTGTCGCTGTCAATCCGGGGGTATGTCCCGGGACATGGACAAAAACAACCGAGTCGTCGCCGAACAGGTCGAATGATCTGTGGCAGGGACCATATCCTGAAGGAGACATATGAAATGTTTTTATATTAACACCATTCCACATGTGGTGAACGTAGCGAAGTCTGTCTCTTTGAGCGCCTGTTAATTCTTCTTCACTGGTCATAATACTGCGCGCACTATTTACCAGCTTTAACCCGCTGATATGATCTGAATGGAAGTGGCTTATAAAGACATAATCGATGTCGGAGGGTTTTATGGCTTTTTTACCGAGCTGCTCGCTTATAGCCTGTCCCTCGGGAAGAATCGGTTTATTAATCATGTAATGAAGCGGGCCCAGAATCCTGAGCTGATTGCCCCTCATATCAGTATGCCAACCAGTATCGATCAGGATAAGCCCCTTCGGATGCTCAATAAGGTATGCAGATACCGGCACGATCACCTGGTATTTCCTGGAACGGAAAAGGCCTGTATAGGCCAGGGGGTTCACAGCATTTTGATTAAACAGTATGGCAGTGTCTACCTGAACCTGCCCGCAATGCAGGATATGAATCTTAATGGTCCTGCTCATAATCATCCTCCGTAACAGGCTGAAACAGGCGCTTCAAAGCCGGCACATTTCAGCGTATGATTTTATATTAATTTCTGTGTTAACTCAACAGGAATATAAGGTCGGATATGATCATATTTATTCTGTAAATTATAAATGTCATGTTTTAGCAGAATGAAATAAAATTTTCAAAAAAATTGTTTTAAAAGTATTGACAAACAAAATTCATATTTTATAATATCAAAAAGCGATATTGGAAACCGATATTGATATTCGATATTAAAAAGGAGTCGAATGAGCGATAAATTAACATGGGACCTGTTCATGGGCTTTATTAAAATCCATATCCTGCATCATGCTTCCAAGGCTCCCATATTCGGCCAGGAATTCCGTGCCGAACTTGGGAGGCATGGATATGTTGTATCTTACGGGACTTTATATCCAATTTTCCACTGGCTTGAAAAAGAAGGGTATCTTATATCAAATGAAGAGATAGTTGAAGGGAAAATAAGGAAATATTACAGTATTACCAGGAAAGGAAACCTGGTTCTTGAAAATTCGAAGGAAAAAGCAAATGAACTGACCCTTGAGTTATTTAAATAAAATATTGAGGAGTGCTCTATGAATTTTATCGCTAAAATTTTTTATAAACTCAGCAGATTTTTCAAATCAATAAAATTCTATTTAATCATCGCGGGACCAGGAATTATCGTGATGCTTGCTGATAATGATGCAGGCGGAATTACCACTTATGCCGTGACAGGGTCAACTTACGGATATGGTTTGATCTGGCTCATGATATTACTGCTCCCTGTTTGTTATTATGTACAAAAAATGACAGTCAGACTTGGCGCTGTAACAAAGCATGGACATGCTGAAGCTATTTTCAGCGGCTTTGGTCCCTTCTGGGGCTGGTTTTCCCTGTTTGACCTTGTTCTGACCGACTGGCTTACGCTGGTAACAGAATTTGTAGGAATGACCGCAGCTTTAAGTATTTTCAATATCCCTCCACTTTTAACCACAATTATAGTTATAATATTGATGGTATTAATGGTTATTCAGGGCCGCTACTGGACTTGGGAAAAGATAGCTCTTGTTTTCTGCGCTTTGAACCTGATCTACATTCCTGCAGCAATAATGCTCCATCCAACAGTTCATGATATTATTAAGACAGGTCTTATACCTAATTTCCCGGGGGGCCTTAACAACCAGATGTTTTTCTTCCTTATGGCAAATATTGGAACAACTATCGCCCCATGGATGATATTTTTTCAGCAAAGCGCTGTCGTGGATAAAGGTGTTCAGGAAAAAGATATTAAAAACGGAAGCATTGATACATTCATTGGCAGCCTGGGAACAACTATAGGCGCAGTGTTTATCATTATATGCACAGGGACTGTTTTATTCGGCGTAAATGTCACTGATGCCGCTCAGGCTTCAATAAAATTGATGGGAATAAATCAATATGTCGGAACCTTTATGGCTATCGGCCTTTTTGACGCAGGATTCCTTGGAGCGATTTGTATTTCGCTTGCCAGTTCATGGGCTTTCGGCGAAGTGTTCGGATGGGCGCATTCTCTTAACAATAAAGTTAAACAGGCGCCCTGGTTTTATCTTCTGTATTTCTTTCTTCTGGCCGGAGCTGGCGCTGTCGTATTGATTCCGAACGCACCGCTGGTGCTTATTACTCTGTTTGTTCAGGTAATTGCTGTAACATTGCTGCCTACAGCTTTAGTGTTTCTTATTTTGCTGTTGAATGATGAAAAGGTAATGGGTAGGTATAAAATAACACTTCATGAAAACCTTATTAATATAACCATAGTTACAGTAGTAATTATAGTATCCACATTATACGGCATAAGTACGATTTTCCCTGAATTATTTTAAATTTGTGAGGTGAATTATGATTGACTTTTCAAAAATAGTGAAGAGTTTCAGTGATGTCAATAAAAGATATAAAAACCCTACCATAAAACCGTCAAAATCCGTTAAATTCGCACTTCTTATGCTGAGGATTTATCTATTGTTTCTTGTCGTGCTTCTGGTAATCAAATTCATAACGATAATAAAAGTACATTAGGAGATCAAATATGAATGAAACAAAAAACAAGCTCCAGCCGGATAATTTTTATTTTCTGACAGAGATTATTGGCGCCAAGATCATTGCAAATAATAAAATAATCGGAAAACTGGATGATGTAATAATAAAGTACAAGGGATCAGCAATACCCCATGTAACGGATTTCATAATTAAACGTCCCTTTGGCGATCCTTCTATAATCGTGCCTATCGAACACATTGAGGCAATAAGCAACAAGGTAATTATACTGGCTAACATTTTGCCGAGTGATTACGTCACTAATCTTGAAAAGGATGCCATGCTTTTAAAAGATTATGTTCTGAATAAGAAGGTCGTGGACCTTGACGAACATGAAATTTCAATGGTTTACGATGTCAAGATTATACAGATAGGGAAAAAACTCTATGCCAGCGACGTGGATTTCAGCCGTTACGGATTTTTTAAGAGGCTTCATTTAAAGAGAATTGCAAATTTGTTCCATGTGACAGAGGACCTTCTGTCATGGATTTATGTTCTCCCCCTTCCTGACAATATAGACAGTTTTAAAGGAAATGTTCAGTTAAAAACGGTTAAGGACAACCTTGCAAACATTGCACCTGTCGACATGGCGGATATCCTTGAAGAATTAAGCAGGGAGCAAAGGACTGTGGTATTCAGCGAACTCAGCATGGAACATGCATCGGAGACTCTTGAAGAAATTGATCCTAACGTCCAGAGAGAAATTGTTTCTACTCTGGATAAGAATACTGTCGCCCGCCTTATCAACGACATGACTCCGGGACAGGCAGCTGATATTCTATCTGTTATCCCCTATGAAGATAAATCGGAGATTATTAAACTATTAAATCCTGATCTGGTTGATAATATCAATTCAATCATTGAAAATCAGGAGGAGAATGTATTGAATTTTATAACGACAAGTTTCCTGAGTTTTTCACCGGATGAATTAGTTAAAGATGTAATTAAGAAATTCAAAGAGCTCTCAAAAGATAAAAATATGACTCATTACCTCTATGTTACCGATGAATCTGAAAAACTTCTCGGTATCCTCGATGTCAGAGAATTAATAATTGCCGATGAAAATTGCATGCTTAAAGATATTATGAAAAAACATGTAGTTTCCATCAACTGCAAGCAGACTCTGGAGGAAGCTTCACAGGACTTTTTAAGGTACGGTTTCCATGCACTGCCAATCGTTGATGATGATGACAAAATTATTGGAGTTATTCCCTATAGAGATGTAATGAATTTAAAGCACAGGTTTTGAATTTTTTACAGACTTCCTACTATCCTCTGTGCCATCCTCTGATCCAAGATATCTGAAATCCTGACATCCGGATGGTGATAATTCTTCATATTCATATTTATTTTGCCGGTTTTCACAGCTTCTCTCGGACACCAGTGAAAACAGGAAAAGCAGCCCATGCATTTATCTGTAAGCCATGATGGCCTGTTATCGATCATTTGAATGTTATTAACAGGACAGATCTTTTCGCAGATTCCGCAGCCGTCACATTTTTCATTACAGGTTAAAGTTAAGGATTCCCAGCCTTTCATCAAGACAACTGTTATTAATTTCAGCACTATCGGTATCATTCTGAACAATATTCCTGAAAAAACAATGTTGACCGGCATATTGCTTGTTTCTAATCTTCCCTTTTCTCTTTTAAGAATATAGTCTTTCACCGATCGTAATTTAATTTTCCAATTATTGAACATTAACTCATGCTGTTTTTTAGAAAATAAACCTGAACCTATTCCATTATGAGGCATCCTCACGGTGAATCCGCCTGCCAGTTCACCTTCGCAGGATTTTATAAGTTTATCAAATATTTTCATCGCATTTGAGGGATCTATCCCAAAAGTACATACCGCAAATATGTACTTTGTATCAAGATTTTTGAATTTTTTAACAGTTTTTTCAATCAGTGATGGATGTTTAAAATCATAAATCGGAAATACAAATCCCACTATTCCCGCATCGCAATTTATATTTTCCCGATCTGCAACAGATGTAACTTCTGTTAATTTTGCATCTATCTCACCAGCAATATCTCTCGCAACAGCAAGAGAATTGCCACTTCCTGAAAAATAAAAAATCTCTGCTTTATTCATCACTACTCTCCTGATGCTCAATATTCTACAAGCTATTGTTCATTATAGCTAAAAAACAAAGACTAAGTCGAAACTTCCTATCTCCCTCTGATCACTGAAATGATCCGCATGATGCCCTGCCGTTTTTTGATAATTTAACATTTCCCGAATATAATAGTATCAATTTGATTAATATCCATAGAAGGCAAAATAATGGCGGAATTAAAAACCCCATATTACCTGATCGATGAAAAAAAATTGCTAATAAACCTGAAAAAAATAAAATATGTAAAGGATATTTCCGGTGCGAGATCGCTACTCGCTTTGAAATGCTTCTCAACATGGTCGGTCTTCGGCCTGATGAGTAATTATATGGATGGTACTACAAGCAGTTCTGTTTACGAAGCGAGGCTTGGGCGTGAAAAATTCGGAAAAGAGGTACATGGCTATAGCGTTGCCTATTCCAGGGATGATATAAGAGAATTAAAAAAGTATGCCGATACGATAATTTTCAATTCTGCATCTCAGTTGAAATCGTTTTATCGTTATTCCGCCGGCTTGAAAATCGGAATAAGGGTGAACCCCGGCATAAGTTATTCCCATTACGATCTGGCGGATACAGGCCGTCATTATTCAAGACTGGGGATCATCGATAGAAAAGAGCTTTCTTCCGTTCTCCCGATGATCTCAGGAGTTATGTTTCATTTTAACTGCGAAAATGATGATTTTACTAATTTTTCAAAAGCTATCGACAGGATAAGTACAGATTACGGCGATATTCTTAAGAATTTAGAGTGGGTCAGCCTTGGTGGGGGCATTTATTTCACAAAAGAGTATTATCCGCTAAGGGATTTCAGCATGAAACTAAGGGAATTCGGTGAAAGATTCTCGGTACAGGTTTATCTTGAACCTGGTGAAACAGCCGTGACTAACTCATGCGAACTCTTTACGAGGGTCCTCGATATAGTTCATAATGAAAAGGATATAGCCATAGTAGACGCTTCAACAGAAGCTCATATGCCGGACCTGCTGATCTACAGGACTGATGCTAAAATAGATAAACCTCCCAGGGGGGACTATCAGTATATCATCGCAGGCAGATCATGCCTTGCCGGTGATATATTCGGTACCTATGGTTTTAAATTCAAAATAAAGACCGGTGCTTTGATACGCATAGCAGACGCCGCAGGTTACACAATAGTCAAGAAAACCTGGTTCAACGGTCTGCAAATGCCGTCCATTGCCGTTAAAAGGCTTGACGGCACGATAGATCTGTCACGGAAATTCGATTATTCCGATTTCATTAATAATCTGTCCTAATGAGGTAGCTTGTAATGAGGAGAAATGTTTTAATTCTTGGCGCTGGCGGTGTCGCCCAGGTAGCGGCCCATAAAGCTGCCCAGAATAATGATTTATTAGGAGATATATGCATCGCTTCAAGAACTCAGAAAAAGTGTGATGCCATAATAGAAAGCGTAACTCGTAAAAACAGTATGAAGAACAAAAGCGGAAAGCTGTATTCCAGGCAGATCGACGCACTTGATATTCATGCAATGATAAGACTGATAAGGGAAACGAATTCTCAGATTGTCATCAACCTTGCCCAGGCATTTGTAAATATGTCCGTCCTTGAAGCCTGTATAGAGACCTCGGCAGTATACATGGATACAGCTATACATGAAGAACCCGATAAGGTAGCTGAAGATCCGCCGTGGTACGCAAATTATGAATGGAAGCGTAAAGAACGATGCCGTGATAAGGGTATTACGGCCATCCTCGGATGCGGTTTCGATCCCGGAGTGGTTAACGCATATTGCGCTTATGGAGTCAAGCACTTTTTCGACAGGGTAGATACAATAGATATAATGGATGTTAATGCAGGTGATCATGGGAGGTATTTCGCCACTAACTTCGATCCAGAGATCAATTTCAGGGAATTTAAAAAAGTCTGGACATGGATTGACCGGAAATGGGTTCTCGAAAAGGTTCATAAAATAAAAAAAACATATAATTTCCCTGTTGTAGGCAGTATGCCAATATATCTTAACGGCCATGATGAACTTCATTCATTATCGAAAAATATCGATGCCAACAGCATAAGGTTCTGGATGGGTTTCAGCGATCACTATATCAATGTATTTAAAGTTTTGGCTAATCTGGGGCTTACATCAGAAAAACCGGTCATGACTGCAGAGGGTGTAGAGGTAGTTCCCCTCAAGGTTTTGAAAGCCCTTTTACCCGACCCATCCTCACTTGCACCGTCTTACAAAGGCAAGACTTGCATCGGATGTCTAATAAAAGGGGCCAAGAACAGCCATGAAAAATTGATTTTTATCTATAATATATGCGATCACGTTCAATGCTATAAGGAAGTAGAATCTCAGGCTATAAGCTATACCGCTGGCGTACCGCCTGTCGCTGGTGCTATACTGACCGCTGAGGGAACATGGGATGTGAAAACCATGGTTAATGTTGAGGAACTTGATCCCGACCCGTTTATTGAACTTCTGAGAAAAATGGGTTTGCAAACTGAAATACAGGAGTCGCCTGAACCGCTGAGTTGAATACTGCTAATTAGATTCTTTACTTTCTTGTAGAACATATGGAACTGCCTTGAACTTGCTTTCCATAAGAAAGATAAAGGACAGATAGTATGAAAAGAAAAGTACAGATCACTCTGATCGGAGACAGTGATGAGCTTGAAGAGAACAATAAAACCGCTTATGAAATCGGTGCTTTTATAGCAAGCAAGGGCTGGATTCTTATTACTGGAGGCAGGGAAGGAGTTATGTCCGCCTCTTTCAAGGGAGCCGTGAAAAACGGCGGAATTACCGTTTCCATTCTTCCCGGTCAGGACATTAATGAAGGCAGTCCGAATTCTACCGTAACAATTGCAACCGGGATAGGCTATGCCAGGAATTCCATGAATGTTTTATCAGCAGACGTCGTAATTGTTGTCGGCGGAGCTTCAGGGACTCTTTCTGAGATAGCCTTCGCCTGGGCCTACAATAAACCCATCATAGCCTGTGAATTTACCGAGGGCTGGAGTCGTAAGCTAGCCAACCGGCCAATAGACAACAGAAGGAATGATGTGATTTTAGGCGTTAAAAATCTGGAAGAACTCAAAAAATGCCTTGAGGAAATGGTTTACAGATTAAAATGACAGACAACATCAAAGAAGTCATCATAGCAGGAGGCGGCGCTTCAGGACTGATGGCCTCAATATCAGCTGCAAGGAACGGTTCACACGTCATACTCATTGAAAAGAATGACCGTGTCGGAAAAAAGCTGCTTATCACAGGCAACGGAAGGTGTAACCTTTCTAATGAATGCATATCTTCATCTGACTATCATAGCATGACGGCCGGTTTCGCAATGGGAATAATAAAAAGGTTTGATAAAAACGCAGTTCTTGAATTTTTTAATGGGCTTGGTCTGGAATTTTCAATTGAAGAAAACGGCAGGATATTTCCCCGGAGCATGCAGGCATCAAGCTTACTTGATCTTTTCAGGATGGAAATCGAAAGGCTGAATATTGAAGTGGTGACTGGCTCCGAAATAATGACAATAATTCGCGACAGGAAAGGTAATTTTGAACTTACTGATAAAACGGGTATACCATATAAATGCAGGAAAGCTGTAATCTCCTGCGGTGGAAGGGCTGCGCCCCAAACAGGAAGCGACGGGTACGGATACCGGCTCGCCGGAATGATGGGGCATTCGATCATAACGCCCATGCCGGCCCTTGTTCAGCTAAAACTGTCGGGTGAAGCTCACAAAGCAATGGAAAAGATGTTATGGAATGCAGAAGTTTCTCTTTTCCTGAACAATCGAAAATTGAGAACTGTATCCGGCGATATTATTTTTACTTATTACGGCATATCAGGGCTGGCTGTTCTGGATTTGAGCAGGGACGCTGTAAAAGGAATTTCAGACGACCAATTAACAGAAATTGAGATTAATTTTCTACCGGATATTCCAATTGATAAAAAAACAGCATTTATTCGTCGGAGAAGGGACGATCACCCTGAACGGGCAATGGATAATTTTTTGACCGGTGTAATCAACAAGCGGATTGGCCAGACTATTATCAAAGCGGCCGGAATAAGACTCGGCTCCAAGGCATCGGAACTTTCCGAAAATGAAATCTCAAGGCTTGCCAGGTTTCTGAACGGATGGCGTTTCACAGTTACAGGAAACACAGGCTGGGAAAATGCCCAGGTAACGGCCGGCGGCATAGACTGCAGGGAGGTCAACGAAAAGACTCTCGAGTCGAAGCTGGTAAAAGGACTCTACTTCTGCGGTGAAATACTGGACGTTGACGGAAATTCCGGCGGTTACAATCTTCAATGGGCCTGGTCCTCAGGATTCATAGCCGGAAAAGCTGCTTCATTCCCACTCGATGGTGGCAGGAGGCTTTGATGTTATATCAAAGACAACTCTATTTACCTCCCTTATCTGCCTTATTATTTTATTTGCTGCTTCATCCAGTACTTCATACGGAAGATGTGACCAGTTCGCAGTCATTCCGTCGAAACTTTCTATCGCCCTTAAAGCGATTACGTGCCCGTAGGCCCTTTCGTCACCCATTACTCCCACGCTTCTAACAGGAAGGAAAACGGCGAATGCCTGCCACGTTTTATCATACCAGGAGCTCTTTTTCAATTCATTTATGAAAATATCATCAGCTTTTCTCAATATTTCGAGCTTTTCCCTTGTAACATCGCCAAGGATCCTTACTGCAAGTCCGGGACCCGGGAAGGGATGCCTACCAAGAATATCATCAGGAATATGTAAAATCCTTGCTACTTCCCTGACTTCATCCTTAAAGAGAAACCGGAAGGGTTCGATTATTTTACCTTCCTTTTCCAGTTTTAGAACCTCAGGTACCCTGTTATGATGAGTCTTTATTGTTTGAGACGGTCCCTTCACCGGATTTGATTCTATTACATCAGGATAGAGGGTCCCCTGTAACAGAAAGTCAAAATCCTTCAAGCTCTTGTAAAAAACATCTATAAAGGTTTTTCCAACTATTTTTCTTTTTTCTTCAGGGGATTCTATTCCTTTTAAATTCTTTAGAAAAATCTCTGAAGCGTCCGAATACTCTACATTTAAACCGAGCTTATCCCGCAGATTTTTAAGAACCTCTTCATGTTCGTTCAGCCTGAGAAGCCCGTTATTAACAAAAATCAATTTGACATTGTCACCCATGGCTTTTCGGGCTAAAACCGCGAGGGTTGTCGAATCCACTCCTCCGCTGACGCCAATCACGATCTTTTTCCCCCCGCATTTTTCCTGCAGCAATTTGATCTGATTCGAAACAAAATCCTGCATGTTCCAATTTACAGATGACCTGCAGATATTAAAAATAAAATTCGATATTATTTTTCTGCCCTCAATGGAATGAGCAACTTCCGGATGAAACTGGACTGCAAAAAAGCGCCGTGAAAGGTTTTCTATAGAGGTTATAAATCCCTCAAATGTCTTCCCTGTAATCTGAAAACCATCAGGGATTTTTATGACTGAATCTCCATGACTCATCCAAATTACAGAACCGTCTTTAACATTTTCAAACAGAGGCGAAGGTTTGACTAAATTTAAAACCGACTTGCCGTATTCTCTGTGTGCCGAGCGTTCGACAATTCCCCCCAGGAGTTTTGCCATAAGCTGCATGCCGTAACAAACACCTAGAATTGGGACGCCGGCTTCGAATAATTCAGGCATTACAAGCGGCGCACCTTCATCAAGCACACTAGAAGGTCCGCCTGAAAGTATAATACCATATGGTTCGAGTTCCCTGAGAGAGTTTATATCCATTGAATACGGGTATATCTCAGAATAGACCCCAAGTTCCCTGATACGGCGGGCTATCAGCTGAGTATATTGAGAGCCGAAATCCAGGATGATTATCCCTCTTTTCAAATGAATCTCTCCATGCTATCATTAATTGATCCTAGCTATATCATTTTTTTTGTGTCGGAAACCGCCTTGATAAGAAGATCGATTTCTTTTTCTATCTGATCATAATTTTTTTCTTTGAGTAATTTTTCAATACCTTTAAGCCTGGAATAGATTATATTAAGAAATGAAAGCCAGTATGAGCCGCTGGCAGCAATAGCCTTTACTATTTTAGTGAAATCAATTTCGCTGTCTTTTTTACTACGCTGCATAACCTCCATGACGGCCGAAAAAATTATATTCTTTTCAAGAGAAATAAGATCCTCATTTTTCATTATTGATTCCCCTGTTTTCTTTAGTCCGGCTTCTTAAATAACTTTCATTATTATCAAGGTAATATCATCGCTTGGTTCCGCACCCTCGGTAAATTCCTTTAGATCGCCTATAAGATTATCTCTCATACGGTCCAGATTATCCGAGGCAAACTTCCTAATAGCGCCTGTGAGTCTATCTTCACCGTATTCCTCATTCTTTACCGATTTTGCCTCTATAATCCCATCAGTAAATGCGATAAGGAAATCACCCTTTTTCAACTGGGCTTGATTCAAAATAATTTCCGGATTGAATATTTCGCTGTCGACCATACCAATTGGCATACCTCCGGTATTGAGCTTTTTGATCTTTTCATCACGCTGATTATAAATTATAGCGGGATGATGTCCCGCATTCGTATAGTTAATAAAGCCTGAAGCTATATCAACTACAATATAAAGAACAGTAGCGAACATGTTCGGAAGAGTATCTCTTTTCAGGATGGGATTTATTCCCTTTAATACAGCTGAAGTGTCGGTTTCCTTGGCGGCGTAAGTCCTCAGGTGAGATCTCAGCATGGACATAACAATACCTGCACCGACCCCATGACCGGTAACATCAGCGATTACAATACCGAAATGATTATAATCAACATCTATGAAATCATAATAATCACCACCTGATTCGGTTTGTGGTTTGTAGAAGGCAGAAAATTTGTAATTTGATGTTTTAGGGAAGGATTTTGGAAGGATGGCTTCCTGGATATCACTGGCATTTTTAAGCTCTGCCTCCATTCTAGCTTTATCCTTAACCTCCTCAAAAGCCTTTTTCAGACTGGTTGACATATTATTGAATTTATCAGCGAGCTGTCCGATTTCATCCCTTGCAGCCACAACAATTTTTTTGTCCAGATTGCCCTTCGCAATTTCATCTGTGCCGTCGGAAAGAACTTTTAGAGGCCTGATCATAAATGATATGAAAAGATAAGTCAAAGCAAAAAGACGGATTATGATCATAACTGCAATATTTATTATATTATTGTTTATTGTAGCCTGGTCAAGTCTTAAATGATTTAAATCCAGAACTATTCTGACAGTTCCAATGCGGTAGATATTCTTGAAATCACTGAATATTTTTTCAATTTTCGCTCCGGAGAAACCTTCTGAACTATAACGGAATTTTTCAAGATTTTTGTAATCAGAGGAAAGCTGTTTCATTGAAGCTGCAAAGTAATCTTTATTTATCAGCGTATCCTCGATTTTCCTGCTCTTCCTTTCAGAGGGGTTGTATTCCAGTTTGTAATCTACTGAAGTCAGTTTTCCTACGAGATTATCAAAATTCTTGTTGAAATTATTATTAGTATCAATATAAACGGAAAGGTAATTGCCTACGTATTTAATGAATGAATCATCATTTTTCTGTTCCTCGTTATAAACAATTTTGTTATTAAAAAGTTTTTGCCTCTCTTTTCTGAGGCTTAAGTACCCATCGGCCTTCTTTGCCGACCAGCCCAAAATTTTCATTATCACGATCATTTCTGAAAATTCGCCATCAGTCATCAATATATTCACCCCAGTCTTAAATAAATCGAATTTAAATTTCCAGGCTGTAAGGAATTTCAAATCAAATTTTGTGATTTTTGATAAATTTGATTCCTGTTTTTTCTTACTTTCATTCTTTTCAAATAAAACTCCGGCTGTTTCGTCAAAATCCTTGATAAACCGTAAATCGTTCCTTGATTCTTCCGGAAAATCTTCACCCTTTAACAGCTTTCCCTCATTGTACAGCTCAATAAATTCATCTATAGCCTTAAATTCAGTCCTGGCCAGGTGTGGGTGATAAAAAGGCAGATATCCGTTAAACCAATGGTATCCCCTTTCCTTATCCTCATATATAGAGTAATAAACCTTGCTCTCATATGCTTTTTTAAACTCGCTTGACATCGATCCAAGCACTTTTTTATTAACCGAATTCTCATCCGAATGCACAATTATATTACCAGCGTTATCAATAAACATAGCCATTTCAAAATTAGTTATATTTTGATATGTCTGAAGAATATCCATTAGACCGGCCTTATCATGCTTTTCTATCAAAACGACCTCAATGTCTTTCCTGAAAGTTTCAAGATAGACATTCATAGTTTCTTCCAGTCTTTTTTCCAATATTTCATTTTGATAATTTACTATGAATCTGAAGAGAATTACTACCCCAATTAAGAACAGCACAAATACCAGCAGAGTTGCCTTCCATTTTATACTGAAAAATACAGGTCTTATGCTTTGAGCTTTTTTCACACTTTTTTTCCCTGCCATTTTTTCTCCCGGTTTATGCAATTTATTTATTTTATAATCAAAAGCTATCTTTTACAATATAAATTGAAATAATTAAAATCTTCTTTATAATAAAAGGCTGTAAAATTTACGTTATTATCTATTTGAAGGAGAAAATGAGAGTTATCTATCTTACCGCCATTAAGGAATGGTTAAAGAGCAAATATAATGCCGGCCTGGAAATATGGAAAGAGGTTGCCCAGGAAATGGGACTGGGAGTCGACAATTTTAATAATCAGGATAATTTCATATCATTTCAGCGCTTAAAAACGCTTATGGATATGCTGGCCAAAAAAATAAATAAATCCGAATTTGACATCAGTACCGACTTCCTTCAATACTGGCTGACTGATTTTGCTCCCAGGCTTTTTCAATCTCTGACCAAGAGTGCCGGCTCAATAAAGGATTTTTTATTTAATTATGCAAAATTGAACAATGACATATGCCAGTTTATTCCCAACAACAGTTATATTTTCAAGATAGACTTCAGGGAAATCGATAAAAAAACTCTAAAAGCAATCTATTTAAACGAGAAGAGCCTTGTCGACATCATAGGTCTTTTAAGAACCATCAGTTCTTTTTACAAAGAACATTACAAAATTAAAAAGATAAATCAATTCAGCATAGAAATAAGTTTTTCATAAGGAAAAGTCAGTTATGCCGGAAAGAAAGAAAATAATTGAAATCTCTCAAAATAAAAAAGCATTTCATGATTACGAAATACTGGACAGTATTGAAGCTGGAATAGAATTAAAGGGGACCGAGATAAAATCGATTCGCGACCACTCAGTTAATCTCAAGGACAGCTTCGTAATCATCAAAAACGGAGAGGCACTTTTATACAACCTTCATATCAGCCCCTACGGATTCGGTAACATATTTAATCATGAGGCCATGCGTACGAGAAAACTCCTCCTGCATAAAAAAGAAATTTTAAAATTATCGATCCTCTCATCACAGAAGGGAATTACCCTTATACCGACAAAAATTTATATAAAGGGTAAATACGCAAAGATTATGCTAGGGATCGCTAAAGGCAAAAAAATCTATGAGAAAAAGGCGGCACTGAAAGAGAGGGACATAAAGAGAGATATGGACAGAGAAATGGGTAGCCGCTAGCCCAGGTCAGTCCCTTCCTCTCGATAATAAGATCAGCCTTAAAAGCTGCATCAATGCCATAAGGGCTGCAGCAACATATGTGAGTGCGGCTGCGGAAAGCACTTTTGCCGCGCCGTCCAGCTCTCCGGCGGTAAGATATGAACCCTGCCGCAGTACCTTTACGGCTCTTCTGCTCGCATCGAATTCCACAGGCAGGGTGATAAGATGAAACGCGACTACACCCGCGAACAGGAATATCCCGATATGGATAAATAAGGGATAACTTAATATTATACCCAGTATAAACAGCGGGATTGCTAACCATGAAGTCAAACCTGCAACAGGGACAAGTGAGTTCCTGATCAATACAGGGGAATAACCTTCTTTATGCTGAAGGGCATGTCCGGTTTCATGGGCTGCTATCCCGATAGCCGCTACTGATGCCTGGTTGTAAACAGGTTCCGAGAGGTTCAGCGTTTTATGAAGGGGGTCATAGTGATCCGTCAATTCTCCACTTATCATCCTGATCTGTATATCATGTATTCCATAGGCGGATAATATTTTTTCGGCTGCTTTTGCGCCCGTAATGTTTTCGGAAGTTCTTATCCCGGAATATTTACGGTAAGTTCCCTGTGTTCTGGCCTGTGCCCAGAGAGCGAAAATAAATGGGGGTATTATTAATATGAATGTCCAGTCGAATAAATGAAACATAATTTTCCCTCCGTTTTATTGAGTCAGTTCATCATCGATGGTCTTAAAAATGACATCAGCATTTTCAAAGGCAACGTTGACAATCTTGGATACGCCCATTTCTTCCATTGTAACACCATAAAGAGTATTGCAGATCTCCAGAGTAGATTTTGAATGTGATACTATGACAAACTGACTTGTTTCCTTAAAATCATTCAGAAGGGATT
The DNA here is from genome assembly GCA_964413265.1 of uncultured Brevinematales bacterium. Lineage (GTDB taxonomy): Bacteria > Spirochaetota > Brevinematia > Brevinematales > JAOACQ01 > CAVYGN01. The sequence goes on from CAYPRX010000067.1 coordinate 23,772, forward strand.
TAAACCTCTCAATATTATCATCGTCCAGAGAAGCGTCGATTTCATCCAGTACAACGAATGGAGTAGGCTTAAGATAAAGTATTGAAAATATTACGGCTATTGCCACCAGCGCCTTTTCTCCCCCGGATAACAGGGATATGCTCTGAAATTTTTTACCCGGCGGTTCGGCAAATATGTTTACCCCGCTATTCAATACGTCTTTCTTGTTATCCAGTATTAAATCCGCCCTTCCTCCCTCGAAGAGTCTTGCGAATATTTTTTTAAATCCTTTACGGATATCCTCAAAAGCAGAGACGAATTGATCAATGCTTTTTTTGTTAGTTTCATCGATCAGTATCATTATATCAGCTATAGCCTTTTCACTATCCTGCTTCTGGACTGAAAGGAAATCAAGCCTTTCCTTTGTATTCTGGTACTGCTCGATTGCCAGTAAATTTACATTGCCCAGCTTTTGCAGTTCATTTCTTAACTCATTTATATTGGCTGAAATTTTATCAAAATTATCTCCCTTTTCGACTATGACAGATCTGATATCGACTCCGTAATTTTTTTGTACGTTATCATTAATACTCGACAGAAAACCTCTTCTTTCAGAAATCGAATTATCAAGGCCTGCTACCATTTTCTCAAGTTTTTGAATACTTTCTTCCTTATTCTTTCTCTTATTTTCTATGCTTTTTTTAGCTATCCGCATATTTTCTATAAAATTTCTCTTGTTTTCAATATTATTTTTATAATCCTCTATCACCGCTGATAATCTTGATCTCCCGGTTTCATCTTCGATAATTTTAGCGTTCATTTCTTTCATCGATGATTCTAAATCCTTCCTGTCGTTAGTGTAGGTTTCTTTCATTCTATCAATATCTGCTATCTGATTTTTTATTCTATGTATCTCATTCTCCAGGGATTTATACTTTTCATCTACTCTGGCATATTCTACTTTACTGATATTCAATTCTTCAATATTATTACTCAGGTCAGATTTTATCTTTAATAGCTTCCCTTCAAAATCAACCATAATTTTGAACATTTCCTCAGTAATATCCTGCTTTAATTTTATCTTTATTGAGATATCGTTAATATGGTTCTCAATTATCTTCAAAGACTCCTGGACAGTTAGATTGTCCGAACTCAGCTTTTCAATTTCTGCTTTTATACTTGCGGAATCATACTGTTCCTTGTTGTAATTGTTCTGAATTCCCTCTCTTATTACCTGCAAATCTCTAATGCGGTCTCTTATCTTTTCTATTTCATCGGTATTAGCAGTTAATAAGGTACCAGTTTGATCAATTTTTCTGATCAGGGTTTCCTTCTTTGTATATGATCCTTCATCACTGTAAAGAACATTTAATATGCTTTCATAATATTCACGCATACGGCTGAATTGGGTCTTGAGTGTTTCTATCCTGGTCTTTATACTTTCAAATGAAGAATTATTTCTGATCATTACGGTCAGGTCTGCAAAAATCAAATCGATTTCAGCTTCTAATTCAGGCTTCTTCCCTCTGAAATCCTTAATTAATTTAGACTGTTTTTCAAGGGCTTCTAATATAAGATGATCCATTTTTGAGGCTTCTTCATGGAATGTTTTCATTTCAATATTCAGGTCATGATTTTTATTTTTAAGGACTTTTTCTTCATCCTGAAGGATTTCAATATCTTTAACCGCTTTTTTTAATTCTTCGGTTGAAAATGAAATATTCTGCTCAGTTATCTCCATCTGAGCTTTTTTTTCATTAATCTGGTGTTCGATCATCTTCATCAGGTTCCATTTTTCCTCAAGCGCAGCCCTGAAATTTTCAATCCTCGTCTGTAAAGCTATAATCTCCTGTTTATTTTTTTCAACATCATCCTTGCTTATTATATTTTCAAATCCTATCCCCCTGGATAGGTGTAGAGACATTCTCTCAAGAGAAGCAATCGAAAGTTTGAACTCATCGATCTCAGCTTCAATATGCCTCATCTTTTCCGATACAGATTCCTTTTCACTACTTATGGAATTCATTTCACTGTTTTTTTCAGCTAATTCACTTTTAAGGTCATTCCCTCTTTCTTCTCCCTCTGTAAACCTGTTTTCCTGGTTCCGAATCTGCTCTTCCATGGCTTTTTTTCTTTCTAAATTATTAGCAAGCCTTGAATTAAGCTCTCCGAATTCTCTTTCTGCATGGGTATATTCATCACGGATCATGTTAAATTCTTCTTCCTCTTTTTGAATACTTTCCTCCATTTGAATAATTTTATTTTCATCTTCCATAAGCTGATCTATGAGAGGCTTCATCTTTTCTTCATGCATTGATTTTTGAATTGTTTTATTCTCTATCTCCTTTTCAAAATTAGCCTTCCTGAGCGCCTCAAATTTCAATTCTGCACGGTGTAATTCTGTCTTAACTTCCTGGTAGCAGCTTGCATTTTCTGCCTGTTCCTTCAGGCTATTTACCTCTTTCTCAAGTTCATTAATAATATCATTCAGCCTTTCCAGATTTATCCTTGAATTTTGCAACTTTTTTTCAGCTTCTTCTTTTCTGAATTTAAATTTGGATATACCGGCAAAATCCTCAAAGAGAGCCCTTCTTTCAAAAGGACTTTCACTGAGAAGCCTGTCGATCTTGCCCTGTTCAAATATTGAATAACTGTCCCTTCCCACCCCGGTATCAAGAAAAAGTTCCACGATATCCTTTAATCTCACACGAGACTTATTGATCGAATACTGACCTTCACCCGACCGGAACATTCTCCTTGATACCGATACTTCAGAAAAATCTATAGGAAGCCAATGATTGCCATTATCAAAAATAAGGCCAACTTCTGCCATGCTCATAGCTGCCCTGTCTTTAGTGCCATTGAAGATAACATCTTCCATTTTTTCACCTCGCAGGCTTTTAGCACTTTGCTCTCCAAGCACCCATCTGATCGCCTCAACGATATTTGATTTACCGGAACCATTTGAACCGACAATACCTGTAATGCCTTCGACAAGTTCCAGCTGCGTTTTTACGGGGAATGACTTGAAACCCTGCAGATAAAGACCTCTTAAGTATTTGACCATTGTCCCCTCTGAACAAAGATAAAAAGAAAGTGTTGCGATTATTATAAAGATTGGAACCTTTTTTATCAATTATGAAGCATAGTAATAATATACCAGGTATGGAAAGCGCATTTTTATATTCTTAAGAACCTTTTTTTCAATCTGCCTTGCGGCTTCAGCAGATATTGAATATTTATTGCCAAGTTTGTCGAGGGTTTGTCTGGAATCGTCCTTAAGCCCGTACCTGTTTTTTATTATGTCCCTTTCCCTGTCCGGAAATGAATCGACAGCAGTCATAACATCCTCTATTAACTTCTTCTTTTCAAAGACAGTTTCGGGATTATACCTGTTATCATGTATTGTCTCCTCCAGTCCATCATCCTGGTCCAATCGAGAGCTGCTATATTGAAATTCTCCATTGCCCTTATAGAGCATAATCATATCAATAACGTCTCTTCTTTTAACCCGAAGGTCTCTTATCATATCTGTGACATGAGGCAATTTTTCATTTCTTGTGAAATGATCCCTGATATATTTTTTTATTTTTTTATTGACCTCGTCTTTCCTGTAAGATATGCTCACGTTGATCGAAGGTTTGATAAAGCCCCTCAGTATGGACTGCCTTATCCAGAATGACGCGTATGTTGAAAATTTCACTCCCAGCAGGGGGTTAAATTTTTGCGCTGCCTTCATCAATCCGATGTTTCCATTTTGAATGATATCCATTAGCGAAGATTTTCCGAAACAATATTCCGCTGCTATTTTAATTACAAGTTTGAGATTGGCATTGATTAATTTTTCAAGGGCTCCCTGCTCCCCTTTCTTTATCCTTTGAGCAAGGTCTTTCTCTTCATGTCGGGTCAGTCGTGAAAATTTAGATATGCTTTTGATGTACTGCCGGAGTAGAGTGATATCTTTCATATAATCCCCCTGCTTACATCAATGTGCAATTATTATGCCACAATGCTTAGCAGGGGTATGAATTTTTTATTCTGCCTTATGCGTCTGAATTGATAAGGATTTACATTTTCCAGGGTTTGTTGTATGTTTTTTCATACTTTTATTAAATACATCCTCAGGCTAAGTTATATCAAAACTGATATATTAAAAATAATAGCTTTCACTTGTCAATGCTATCAAGCCACTCGCTGTCACTCTTTTCCAATTCAACTGCTATTTGATAAACTATATCATCTTTTTTGTATTTTGTAGACAGCTCAAGAACAAGTTTTTTAATTTTATAAATCTCCATATTTGAAAGAAATTTCCCCATTTTTTGACTGCTTACAAAATTGTTCAGTAATTCAAGGACCTTGATATTGCCGCTGGATTCAAAAATATCGGAATACTGTGCTATCTGTTTATAATAGTTGTTTTTAATCAGCATTATAAACAACTTATTTATATTTCCTGAAATGAAAGGCGAGATTTCATTTATTTCATTATGCAGATATTCCAGAAGACAAAGGAAATTCTCGATATCCTCTTTTTTTTTATAGCCTGCTATTATATTATCCATTAATTTTATAAAGCCTTTATTTTCCATGGCAAAGTAATGCCTTAACTCGATAACATCATCGGCGGTAAGCGCGAATATATCTCCATATAAAAGGGTTAAAATTCTGGAAGATAATTGCATTCTCTCCTCTCAAAATAATTCTGTTAACACCATAGTGATATCGTCAATCCTCATCCTTCGTTCTTTTCCAGTTTCATGCCTTTCTTCTTTTCTCACCTGAATCGTTTTTTCTATTTCCTGCCTCATTTTCTTTATATCAAGTTCTCTGTTACTCTTTATGAAATTTATAAAATTTTCAGATTCATATGAAAACAAATCAAGTATGCCATCGCTGTAAACAAATATTTTATCACCCGGCGAAACTGACCTTTCTTCCTGTGTATATAAAAAGTCCTCTATGATACCAGCCGGAGGAGAATTTTTTATACCGAATGTTTCAACATTTGAATTTTCGCTTAATAAAACTGCTTGAGGGTGTCCGGCTGAGCTGTAGGTGGCTTTGTTTTCATGCAGATCAAACATAAGGATGAAGATTGTAACAAAACGGCTCCCTTCCATATTAAGATTAATGATTTTTTTATTAAGCATAACAATAAAATCTGAGAGATTTAAATTTCCTCCGTCTTCAAGGTTCATCTTATAATCCGTATAAATATCTTTGACCAGAACAGTCAGCATTGAAGCCCCTACGCCATGCCCTGAAACATCTGCCAGCAGAGTTATATATTTCTTTTTTCCCTTAATTTCGACTTCATCCACATAATAAAAATCACCGCCGACTTCATCCGATGGCATGAAGATCGCCTGAAACCTGATCTTTTTATTTCGGGGAAGCTGAGAAGGCAGAAGATTTGAATGGATTAATTTCGCCGCTTCCAGATCTTCCATCAGGTTTTTATTCATTTCCTCCAATTTTTCTCGTGTTTCCATAACATATGTATTGTCTATGAAAAAGATTACAACTCCTTCGAAAGACTTAGAGCTTTTTATAGGGAAAAATCTGATATTATACCACAAATCACCGAATTTCAGATTCAGAAATGCAAGTTCATCTTCACTGTTTTTTAATTCATTGATCTTATTTCTGAATTTCTCACCATATTCTCTTGAGAATATCTGGGTAATCTCCATTCCAAGGTAGGTTATACCAGCATCGACAATGTTCTTCACCTTTTCATTTAAAAAAGTGATTCTGTTTTCTTCATTTAAAAGAAGCATACCGTCACGAGCGTTTTCTACAATACTTTTATTTATAACAGCCTGGCGGCGGATACTTTTCTTCCATATATCCTCTTTGGTTATATCCTTTACCAGGATATAAAAACCCGTAAAGGCATTCTCGAGGAAAATCCTTTTGATAAGTACTTCAGAAACAATAGGTGTTTCATTATAATCCTTCATTATAATTTCACTCTTCACTTCTTCAGTTTTTTCAGATATTTCAATCGCCTTGCTAAACGAGCCTTGATATTCATCTTCAATTAAATCTGTAAATTTTTTATGAGTAGCTTCCATCATTGAAAACCCGAATATTATTTCTGCTCCTTTGTTCCATGTTGTTATGTAAAGATTGATATCAACAGTAATAAATGCATAATCTTTAACACTAAGAAGCATCTGGCTTCCTATGTCCTGCTCCCTGTTTTTTACTACATTGATTAAGTCATAAATAACTTCGTTGAGTTTCTTAGAATTCATAAAAAGTGAAATTTCGGCTCTGTACATCGAAATTATATTGAAATAATATAAAATAAAAAATGCAGATAGCCTCTTATTTTTTATTATTGGAACAATAAGACTCATTGGAGTTCTCCTGAAAAGGATTTTATTAATTTTATTTTTCAGGTAATAGAGAGATTTTTTATTTAATTTGTTAAAATTAAAAAGATCTTTTCCTTTTGATATATCAACTTTTAAATTAGATTTAATTTCCATTTCTGACTTTGAAGCTGAAATTAATGATATCTTATCGTTAGTTATATAAAAGAATAAAGTTATGTCTGACAGAAAGACTTTTCTGATCTCATCGCTTAGGGCGTTAAAAAAATTTTTTGAAAAATCAATCGATGTTTTTTCAATCTTAAGGAAATTTCTGAATAATCTTTCAATTAATAGTTCAAAAATATATAAATTCTTAATATAATCAAATAAAATTAAAATTAAAATAAAAAACAAAAGTATTATTAAAGAATAAAAAATCTCCATATTTCCTCTTTAATCTTCATTGATATTTCTTAATTCTTGAAAGAAAGCATAAAATCAGATAAAAAAACGATAGATTTTTCTTTTGATCTGAGGATCTTTAAAATCATTTTAAAATATGAAAGGGTTGATAAAATATATATATTATTTCTCTCATTTTTATTTGTTTTTCTTTTCATTTGTTTATATCCATGTAGTAGTCTATAATAGTAACTCCTATTTTTAAACTTATCAAGATTTAAATTTATATCCCGTATCATGTTTCATTAATTTTTAATTGTTCATTACCTGTTCTTATCTATGGCTGTATTTCACACAATCAGACTGTATCTGCTGTAGTTTGTTGAAGTGGAATATAAAATGTAATTTATAAAACACAGATAACGAACAGAATCAGCATAGTATTTATACAGTCTGTGTGCCTTATTTCCGAAAATATAATCTGGATTTGATGATGAAAATGGCAGGTATAATATCTTTATTTATTTACTTTTTCCTATCTGCATGCTTTTGTGTTGAGAATTCTCCAACGGATAACTCTAGCAATTTAATCACGAATGTTATAATAAAGGCAAATCAATTTGGTGTGGTTATATTCTGGGACGGCACTATTGATAGGAACCGGGAAATATTGATATCATTATTCAAGACGACAAATGAAATAACCAATAACGCCGATTTGGCACACATTACACCATACAAACACTTGACAAATATATATTTTTATGAGGATCCTGATATATGTTCGGGAGTACTATATTATTATCTGGTAACAGTTGAAGGTAATCCGGTAGTTTTACCCGGTAAAAACGAAAATTCAGTTAGAATTGTTTTCAGCGAAACGAATAATATGCTACAAATAAAGAGTGAGATTATGACTAGCACAAATGAAAACTATAAAGAATTTATTAAAAAATTCAATCAGTGAGGAGAACATTACGAATAGAGGCGAAAGATTTCTGGTTACAGGGACATATGTTTTAGTAATTCTTTTTATCACCGGATTTTCTTTTATCATGTTTCAGGACAGGTTTACCAATACGGGTAAAAACGAGACAGCACTCTATCACAAAATCACGGCTTCGTATGAATTGAAAGAATACCAAAAGGCACTGGCCGAATGCTCAGATTTTAATGCTCAATACCCTGACAGCACAAACAAAGTAACAGTCATGGTTATTGAAGCTGAAATTTTTTTCACTATTAATGATATCGATAAGACAAGGGATATTATACAAAAAATATTTTCAGAAAATCGGATAGAAAATTCAGATTATGTCCGGGCCTCAGTGCTTCTTGGGAAAATAACAAAGAATGATGGAATATATGACCCCGTTGTTATGAATTATCTGGAAAATGCCTATTTAAAGGCTGAAGGCCTTCAAAAGATGGAGATTGCAGGGTTTCTGGGATATCAGGCCCTTTTTAATAGGGATTACAAAACTGCTATAAAATATTTTAACATTTCTACAGGAGAGGAAGGAATAATAGGGAGAGCAAGAGTATATATTGATCAAGGAAATTACCAGGCCGCTATCCAGGAATATATGAATTTTTTTATTGATTATCCGGACGGGGCCAGATATGGCAGGGTAAGAAATGCTTTTATCAAGCAATCACTTTACTTTGCCGGAAATTTAAAAAAAAGCGGTGATTTCAAGAGATCTATTCAATATTATCTTAATATCGCTGATATGTTTCCCGATGACCCTTCAGCTTACGAGGCTCTGATAAAAATAGCGGATATATATTCAATCAATAAAAATTATCAGAATGCTGCAGATTTTCTCGATAAGGCATGCAGTATCGGCTGTACAAACGGTATCGAGGAAGCTTTGTACAATAAAGCTGTTGTTTACTATCAATGGGGGAAAAAAAACGAATCAATAAAGCTCTTCAAGGAACTTCAGCAAAAATACCCTTCTGGTTCATTCAGCAGGAAATCTGGGGACTGGATTGAACTTATAAAAAAAGATATCGAAAATAATTAAGGGCAGTTCCAAAATCTCAGTATCGAAGCGCACCCTTCGGGTGTATGCTCACGAGGGTATTCGTCATGTATGGCATTAATCTAAACACCATGTCGGACACAAGACTTTCTAAAATCAGTCTTATGTTCGCCAGACAGCCAGTGGCCGTCAGCCCGCAATTAGAACTGTCCTTAAGATTTCCTGCAGACAAATTCTCCCTTCCCTATAGGAATGGTAAGACAATCCAGATCAGGAATATTTTGAGCTTTGTCTATCATGGGTTTTATTTCGCTGTAATGATTGAGGGCATTATCCGAAACCAGTATTCCGCCTTTTATCAATCTTGGATAGATTATATCAAAGCATCCCTCATAAATTTCTTTCTCGGCATCTAAAAAACAAAATGAGATATTATTCAGTGAATTTCCTTTATACAGGAAATCCCCTTCTATTAAATCGACATAGTTTTCAATTCTTGCCAGTCTGAATGTTTCCTTTGCAATTGATATCTTTTCAGGCAGGATTTCATAGGTTTTTATTTTGATATTTCTGAGTTTTGCTGCAAGAGAAAGCCACATTGTAGAGTAACCGGCACTGGTTCCGATTTCAACAAATTCCCCATCGGGGCAAAGTGAAGCCATTAGTGCAATGAACCTGCCCGTTTCCGGGGGTATCTGCCTGAGCCGTTTCAGCCTTGGGGTACTGTTGCTCCTGTCGATTCTGTCAATTTCCTCAAGGTATTTCATCCTTTCGGCCATTTCCCCGCCTATCTCATGAAACATATAAGGCTCCTTCGATTGAGTGCGAAAAATAAACCGCGGTGGTAAGGCATTATTACATGTACAATTAGCCTAACTTAATTTAAAATGATAGTCAAGGTTAACAAAAGGGAGGGTCATTAACAATGACAAAAATAAGAGAGGTCATAAAAGTTAATATATTGGAACAGCCCTTAATTTTCGTTCAAAGCCTCCGGGGTGTTTAATTGAGTTTTTAGATTCTATCTCATATAATCTATTAATAAGGACAACGCGGAGGATAAATGGCAAGAATTATCGCTATAGCTAACCAGAAAGGCGGGGTGGGTAAAACTACTACTGCTGTAAACCTCGCATCTTTTTTAGCTATCGAAGGTAAACAAACCCTGCTTATAGATATAGATCCTCAGGGTAATTCCTGCAGCGGCCTGGGTGTTAACATCAGAGAAAGGGCAGGTTGTGGCATTTATGAGGTTTTACTAGGCAGTAAAAAAATTTCTGAAGTAATCATAGAAACGAAATACCATTATTTAAAAATAGTTCCCGTATCATTGGACCTGACAGGAGCTCAGATAGAGCTGAGCAGTTCTCCAAAAAAAGAATTTATCCTTAAAGATGCAATTTCTGAGATAAAAGACGAATTTGATTTTATTCTTATTGATACTCCTCCTTCGCTGGGGCTATTTACTCTGAACGGACTTATTGCCGCTCAAAGTGTTTTGATACCTATGCAAAGTGAATTTTATGCTATGGAAGGACTGGCCCAGCTTTTAAAGGCAATAAAACTGGTAAAAAGCGGACCAAACAGAGATCTTTCAGTTGAAGGTGTTTTAATAACGATGTACGACTCAAGGACAAACCTTGCTAAGCAGGTGACTGAAGAGGTAAAAAATTACTTTAAAGAAAAGGTCTACGATACGATAATTCCAAGGAATGTAAGGTTGAGCGAAGCTCCCAGCCATGGAATTTCAATTTTTGAGTATGATTCAAAAAGTCAGGGATCTGAATCTTACATGGAATTCGGCAGAGAATTTTTAAAAAAAATAGGATATAATTTATGAAGCATGGATTAGGAAGAGGGATAATGGCCCTCCTGGATGATCAGGAAGGCACAGGTGAAGATGCAAACCGGACGGATGTAATCGATATCAACAAGATCATGCCGAACAGGTATCAGCCCAGGAAGTTGTTTAATGAGAATTCCCTGAAAGAGCTCTCCGATTCCATTCGGGATAAAGGCATATTGCAGCCGGTAATCGTTACAGAACTTGGAGACGGGCGTTATGAACTTGTGGCTGGTGAAAGAAGGTGGAGGGCCGCAAAGCTGGCTGGATTAATGGAAATTCCAGCTCTTATTAAGGATTTTTCCGATGAAGATAAGCTTGAGATCTCTTTAATAGAGAACATACAGAGAGAGGATCTTAACCCTGTGGAAAAAGCTGAGGCCTTCAAGGAAATAATCGAAAGACTAAATATAAGTCAGGATGATCTGGCAAAAAAAATCGGCAAAGACAGGACCTCCGTCACAAATACCCTGCGTCTGCTGAAATTACCGGAATTTGTAAAAAACAGGATTGTTTCTGGTGAAATAACTGAGGGACATGCCCGTGCAATACTGTCTCTTGACGATATTGATAGCATAATTGAATTAACAAAATCTGTGATCGAAAAAGGTTTATCGGTGAGAGAGACAGAATCCGCTGTCAGGAATTTTAGTAAAAATAAAGTACCTGCAAAACCTAAAAAAGACCAGAGGCATTATCCTGAAATTGCTGATATTCAGGAAAGAATTATAAAGGCAATGAGGGCAAAGGTTGAGATCAAGGGTACCCTCAGCAAAGGGAAAATAGAGATCTATTACTTTTCAAGAGAAGACCTGCAGAATATCTACGGGTTCATATCGGGGAGAGGTGATTAACCTCCGCTGATGTTTCACGTGAAACATTTCAATTGGGTATTGTCCATGAATATTAAAACTCTAAGATTACCGCTGTGATCAAGTTCTAATAATTAATCCGTGATTTCCCGGATGAAACTATTAAAAAGATGTTGACACGGTTCTGATAGCCGCCCCGGTAAGAACCCACCATTCCCCTGAGGCTCAACTCCACAAGTCCTTGTCTTCCAGGATTACAGGTACGAAGACATAAATGATGCCGTGATATTGAGTTTTATCCGGCGATGCGGCGATTTGCCGGCTGAAGCGGCCGTACCTGAAGAACTTTTTGAGTATATAACTCAAACGTATAGAACGTTATCAATTGCTTGACTTGTGAGTTTAAAGAACAACGAAGTAATTTTTATGTTGACAAAGGGGATTGGTTACTCTAAAATTTTGGAAATTGAATGTGTTGTCCATTAATTGGGGCTATAAGTCAGATATCCAGAAAATTCCGAATAATATAACTTATATACTCTTGTATTTGCAGGTCCCAGGATCTATGAAATTTTCATGAAAAGCAAGACAAATTCAAAGGTAAGAGATCATGAAACTTATTTTCAGGGATAGGCAATTTTCATATGAACTTTTAAGGGTTATCGGACATTCTTCTTATGGCTGCGCCGATATCAGCGAGTGCCTCAGTACTGCCTACCGCATTAAAGATGGGGACTTTAAAAGCTGGCACAATGAATGGAGAAATACAGCAGACCGCATATACAGTATAGCGAAAAATTGTCTGAAGGAAGGTCACAGTGTAAGCGCAAGGGAGGCGTTTCTGCGCGCATCCAGCTATTACCGTACGGCGGAGTTCTTTCTTCATGAAATAAAAGACAGGGAGAGCGCCCTTGCAACGTACAGGATGAGCCGCAAATCCTTCCTGGAGGCTTCTGTACTTTTAGACCCGACAATCGAACAGGTGGAAATTCCCTACGAGAATGTACACCTGAAGGGCTATTTTTCTCAAGCCTCTCAAGGCAAAGGACGCAGGCCCGTGCTTATCGTCAACGGAGGCTACGACAACACTGCGGAAGAGCTTTTTACAACGGCGGTCGCTGCCGGACGAAGGGGCTACAATTCGCTTTTTTTTGACGGTCCCGGTCAGGGATATGCTCTTAGAGAACAGAATCTTTATTTCCGCCCCGACTGGGAAAAAGTGATTACTCCAGTAATTGATTATTTATCCGGCCGAAAAGACATTGACCCGGAAAGGATATTCATTATCGGCTACAGTCTGGGGGGTATTTTGCACCAAGAGCGGCCGCTTTTGAACCGAGGATCAAGGCTTGCATAGCTGACGGTGGCGTATATAATTTTTTTGATGGCGTCATTGACGAAAAATCCAGGAAAAACCTGAAAAAAGAATTCGATAAAGAAGATTCACCCCTGATCAACTGGATAATGAGCAATGTAATAATGCGGCGCAGCACCACCAGCCGATGGGCGATTATAGACGGTCTCTGGAAATTAAACGTCAAAACCCCATTCCAGGTCTTGAAGGAATACGCAAAATATGATCTTGAAGGAATCGCTGGCCGGATCAAATGCCCTGTGCTCATTTGTGACTCCGAAAAAGAGATGTTTTTTCAAGGCCAGTCTCAGGTGCTTTTTGATCATCTTGAATGCCCTAAGGAACTTATGTTATTCACAGTTCTCGAAGGAGCCGAAGAGCACTGCCAGCAGGGCGCCAGGCTCCTGGCGCACCAGAGGATCTTTGACTGGCTCGACGAATGTTTTTAAAACCGCCCCTACTGTTTTAGAACTTAGACTTAATAACTATGGGTCTATATTTGAAGCCCATCAAGGCATTTATGAAAACTCTTATCTGAGCTCTTTTACTTTTCGGTGTGTTTCACGTGAAACTTATTAAATAAATTTATCCAATCGCTTCTTCAAATTATCACTTATGTCGGTTATGGGAAGCCTCGTTTCATCACTTGAGATCATATTTTTCTTTTTCAATATATATTTAATCGGGCGGGGACTTGGTTCGATGAATAGATAAGGGATTATATCTATAAGTTTTTTCCAGTATTTCTGAGCTTCAATATGGTTATTTCCTTTGATCAGATCGTAAATTTTTACATATTTTTCTGTTTCAACATGTGCCGCTGCTAATATACCCCCGTCGCCGCCCATAGTCAGCGTGATAAAATACAGCATATCTTCACCTGTAAGTACGTAAAAGTTATCGGACTTATTAAAAATTAATTCCATACTTTGTTTTATATCGCCGCAGGAATCTTTAACACCTATGATATTTTTAAGTTCTGATAATCTGAAAATAGTTTCATTTTCTATATTTCTGCCGGTTCTGTAGGGGATGTTGTAAATAATGATATTTTTATCCGTACTTTCGGATATTTTCTTAAAGTGTTCATAAATTCCTGCCTGGCTGGGACGGCTGTAATAAGGGGAAACCGATAAGATTCCGTCAAAATTATATTTGCTTACTTTTTTAATTTTTAATATGACTTTATCAGTATAATTGCCACCGATGCCTACATAAACAGGAATTTTGCCGTTCACCTTTCGAATTACATTCTCAACTATCTTTTCGAATTCATAATCCTCTATCGTCGGACTTTCACCTGTTGTGCCGAGCGGAATTATACCGGCAATATTCTTTTTTAAATAGAAATCAATAAGATTTTCAAGTGATTTATAATCCACTTCTCCGTTCAAGAAGGGAGTTATTATAGGAAGCCACACCCCCATAATTTTCATATGACCTGATCCCCTTTGAAATATGGTTATTGTTGTTTATGCAATCATATTATTATAAGAGACTTCCACCATTACATCAAAATAACAGGAATAAACTTAACTGTCTATCTGACTGAATTATTTTAAAACTTCCTTTATAATTTAGCCCTGGATTTATGTCATTCCAGGTAAACCTTAATCCGGAGTTGTTTTATGATTATGATAAACGAAAATTTCAATGCTCTGAAGGGTAATTATCTATTCTTTGAAACAGGGAAAAGGGTAAGTGATTACCGGAAGATGAATCCCGGTGCCAGAATAATCAGGCTGGGAATAGGAGACGTTACTGAACCGCTTAGCCAATCGATAATCGATGGATTAAAAGAAGCTGTGATGGAAATGGGAGTGAGGGAAACCTTCCAGGGATATCCACCATCCGAGGGATATGATTTTTTAAGGAATATTATAAGTGAAACTGAATATAAAGCGAGAGGAATAGATATATCTCCTGACGAGATATTCATTTCTACAGGAGCAAAGGAGGACACTGCTAATATTCAGGAACTTTTTTCCAAAGACATTAAGATCGCTATCCCCGATCCGGTTTACCCCGTTTATGCTGATAGCAATATAATGGCAGGAAGGGACAAGATAGTTTATCTGCCCTGTACATCAGAGAACGATTTTCTTCCGGATCTTCCTGAGGAAATTCCGGACCTGATTTACCTGTGCTTTCCGAATAACCCTACCGGAAGAGCTATTAACCATGACGGTTTAAAAAAATGGGTTGATTATGCGAGACAAAAAAAAGCCGTGATTTTATTCGATGCTGCCTATGAAGCATACATCAGGGGAGAGGGTATCCCTCACAGTATATTTGAGATCGAAGGAGCTTTTGAAGTGGCGGTAGAATTCAGAAGCCTTTCTAAAAGTGCTGGTTTTACGGGAACGAGGTGTTCTTACACAGTTATCCCCGATAAATTAAAAGTCCCGGATAAAAGCAGCGAATTTCACAGTCTGAAGGATTTGTGGCTGAGGAGGCAATCGACAAAATCAAACGGAGTTGCATATATAATCCAGAAAGGAGCCTACAGGTATTTTACAGAACAGGGAAGGAGTGAAAACAGGAGAATAGTGGATTATTATCTTGAAAACGCTGCAACAATCGGCAGGGGAATTTCAACCCTGGGGCTTAAATATTCCGGTGCTGTAAACTCACCCTATGTCTGGTGTAATGTCCCCGAGGGATTGACTTCATGGCAATTTTTTGATGAACTCCTCAATCAATGCAATATAGTCGGGACTCCGGGATCGGGTTTCGGCAGCTGCGGGGAGGGTTATTTCAGACTTACCGGGTTTGGAGAAAGGAAAGATATTAATGAGGCTGTCGAAAGGCTGGTAAAGTTCAAATAGCATGTGAGGATATGGTTTTATTTATCCAGCAGAACCATATTATCGATGTGTACCGCAGAAGAATATTTATTTTCCTTTCCAAGAATTCTCTCAATTTCTGAAGTTTTTTTCCCTGCTATCTTCAAGATATCTTCACATGAATAATTGGATAAACCGACTCCGATTTCATGACCTTCAGTATCGGCGATAATAACCGTATCTCCGTAATGAAAATTACCAGATGCTGAACTTATACCGCTTGCGAGAAGACTTTTATTTCTCAGAACGGCCTCTTTTGCGCCCTCATCAATGAATATCGTACCCCTCGTTTTCTTAACACTTATCCATTTCTTTTTATAGTTAAGTGTCCTGGGAGATGGCAGAAATATCGTACCCTCCGACAGATCTTTGAAAATACCTGTGATTATATTTTTCTTAAAACCGTTTGCGATTACGCAGGGAACTCCGGAAAGAGTAGCTATTCTTGCTGCCTGAAGTTTTGTGATCATTCCTCCCCTGGAGTAATTCTCTTCCTGCTTATAAGCATATTTCATAACGGTGTTGATGTTATCCACAACCCGTATTAATTTTGCCGAAGGTGTATTGAAATCCTGGTAAAAGCCGTCGACATTTGATAGCATGATATAGAGATTTGAATCTGATAGCAGGCTGACATAAGCCCCAAGCCTGTCATTTTCACCGACTTTTATTTCATCAACAGCAACGGAATCGTTTTCATTTATGACAGGGGTGATTCCCATTTCAAGCATTGAATTGAGAGTGTTCCTCGCATTAAGGTAAGAGGTTCTGCTATCAAATATATAGTGCGTCAGCAGAACCTGACCGACCGTAAGCCCATACTTATTGAATTCATCCTTGAATAACTGCATCAGCCTTATCTGTCCCAATCCGGCGATTGCCTGCTTCTGGGAGAGGGTCAGTTTGTCCCACATATCTTTACTTTGAAATAACTCATAAATGCCCAGACCAATAGCGCCGCTCGAAGTTATAATAAATTCTATGTCCTTATTCTTTAATTCCGCGATTTCCCTGACAATTCCAGCTATGTTGTCAGAATTAATGCTTATCAGATCTGTCACTTGCTTGGTGCCAAGTTTTACAACAACACGTTTAACAGATAGTTCCCTTTTATCGGGTAAAGTTATAACCATTTTTATTCCCTGTCCCTTGAGCTTTGATTTTTTTCTATTTCCCAATATTTATTAAACAAGGCATATTTTAATTCTTTAAGTCCGAATCCGGTCAGGGCGGATATTAAAAAAATATCTCCTGATTTATCTTTGAATATATTCAGAAGTTCCCCAGATTTATCGGCTGAATATAAATCGATCTTATTTAAGGCCACAATATAATCCCTTTTGAAGATATTCTCTGAATAAAGAGCCAGTTCATCCCTTAATATTTTAAATTTATTTTCGGGATCATCGGTCGAATCCAGAATGAATAATAAGAGCCTGGTCCTCTCTATATGTCTGAGAAAATCTATCCCAAGGCCCTTGCCGGTATTGGCTCCTTCGATCAAACCTGGAATATCGGCTATTACCAGGCTATGATAATCGTCATCTGCTCTCATAATTCCTATATTGGGACTCAGGGTGGTGAAGGGGTAATTGCCGATTTTGGGCTTCGCGCCTGTGAGCTTTGAAATCAGAGTCGACTTGCCGGAATTAGGGAAGCCTACAATGCCGATATGAGCTATCATTTTCAATTCAAGGAGCAGACTTCTTTCTTCACCGGGTCTGCCCTTCTGTGCGTAATAAGGGGTCTGGTGCGATGGACCTTTAAAATGAAAATTCCCCATTCCCCCGATTCCACCCTTGACTGCTATAAACTCGGAGAGATTTTCGGTTAGATCTGCCAGCACTATGCCGGTTGCACTGTCGGTTATTATTGTACCGGCAGGCACTTCAATTGTATACGAAGCTCCGCTCCTGCCTGTTTTCCTGTTCGATTGACCTTTACTGCCGTCCTTGGCTTTAAATTTTTGATTGTTGTGGAGGTTTGAAAGTGTCCTTAGATGAGGATTAACCTTTATGATGATATTACCACCGTTTCCTCCATTACCGCCATCCGGACCTCCCCTGGGTATATATTTTTCCCTGCGGAAGGTTACAGCCCCAGCTCCGCCTTTTCCGGCCTTTACCTCGATCCGGACATTGTCTTTGAACATCATAAGTTGAATATCCACCATTCATCGCATTTATTGCAAATGGCCGGTTCAGAAAAATTTCCCTTCCAATGTCTTTGATACACTTCTTTCATGTTCTTCCAGCAATTTTCTATTCCATCGGTAAATGCATTTCCCATCAGAAACTGAGCATTGTAATCCTGCCTGCAGAGGGGAACGTTGCCGTTTGAATGGATTACCATATCATGCTTCAAGTGAAGGCAGGAAAAGCGTTTGATAGGTGAAAGATCAATAACCCTGCTTTGATCCAGTATTCCTCCAAAAGTATCCGGTTTTTTAATAATTATTCTTTCTGGGAAATCACGCCATTTTTCATAAAATTGCAGAAGTTCATTTTCATTTTCAGTAGTCCTTGTAAATTGAATATATACTTTTTCTTTATTATCAAGATTTTTTATCTTTTCTTCAGTGGCGGGAAGGCCGATGAAAGGCAGAAGAGGATTAATCGCCCTTTTGAATAAAGAAAATGTTTCAATCTTTGCTGCACTTATATCGAAAATAACTGTAACATTAGAAAGTTTCAGCAGGTCCTCGACAGGAGCGGTGTCGGTAAAAAGGCACCTGCTTTCTATAAGAAACTGGATTTGAGGATAATTTTTAATCTCGCTTATAACTTCACCGATAGCCGAATATAATAGAGGTTCACCAAATAGTCCAAGACTTACTGCCGGGTTGCAGGAAAAAGCTGAAATCTGGCCAATGATCTTTCTGAAATCATCAATCTTCATTTCATCATGCCGGTCAAGACGGTTTGAAATAAAAAAATTAAAGTTTTCCCTTTCTGAATTCAGTTCAATCTCGAAGTATGTAGGCCTTTTTCTGATAATCTCGGGATTTTCGTTGATCAGAGTCTCAAGCTCAAGGTGAGATAGATTTTGTCCATTCCGGGCCACTATGTCTTCAATTATGAGATAATCATTAAAATTATCAGGAACAAAATTTATCCTGTAATTAATTAACCTGCAAGGAGATATGTAAATATTACAATCATATGACGATATGTCTTTTTCAAAAATTTCCTTGACGCTGTTTTTGAAAAGGGGCAGCTCTTCAGGAATGGTTTTTAAAATGAAGCCTGCGGCATCGCTTTCAAGAATCTCCGGGAAAAGACCGGCCGGCAGATTTTCTGGGAACGTGTAATCGAAGACATAGCGTTTATGCTCATCAAGCATTTTCTTTGTCGATTCAAGGTCGAGCAGGGGAGAAAAAGCGTTGATGATGAGGATGCTTTTACCTTTAAGATTGTCCTTTAAAAAGGTCAAAAATTCTTTTGAGGTTTTAGCTGATAAAACTTTTATTCCTTTATTGTACCTAAAGGCATCCTGGAGGGATAATATATAAATTTCATCTGTTAATTTTTTTATTTTAGACAGGGTTATATCAAAATAACTTTGAAGCATTTCCTGGTCAGAAAATTTGGTGTCGACAAGAACCGCAGCGAGACTCACGTTATGCTCCTCAAAAATATACCATATTATACTTATTTTAAGAGGATATCGCAATTTAATACAGAACTTAGGCATGCCCGGTCCGATTGCAAAGGCTATTCTAATTTTGAGGTCTATAATGATCACGTTTTTTATTAAAAGTCCGATATAAAATTAAAAACAGGGAGTATTTTGGATGAAGACATTAACATCATTTATTATTTTTATATCATTATTTTCCATTGCATTCGGGGATGATTTTATCATAGACGAACCAGGCGGGGCATCAAGCAATGTTTCATCTTCCCCCCCTCCTAAAAATACATCTAATCCCCCTGTTGTCTCAGGGAATTCCCTTTTCTCCATAGGCTCGGTGCCCATTCCTACAGGGCTTGGGAGAGGAAATTTTTTCGGGCAGTTTTTAATGTATGATAACGGCGGTGTTAATGCGAAATTTGTTGTTGGGGTATGGGATGCAATTGATATAGGAATTTCTGAAAATCTTGACGGTCTTATCGGTTCAGGTGATGTTAATGTGAATATTCCGGGCGCTTATCTTAAAGTAACACTGCTTAAAGACCTTGATAATTTTAACTGGGCAATAGGATTTGACAATTTTATATACGGATCTGAGGGGACATACTTTCCGACAAATACAAATGAAGCTCCATCGACAATCTATGGATTTTATACAGCAGCCGGTTGGCACTACAGCCTGATAGGCGGGAATGATGTTCTTTCTGTCGGTTTAAGGTTTCCTCTTCTGCCTGATGAGGAAAGAAATGTAACTAATATGTCCATATTTGCAGGAGCGACCATAAGCGCGCCTCAATACATATCCGTCGGCTTCACAATTGAAAACTTTTTCTTTGATGTAAACCGGATGGAATATATTCTTCCATCTTTGATATTTAATTTTAACCCGACTCCACCATTCAATATTTCCCTGATGCTGCAATATGATTTCAGCGTTTCAAAATTAATCAGGATATTTTCCCTGAGTTACGAAGCGGGATTTTAACATTCAGCTTATATAATTGGCATTGATTTTCACGTAATCGCAGGTTAAATCACTTGTCCAGAGGAAATACTTCTTTTTACCGATTCCAAGGTCCAGAGTTATTCTGATTTCCGGGGACAGCAGTTCGCCTGCTGCCAGGCTTTCATTGGCCCTGTTGACATCGCCATTTTCAAAAATTACAAGATCATTTATTTTAAGCGATAATTTCTGTATTTCGAATCTGGCATTCGAATATCCAAGTGCAGCAATGATCCTGCCCCAGTTCGGATTCTGGCCGTAAAGTGCCGTTTTTACAAGAAAAGAATCGCCGATCGCCCTGGCAGCTTTTTCGGCATCTGATGCACGCTCAGCGTTGACCACAGAAATGTTAATGAATTTGCTAGCACCCTCACCGTCTTTTACAATCAGCCGGGCAAGCATCTGGCATACCTTTGTAAGGACTTGCTTGAATATTTTAAAATTTCCGTTATTCGATTCTATTAGTGTATTTCCGGCTGCACCGTTCGACATGAGAAAAACGCTGTCATTAGTACTTGTATCATTGTCCACGCTGATGCGGTTGAAAGAGAGATCGGCTGCTTCCTTCAGTGCCAGTTTCAGCATATCGCCGGTTATAAGAGCATCTGTTGTCAGAAAGACAAGCATTGTAGCATGGGGCTCTTCTAGAAAAGGTTTTATCATACCGGAGCCCTTTGCACTGCCGCCTATTTTAATTGTCCTGCCGTTCAATTCAAATTCATAAGCGCAGTTTTTCATTTTTTTATCTGTTGTCATAATGGCGCTGGAAAAATTCTTATAATTGTTCTCTGTTTTTATCAAACTGCAGATCCTGTCAATACCGTAATTAACACGGTTCATTATTAACTTTTGCCCTATAACCCCTGTGGAAGCAACCATGACTGAGCCTTTTTCAAGGGAAAGTAAATCTTCTACCCTGCTTGCCATATTTAAAGCATTTTCATTACCGGTGTTTCCTGTAAGACAGTTTGCATTGCCGCTGTTAACGATTATGGCTGAAATTAGATTACCGCTTCGAGAAATATCGAGAGCTACAGGCGCGGCTTTAACACTGTTTTTTGTGAACAGACATGCCGTAATACAGGGTGTTTGTGAGATTATTAGACCTATGTCCTTATATCCCCCCTCTTTGAGGCCGCATGATACCCCTGTAGCCCTGAACCCCAGCGGTTCTGTTATTCCACCTTCAAGCTCATTAAGTTTAACTTCATGTTCCATAAAGATTCCCGGATTTAATTATCTTCCGATCCTGAGCCGGATTCGGATCTTTCGAAAGATGTAATATCAGCGCCCTCTGAAAGCTTTTTCCTGACCAGTTCATCCAGCTTCTTAAGCAAAGCAGGTTTATCTTCAATTTCCTTGATAAGGTTGTCCCTTCCCTGAGAAATACGGTCTTCTCCGAGGAAGTACCAAGTCCCCTTACGCTGGATTACTCCGCTTGAAACGGCTGCATCTATGAGACAGCCTGTCCTGGAAATCCCCTTGCCGTAAATAATATCGAATTCAGCCTGCTTGAACGGAGCCGCCATTTTATTTTTTACCACTTTGGCCCTTACCCTGTTGCCGTAGTTTTCATCACCTTTTTTAAGGGTCTCAATCTTGCGAATCTCAATCCGGATGGAGGAATAAAACTTTAAAGCCATACCACCAGTGGTGGTTTCAGGGTTGCCGTAAACCACGCCGATTTTCATACGGATCTGGTTGATGAAGACAAGGGCAGTTTTTGATTTGCTTATAATGGCAGTCAATTTGCGCAGAGCTTGAGACATAAGACGTGCCTGCATACCCATCTGAGCATCTCCCATATTGCCGTCTATTTCTGCCTTGGGAACAAGGGCAGCCACCGAATCTACTACGATTAGGTCAACAGCGCCGCTCCTGATAAGACTTTCCACAATTTCAAGGGCCTGTTCACCCGTATCAGGCTGTGAGATAAGAAGATTTTTTATATCAATCCCAATTTTTTCAGCATACAGGGGGTCCAAAGCATGTTCTGCGTCTATGAACGCACATGTCCCTCCTGCTTTTTGAGATTCAGCTATAATGGACAATGTGAGAGTAGTCTTGCCGGATGCCTCGGGTCCATATATCTCTGTTACCCTGCCGCATGGTATGCCGCCGATTCCAAGAGCGAGATCGAGAGTGAGGGCGCCTGTTGAAATAGTAGGGTAATTGTTATCATAAGGCCTGTCGCCCATTTTCATTATTGCACCTTTTCCGAATTGCTTTTCAATCTGGGCCATAGCGATCTGAAGAGCTTTTTCCTTTTCTTTTACATCCAAAGTATTGTCCGACATATAAACCTCCGGTAAAGGATCTGGAATTTTTATTACAGAATGAAAGACCATTATATTATACAGCAGTTTATAGAATATGAAAATAATTAATGAAAATATAAAATCGACAGCAATATTATAACAACATAATATTGCCAGATATTCTCAACAGGCGTACTGTTATGTCTGGGAACATCGGGTTCTATATTTAAAACATTAATAGAGAATTGACCATTGTTAAAAAAAGTATTAGAATATTTCCCGCCGGATAAGGGCGCTTAGCTCAGCTGGTTTAGAGCATCTGCCTTACAAGCAGAGGGTCACAGGTTCGAATCCTGTAGCGCCCAATTTATAAGTATGAAAATTATAATAAAACAATCCCTTATTTTCTCAATAATTTTTCTGTCATGTTCACTGATTTTATCATTCTGCGGAAGCGGGGCGGAAAGACCGGAAGAGGCTAGCGATTATAACAGCCAGACTGACATCATTGTTATTAATAATAGTGAAAGTAATAATTATGAGAGTGAAAATAACTTTTATAAATATTGCATGGTCTTCAAGTCAGGGCAAGATGAAGAGGTCTTAACGGACTGCCCCCCAAAATTTTTATCTGCATTGTCGAACGAATTTATATTGAATATTATGACAGGGGAAAGAGCCCTTTCGAATGCGATCTTTGAATATTCGTCGATGACAAATGATCCGGATTTTGATGAGGGGTTATTATACCAGAGGATCGGCGCAGTGTATTTCAAGCTGGGAGATTATGAAAATTCATATAAATATATAAATAGTGCTGTTTATAAAGGCACGAAAAATCCGGAATTATACTATTACAAATCTCTACTATTATATTATTATAAAAAAGATTACTCGGGTGCTGAGTTTTATCTTTCAAAGCTCGATAAAACAAATCCGTTTCTTAACTGGCAGGACATTTTGTTCCTGAAGGCATGTCTGAAATGTGAAAAAAATGATTTCGAAACTGCTTATTCGATTTTTATGACTGCTAAGAATATGGATCCTGGTCGATTTTATACTTATTATGATATATTGCCTTATTTTTTCAGGAGTGATATCTTCGGAAAACTTGGTAACTACGTAAACGATTCTTTTAAATA
Source organism: uncultured Brevinematales bacterium (assembly GCA_964413265.1). Taxonomy (GTDB): domain Bacteria; phylum Spirochaetota; class Brevinematia; order Brevinematales; family JAOACQ01; genus CAVYGN01. Next base: position 47,358 of record CAYPRX010000067.1, read on the forward strand.
CCTTATATCGCTTTCAAACAGCAATTACCGCCTAAAGGCCTACAGGGAGCTTATAACTTATAACAGGCTGAAAAACAGGGAAACCCTTTATATACCGTTTAATCTTCCGGAAAATTACGATTATTCGACAAACCTTGTTTATTTTTACTCACGCACTTACCCTGTAATAGAAAAAAGCAAAAGCCAGAATATAATAAGCCCGCTTCAGGAGAAAAGAAGAACTGTAAGAGATATGATTTATTCTCCGGTTTATGAGGAATATGTGAATGCGGGGAGTGAAAGTGAAATATTTTTACTGGAAGGCATTGTAAAATTAACGAATGTCAGGCTCTTCCCTTATTCCTATTATAATTCAATTGAGAGGATCATTGTTATCAGTAATGTCATTCTCCTTCTCTCCCCAACAAACAGATTTGAGGTGACTACAAATACGGATAAAAAAGACACTAATAAAATTTATATGATCAGTAATGCTGAGAACGAGCTCTATATGACTAATTGCGGGTACGATTATTATTTTACAACCAGTACTTTTTCTATGGATAACGATAAGACCTGGGATTTTGTGACCCTGGGGATAACTACCAATAATCGAGTTGTTGTAGATCTTTTTTACCCCTCCCAAAGAAAACTTGAAGCTTACAGCTTTTCTTTAAAAAGACACGACAGCGCTTTTGTCATTCAGGACATTAATGGAGATAACAAACCCGAATTGATCCTCCTCGACGACGATGTTTATATTCTCAACAGGACGAATGAATAATTCTAATTTTCCGCCTGTGGCGTTACACCTTCTCATTTAACGGCAGCTTAACCTTTTTGGGATAACCGAGCACTTCCAAAAACATGCTTTTTTCTCCTATCTATTAACTTAATGTGTCCCTGCGAAACTTATGCTAAGCATAATGCTTATAGCTGCAACCGCAATAAAAAATATTATTAAGGACAAGAAATTTGGTTTCGTCATCTTTCCGCCACGAAAGAGGATATATCCGATGACTATATTTAGCAGGCCCCAAAGGACATTAACCGTCGGCGATGACAGACCCCTTCCCGGAGGATATGCAAAAGGTGAAGGAAACGAAACTCCAGAAATGCCATTGACAAAATGAGGAACTGCGTTTGTGAGAAAAATTCCTGCAAAAAAGCATGCAATGTAATGATACCATTTCATGAAAAACTCCTTTTATAAAATATTTTTTGTAATCTAAATTATTTAATGGTTCAGCTTCTTAATTATAACAAGTTTTTCAATATCTTCAACAATTTTTTCAGAATTGACCAAAATAAAAATCCATCTGCCTTCATGAATTTCTGGTGTATTGGAAGTAGTTCTTTTAATATCAACATTTGAAAACGTAGGACCGAAGGCTAAAACAGCTGTGAGAAAGCGCTTATCTGAAGCCGGTCATAGTTTGAAAGTTAATTTAATATATAATACAAAAAAGATTCTCAAATAAAGAAATTCTATGATTGGCTGAGTTGCGCTTGCAGGCTTTATGAGACTGTGCGGTTCAAGCCTGCGAATTAAGTGAGATAAAAATTTCCTTACGGCTGATAAGTATGTTATTTATAATTCGCCTTACTGGAGATTCAATATCATGCTCTCCTTACCCAGCGATGATTCCTTGATTTTTTCGATTGCCTTTGCCGCATCTTCTTTTGTCGTGAATTTGCCCACTCTTACCCGGTAATAAATAATTCCGTTTACATTGGCCTCAACAAGGTACGATTCAAGCCCTATGCTCCTTAGGTTATTTTCCACTTCCCGTGCCTTTTCCATGCTTGTATGCGCAGATACCTGGATAGTGTATTTTCCCTCGGAGGCAGCAAAAGAATTATTCGTGGATTTCTGCTTTTTTTCTGAATTCTTATTTTTTTCCGGGGGTTTTTCAGAACTTAATTTGAGTTTAACGTTCTTAGGTTCCGATTTCAATTTTTTATCGTTTTTAACAGGCGGGGTGGTCAGATTCTCAGGAAGATTTTCATCTTTCACAAGATTTGTACCGTCATTTCCCGGCACTAATGCTTTGACATTTTTTTCAGGGTTATTTTCATTTTTGGTATTATCCTCCTGTTTGGGAAATACCTGCGGAAGGTTATTGAAAGATGAATTGTTCTCCATTTTTGTCTGATCGGACCTATCCTCGATCTTCTGAATATCCTGTCTGTTTCCGAAAGCTATATCCTTAAGGGTTGTTTTACCAAGCCAATATCCTACTAGAAAAATAAAAACGCCGAAGAAAACGAAAATCGCACCGGCCCATACAATCCTTTCGTCGCTGACATTAATGTAAGATTTTTTTTGCGGGTATTTTTCCTGGAATCTTTCGTGGTATCTATCCCGGCTTATTACTGGTTCATTCGTCCTGTGTATACTGCTGGTTGTATGTTTATAATCGTTTATTCTTGACCTTCCGTTATAATGATAGCCGTCATCACCGATCTCATCCGACCTTATACGGCCTTCCCTGCTGTTGGAATCGGGGAAAAGGTCCAAAATTTCGGATTCGCCCATAATTATTCCTCCTTTAAGGGATGCTGACTGTCCCCTTTACATTTCGGAATAATAGGGAAAAAATTAAGATCTGCTTAACGCTTTATTTATAATTGATATTCAGACTTTAACTTTATTTTTAACAACGGCGCTGGGTGATATCTCCAGTTTACCGCTGTATTCAACCAAATCCACCAGGCAATTATCACCGATCATAATATTATTACCGCGAATGGTTTTGGCACAGGCATATTCAATCATTATGTTATTGCCCTCGATCAGGTCGGTTTCAAGCCTGTCTTTTTTGCCGAAAATAGAGAGAATGAAACTCAGCATATATTTCATATGCCTGATCCTGATATCCTCTCCGCCGATCTCCCCGGCGTAACTCCTCCATCCAAAAACCACATCTACGTTATTCGCATTAAGCAGGCCGCTGATATTGAACTCACCCCTTGACCTGAATTCTTCAGCTTCTACGCCATCTCCCGAGTTTATATATCCCGAAGACCGGATATATCGCGATTTTATGCCGTTCCTGACAGAAATGCTTCCGCTGGCATGAAGAATATCGGCGGCGAGAAACCCATCGATCAGCAGGGATCCTGAGCCTTTTATTGAAGAGCATTTTACATCGCCTGATAAAGTTCCCATGCCACTTACTGAAATTTTTTCTGCGACAGTTTTTCCGCTTACTTTGCCCATGCCGGAAATATTGAGAGTATTCGCCTGTACATCTCCCTCAATTTCACCGTTTCCTGAAATTTTGATATCCCGGAATTTTCCTCCTGCTGTTTTTCCCATCCCTGAGATTTTCAAATCCGTAAGATTGTCCATACACAGCCTCCTGAAATTTTATTTTTTAAGCTGGTCCTGAAGGATTAAATTCAATTCTTTTGACACCTCGTCCAAATCATACGATGTTATTTCCCTGGTCCCATTGTCATGAAAAATACGGGAATCCTGTCTGGCCAGCAGGAAAAACCTGACGGTATCTTTTTCGAAAACGATAAGCATGAAGGATGTGCTGTTTAATACAGGGAACCAGTTCTTCATACTTTCTATAAATTCATCGATATGCTTGCTGCTTATAACTGATTCTTTTATTAATTTGCTGACGATAAAGATAAATATAAGTTCTATAAAGTTAAAATAACTTTTCCCCAAATTTTTCTCAAAGGTTTCACGTACCTCGGAATCAAATGCCCTAATGTCCCTTAAATCACCTGAATTGAAAATTCTGTTTGTAAGCTCAGGTGAGAGCATGTCGGCAACTTCTTCAAGCGAATATTTGTCCTTGAGCTCAAGAATCCCGGCAATTCTGCCAAGGATCTTTTCCCTGGGGAAGAAGGTTTCCTGGCCGGTATATGAGGCCCTCTTGATAAACCATGATTCGGGTATGAGGTTTTCTCGCTTCCACCGGTATAATTGTCCGTATGAAATTCCGGTCAATTTTAAAAGTTCTTTTTTTGTTATAAGATCGCCTTCTTCCATTTTCACCTCTTCGATATAACAATGTTACACAAATAATATAACATAACATTGTTACATTGTCAAGGGGAAATAAAAGTCAGGATATCAGATTCCATAGCTCGGTTATTATTCTGTTTGAAACCTCAAACCCCCTTTCGGTAAGACTGAGAGAGTTACCATTCTTTTGTAAAAAAGGGTCAAGGCCGGAGGGTATTCTTGATATCAATATCTTTTCAAGATTTGTCTTGAAGAGTTCTTCAAAATAATCGCCGGAAATGCCGCCAGTTTTCCTCAGGCCAAGCATTATGAATTCCCTGATAGCGGTTTCTCTGTCGATTTTTTCAGTAAAGTCTCTTGGAAGGATCCTTCTGTCTATGAAGGCGGAATAATTTTTTAATGAAGAAGTATTTGTCCAGCGGTTCCCTTTAATACAGCCGGATGCTCCTGCGCCGAAACCTATATACTCTCCATAATCCCAGTAATTCATATTGTGGGAACAGAAATATTTTTCTTCAAGGGCAAAGTTGGAGATTTCATACTGGATGTAGCCTGCGTCCCTCAGGATCCTGCAAATTTCACGGTAATGCCTCAGGCATGTCATATCGCTTAAGGGAACATAGTTACCATTTCCGGCATCAATGCTCAGTCTGGTTTTATTCTCTATAGAGAGCTGGTAAACAGAGATATGAGGAGGCTTCAGGGTCAGTATGGCATCAAGAGTTTTGTGAATAATTTCACCCCTGATGCAGGCTATCAGATCGATGCTTATGTTTTTAATTCCAGCATCCCGCAGGACATTAAAAGCCCGGATATTGCTTACCGCGGTATTCTTTCTTTCCAGGAATTTTAATATCTTTTCCTCCATTGACTGGAAGCCGAGGCTTACCCTGTTGATCCCATTTATCTTCCAGCAGTCCGCTTTTTCCGGTGTAATATCCTCCGGATTTGCTTCGATTGTGTTTTCATGATTTAAAAGAATGAATTCCGATTTTATTTTATCCAGTATTGTCTTTAACTGTACTGGTGATAATAATGACGGGGTCCCTCCCCCTATGTAGACGGTTCTTACCGGTCCTGCTTCACCGTTTAATTTCTTAAAAAGATCGATTTCACCGCAGAGAGCCTGCAAATATGCTCCGATCGAATAAAGTTCAGGTCTGTAACCGCTTACAAAACTGCAATAAGGGCATTTTTTCCGGCAGAAGGGGAAATGGATGTAAATTGAAAGGGGCATCTTCAAGTAAGATTGTCGAAAGCTTTTAACGCATTGAAGATAGCCATATCCATATTAAAATAGCTGTAGGTGGCCAGGCGTCCCAGGAAGGTAACATTTTCGGTTTTCCTTGCCTCACTTTCATACTTTTTATAGAGTTCAACGTTCGTATCCACAGGTATGGGGTAATAAGGATTATCGACTTCTATATCACATGGCTTCGAGTACTCTTTGAAGATAGTTGTTGACGGACATTTCTGGCCTGTAAGCCGTTTAAACTCGGTTATTCTGGTAAATTTGTAATCATTAGGGTAATTTACAACTCCCACTTCCTGGAAATATTCCATACCGAGGTGGATAGGTTCAAAATCGAGCGAGCGGTAGGGAAGCTTTCCGAATTTGAAATCAAAATAGGAATCGATAGGACCGGTAAATATAAGATGATCATATTTTATTTCTTTCTTTATATCATTGAAGGATGTATTCAGCATAATCTTGATATTCCTGTTATCAAGGAGTTTCTCAAAGATCGGGGTAAATCCCCCGACCGGCATGCCCTGGTAGGGATCCTGAAAGTACCTGTTGTCCCTGCTTATAAAAACAGGTACCCTTCCCGTCACTGATGGTGACAGTTCATCCGGTTTCAGATCCCACTGCTTAATTGTATAGTTAAGAAATACATTTTCATAAACATATTCTGACAGATTTTTCAAATCCCTGTCATCGGATTTTTTAAGCTCGAGTATGGTTATCTTTTTACCGAAACCGTAGCTGTCTATCAGTTTCTTTTCCAGCCTGTCGGCAAGGGTCTGAGGGTACAATGCATGAAGAGTTGTTAGATTGAAGGGTATCGGAACCTTTTTGCCCTCAATAAGGCCCAGTACTTCATGATGATAGATATTCCAGCTTGTAAAGGGTTCGAGATACTTCCAGACTTCTTCTTTGACTGTATGGAAAATGTGAGGGCCGTAAACCTGGATCAGGATCCCATTCTTATCATATTTATCGTAAACATGCCCGCCGATATGATTGTGAGCTTCGACTATGATAACGCTTTTCTTTAATATCCTTGAAATTCTTTCTGCCATTACACTTCCCGAAAAACCGGCTCCGACAATGCAATAATCAAATTTCATCATGTACTCCTTATTCTTGAACTTTCCTGAGATATTCGGCATTTTCTTCAGGTATGCTTGGGTTTATGAACATACCGGAACCAAGTTCAAAACCTGCTGTTCGTGTAAGTCTGGGTACTATGGTTATATACCAGTGAAAAAAGCTCGAATAGAGATATCCTTTCGGGGAACCCCTTATTATATAGTTGTAGTCTGGATCATTGAGGCCGTAGTACAATTTCCTCAGTGCCTGTCTTAAAACGGTTGCAGCCTCGCGCAGATCTTCCTCAGTTGCCTGAAGTATGGAAGAGGCATGCTTTTTAGGGAAAAGCCACATTGCGAATGGCGAATACGCCGCATAAGGAACGAAAACAGTAAAATTTGGAGAATCAATAACAACCCTTTCTCCTGTGTCCAGCTCGCTCTTCAGGACCCTGCAGAAAATGCACTCTCTGTGCTCTTCCTGATACCTGATGCTTTCGTTCATGCGTTCCATTATGTCTTTTGGTATTATAGGTAAGGCTATTATTTGAGAATGGGGATGTATCAGCGAGGCTCCTGCCCTCGTTCCATGATTTCTAAATGGTATTACCGATTCCACATAAGGGTTATCGAAAAGCATTTTTTGGCGAACCTGGTATGTTTTCATTACATCAATAACATCCGGTAAATCCATGGTTGCCATGTTCAGATCATGCCTGGGACTCTCTACAACGACCTCGTGGTTGCCTATGCCATCCATCCACCTGAAATATCCGTTTGTGTTAAGGTCGATGCCGTTTTCCGGTGGCAATAATGCCGGAAATTTATTCGGGATGACCCTGAGCTTCCATTTATTGCTGGTTCCGAGCCTGTAAAATTCCTCAGTATTCTCTGTGCTTTTTTCATTACCAGGGCAAAACGGGCAATTTGCATCATGAGATTGAAGATTTTGTTCCAAAATGTTTTTGTCTTCTTTAAGATCTTCGGGTCTTTTAGCTCTTTCAGTGGCTATAATAACCCATTCCTTTAAAACGAAATTCTGGCGAAGTTGCGGCATAGATACCCCTTATGTATTTTATTATAATCAGCATTTAAAAAAAATCAAATGATTTTAATTTCTTTCCATGGAAGCGGTCAGAGTTTTTGCGTTAGCTCTGATTCCATGATAAAATAAGTTATTTAAGCTGCAATATCATAATAGTTTCGCCACCGTAGCTCAGATGGTAGAGCAATTGATTCGTAATCAATGGGTCAGCGGTTCAATCCCGCTCGGTGGCTTTTTTCAATTTCTTGCCGGTATTTTAATTTTGTTGTATTGTTATATTAGTAAGGAAGAAGCGTTAAATGGAAAATACATCCCGTGGTATGATAATATATTTTTTTCTTTATATTTTTCTTTTTATATACAGTATTATTTTTCATGAAATAATGCATGGTGCATCAGCTTATATGTTTGGAGATGATACTGCAAAGAGAGCCGGAAGGCTGACCCTTAATCCAATTCCTCACATAGACCCTCTCGGCAGCATTGTTCTGCCCGGCATTGGTTTCCTCTTCAGGATATTTTCTGGAGTAAGCCTGATTATAGGATGGGCAAAACCAGTACCTGTTAATCCTTACAATTTTAGCCGCAGGAGAGTGGGTGAAATTACCGTATCGCTCGCCGGCGTTTTTGCCAACTTCGTTATTATGATAGTGATGCTCTTCATATATACCTTAACAAGCGAAAGGGTTTTCTTCGCCCGTGTTTTTTTTGATGTTGCAGCCACTAATTTTTTTTTAATATACCTTAATATTCTTCCTATACCGCCGCTTGATGGATATAATTTTGCAGTAAACGTTCTTCCAGGCAGAATTTCCAGATATATTACCAATATGGTCAGGGGTAGGGAGACTGTGTTTCTAATGCTCTTATTCGTTATGTTTGCTACCCCGATAGGGAGATTTATTTTTATACCGGCCGGTTATATTTTCGAGGGTATAGAACAGTATTTTTTTAATATCATGGGATTCAGGGGATGAAATGAAAAAGGTACTTCTGATTTTTATTTATTACATGCTTTCGATATCCGTTCTTTATTCTCAGCAGAATTATAAACCGGATAATGATAATTTGAACGAAAGCTCGGAGCTGACATTCGCGGAAGCGGTAATGTTATCCACGAAGGGTGATTATGATAATGCCATAATAAGATACAAAGAGCTTCTGACAAATCAGGTCAAAGACAAATATATTTATTATTCTCTACTGGAAACATACAGCCTGAAAGCCGGGAAAGTCCAGATGAGTGCTGAGGAGGATGCTCTCAAGGCCCTTTACAGTGAAGAGATGTATTATTCAAAAGAGGCCCTGGGGTTGTATACAAACGACTTAAAACTATTATACTTTTATGCTGATTCTGTTAGAAATCTGGGATTGGCTGATGAGTATATTTCAGTCCTGGAAAAAATTTTGTCGCTCAATGATTTCGATGTATTCGCCAATTACTACATCGGAGATTATTATTTTATCAACAAAGAATACCAGCAGGCGGCCTCTTATTTTCAAAGGGTGCTTACGGCGACTGAAGAAGGTAAAGAATTTGATTTAATGGCGAGATACAGGTCGCTTTATTCCCTGGGAATAATTTCAATAATGGGGGGTGATTTTCAAGATGCGGTTCTCTATCTTGAGAAGGCCAGGGAAATATATTCAAATGATCTCGAATTGATAAAAACATTAGCGATGACTTATGCAGGTAATCTCGATTTTGTCAAGGCGAAGGAAAATTTTGATATTCTTCCTGATGCTGCTAAAAATGACGAAGTATCGGATATGTACTACGGTGTTTTATTCACTACTGACCAGAATTCGTTAAAAAAATTATTGACCAAAAAAACTGTAAAATCTCATTATTTACTGGCCGCTGATTTCTACTTAAAGAAAAAATATAAAGATTCCATAAAGGAGCTTGACCTGTCTGTTTCGGGAAAAAAGTTCCTTGATTATTACCTTCTTTATCTTTATTACCTGGATTACAAGGCGTCCGGGAATAAAGATAAGGTTTACCAGTATTCATTTATGCTTGGGAATAAGGCAAAAGAAGTTGGTAAAACTGATCTGGCCATCAGTTATTACAAAATCCTGCTGACCAACACTAATTCCATACCGTCAATATACTGGCTTATTGGTTCCCTCTATGACGATAAAAATGATTACAGGGACGCCATCTATTACTACAATAAGTATCTCAACAGCAAGGGCGGAGATGAATATAAGATACAGGCTCTTATAAGAATCTCGGATATGTATTACAGGCAGAAGAATATTTCGGAAGCCGCAAGACAGCTTGCAAAAGCCAGAACTCTGGCAGTCAAGAAGAGTGACCAGTTCCAGGTATATTTTTACTCCGGCCTTATTGAGTTCGAGAATAAGAGATACACAAATGCGGTGAACGAGTTCAAAGAAGCCGCGAAGGCTGATGTAAAGGAGTCGAGGCTCTACTATTTTCTCGGGGCAAGTTATTTTGAGCTGGGAGAATACGATAATGTTATACAGACCCTCGAGACCGGAATTAAATACGACAGCCGAAGTCCCGAAATGAACAATCTTCTTGCTTATGCTTATTCAATAGAAAAAATTAAACTTGACGAGGCGATCAGTCTCGTGAATCAGTCTCTTTTAATGCAGCCGGAAAATCTTGCCTATATGGACACACTCGGATGGATATTTTTTCAGAAAGAGGATTTTAAAAAAAGCTTTGAAATTTTCAACCATATCATTAATGTTCTGGATCGGGAAAGTAAAATTGAGGGTGAGGATGATCTTGACGAAATATATTATCATATAGGCATGATCTATGAGAAAATGGGTAAAAAAGAAGAGGCGATGGGTTATTATTCAATCGGTTTAAAGATAAATCCATTGAATAATCTTATAAAGCAAAGAATGAAATGACTTCAGCATTATTTCAGGAATGATTTATAATTCAAATCTTGATTAATATAAAATTAACATTAAAATAAAGGGTGAAAAGTGTTGGTGCTGGGGTTGGGAAATTATGAAACCTATATTTCTAAAATTTCCTTCCGGAAGAATATTTTCTGCCCTTACGGATATATCGAGAACCAGGAATAGTGATAGGATTGTCATCCTATTTTTCTCTGAAAGTATAATGAGAAAATACTTTGACCTCGATTCTTCTGCAATTAAGAATAAATTTATAGCGTTCTATTCAGCTCCAACAAAAGAAGGCGTGGAACATATCACGAAGAATGAAGGATTTTATAACATCTGTCTGTGCGGAACTTCCAAGATCAGGAAATATTTTACAGAAAAAATTTTCCCCCTTTTTAATTCTTATAGTGGTAAAATGGATTTTCTGATACTTTCAGAGGAGTTTTCCTTAAAAAAAGACAGCATTGATATGCCGGAAGAATTCTGCCCGGTATTTTATATAATTTCGATAAACCAGCTTGTTCCCGTGTCGTATTCACCTTTTTCTTATAATAAGATAGTAATAAAGGATGAAAAGGGCAGCAAACAGTTGCTGTCGATAGGAAATGAGAGAGATTTTACAATTTCATATCTGCAGGACGGGGAGATAAAGATTTCACCTAATTTCGGAGAACTTGATAATTTATATGAAATTGATGCTATGGATATAATGGTGAATACGATAATTGGACACGGCAAATTTAAAAATATAACTGTTCTGAAAGATTATAATAATTACTCGATGATCTCGGACTATACAAGAAAATTTCCGAATGTGAAAAATATCTACCATGAATATGCGCATATGTCCAATGTTCTTTTTGACAATGATCTGATTAAGGAAAAGTGTATAGGCATTGTTTATGACAGCATAAGTTATGATGACAGCGACCAGATAAGGGGAGGAGAGTTCCTTTACGGAAAGATCGGTGGTATTGATATTATCGGGGGGTGGAAACCTCTGCCTCTACCTGGCGGCGATATAGCAAATATCGAACCGTGGAGAATAGCACTTGCAATGCTCAGGGAGCTGACTGAGGGGGGGCTGGCTTCTGTTGATCTGCCGCTGGCAAGGAATATAAGAAATAATCCGAATTACAGGTATATATTTGATGCTATCGATCAGGGTATAATGAATTATACTCTTTCATCCAGCATGCATCATATTATCGCGGCCCTTGGAGAAGTGATTTCTTACAAGGAATCCACATATAACTTCGAATACTTTGAGAATTTGATGGATAATTCGGTAATAAGGTCATGCGAAGGAACTTATTACGATATTCCGATCATTGAAGAGGACGGCAAGTATTTTTTGGATACTTATGCGCTTTTCAGGCTGGTCATGGAATCCATTCTGGCCAAATCCGATCCCCTATCTATGGTCTGCAATATAATTGTCAGTATTGTCAAGGCTTCGGCGAAACTGATTAAAGTGCTGTCGAAGGTACACAAAGAAAAGAAGATAGTGTTAACCGGTGAATATTTCAAACACCCGCATTTATTAACGCTGCTTTATGACGAGCTGGAACAAGAAGGTTATAAGATATATCTGCCGAAGAAGATCCCGATTGATGACAGCGGTATCTCTGTCGGCCAGCTTCTGTATCATTATTATGAAAACGGTTAGGAATTGCCGTTTTGGAATTCTAAGAAAGGCTGTTATAGCAGGAGGTTTCTTGTGGTCCTGAATGGTGCCAGAATTTTAATAGAATGCCTGAAAAAAGAAGGTACCGAAATAATTTTCGGTTACCCTGGAGGCGTTGTTATTCCCCTGTTCGATGAGTTATACGATGAGCCTGATATAAGGCTTATACATGTCCGGCATGAGCAGGGAGCCGCGCACATGGCTGACGGTTATGCCAGAGCGACTGGAAAAGTCGGCGTATGCCTTGCAACGAGCGGTCCCGGAGCAACCAATCTTGTTACGGGAATAGCCACGGCATATATGGATTCGATACCGCTGATTGCAATTACGGGTCAGGTAGTTACATCAATGATCGGAAGCGATGCCTTTCAGGAGGCCGACATTACGGGAATAACCAGGCCTATCACAAAACACAATTACCTGGTTAAGGATGTTAAGGATCTTGCAGGTGTAATCAAAGAGGCTTTCTATATAGCGAGCAGCGGGAGGCCAGGCCCTGTTCTTATAGATATACCGAAGGATGTACTGACCGGACAAACCGATTTTAAATATCCCTCAAGTGTATCTCTTCGGAGCTACAAGCCGAATGTCAAGGTTCACATGGGCCAGGTAAAAAAAGCGATGGAGATGATTGAATCGGCAAAGAAACCACTTATTTATTTCGGAGGCGGTGTTATTTTAAGCAATGCTTCAAAAGAGCTGGCCGAATTCGTAAAATTGACAGGGATTCCGTGTACAACAACCCTGATGGGTCTTGGTGCTTATCCTGTAAATAAGGATGATCCCATTTACCTTGGCATGCTTGGCATGCATGGGACCGCCTGCGCCAATTACGGTGTTCACCATTCTGATCTCATAATAGCTATAGGGACCAGGTTTGATGACAGGGTTACCGGCAGGATCGATGATTTCGCACCGGACGCAAAAGTCATACATATTGATATAGACCCGACTTCAATAAGTAAGACAGTCGTAGTGGATGTCCCCATAGTTGGCGATGTTAAAAGCGTGCTTACAGAAATGATAAAATCGGCAAAACATCTTAAAATTGATGAATGGATAAAGCAGATTATAGAATGGAAAAAGAAAAATCCTCTGACATATCAGCAGAGTAATGATGAAATTAAGCCTCAATACGTTATACAGAAATTAAGTGAATTAACGAAGGGAGATGCAATAATAGCCACCGATGTAGGACAGCATCAGATGTGGACAGCCCAATATTTTGAATTTAAGGAACCGCGGACCCTTTTATCCTCAGGCGGACTGGGGACAATGGGATACGGACTGCCTGCTGCTATAGGAGCGAAGGCCGGTCTGAAGAATAAGCTTGTGATAGATATAGCAGGCGACGGTTCAATCCAGATGAATATTCAGGAACTTGCGACTGCAAGAAGCAATGATTTATTTGTCAAGGTCGTCATAATGGATAATTCCTATCTGGGAATGGTAAGGCAGTGGCAGGAGTTGTTTTATAAAAAGCGGTATTCGGCCGTACTGCTTGAAAAACATGATCATAATGTTACGACCGGGGAATACTTCCCGGATTTCGTAAAGATAGCCGAGGCATACGGCTTCTGGGGAAAGCGGGTAGCAAAGCCTTCCGAACTGGAATCGGCGATAAAAGAGATGCTGTCTTTTAACGGTCCTGCCCTGCTGGATGTAGTAATATCCAGGGAGGAAAATGTTTATCCTATGGTGCCTCCCGGAGCGAGTTTAACTCAGATGATCGGAGGTCTGGCATGATAAAGTATACCCTTACCGTTCTTGTGGAGAACCACTTTGGTGTTCTTGCCAGGGTATCGGGGCTGTTTTCGGCCCGCGGATACAATATTTCCAGCCTTGCGGTAGCAGAAACCGAGGATCCCACAGTTTCAGCTATGACCATAGTGGTCGATGGCGATGAACGGGTCATTGACCAGGTTAAAAAACAGCTGAACAAACTTATCGATGTGATAAAGGTAAAAGACCTTACTGAACAGAGGCATGTATCGAGAGAGCTTGCCCTGGTGAAGGTTTCAGTCGATCCCTCGAAAAGGAGGGAAATAATAGAGATTGCAGATGTATTCAAGGGAAGGATAGTTGATATATCGAACGAAACCCTGACCCTGGAAATTACCGGGGACTCGGATAAAGTCGATGCGGTGATTGGCCTGCTGAAAGCATACGATATAAGAGAAATGGCAAGAACAGGCAAGGTCGCCTTAATACGGGGCTAGGGGGTGGCATGAAGCCGGTTATAGCGCTGATCGGCCCCGGAGAACTTGGGAAAAAGGCAGGTCTTTCAGGCCTGCTTGACAGCCTTGATAGAAAATCTGTTTATTCTTATTATCTTGGAGAAACTGAGGCATCCTTTATATTTTCAGAATGCAGCCAGGATTCACTGTTCAGCTCTTCAAAAGCAGTTCTTGTAAAGAACATTGATGAGGCTAAAGATAAAGAGAAAAAATTATTCGAGGAATTGCTGGATAATTACCTTGACAATATTAACAAAAATACCGTTCTTATAATAACGGCGGATGAATTGCCGGAAGGTCTTTTAAATAAGATCCATGAAACCGGTGAGGTGCTGCAATTCAAAAAGATGTATAAAAACGAGCTGACTGCATATGTTAGGGATCACCTGACAGCTGAAAACATAAGCTTTGAACCTGAACTGCCGGATTTTATAGCAATGCTTGCCAACGAGGATGAATGGGAGACAGAGAATATGCTTCAAAGTCTGATCTATCTGTCGGGGAAGGGTAAAAGCGTCACTATTGCCGACGCAAAATCATTATTATCCCGCTCATCAAATATGAATATATTTGACCTTATAAACGGTATTTTCGAGAAAAACGCAGAAAAAGCCGCACTTGCTCTGTACGATCTGCGCTTGGGGGGAGAACCGGTAACGCGGATCGTCTATATGATAATGAGAAGTGCAAAAATGCTCTGGTCTTACCTTTCTCACAGCGATGTATCAATGAAATCCTATGAAATTGGTATAATGAAGGAATATTCGAGAAAGTGTGATCTCAAGTTTGTAAGCAAAACATTCGCCCTTGCGGGAAAACTCGAAATTACTGCGAAATCAATGAAAGATGATTTCTCATTTATTGAACTGGAAAACTTTATTTTTTCAATCATTTAAATATCTTCTTCCCTGATTAAGTATCTTTGAGCCGCCTGGGGGTCGAACCCAGGGCCCTCACATTAAAAGTGTGATGCTCTACCAGCTGAGCTAGCGGCCCAAAAGATAATGATCCTCCCATCAGGGAGGTTATTATAGCAAGAGCCCACTGGAGCGTCAAGATTTTAAGGATTCAGCGACCTTTCTGCGGTTTGCCTTCGATTCCTTCAAATTTTTATCTATCGATCTTCTCAGCATATATGTTATCGGTGCAGCTATGAATATAGAAGAATATGTGCCATCGATTACCCCGATAAGCAGCAGGAGGGCAAAGTTCTTCATTACGACTCCTCCCCAGAGAAAGATCGACAGGACCACAAAAAACACGGTCATTGAAGTAATAATAGTCCTGCTGAGAGTTTGTGTTATACTTCTGTCGATAATATTCTCATAATCAGCGTCCTTGTTGAGCGAATGAAGTTCCCGGATCCTGTCGAATACGACAATCGTATCGTTGGTGGAGTATCCAATAATAGTCAAAATGGATGCAACAACTGTCAAGTCGATTGCTATGTTCAGAATCAGTGTACAGGAGAGCATAAAAAGAACGTCATGAAAAAGGGCACCTATTGCTCCGGCACCGTAAAAAAAATCAAAACGGAATATGACATAGAAGAGAATAAGACATGCTGATATAAGGATAAGGTAAAATGCCTTCAGACCGAAATCCTGCCCTATTCTCGCATCAACCTTTTCAGAACTTTTAATTAATATATTATCCGATCCGAAATTCTTTCCCAGCAGTCCGTTGATCATCTGGACTTCATCAGTTGAATTTTCGCTTGAAAGTATCGGCAGGGTGATCATGAATTGCCTGTCTGAAAGGTTTCCAACAGTGCTGACGTCAGCTTCGATCCTGGCATCCGTGAATATTTTTCTGACTTCCTTGATATTTACGGAAGGGTTATTGACCTGGGCATCAACCCTTATGCCTCCCTTGAAGTCTATGCCAAGAATAAATCCTCCCTTTAAAAAGTACATCGTAATACCTGTAATGATCACGATGGCGGATATTCCGAAAAGCGTGAACCAGCGGTAGGATATAAAAGGAATAATCGTCTGTATATTGATGCCGAATATACGTGTCTGATGCTCCGGTTTCTCCGCGGTAAGGGCGACGGCATTTTGATTGTTATTTGATTTCATTTTCAATCTCCCTATACACTTATCTTCTGGACTTTAAATGTATCAAGTATCCAGTCGTATATCAGTCGTGTAATGAAAAGAGCGGCAAAGATATTGGAAAGTATCCCGATACAAAGAGTCAGACCGAATCCTTTTATTGACCCCTGTCCGAAGGCGTAAAGAGCAAAACCAGCGATAAGCGTAGTGACATTCGAGTCGAGGATTGTCGGCCTTGCATGCAGGAAGCCGTTCTCAAGGGCATGCCTGTAACTGCGGGACCTTCTCAGCTCTTCACGCATTCTTTCATATATAATAACATTGGCATCCACAGCTATACCGACTGTCAGAAATATTCCCGCTATACTTGAAAGAGTTAGAGTTGTACCCGGAACTGAGGCTGTAAGGGCTAAAACGTAAAGCATGTCGAAAGTCAGAGATATGAGCGAGAAAAATCCAGAAATCCTGTAATAAATGATCATGAATAATATCACGAACCCGGCTCCAATGAGGCCGCCCTTAATCATATCATTGATGGAATCCTCACCGAGAGATGAGCCTATAACCCTCTGCTGCACAATATCCATTTTTACAGGAAGGGAGCCGGCTTTTAATACGTTTTGGAGGAAGACCGCATCCTCAATTGTGAAATCGCCGCTTATCTGTCCGCTTCCGCCTGAAATTTCACTATTGATCACAGGGGCGCTTTTTACTTTATCATCAAGAACTATGGCGAGCCTGTTCCTGACATTCTGGGCGGTGACCTCATCAAAAATATCTGCCCCTTCCGGTGTCAGTGTAAAATTTATGACGTTTCCGCCGAACTGGTCATGGTCGGCCCTTGCGTTGTTGATCATTGAACCGTCTAACTCGACTTTTTTGAAAAGAACGAGCCATCCGTTTAGCTTGGGTATGCCGAATTCGTCATTCTTCCAGCATGAAGCCCATTCCGATCCCTCCGGGAGAACAAAATTTGTGGGTACGTCCTGGCGTGAAGCTACCCAGCCCTCCCTGGGAACCATAGGTACCTTCATAGCTTCCAGTTCCTTCATAGCTTTCTCATCCACAATTTTGAATTCGAGTCTTCCTGCTTTGCTTAAAGCTTCCATTATCTGCTGAGGATTGCTTAATCCCGGCAATTCAACCGAAATTCTACCCTCAAAGGTTTTTCGAATCAGCGGTTCGGCAACTCCAAACTGGTCCATCCTGTTTTTTAATACTTCAAGGGCGCGGTCTGAGGCGTTGGCATATTCGGTTTTATAATCCGCAACCAGTTTATTCGTGTCGAAATCATATTTTTCCAGGAGAAGATTTGTCAGGCTTTCCTCGTTAATCTGCATTGTCAAGTTTGCACCGCCCTGCAGATCAAGACCGAGACTGATGGCCCCTTTGCGTATGTTCTTGATTTCTGTCGCTCTTTTTCTGACTTCAAAAGTCTGAATGTCAAGCTGGTCCTGAGAGAGTTTCAGCAGGTCTTTGTCTTTCTGAGGTAAAAAGAAGTACCACTGTATACTTGGTGCAAGAAAAACAAAAGAAACCACTACGGTAAAAAGAAGGATTATAAAACGGGTTAACTTGCTCATTGACAAACCTCCGCCGGAAAGGCGCGGGAGATATTATTGGTTTTTAAGGACTGCCGCGATTGATTCTTTTGACACCTCGAGTTTGGAATCCAGGCTTTTGATATAAACCGATTTTTCGGATATAAAATCGATAGTACCATAAATACCGCTGGAAGTCAATACTTTATCCCCCGGTTTCATCTGGCTGATCTGCTGTTTTAATTTTTTCCGTCTGTTGCTCTCCGGAAGAAACAGCACAAGGTATATGATCACGAACATTCCGATAATGATCAGGATCTGCGTATATCCACCCATACCACTTGGCATTGAAACCTCCTTTTTCATTGCAGTATTAAATGCAAAGATGGAAAATATTATAATTGAAAAATAAAAAAGCGTCAAATGAAGCCTGTTTAATGTTTTAGCAAAGGTAAGCCACATTTGATATTTTAAAATACAAAGTCTATAATAATGGCACTGATTTTTTTATTGGAGTATATAAGTTATGGGTGATTCGGGATACGAAAGAAGGATGATGCTCGTTTTTCTACTAACTCTGGGACTGATGATCGCTTCACTTTATTTTTTACCGCGTAATAAAAATACCGGAAATTTAGAGCAAACCCAGCCGGCAGCGACGAACATTACTGAGAATAATGCGGTTGCTGAAACGAAAATTGCAGCAAGCCCCCTTGTCGGATGGGTAAAGACAGTTTCTCCCACGAATATATCGATTGCTTACGGGGGAGAAATATCTGTCCAGATCAGTACCCTCGGCGGAAGAGTTTCTCATGTCCTGCTCAACGGGCCCTGGAACAGAGAAAAAACAGCTATTGAAGTCGTTTCAACTGAAAACCCCTATCTAATTGGCGATACTGTCTTCGGTTCATTTGAAAACGCCAGTATAATAACAAACAGGCCTGTATTTACCGTAACGGGTATCACAAATGATTCGGCGGAGATGTCAGCCGATTTGCTGGCGGGAAGCAATGCCTTCAGGATTATTAAAACTATTTCAGTAGGCAGTAATTATCAGATATTCGAGGATGTGAGGATTACGAATCTGACTCAAAGGGAAATATCCTTTAATTATAAAGGGGTATCCCTTTCATTTCCGGCGAGCATATCGTTTTTCGATATTGCAAAGGCTAACAGCGGTAACCAGCTCATAGACCAGTATTATAATGGAAGCTCTCTCATGAGCTCCCTGCCGGGGGGGTTTTTGTTCTTTTCAAAGTCAGTGCTGACGAATAACATCACGAATGCTGTCTGGATCAGTGAAAAGGACAATTATTTCATATCTATCATGAGACCCTCGTTTGGCGGTTTTACTGCAAAATCGATGATCCTGAAACAAACCAATTCTTATAAAGAGAATGCTTTTGGTATTGAGCTTGCACCTTTCATACTGGGGCCCAATGGAAGTAGAACACTGAGCATCTCATATTATATAGGGCCCAAGAAGGAAGAGATACTCGATAAGGTGGATTCCGAATGGCTTGATAAAAACGAACCGGGCAATAAAAACAAGGTCAAATCCTATTATCGTTTTTTTCTCTGGTGGCCTGTATTCAACTGGTTCATGAAACCCATTGAATGGGTAATGGTCAAGCTGATGTACGTGATATCCCTTGTAGTCCCTAACTGGGGTCTGATCATAATACTCCTAGCAGTAGTAATTAAAATCGGCCTGTCACCTCTTTCGATACAGTCTGCCCGTTCAATTAAAAGATCGAACCTTCTTCAGCCGAAATTGAAGAGTCTCCAGGAAAAATATAAAAACGATCAGCAGGTGCTGAACCAGAAAATAGCCGAACTATATAAAAAAGAGGGTGTTAATCCTCTCGGCGGATGTCTGCCGATGCTCCTCCAGATCCCAGTATTTTTCGCCCTCCTGCGTGTTTTACAGAATTCTGTTGATTTGAAGGGAGCAAGCTTTCTATGGATGAGGGATCTAACGCAGCCCGACACACTGTTTAAAATGAGCATACCTCTTCTTCCAAGCACTTTTAATCTTCTACCTTTATTAATGACGGGCATCCAGCTCTTTCAGATGAGACTCCAGGCCATGAAGACCGGATCCTCAGGTGCAAGCCAGCAGAATGCAATGAATACCTATCTTATGCCTCTAATATTTTTATTCATTTTCTGGTCTATGCCTGCAGGGCTGGTCCTTTACTGGACAATACAGAGCGTCTATACAATTTTTGAGCAGGAATATATCAATCTTGACAGGCATGTACGGCTTAAATAATATGAGATGAAAGATACCATTATAGCACTCGCCACGCCATCAGGGGAAAGCGCACTTGGTCTTATAAGATTATCCGGGCCTGATGCCGGGGCGTACGCAAAGAAACTATTAAAGCTGAATTCAGGGAAAAACATTGAGAACCGGTTAGTGAATGTCGGTAAGATATTTTATCCGGGAAACTGCCTTATAGACGAAGTATGTGCCGTATTTAATAAGGCTCCGTTTTCATATACCGGGGAAGATACAGTTGAGATAACATGTCATGGAAATCCTCTGATCATCAATGAAATAATAAATGCATTCCTGGCTCATGGCGCAAGGATTGCCCGTCCCGGGGAATTTACTGAAAGAGCCTTTTTAAATGGAAAACTGGACTTAACAAGTGCCGAAGCTGTCAATGATATAATCAAGGCCCGTACAAGATATTCAATGGCCGCTGCCCTGAACCAGCTCCAGGGGAAATTATGCAAAGAGGTTGATAAAATACATTCAAAAATCATTGATCTTCTTGCCGAACTTGAAGCGTCTATCGATCATAGCGATCTGGATGAAAAATTTATCGAAAGCGGGGAAATAAAATCAATCTTGATGGATCTCATACAGGAAGCCGACAGGCTGCTGCAGACAGCACCGGCGGGAAAGATGGCCGGGAATGGCGTTCAGGCCGTGATAATCGGAGCGCCAAACACCGGTAAGTCAAGCCTTATGAATCTTTTACTGAGAGAAGAGAGGGTTATAGTATCTGAAATTCCCGGAACAACGAGGGATGTTATACATGAGACACTCAATATTCTGGGGATTCCCGTCAATATCTATGATACAGCCGGAATTCATGATTCCGGTGATTTCCTTGAAAAAAAAGGTATGGAAAAAACCGTTGATCTTCTTAAGAAAAGTGACATCAGGATCGTCGTTCTTGACTCCTCCCGGCCGATAAAAAAAGAGGATAAGAAGATCGTAATGGATGTTTCAGATTTGTCGAACATCTTTGTCCTTAATAAAACGGATCTGGAAGGAGTAACTTATTTAAAGGATATAAAAAAAATATTCGGCATTGATGCAATACCTATCTCCGCCGCAACTGGAAAGGGCCTTGAAATCCTTGAAAAGGCCTTCTATGATTTTTATTTTTCGTTCGGCTATAATCCGGAAAAAGACACTCTTATTGCAAACGCCCGGCAGGAGAACCTGCTTTGTAAAACACGGGATTGTCTGTCCAGGGGCCTGCAAAGCCTTGAAAACGGCCTGTCTATTGAATTTTTAGCGAGCGATGTTCAGGCAGCCCGCAAAAATCTTGAAGAAATCACAGGCAAAACATCCGATGAGTTCCTGCTTGAAAAGATCTTCTCAAAATTCTGCATCGGTAAATAAATAAAATAAAAGGGCTGTCCTTCGGGACAGCCCTTTTTAATTAAAATTATTTACCTGAGAAGGGAGGGTATGTGTCTGTTAAAAATACCATGTACATAGACAGGCGTATTGACCAGCGAATGGACCCGACCTGGTAATTGAAAAAGCTGTCCGGAAATTTGCCGGTAAAAAGTACAACAAACCAGGCAAGGAACATGATAACATAACCCCATAACATCCTGAAGTAAAGACAGAAGCCATGCGGTATAAGAATATAGAAAAACCCGAAGATAATCCTTAAGATAAGGGTAAGCCTGCTCAGAGATGCCGGATACGGGATATTCAGGGTTATCAATGGATTGGATCCCCCCACACCTATCTGGGGATAACCGTCGATCAAATTGAAAAGCGAGGCGTTAAGACGGGCGTTCCAGCCGAACATTTTAACCTGGTAATCAAACCATGATTTCGGATACTTCCCGGTGAACAGGATTGCCCAGAAAGCGAGAAATGTCAGTATAAACGACCAGATGCCGAAAATAATTAATGCAACACAATGCGGTATCAGGATATAGATCCAGCCAAAAAGAGTCCTCAATATCAGCTGCAGCCGGGAAAATTTTTCCTGTTTTTTGATTGTTAGCTCCATACTTACCTCCTCCTAATAATATAAAAATAATATTTGAGATAATTTCATCCGGCAGTTATTCTAAAATACAAAAAAATTAAAAGCAATAACCTGACTGTTTATGTTTTAATTTAATTTTTAATACCCGTACTTCCAAATCCTCCCTCACCACGTGCTGTTTCGGATAGTGCCGATGATTCCGTGAATTCAGCTTTTTCAACCTTCTGAATTATCAGCTGGGCTATGCGGTCATGCCGGTTTATTGTAAAATCAGTTCCGCTCAGGTTCATCACGATGACCTTTATTTCCCCCCTGTAATCGGAATCTATAGTCCCTGGAGAATTCGGCAGGATTATACCCCTGGCGGCGAGTCCGCTTCTTGGCCTGACCTGCGCTTCGAAGCCCGGGGGAAGTTCAATTGAAATGCCAGTTGGTATGATCATTATTTCCTTATTCTTAACCGTCAGTTTATTATCGAGGCAGGCATATAGATCAGCTCCAGAACTGTAGAGGGTTTTATATTCAGGAAGAAAGGCATTTTGATTTATTTTTTTAATTTTAACGATCATAGGCATATTACTTCCTCAGTACATAGTAATCTTATCTTCTGATAAGTATATTGTCGATCAGCCTCGTGCTGCCTACATAAACCGCAGCCGCGAGAAGTACTCCGTTCTCTATTTTATCGATATCAGATAGATTTTCAGGATCTGATGCACAGACATAATCTATTTTAGCGTCTTCGATGTTCGCCAGGATAAATTCCTTGACGTTATTGATAACTACTGATGAGCGGTTTTCGCCACCGAGGATGAGTTTTTCACCAAGCTTCAGAGCAAGGTAAATGGCTGATGCCTCCTTTTTTTGAGTTTGCGTAAGGTATTGGTTCCTTGAACTCAATGCCAGGCCGGTATTCTCGCGTACGATGGGCATTATCTTTATATCAATGGAAAAATTCAAATCTGCTATCATTCTTTTTATAATAAGAGCCTGCTGGTAGTCTTTCTGGCCGAAATAAGCCGTATGAGGCATTACGATATTAAAAAGCTTGGCGACAACTGTCGCTACCCCCTGGAAATGCCCCTCCCTCTTAAGCCCGCACAGATGAGCGGGAAGGTTTTTAAGATCGATGTAAGTTTCGAAATTATTACCGTACATCTGCCTTGCATCCGGCAAAAAAAGGTAATCTATATTCTCATTCCTTAAAAGTTCGGAATCGTGTTCAATGGAGCGAGGATATTTGTTAAAATCCTCATTTGGACCGAATTGAATCGGGTTTACGAAAATACTCGTAACTGTGACATCATTATCAAGACGCGCTTCCCTGACGAGGCTGAGGTGGCCCTCGTGAAGGGCGCCCATCGTAGGGACAAAACCGATTTTTTTACCCTTGATTATCTCATTCTTCGAAATGGATGTCATTTCTGAAATATTACCGACGGTCTTCATTTCATTTACCGTTTCTTCCGGCTTTGTATTTTAATGCTGCTGCAATGAAAGATCTAAAAATAGGGTGCGACTCGATTGGAGAGGATTTGAATTCAGGATGGAACTGCCCTCCCAGGAACCAGGGATGAGAGGTAATTTCCGATATCTCTACAAGCCCTGTTTCTGCGAAGGCACTGAACGTAAGCCCGTTTTTCTCCAGGATTTCGATAAACTCAGGATTGACTTCATAACGGTGTCGGTGTCTTTCCTCTATTTCCTCGCTCTGATATACCTGGTAAGCGAGAGTTCCTTTTTTTATATTTGATTTTGAAGCTCCCTTTCTCATTGTCCCGCCCATATAATTCACTCCCTTCAGGTTGGCGAGAAGTTCTATAACAGGTTCGTCGGTGGTTGGTTCAAATTCTCTGGAATGAGCATTCACAATGCCGCATACATTGCGAGCATATTCTATGACAAGGCATTGCATTCCAAGGCATATTCCCAGGAAGGGGATCTTGTTTACCCTCGCGCATGTTACAGCCTTGATCTTTCCTTCTATACCACGGTTTCCGAAACCGCCGGGTATCAGTACCCCATCAATATCATCTGAAATGAGCCCTCTGTAGTCTATTAACTTTAGTATGCTCCGGATCCTCTCTTTATTTTCATCGCTTATGTCTTCGGCAAGTTCAAAATAATTAGTGGAAGAGTCCTTCTGATAAACACTGCAGAGAAAATCCCTGTCACCCTCATTGGGGATGCGCCCAAGGATACTGTTATCGAAATGATCTACTATAGCCCTCTTTAATATGCTGTCCTCGAATATTTCACCTTCAAAATGCTCGGCGTCGATTTTTTTGATCCGTACGCGTACTTTGTTTGCTATTCCGCCATGGGTCAGCGCAGCGTCAACACTTTTATATGTATCTTCAAGGTTTATGTATTTCCCTATGAGAGCTATAGTAACGAATTCATTTGAATTATTGCATATATCCACCATCTTTGTCCATTTTAGAAGGTCAGGTTTCCTGTAAGGAAGTCCGAGCTTTTCCAGGATCATACGATCTGCACCCTGGCTGTGAAAAATCAGGGGAACTTCGTATACCGTGCCGCTTACATCGACAGCGGAAAAAATACTGTCTTCCTCCATATTGCAGAAAAGTGCCAGCTTTGTCTTTACGGAAGGGGGAAGAATCATTTCTGAACGGCAGAACAGGAAATCAGGCTGAATTCCCATCGACATCAATGTCTTGACAGAATGCTGCGAGGGCTTCGTTTTAAACTCGCCGGAACCTGTTATAGTAGGTACCAGTGTCAGGTGGGCGAACTTAACATTGCTTTTCCCCTCTTCGATCGTAAACTGCCTCACAGCCTCGATAAAAGGAAGACCCTCAATATCCCCTACTGTGCCTCCAATCTCTATAATGATAATATCGGAGTTCGCACCTTCATCAAGGATTCGTATCCTTCTCTTAATTTCATCCGTTATATGGGGAATGACCTGGACTGTCTGACCTAAATAGTCCCCTCTCCTTTCGGAATCGATAACAGTTTGGTAGACCTGTCCGGTCGTAAGGCTGGAAAGACGCGATGTTTCGATTCTTACATATCTTTCGTAATTTCCGAGATCAAGGTCGGTTTCAGTCCCGTCATTTGTCACATAAACTTCCCCATGCTGGTAAGGGCTCATGGTCCCGGCGTCAACATTAAGATACGGATCAATCTTCATCATATTTATCCTGTAGCCTGATGCTTTTAAAAGTACGCCAATCGATGCTGCAGTTACACCCTTACCCAGTGATGAACAAACCCCGCCCGTGACAAAAATATATTTTTTAATACCCATAACAGCTCCCGGCAATACCAGTAAATATTATAGCAAAGCAGGAGAAAAAGCAAAGATTCAAATAACAGATCGTAATGGAAAGGAAAAATTTTCATTTAACGCCTATGGAAAAGCTGGAAGGTATCTCCATATGTTAATTTTCAAATTTGCTGTTTTGAATTATAATATACTGATTGAATCTTTAATGGTGTTATATGATTTTTAAATTTACTATAACCGGACGGGATGAAGAAGTAGTACAATTTGAAAAGGAACTGCTGGATATTCTCCAAAAAATTACAGGGAATCAGGGAATGCTGGCATATGAGATACACTTCTGCGTGCATGAAGCCATTTTAAATGTTATACAGCATACCTATAAATGGGATCTGGAACGGCCTATAGATATACGAATCGATGCAAAGAGGGTAAACGCTTCAACTCAGGAGCTTGAAATTTCGATAAAAGATTACGGGAATAAAATTGATAAAGAGATTAATCCCCCGAGTCAGATAAATCTGTTTCAGTTGAGGAAGAGAGGGCTTTATATGATAGGCAAGATAATGGACGAGTGCGTTATAAAACCTCAAAAAAAGGGCGGGAACATTACCTATATGAATAAATTATTGATCAATGAAAAATAAGATCAAGGAGAACTGGTTTGGATGGAAGACTAGGCATCAAGGTGGACATTAATAAAGATAAAATTGCAATAGTAAAAATCGCAGGTGAGTTTACAGTTTTTTATCAGGATTTCGACCTTTTATATAAGGAGCTTATTGCTTACACCAAGATCGGAATATTCCGTTTCATATTAAATCTGGACGGTCTTTCTTACATTGATTCTTCAGGAATTGGCGTTATCCTCCGCCTTGCAACTGCCGCATCAAAGCAGAGTTTAAAAATATGCGTCATTTGTGAGCAGCCTCGAATTCTTAAAATTCTCGGTATATCGAATGTGGATAAAATTGTCCAATTTGTTAAGGATATTGAGGAAGGGATAAACTATTACCAATCATGAACCCGGACGCCGTATGAAATAAAAACTCTCAATTTTTCTGATTGACTTTTATTCCCACATCATATAATATTTAGTGAAATGGAACAGGAAACTTTATTTATGCTTTTAGTAATCAGTCCTATAAAGGAGGTATAAATGGCCAGGAATAGCGAAGAAGGCTTTACAAAAATTTTCGGAGGATTTGATCATAGTCTGGCATTGAAAAGCGACGGTACGCTCTGGGTGACCGGGAGAAACAGATACGGGCTTCTTGACACCGAGAATATAAATATTATGTACAACTGGATACAGGTACTAAGCGATGTTAAATCCATTGCCGGAGGAGGGTCTCACAGCATGGCTCTACAGCATGATAGTTCGTTATGGGAGACCGGAAGAAATGAATATGGCCAGCTGGGGATGGGACATCGGAACAATGTTTTCTACTGGAGGAAGGTTTTAAACGGCATCAGTGCTGCTGCAGGAGGAGAATCACATAGTCTGATTTTAAAGGAAGATAATTCACTGTGGGCAAGCGGAAGAAACATTTACGGCCAGCTTGGTACAGGTGATAATACTGATGCGGAAAAATGGGTAATGGTCTTAAAAGGGGTCAGTTTCATCGCCACCGGTTCGAATTATAGTTTAGCACTGAAGGATGATGGTACATTGTGGGCGACCGGAAGAAATGAATACGGGCAGTTCGGTTCGGGTAATGATAATGATACCAACAGCTGGGTACAGGTTTTGAGTGGTGTCAGGAGTATTGCAACAGGAACAGATCATAGTCTGGCCCTGAGAAAAGACGACACTTTATGGGTAACTGGCGACAATCACAGCGGACAGCTGGGAACGGGGAATCATGAACATACAAACAAGTGGGTTCAGGTATTAACCGGGGTCAGCTCAATAGCCGCGGGAAAGAATCATAGCCTCGCATTAAGATTCGATGGCACTGTCTGGGCGGCGGGAAATAACAGGCATGGCCAGATCGGGATTGATTATGAAAGCAGCAATAATATCTGGGTGCAGGTATTAGCCGGTGTCAATTCGATTGCTGCGGGGTATTATCATAGTTTAGTGTTGAAGAACGATGGTACAGTCTGGGTAACTGGTGATAATAAAAATTGTCAGCTCGGATCCGGGGACAAAAAAGATGCAAAAAAATGGATACATGTTTTAAGCGATGTACGTGGAATTTCCGGTGGATATTATCATAGCTTAGCGCTGAAATATGACAGTACTTTATGGGTGGCAGGAGATAATTCTGTCGGCCAGCTTGGAACAGGAAACGGTATCGCTACGAATAACTGGGCGAATATATTGAACAGCATCACCTTCATCTCCGGAGGATTTGATCACAGCTTAGTACTTAAAAATGACGGAACGGTCTGGTTGACAGGCAGGAACAGATTCGGACAGCTCGGTACAGGCGATAATAATGATATCAATGGCTGGGTAAAGACTTTAAACGATGTTGTTTCCATAGCATCGGGGGATTGCTATAGTCTTGCGCTTAAAAATGATGGTACATTGTGGGCAACTGGTAGAAACGAATTCGGGGAACTCGGCAATGGCACTAATATCGATTCCAATTCCTGGATCCAGGTTTTAAACGAGGTCAAAAGTATTGCTGGGGGTGATAGTTTCAGCCTGGCTTTAAGGATCGATGGAACTGTTTGGGCTACGGGAAATAATTCAAATGGCCAGCTTGGCACTGAGAGTAATGATAATGCAAGTAAATGGGTCGTGGTTCTGATCGGGGTACAGGAGGTTGCTGCGGGATATTATCACAGCCTGGCTCTAAAAAAGGACGGCACATTGTGGGTGGCGGGAGATAACGAATACGGTCAGATCGGCCTGGGGGATAATAATGAATCCAATAAATGGGAAGAGGTAGTTAACGGAGTCAGTGCTGTTTCTGCTGGAAAGTATCACAGTCTGATTCTGAAGAGCGACGGTTCTCTGCTTGTGGCGGGGAATAATGAATACGGCCAGCTCGGGACAGGAAATAATAATAATGTTAAAAAATGGACAAAAGTATTAAGCGGCATGATTTCTATTTCCGCAGGAGCCGATCACAGTCTTGCTCTGAAAAAGGACGGCACGATCTGGCTTGCCGGTAATAACCATGACGGCCAGCTTGGAACTGGAAATAACAACAATATAGATTCATGGACAAGAATTAATATAACAGGCATTGAGACTATAGAAAAAGCGGGATAAAAAAATACCAGGAGTCCTGGTCACAGATTTGACTGACAGTTCATTAATCCCGCTTTTACCTAAGAAAAAACGAAAAATGGCCGAAAATAAAGAACAACTATGGAGGCTGTTCTTTATGATAAGGTCGGTCATGGCCGTTTCAGTTATCCTGTTTTGCAGCTCATTTGTTTATCCTTTGAGACCATTCACAACGGAAAACAGCTGGCTTCTGGACAGCAGGGATATTAATGTCTATCAGATAGAGAATCTCAACCTGAAAAAAATTAACCAGAGATTTGCTTTTCAGATCAATGAAAACACAAATCATGACATAAATTCCTACGATCTGTATTTAGATTTTGGGAATCCTGTTCTGACCCTTCCAAATTACAAAATACTTTATTCAAAATTCGAAATGAATAAATATCAAAGTGTCAATGGAAATTATTCAGGTAAATTTTACTATTCGGATAATTATATTTCCATGCTGCCCCTGCATTCCTCGATTTTTACTCCTGGAAATATCATAGGAAGTTTTACAATAGATTTTTGGCTTTATGCCTACAAAAATTACGATTATCAGTACATTATAAAATACATCGGGAATAATCTGTCGGACGAAAATGATAAAAATAATTACGGGTTTTCAGTCTTAATAAAAAACAGCAGGGTCGCTTATCAGTTTCTTAATTTTTTCTATAATGAAAAGAACGAATCCTTTTCACTCGATATAAATGATGAGGATAATATTGTTCTGAATAAATGGGAGCATCATGCCCTGAGTTTCGACATCAAAAACGGAAAAATTTCCAATTATAAAAACGGAATAGAGCAGGAAGTCAAATGGGTGACTGCGAGTAGCTCACCCCTCTCAGAGGTCTTGAATCCGAAAATAAAGGATGAAATGAGCGCTTCATTTCTCATCGGGAGGAACGCCTTCTTTTCCCTGGCTAACTTTAAAATCGGGCGTTATTCCGCATCAGAGTTTGATCTGAAGAAGTTCAATACTTCGAATGCCTGTCTGATAACCGACGTTTACAAATATTCAAAGAATATAGCATCTTTGAAAAAGATATCGTATCAATCAGATATGCCGGACTACTCCTTTATCAAGTTTGCATACAGGATTTCGGATTCTTATTTTCTTCCAGGAGACAAAAACATCAAGTGGGTATATATTCAAAACGGCAGTGAAAATTTTCCTGAAAATCTGAACAGCGGCAAATATATTCAATTTATGCTCAAGGTATACCCCTACGAGGAAGAGGATAAGGAAATCAACATCTATTCCATCCAACTGGATTATTCCGTCGGCAATTCGCCTGAAAGTCCGTTAATAACAGGGGCCCAGGCAATGGACGGGAAGATTCTTATAACATGGATACCGTCTCCAGAAGATAATATAGAGGGGTATGAAATTTATTACGGAAACAGGATCGGCTGTTATATCTGCGATGAAGCCGCCGAGGGTAAATCCCCGATATTTGTTAGGTCTGTGGAACCAGGCAGGATAAACCCCATGAGCTATACACTTACCGGTCTTATCAATGAGAAACCGTATTTCATATCAATCAGAAGCGTGGATAAGAATGGCAACAAAAGCCCTTATTCGAAGGAATCGTACGCAAGGCCGAGTTCCATCTTCAACAATGACAAATTCAGCGTGGGAAGATAGCTACCTCAGGACTATTTCTGTTCCTATACCGGCACTGGTCAGAAGCTCGAGAATAAGAGAATGCTCGATTGTACCGTCTATGATATGAACTTTTTCAACGCCATTATTTATTGCTTTAATCGCAGAATTGACTTTGGGGAGCATCCCTTTATCTATAGCTCCATCCTTGATCATTTTCCTGATGCCGGCTTCATCTATCGTCGGAAGGAAGGTTGATTTATCACCTATATCGGTATAGATCCCTCTGATATCAGTCATATAGATAAGCTTTGATGCCCTGAGGCTGACTGCAATCTCGCCGGCGGCCGTATCGGCGTTAATATTGAAGGCTTCGCCCGCTTCACCGGCTGCAACGGGGGACACTACGGGGATATACCCGTTATCCAGCAGTGTAAGCAGAATCTCAGGGTTTATCCTCACTATCGATCCAACCTGACCCAGTTTCCGGTCTTTTTTTTCGGCCAGGATCAGATTTGCATCCCTGCCGGAAATACCGGCTGCTTTTCCGCCGCTGGAATTTATCAGTGAAGTGATTTCCTTATTGATCAGGCCGCTGAGCACCATTTCGGTTATTTCCATGGTTTCACTGTCGGTAACCCTGTGTCCCGAAATAAAAACCGCTTCTTTGCCGAGTTTCTCCATCAGGCTGGTGATATGAGGCCCTCCCCCATGCACAAGCACGATTTTTAGACCAATGAATTTTAACAGAACCACGTCCAGTATGACCTTTTTCTTAAGCTCCGGGTCTTCCATGGCATTGCCGCCATACTTGATCACGATAGTTTTATTATTGAACTCTTTTATGAAAGGCAGGGCTTCAATAATTATGCGGGCGTTTTCAATGTACTTCTCCATGGTCATCCCCCGGATAAAAAAAGGGCTGCCCCGCTTGAGACAACCCGGATCATTCGGGGTGGTGAGATTCGAACTCACGGCCCCTACCACCCCAAGGTAGTGCGCTAAACCAAACTGCGCTACACCCCGATTAATCTGCCTGATACGGCAGGTTATTCTAATTTTTCGGTACCTAAAAGTCAAATTTGAGGTTCCAATATAATATCCCGGCATGCCGGAGGGCAATTTTATCTCACTGAATTCGGAGGCTTGAGCCGCACAGGCTCAAAACAGCTGCAAGCGCAACTCGGCCGATCATAGGAAGCTGTTATAAAATAATTCTTTTTTATCACTTTAATTTCTTTAATTTAAAACTATGATCGGCCTCGGACAAGCGCCTGCTTACCGCTGTTTTTCGCCTGCGGCTCTACGCCTTCTCATTATGTTCGATAAAATTGCCCTCCGGCCGGGCGGAATTTTATTTACTCGCCGGCAATTCCACGCCTTCTTCATAATGCACGATTTCGGCCTGCATTCATTCAGCTGAGAATCTTATTGACAAATATTTTATATCTTTTTAGTATATTTTATATAAAATAATTATTGGTACTATTCACATATAATCAGAAAAATAAATTCAGGGGGGATTTATGAAAAATATTTTGATATTTACTATATTTTTTATTCTATTTATTTTAACCGGGTGTTCAAGCAAAACAACCTATACTGTCTCATATAATCCTAATAATCCGACAAAGGGTTTTATACCAAAAGATCCCATTCATTATGCTAAGGGACAAATAGTAACAGTACTTGGAAATAATGGTAAATTGTCAAAGACCGGATACTCATTTACAGGATGGACAAACGCTGAGGGGATAAATTATATTGAGAAATCAACTTTTGTTATGAGTACAAAGAATGTCATTCTATATGCAGTCTGGACTCCTAATAATATAGCATATAACAGAAATGACATTGATTTAATTTTTAATACTGAAAAGAATCTCTTTGATCAGTATTTTTCAACAGTGTGGACATCTTTTGGCTTTATGCTGTTAATTATTGGATGGCTTATTACCTCAAAAGAAGCAAGAACTTATTTCTCTGAACATACAGTTCCAGTAATATTTTCCATTACAGGCATTTTATTAATTTTGGTGGTATTTTATGGTGTATTTTTAAATATATCTAAGGAATCGAAGGTTTTATATAATACTCTAAATAATAACATTCCAAATGAATTTTTGTATAAAAATATTTTTTATTCTTATTATAATCCAATGAAAGGGATTAATACGCTGTACAGCGCTATCCCGAATATAGTTCTTGCAGTAATCATTATATTATTTATATTAAATATACGTTTCTATAAAAGAAAGAAGAAAAATAATTAGGATATTGACTTTACTCACCGGTAATTCCATTTATAGCGAATCGAAATACCTTGCCATTTTGGCACGCATTGCAGCGTCAGGAAGGCGGCCCATCCCTGCACCCATATCGTCTTTCATATGTCCGGGATTCGCAGTGGCGGGAATAACACAGGTAACAGAAGGATGAGATACTATAAATTTAAGGAAGAACTGCCCCCAGCTTCTGCAGTCGAATTCATCCGCCCAGTCAGGAAGAGGTTTGCCTCTCACCCTGTCGAAAAGGTCGTTTCTCCTGAAGGGACGGTTTATCAAGACGGCGATACCGCGGTCAGATGCAATAGGGAGCAGGTCCTTTTCAGGTTCCCGGTCTGCAATGTTGTAGGTGAACTGAGCAAAATCCAGTGTCTCACTGCGCATTATCCTTGCGAATTCATCGTTTAAACGCCCATCGGATGTCGTGATGCCTATATATCTGAAGATACCCCTGCTTTTCCATTCCCTGAGAACGGGCAGATGGGTCTTCCAGTCCCTGAGGTTGTGGATCTGCATCAGATCAATGACATCGGTCCCAAGGAGAGCCATCGATCGTTTCATCTGTTCGATACCGGCTTCCCTGCCGTCGGTCCAGACCTTGGTAGCGATAAATGCATCTTTTCTTAACCCTGTAACCTTAAGCAGGTCTCCAATTACCTCTTCGGCCCTTCCGTACATAGGAGAAGTATCGATGACTTTTCCCCCATACCCGAAGAGAGTTTTTATGACACCTGTAAGTTCTGCCCTGGTGGATGGATCGCTTCCAACATCGAAAGTCCCGGAAGAACCCATACCTATAACCGGTAGTTTTTCTCCTGAAGATGGAATCCTCTGTTTAATGGGTTCCATGGCCGTTATTGCTTCGGCTCCCCTGAAGATGGACGCCCTTGATAGGACTATTCCGGCTGCTATAGCCAAAGACCTCTTTAAAAAACTTCTCCTGGTTATTATGTTAAATGTTTTAGACATAAGTTACCTCCTTACCCTATGGTTTCTGCCCGGCTTGCACGGAAGTGGCTAATTTTTCCTGCCTGCTGCCCAGCCTGAAGGATATGATAGCCCAGAAAAGAGCCAGCACCACACCGACCATTGAAATTCCTTTAATTGCAAGTCCTGCTCCCTGGAGAGCGGTATAAACCCAGGCGCTGAATGCATCCCCAGCTCTGTAAATAACAGTATCAATGAAATTCTTCGCCTTGTATTTTTCTTCCCTGGAAAGGACTACAAACAGCATTTCCCTGGCGGGACGGGTGACCGAATAATCCCCTGCCCTCCTCAAAACCTGGAAAACGATAAGTATTGCAAGAACAGGCACAAATCCCATGGTTAGAAATCCGGCTACTACCAGAACAGGAACTGCTGCCAGGGCTATTGAAACTCCGAATAATTTGATTATCCGGCTTGTAAAAATGAACTGGAAAAGAAGGGTCAGCATGTTAACTGAAAAGTCTATTCCGGCGAAAAGAGCTGTGCGTTTTGCCGGATCAGAAAAATTTGCGCGGATAATGTAAGCCTGCTGGAAATAAAGGAAAGTTGATAGCGTAGTATAAAGAAGCATAAAGATACAGATTCCAAGAAGATAAGGAGATTTGAAGACCAGTTCTATTCCTGCAAGAACACCTCCGCCCATTCCCTTTTCAGATGAGGCAGGTGAACTGCTCCCTCCCTCTTTTTGTCTCCATGCTATGATCCTGTGGATGCACAGGACCGCAAACCCCAGGAATGCAATGGAAATTAGGAGCATATTTGATGTCCCGATCCGGAGGACCAGGAATGCTGTAATAGCCGGACCTGCAACAGCTCCTATGGAACCGCCAGCCGCGATCAGACCGAAAAGCCTGCCCGCGCGTTCATTATTATAAACATCGGTCATAAAGCTCCAGAAGACAGAAACTATGAAAAGGTTGAAAACACTTGTCCAGATAAAAAAGGCCCTTGCCGCTATAACATGAGAAAATGAGGATTTAAACAAAATAAAAAATATCAGCAGGTTTAGAATGAAAAAATAATAAACATAAGGCATGAACCTTCGTATAGGGAAACGTCTTGCTATCCACCCGAACGCAGGTACGCAGACAAGCATTGCCAGGAATGTACCGCTGAACATCCACTGCAGCTTTTCCACCCCTCCGGCAATGCCCATCTCTTCGCGCATAGGGCGGATTATATAGTAGGAAGTGAGAAGGGAAAAAAAATAAACAAAAGACCATACCAGGCCCCGCCATTCTTCAGGCCTGACATACGCCAGTTTTATTACCCTCTCAATCCATCCTTTTTTTTCATCATTTTTCATAATAATAAATTGACTTTAAACTGACATCCTGATAATACCGGAAATAATCAGGCGGTCTTTTTTTTGCCTTTATTACCGAAAAATAATATTCCGGCGCCTGCTATAAATACAGCAACCCCAATGACGACCCAAATTAACTGGCCCGACATCGGCGTTCCAGGCATTAAATTCATTCCCTGCAGGAACCAGACTATGCCGAAAAGGGCTAACAATATCCCGACTATATTTAAAAATATTTTCATAATGTTCTCCTATTTCAAATTTAGTTAAATTTTTCCTATTGTCAAGAAGTGTATGCCGTGAGGCAATTTTATATCACTGACTTCGAAGGCGTGGTCTTCATAGCCTCAAAACAGCTGTAAGCGCAACCCGACCGCTGTATGGTTTGTCAGGAAGCGTCTAAAAAAATCCGGAATCTATTCTTTTCAATAACTTATCCACGCGCTTTTTCTGCGGTCCCGATAATGAATCATATCTTTCCTACAATGTTCTCCTGAATGTTGCGGAATTATTTTT
>CAYPRX010000068.1:0-3358 GCA_964413265.1 uncultured Brevinematales bacterium
AGCCCCTTTGGCGAAGGTCATCTTCACATGATCCTTGTACGTCTCGCCTGTGCAGATAATACCATTGTGGGACCAGACTGGAGTCCCTCTCCACTTCCACTCCTCGGTCACTTCTGGGTCTGCCTCTTTGATCAGCGCACGGATCCGGGAGAGCATCTTGCCCCTCCAGTCTCCAAGTTCCTCAATTCTCTTATCTATCAGTTGGGACGGGGATTTCGTATCTTTCGTGTCCTGTGCTTTTCCCATAGAAAAAACCTCCTTCAACAGACTTTAAGGTACCAGCCATCGGGTATGCTCGTTAAAGAGGTTTTAGCACACTCCTGCCGTAGGCAATAAACCCCGATATGGCGGCTACGACAAGCCAATAAATTATATGGCTGTACTCCGGGGAACCGGAAAAAACACTTAACCCGCAATAGAGCAGCATTTCCGCAGCGATTAAGACTGCCGCAATAGGGGCCAGAATGCCCAGGCGCTTAATGAATGGCAGGATCAGGCCCAGGCTGCAAAGCAGTTCAAGTATGCTCATCGCCAGCCAAACACCGTGGGGAAGCGCTTTCAGGGAAGCCACGGTTTGCTCGGAATTGAAAAACTTCCACACAGCGCCTATGGCGGTATGCAGTGCGAGAAGGATTTGAAGAACCCATAGCAGAATGTTCATGATTTACCTCCTGAAGATAGCCGGAAAATCACCAGCTTAGTTTAAATCCACCATAATCGTACAGGTCTACATAAAAAGAAGCCATCATCTTGCCAGCATTTTAACGATCACATTTCACCTTGTCAATTAAATATTCCACAACCTTAAATATTCCACAACCTTGGTCTAAGATGGCATTAAAATCGGAACCGCAGCTGCTGTCCGGTCCACGGCACGGCCGCCGACAACTTGCCGCATTGCTCGATCTTCGCACATTTGAGTATTTTTTATTGTCATACTTGACAGCAATGTCAAATGTCATTATATTAAATGTAATATGACTTCAAAGGGGGTATTTTATGAATTATGCATTTCTTCATGAAATGTATAAAATGCCGGTTTCTCTTGTTAAAAAAATTAATGATGAAAATGATTTAATTGAAATAATTAAAAATCATTTTACTTCAAATTATGCCAGGAATTTTGTCGATTATTCAAATCTTGATTTAAAAGTTCTAGGGGCTATTCTGCCGATTTCTATGAGAACCTTTCAAAGGGAACTGTCAGGCAGAAATAAAATTTTAAAATATCCGGTATCTGAAACACTTATTGAGATGGGAGAAATTTACGCTGTGGGAATTGACGCATTTGACGGGAAAAAACAAAGGCTTAACGAATGGTTATGCACTAAAAACACTTATTTCAGCAATAAAACACCCCTTGAGATTATGAATACCCATAAAGGGCGTGATCTCGTTAAAGATGAACTTTATAAAATCGAATACAGTGAATTCAGCTGATGGTAGTCTACAGATTGTCAAAAGAAAAGCATGTAAGCGAATGTCTTACTGGAAAAGGAGCTGAGAAAGCCGGCGGCAGGTGGAATAAAAAGGGAATCCCGGCAGTTTATACAGCCGGGAGCACATCTCTTGCAATTTTAGAGACCATAGTACACTGTCAGTTTATCAGCGAATTATATAACCGTTTTGTTTTGACAATTGAGGTCCCTGATGATTCAATTGATGAATTAGATCAAAGTAAATTTCCTCCCGACTGGAACAGAACACCCTGCCCTGTATATACTGTAAATGAAGGAACAAAATGGATACAGTCAAAAATGTCTCTAATACTTAAATTGCCTTCAGCTATTGTTAAGGCGGAAAGCATCTTTTTAATAAACCCTGAGCATAAAGATCATTCAAGAATAAAAGTGCTGCAAAAAGAAATATTTTCTCCTGATCATAGATTGATCCTGCTCCCGGCCTCATAGTCCGATAAATTTTATTGACTTTCGTTTACTTTATACAGTATACTTAAAATGAAAGGGCGGACAGTATGGAATCATCGTCTTCATCGTTATTGACAATAAGGGACATAATCGATTTTGCCGTTATGACCGAAAATAAAACGGAAGATTTATATGATGGTCTGTCAAAACTGATGAAATCAGTAGAAACAAGGGATTTATTCATCACATTTGCCGGAGAGGAGTCAAAACATTCGTCAATATTTAAAAATATGCTGCTGGATTTTGGAAAGAATATATATGAATCAGAGCCTGTTCCAGAGCATATTCACTTCCTCAATATTTATATAAACGGCCTCATGTTCAACAAAGATATTCTATCCAAGAAAATCAGCAGGATAATAGACATAGAATCTGTTTTTGAATTTTTAACAGGAATTGAACTGGACACAATATTATTTTACAATGAAATTACAGATTTTATGGCAGAAGATCATAAAATCCTGATAAAAAACATTATAGAAGAGGAAAGAAGGCACTTTGTAAGGATTATGCAGATTAAGCAGATGAAAGACTATTAAACCAGAAGACAAGCCTTTAATAAACACAAAAATCCGGTTCAATTTTTAATTAAAGAATGATCCTGAACTCCGCTCCGTCGGAAATGTTGATGCCCTCTAAGATCCCGTTCATGTTCTTTTCTACGATTATCTTTGACATGTAAAGTCCTAAACCCGTGCCGTCAACCTTTGTTGTAAAATAGGGATCGAATATTTTTTCGATAATATTGTCACTGATCCTGCCGGCGTTGTTGGAAATGGACATAATTGTTTTACCATCTTTCTGGAAGGCCTTAATTAATATCCTGGGATTCATAATATGATTATTCACTAATGCATCCTTGGCATTGGAAAGAATGTTAAGTATTACCTGTTTGTATTCATTATAATAACACTTGAGTATAATATTTTCATCTATATTTATACTTACTTCAATATTACTGTTAGCCAGCGTCGGCCCGATTATATTCATTACACTTTCAATTGCGTTTTTTATAAAAAATGTGGACTTTTCCTCCTCAGGATTGAAAAAGTTTCTAAAATCATCTATTGTTCTGGACATTAATTGCAGGTGGCTCATCCCTGCCTCCACTTTTTCATCGAGAAATTTCCTGTCCAGTTCCCCATGTTCATAACGGGTCTGTATGCTCTGAATTATTATACCGACTAAATTGAGAGGCTGTCTCCACTGATGCGCGATATTACTTAGCATTTCACCCATCATAGCAAGGCGTGATTGTATTATCAGATACCTGTTTTTTTCGATGATTTCCTGAACATGTTCCTTTTCCCGGCTTTGAATGAGGTTAAAGGCTGATACAAGTCTGCCTACTTCATCGTTTGATGTAATTGGGACTTTCTTATCCAGATCGATATCCTGCCCAGTCGCGATAGCTTCAAGACTTGAGGTGA
>CAYPRX010000069.1:0-2005 GCA_964413265.1 uncultured Brevinematales bacterium
ATATTTTCCTTCCGGGAATTCAGGAGTATATTAAAGTCATATATTTTATGCCTCACTAAATCCGATCTTTCGGCAAAATTAGAATGAAATATCCGGCTTCCCCCTTTCGGAGCGGGAAAAATCAAAAATAATGTTTCAAGAGAAGCCTCAGGATATACCGGAAACGCGGCTAAACCCATAATGATATTGAGACCATATACCCCGATTTTCTCTTCCAGGTTTAATGAGCCGGCCCCCTGCGATTTATGGATCTTCGCTGACAATCTGTTTATGCCGGCATTAATCTCGGAGATAGGAACTTTATAAGTCAGGATCAAGAGTATGATATAGCAGACTGTTCCAGCGACAAAGAAAATTTTTCGGAATTTTCCGAATAAAATCATAAATATTGCTGCGAGAGGAAGAATTAATAGACAGGAAAGAAAAAAACAGCCGAAAATAAAAGCCCACGCGCTTACTGATAAGAATAGGATGGAAATAACAATACAAAACGAAATAATGAAAATTTTCAATAGCTTATGCTCTGTTACTCCGGTGATGGCAGAACCTCTTCTATCATTATCACTCCTTGGCAGAAGCGGCCGCGTGTTGCCCTATAAAAATTTAAATACAGTCGTCTGCTTGTAAATTTCACCTTTTTTTAGCACAGTCGACGGAAATTCTTTGTGGTTCGGAGAATCGGGGAAATGCTGGGTTTCAAGGCAGAATCCGGCATGCTTCTGATAAACTGCTCCGCCCTTTCCCTTCAATGAACCATTCAGAAAATTACCGGAATAAAACTGTACGCCGGGCTCTGTTGTGAAAACTTCCATTGTCCTGCCGCTAAAAGTTTCCTGCACCCTGGCAGCCAGAGATAGTTCTTTTTCAACTTTATTAAGGACATAGTTGTGGTCGTAGCCTCCCTGCACCTGTGCGATTCTGGAACCTATCGTATGGGGCGCTATAAAATCCATAGGTGAATTTTGAACAGGACGGATTTCACCAGTAGGTATAAGAGAAGAATTCACCACAGTGAACCGGTCAGCGTTGATCTGCATACTGTGACTCAAAATATCGCCTGAACCGGCCAGATTAAAATAACTGTGGTGAGTGAGATTTACCACAGTATCCTGGTCTGTTTGTGCCATATAATCTATGTGAAGTTCGTTTCGGTCATCCATAGTATACTTCACATTGACGCTCAAATTTCCAGGATATCCCTCCTCGCCGTCTCTTGAAAAGTAGCTCAATACCAGCGCAGGGCCTAAAGGATCCTGAACCTCAGCAGCATTCCAGATGACCTTATCAAAACCGATCAAGCCTCCATGAAGGTGATTTTCACCGTCATTGACGGCAAGTTTATACTCCTTGCCGTTGAGCGAGAATTTTCCTGCGGCTATGCGGTTGCCATACCTGCCGATTATTGCACCGAAATAAGGATGCCCCGCGAGATAACTCTCAATATTATCGAAACCCAGAACAATGTCTCCCAGCTTGCCGTTTTTATCCGGCACCAGCAGGGAAGTCACAATTCCGCCGTAATCTGTAATTTTTACAGTTAGTCCGTTTTTGTTTGTCAGGGTGAATAAATATACATCTTTTGCGACAGCGGCCTTACCGAAATAATCTTTTGTGATGCTCATAAAAAACCTCCGTATCAATCCCGTTATAATGATGAGCGATCTTTTTATCCAAAAATATTGTATTGAATCCGGTAATATTGTGCAAAAATAACACTGCTCACCATGGAAGCCGTCCCTTTTCGTCAAAAAAACCCCCTGTTTTACTTTCATCAGTATCGAGGGCATATTTCACAATGATGCTCGCCGCATGCTCGGGAGGGTTCGTCCCGCGAAAATTATTTAAATCAGTTTTCGTATAACCGGGAGCTATGGAGAGAACAGTTACGCCTGTTTTTCTCAGCTCTACACCGAGGTATGCTGTTATAGCATTAACTGTAGTTTTAGAGGAGCCGTATTCAAGGTAACTGTATCTGTCCCCTCCACTGGCCGCAGGTTCCGTAAGC
>CAYPRX010000070.1:0-2260 GCA_964413265.1 uncultured Brevinematales bacterium
CCCCTTTTCAAGGGTAAATACTCATTGCTTCTTTCCTGCGCGGCTGTTTTTGGCGAAGGGTATGCCTTGCGGACCTTTACCCGGCTGTCGGAGGGAGTGGGTTTCAGAGTTCTGGGAAAAATCGGCATAAAAAATTACAGTTACGATGCAAATCCCGCATATGAGTTGAAAATTAAAAGCCTGATAAGGAAAGAATGCCGGAAGCTTGTTGCAAAACTAAGAAAAAATGAATTATTGAAACCGACATTGTTTGAACTGGTTGCGTTCAATTACCAGAAAGAGATATTCTCCAGGAATGAAGATGGCTCAAAATATGACAGGGAGTACTGGAGGAAATCGGGATGGACTGATAGTAAAACTGAATATTTTTATAAGGTAAAAATCAGCTTTGCAAAAAATATTATTGCAAAATTGCTTGCTAAGATAATAATTAAAACAGGGATCATTGCCGGATAAAGGCATGAAGGATAGTTATTCATTCGTGATATAATTTTATAAATTATTCTTGTCAGGATAAAAAACCCTAATTACAATATAAATGAAATAAGGATCAGGTCATAGAGATATAAAAATGAAATTAGGAATTAAACATTAATTATTATCTTGATGTTGTAAGTTCATTCCTGGATAAAACGAAGTTGCTTTTCATCTGCAAAAACATATGCGAGGGTGGATGCTGTTCTGGATGCAATGTATTTACAAATACTCAGGATTGCTACGACCGCCTGATCTGCAGGTATTTTTTATGCAGCAATCTTTTTGACAGGGTCATCAAACCTGTAAAAATTGACAAAAAATCATTTGTTATGATCAAAAGTGTTATGTGCGGTGACAGTGTTTTTAAATATTTTGAAAAACAGATACCGGATTCTGAGCGCAAAGGTTATTGGTGGAGGAGATCGCTGTCAGATTATTCCTATAGAAATATAATCATACCGAATAAATTGCTGAACCTTTTGTCAGACAGGACATTTCAAAACAAAGTGCTGGCAAACGCTTTAAAATTCATAGAAAATTCACCCGTAAAATGCAATGTATGGCTTTTATGATAAAATTCTATCAATTGGAGTCTGTTTTGGTACGGTTCAAGTTTTATTATTTTATAGAATGAAAGGAGGAAACTGCTATGGGTAAAAAAAAGATGGCATGGCTCTTTTTCGTCATTTTAGCGACCTCAGCCTGGGTTCTTGGAGCTGTAATTCAGGGAGGCGCAGAGACACTGAAATATAAGAGTTACACCTACACGATTAAAGAAGAGAATATTCCGGTTGGCGATGAGGAAGGACACCTCGTTATGTTCTATGAACGCGGCGGGCTTTTTGTGTTTGAAAACGGGGAAGTTGCGAACTTTCACATGATTGGCACAGGCGAAGCAGTCAAGAATGGGGCTTCATTATTGTACTATGATACCGTGACTTTTCCTGACGGCTCTACTATTATGGAAAGAGTTCAGGGTACGCTCGGAATGGGAGTGCCGGGAGTTCCTTCAACTGGCGGATTTAAAAAAGAAATCATCAAGGGGACAGGCCGATTTGAAGGAATCAAGGGAACTGGATCTGGACGTACCAAGTACCTTCCTGTTGAAAAGTGGCAACCTGGAGTATCCGGTTATGGAGAGGGAGCTTACGAGTACACTCTACCTCCCAAGTGATTATTTCTTAAATTAATATAAGATGCGTCTCAGCCGGAGGGTAATTTTTATCGAACATAATGAGAAAGCGTAGAGCCGTGGGCGAAAAACAGCGGTAAGCAAGCGCTTGTCCGAGACCGGTCATAGTTGCAAATTTTAGAAAATAAAATTATAAAAAGGAATCTTTTTAAATAGCTTTCCTGTGACCGGTCGAGTTGCGCTTGCAGCTGTTTTGAGCCTGTGCGGCTCAAGCTTTCGAAGTCAGTGAGATAACAAATTACCCTCCGGCGGGCATGCATATTATTTAATTACTCGCTACAATAACTCAGCCTCCTCGATCTCACCGCTGGCGTATACAAATCCCTCCCTGTAGAAGACTGCAAACTGCCCGGGTGTGACGAATCCCCGGGCCTCATCAAGAATGACTCCTGCCCGGTCATTATTGAGGCTGACTCGGCAGCCTGACGGCGGGCTCTGATAACGCAGGCGAACGCTGTAATTTCCGTCGGTGAATCTGCCGGAAAAGATATTGAGCTTCCGGACAGTGAATTTTTTTGACATGGGCTTTTCGCCGAGGATGATCGAATTCTCCGCAGTGTTGAACTCTCTTATATAAACCCTTCTGCCGGC
>CAYPRX010000071.1:0-2102 GCA_964413265.1 uncultured Brevinematales bacterium
CCTTAAATTTTCAATTTTTCCATCATAACAATCAAGACCCGATTCAAAAGTTGTCCTCTTAAGATCTGAAAGTCTTTCATAAACTGGCTCTGTTGTTTCTAATATCAAATAGACTGCATCATACATAATATGCTCCTGTCAATAACAAAAAATGATACTGAGAACACTTTATTAAAGATGAGAAATACTTTAATGTTGGTAATCGATTTTTCATATTACTGGTCCTTTGTACTTGATATAATTGTCAGCTATTTTCTCTATTAATTCTTTAGATTCAATTTTATTTCTTAAAAGCCAATTATCAAGATCCTCTTTTGTAAAATAAATCAACTTGCCATTTGGTTTGTAATGCGAAATCAACCCCCGAAAAGTTAACTTATACATAGAAGATTTGCTGAGTCCTATATATTTGCAAGCTTCATCAAATGTAAGAGGTTTTTCTTTTTGTTCTTTGAGAAGAACTTCAATCCTGTTTAATTGATCCTGAAACTCTTTTTTCATGTATTTTCTCCTTAGATTTTGATTTTTATTAAAATCGGTAATGTATTAGATATAGGTAGAAAAATATTTTCAAAATCTATTTACATTATATTATAAATATCATTTAATTTAATCGATTCAAGTAGACAAAGTCAAGGGTATGAGTAGAGAGGATTCTATGAATATTTTTGAAATTTATAATTGATTTCCTACCCAAAAGGATTGTTTAGATCATCTTGAAAAAGTAAAATGGAATAATAAACCACAATGTCCTTACTGCAAATCCTTTAAAAATACTGTTGTTATTATTTTATTTTCTCTTTTTTGTTTTGTTTATTTTAAAGGGTATTCCTTCTTTTTGGATGATAATTTTATCACAAAGAATAATTTGAAAGACCGTAAACGGGGCAAGGTGGCGTTATTTTAATGCTTTCAAGCCTGCTTAAAGTCAAAATCTATTTCTGGTAACTTATTGACAGCTTCCCTCATTTTCTCGTTCACAATCTTAGCGTAAATCTGAGTAGTTGTAATGCTCCTGTGGCCAAGCAGTTTTGAAACCGTGTAAAGATCAACTCCCTGTGTCAAAGCGATTGTGGCAAAACTGTGTCTCGAAGTATGAAAAGTAACAGGCTTATTTATACCGGCATTTTTACACCATCTTTTTAAATTCTGACGGATCGTCTCAGGGTTCGGCAATTCGAATATCTCGCTTTTATTTATGCGGATTATATTCGATTCCCTGTTTTCAATCAGCCTTTCAGCAGTATTCGAGAGGGGTATATATTCGAATCTTCCCGTTTTCTTCTGCCTGAATTTCAGCTTTCCGTCTTCAATATCTGTATAGCTAAGCTTCCTTAAATCACCTATTCTTAACCCGGTTTGGCAGGAAAAGAGAAAAGCCCTTTTGACCTCGGGGTCGGGGCATTCGGCATCGGCAAGCTTC
Source organism: uncultured Brevinematales bacterium (assembly GCA_964413265.1). Taxonomy (GTDB): domain Bacteria; phylum Spirochaetota; class Brevinematia; order Brevinematales; family JAOACQ01; genus CAVYGN01. The sequence goes on from CAYPRX010000071.1 coordinate 1,424, forward strand.
TGAACTTCATCTATTGTCAGGTAAACTTTTTCTACTTCTTCCATTTTAAGCTTATCGATATATTTGCAGGGATTGTCGGGAATGAGCTTTTCTTTGACGGCCTTGTTCAAAGCTAAGTTTATGTAAATAAAATAATTATGGACTGAGTTTACCTTGACTTTGGTCAGTAAATAATCCTGGAATGACTTAAGCCACTTTTCATCGACTGCCGAAAGCTTGATACCCCTGGTGTAGTTTTTAAGATGATATAAGACTTTCTTCCAGTAAATATCATTGCCCGCTTTTTGTTCGAAATATTTTACAAAATCAATATTACTTTTAAATGTAGGTATCATGCCGTACTGATTGTTGTTTATCTCAATTTCTCGTTTTGCCCTTATGCTTTCGGCGACCCTTCTATTTTCCTTGTTAACCTCTTTATCTTTCCCTAAATAAATCTTAAGAAATTCATATTTTCGCTGACCATTAATATACAAATCGAGATATAAAGAAGAAGTACCGTCATCAAGCTTTTTTTCTCTTAATGTAACACTCATAAATAACTCCTATATTCTGTATTGAGAATATTTAAAAATCTGGTCGAGATTAGGGATTAAGGGCCTCCGATTTGGAAGGCTTCCAGAGTTCTGATCTTCAAAAAGCATGATGGAAAAGTCCTTTTAAAAATTCCAAATATTGT
>CAYPRX010000072.1:0-7400 GCA_964413265.1 uncultured Brevinematales bacterium
ATTAATGGAAGTTTCAGTTTTGAACGCCCCATGCCAAGAGGATAATAGATATAAATCTCCCGTCTGGAAATTATTATTTCTTCCGATCCCTGTATCTTAAACCCTTTCAATAAATCAGCCGGTACAGGGTCTGTAAAAAACATAACACCAACCCGCGAAAGCTTCGCATCCGGGAAAGGATTTGAGGAAATGATCGATTCAAGCTCCATCACTGTCCGTATGATTACATTAATTTGTTTTTGTTCCCTTGAGTACAGGGCTTGTTCCAAATTTTTTGTCAGAGCTTCTTCAGGAAGATCGCTTTCGAATATGACATTGCCGCTCTGGATATAGGTTTGGACATTTTTAAAACCTATTCCATTGCAAATTAACTTCAGTTCCGCCATGGGAAGCACCCTGTTGCCTCCGACATTAATGCCGCGCAAAAAAGCAACATATGTCATGTTTTTTCCTTCCTTGATATCTATATTTTAAAGCCAAAAGGCCAATCCAGCCCAATCCTACGGTTTATCTTATTACCATCTATTGAATTTCATAGTCCGGCCATCTCTCTAAAACGGATTTTCAATAGCAAAAAAGAAATTCATCCTTCCATCTACACCGAATCCAAAATCAAATCGAAGAGGTATATACAGCGGGTCACCTAAATTTATATGGATTGATGGTCCAAAACCGATAATAGGAGAAAAAAATCCATTTATCGCGTTAATATTGGAATAAGCCTCGCCAATATCAAAAAATAAGGCCGGCTCAAATTCCAATACCACAAAATCCAGAAAATAAATTTTAAAAAGACTCAACCTAAGTTCAGTATTCAACTGCATTATCGAAATCCCTATCATTCCGGGTACATAATCGCTCCTGACCCCGTCAATTCCCCCAAGGCTTAACATAAAATAATCATCGTTTACGGTCCCAAATTCCAGGCCTCCGTTTAATCTGAAAGCGAATTTCAAAAGATTTTGTACCAGGCTGAAATAAGTCCTGTAATCGGCCTGTATTCTTGTCAAATCTTGAGGATAAAAAAATCCGCAATTTATGCCGCAAAACATGCCTTTACCTGGAGAAAAAACTTTATCTCTTGTATCATAATCAATAAATGTCAATGGATCAACAAAGGAATCCAGGTAATAATAACTGCTGCTGTATATTTGTGAAGTGTTAAAGCCCAACCCCATCATGAAGTCATAAGGGAGGTTTATGCCGAAGTCTTCATAAAGATTCAGTTCCTGCACCCAGATATTTGAAACTCCCGATGAAAGATATTCGGTTGGCTTATTTCCTATACCTAAATCATAAAAACATTGTTCATTCCCGATAAATTTATCACTATATGTCAAATATTGCTTGTTATATCCAAGTTCAAGGGACGAGAATTTTCCTAAGCCAAAAAGGTTATCAATCCCAAAACCGCCATATATGTCACCACCCCAGTACCTGAGAAGGTATCCTTCCTGAACATCGATGACTAAATTAACCTTATGATTGCCAAGTTCCACAATATAACATTTTACGCTTTCAAACCACTGAGTTTTCATGAGCCTTTCCTGTATTCTTTCCACTATGTCGGAAAAAGCTGTTTCATCTATTGAGGTATTTTCCGAGAACTCCCGGACAAAATCCAGAATTATCTTCGTATCTGTATATTTATTGCCAATGACCTTTATTTTATTAATTAATACAACCTCAGATGATAATGGTCCTGCTGCGAAAAGGATGTATGAAAAGGTAAGCAAGATAATATTTCTTATATTCACATAACAATTCACAATTCTCATCCCGGAATATAATCAGGACAAAATCTGCCATGTAGTCAGGTTCAATTCTGTCGTATAATCCGGCTAAAACCTGCCGGGCAATATGGATGGCAGTTGACAATAGGTTCATCCTCTAACCTGCATCCAATTTTAAGGAAGTTACTGCTGCCGAAGCAAGCGGTCCCCCCTCATAACACCGCCGTAACAAAAGATTCGGCAGGAACGGCAACCGAATAGCATGAGCCGTCCGCCCTTACCTTCAGTTCAATCGGTTTTGGCCCAGAGTTGCAGATCTCAAGTATGATCCTCCCGTCTGGATTCTCGAAAGCTATTTCATCGCTGAAAGTGCCTGTCGTGGTGAGAGTTTTGGCCCCCGTATCGACCTCGGCAGAGAAATGCTTGAAAGCGTAAAACATCGGGGTATATGTGACAGAACGGCTGTTCGTATCGATAACGACAGCCGAATCCTGCGGCCATGGCTTCTGGCTGTCAATGCTTTTACCCTCGTTGTCCAGCACCATATTCCAAAGAACGTAAGCCGAAGCCCCGGCGCTCATGTAATCGCGGACTTTTTTCCATGTATAGACAGCGTAATACCAGTCGTTCTGAGGATGGTCCGGGTTGAATCCCGGTCTCCAGTACCAGTTACCGCATTCGGTTTCGGTCTGGATCATTGTAAGCGCAGGATGGTTCCTTGCTATTTCAGGCATCTGCCATATTCCGTCCCATTGAAGGCCGGCAGCAGAGACATATTTCAGGGCCTCATGGTCATCGAGAACGGTCTTTGAAAATTTCGAGTAGTCGCCGTCCTGTAGTGTTCCAAGCCAGAGATCGAACGAAGCATTTCTCTTTCGGAAAAGAGGTCCCGCATAATCGCGGATGAATGTCAGGAATTGTTGAGGGGTCCAGAGACAGGAGGGATAATGCCTGTCGATGAGGGGCTCGTTCTGAACGCAGACCGCCGTGACGTTCAGGCCTTCGGCCCTGTAGGCTTCGGCAAACTTGGCAAGGTAAAGGGCGTATGCACTGTAAACCATGGGGTCGTTTTTCATCTGCCCTCCGTCATAATCCCCGCTGGTTTTCATCCATACCGGAGGCGTCCATGCAGAAGCGAAGAGTTTTAGATCAGGGCAGAATTCCATGGCTGCTTTTATGTAGGGGATCAGGCATCCCCTGTCGCGGTCTATCGAAAAGCTTTTCATGTCATAGTCGTCTTTCACATCGTCCAGCGTATAGCGGCTAAGTGCATAATCGCTTGAACCTATAGGGACCCTGCAGAAATTGAAGCGGCATCCAGTTTTCTGGTCGAACAGCGCCGACAGGGCTTCTCTGCGCTTATCCGGAGAAAGAGTTTGCAGGGCGACCCACCCCTTTTCATTGAAGGCTCCGCCGAATCCCACTACCGTTCTCCCGCAGTTCGAGGAATTAATCTCAATATTAAAGGATTTTCCTTCATAATTCTCCGGAACAGCCCTGATAATATTTGAATTGATTTCCCAGGGACTGTTTATGGTCGTAATAACCGCAAATGAATTTAAAGCATATATTTTTGCATAAAGGATACTGAAAATAATCAGACATGAATATTTTGGCATGATTTCCCCCCTCTCCTGCTGGCTCTTTTTGTTCATTTATTATAAACTTTCTATTTTTTATGTCAAAATAAAAATAGCTGCATTTTTATTCATCTGTTTCGATTTGCAGGACTCGATCATCGACACATGGAAACAATCACCTGATTTTCTTTGCGCACATATATGCCGCGGCAAGGGCCCCTGGTATTCCACCGATTGACATTGCCCAGCATGATCCGATAAAAAGATTTTTGATCGGCGTATCGATGTTTACGGACATATTGCCTCCGAAAAAATTCTTTTTCGGATTCCAGTTCCACGATGACGTGGCCCCTCCGCTGTTGTGAGTGTACCTCTCATAAGTCAAAGGAGTCGCCGCATCCCTGTATTCTATCAGGCTTTCAAGGCCGGGTATCAGGGCCGTCATTCTTTTTATCATAGCATTCATTGCCGTTTTTTTCAGCTCCATGTACCTGTTCCTGTCGCCGTCTCCCCAGTTTTTCATCCATCCGTAAGGGACCATCGTTTGAAGCATAAGAGAGGATTTTCCTTCAGGTGCATGGTCGGGGTTTACAAGTGATGGGGAATAGATCATCAATAAAGATTTATCAAAAAAATTTTCATCTTTATTGTTGTGAATATCGGCTGTTTCACCATTGCCGAAGTACATGGAATGTGGAGTTTTCAAATATTTCTGAAGGAAGAGGTTTGGAAGATTCAATCCAAGGTATACTGTAAAGAATCCTGCAGAAACCTCCGCTTTTTCCAGCTTATCGGCAAAATCTGGCTTCATAAGTTCAGGTTTATCCAGCAGTTTGAGAAAGGTTTTTTTATAATCTGAGGCAGAGATGACATAATCGGCATAATACTCAGCACTATTACAGGCCACTCCTACTGCTGTACCTTTCGATGTCAGTATCCTGTCTACGTGTGAATTCAGCCTCAATTCTCCGCCATATTTCCGGAAACTTTCAGCCATCGTGTCGGCCCAGCTCCGCATGCCTGTTTTTACCGTCCAGTAATCAGAGTTTATTCCGCTGCCTGCCAGATTGGCGGCAAGGTAGGCAGCATTCATATCAGGGTAACCAAAACTGTAAAGAAAGTTGTAAATTTTTGATCCTTTAGGGAAATAGCGACTAAGGAATTCGGAAGTTGTCAGGTCTTTGTATTCATTCATAAGCTTCATGAAGCGACCGCCTTTCAGTATCAGGGGGACCAAGGCTAGGAAAAAGGAAAAACCACTATAAAGGTATGGCATCGGCAGGTTCATTACTTCAGCGGCTCCCGTGAAACGGTCGAGTTCACTGAAAAAGGAATCCAGCTGTTCTTTGTATTCAGTAAAAGACCTATAATATGCTTTTTTGCTTTCTTCGTATGTCAGAATGCTCCCATCGAAGCCTTTATATATTATTCCGACATTCTGCCTGACGAATTCTATCCTGTCATATACTCCAATGTCCTTCATGGCCTTGAAAACAGAAGCGGAGGATTCGAACGAAAGGGTTCCGCTCTCAAAGTAATAGCCGCTATGCTTAAATCCGGCTATATAACCACCGGGCATGTTGTGGGATTCGAAGATTGTGACCTTATGTCCTCTTTTAGCAAGCAGATTCCCGGCGATTAGTCCTCCGAAACCTGAGCCTATGATGACTACTCGCCTCTTTTTCATTTTATCCTCCAGTAATATTCAAGTATATTGCATGTTGCAGGTTATTGCTGTCAAAATTTTTCATTTGTAAAATTGTTATTATTTTCAGCATTATTTTTTATTAAAGCCTAACATTAAAATAATCCTTTTTCAAATTATCAGAGCTTACGATCTTTAATTTGATTTTATATTAGTTAAACACAGTGTTGTTGAGACAATTACATGATCTATTATTAAGCAGGAACCAATAAATCAGTCCAAAGCGGGTGCAGTGCAGTCTAATATGATTTTCCTGTGAACTGCTGCTGAGCTTCTCCTGTAGTAAAATTTACCGTCATTTTAAGATTATTCTCATTAAATTCCATCGTATACTGAATCTTACTGCCCGATGACCACGGTTCATAAAATTCTATTACTAAGGTGTTATTATTGATCCATTTGCCGCGCGCCATATGCTTCTGGTATAAATCAGTATAAGAGTTAAAGCTGTCTTCCCTGTATTTCCCGTCCAGGCCTACCGGTATTTTAAAACTCCAGTCGAAAAACCAGTCTCTCGCTCCGGATTCTTCAAAAGTGCATTCACCTTCCCTGCTGAAAGTCAGTGTAATCCATCCAAGATGCCATGGATTCGATTGAAAAATATAACTTTTACCTGATATTTCATTCTCTATTTCCGGTCTTATGACTTCCGGATTGTTTTCAGCTGGATTGCCGAAATTAAGAATTGCGGATGTTAGTGATGCTTGTTTCATCTCATCTTCCGGTATAGCGGTATCTGAAACGATGGATTTGTTTATATAATCTGCTGTGGGTTTCAGAGGGTACCCTGCATTTTTTGGTGAGAAACCGGATGTAAATACGGCCACCATATCCCTTTCGGGCATGACCATTATGTACTGGCCGCCATAACCCACAGCCGTAAATCCGCCGAAAGGAAGCTTCCACCAGAGATAACCATATGAAGGGAAAACGCTATAAGGCGGTGTGAAATGATTTGACATGGATGCAGACACCCACTCGGCCGGTATAACCTGGCTGCCCTCCCATCTGCCTTTCTTCAAATAGAGATAACCGAACCTGGCCATATCCATGGAGGTCATTGCCAGTCCCCATCCGCCTGTATAATTTCCCTGCCGGTCTTTCTGCCAGTAGTAATTTGTTATGCCAATTGGTTTGAAGAGAAATTTATCGGCAAAATCCGAGTTATACATACCGCTGGTTTCCCGAAGGATTGCCATAAGCAGGTTTACTCCAGCCGAGTCATAATGAAATACCTGTCCGGGCTCCGCTTCCATCGGCTCATCAAGATAATATTGATTAAGGTTCCAGGAACGAAGATATTTATCAGGAAATTTACTATTGATCTCCTGCTGTTTTATTCCAGAGGTCATGGTAAGCAGGTGCTCAATTGTCACTGCCTGTTTTTTATCATCGAGATTGTTAATTGCATACTGGTTTGATAGTATATCAACAACCTTCTGATCAACACTTTTAATGTAGCCTTCCCTTATGGCTATGCCGATCAGTGCGGAAGTTACGCTCTTGGAGCATGATTTGAGTATATGTAGTTCATCCCTTCCGAATGGTTCTGAGTAAGCCTCCAGGACCACGTAACCATGTCTTATAATAATTACGCTATGGATTTCACTTGATTTAATTGAATTAAGCATCCGGGTCAGGTATTCTGAATTCATCCCCTGAGCTTCGGGCGAGGATGTCCGCCATGTATCGCCCGGGTAATAGTCACTGGCAGCCTGGCTGTAAACCTGTCCTCTTATTAATGTCAGTAAAAAGATAGAAATTAACACAACAATTTTTTCCATACCTTCCCCTTTCAATTTAATATTCCGATTTAAAAATTTCTTAAAGAAATTTATTATCTATACTGTTAATTATAAATTTAATGATAATTTAAAAAAATTATTTGTCAATGTTTATAAATTACAGCAAATATGTCGACAAAATTCCACCTTAATTCACTTGATTTTCTGTCCTAAAAATGGGTTGCCCCTACGTTTTTTGATTATGAAACAAATGTAATTTTCAACAAAAAAATTCTGATTTTAATTAATAACCATACTGATTGAAACAGACAAACAAGCCTCTACACTCCTTTGTGTTAAAGATATTTCCGCATCACTCAGGAAACGTAAGAGCCATTAATGCGATTTTTTTATCTCAATTTGTAACTTCTATGATCCTGAGCAACTCAAGACTTCAAATCCAGGAGATAAAAAAATCACATTAAAACGGATTTTTCATATGTCACAGGCTCTCAGGGTCGAACAACACGGAATCCTAAATGACAATCCGCTGAATTTGGTGCATCGCCCCACATTTGGCTAATAGCGCATAAAGACGCATCTTCATCATAACAGCCGCCGACCTTCGTTCGATATGTAGCCGCACCCGGTCCCCTCC
>CAYPRX010000073.1:0-171378 GCA_964413265.1 uncultured Brevinematales bacterium
ATTGAAAAATGTAACTGATAAGCAGATCAGGGTTGAGGGATATACGGACAATGTGCCGATAGCCCCTGATTACAGGTGGAAATTCCCTTCCAACTGGGAACTCTCGACAGCCAGGGCTACTACGATCGTAAGGTATCTGCAATCGCAGGGAATTGATCCGGCTCTGCTGAAAGCCACCGGCTACGGAGAATATAACCCCGTAGCATCAAACGAGACCGTGGAAGGCAGGCAGCAGAACAGAAGGATCGTTGTTTTGCTTGTCCCTCTGGATGAAAGGGCAAGGTTTAGATAGTAATTCTCCTCCTTCCATCCTTCAGTCTGGAAGGATGGAAGGATGGAATAATATATTTAAAACGGAAGGTGTTATTTTGATTAAAGTCATTATTTTCATTATTTCTTTTTGCTGTTTAATATTCGCTTTTTATGAGAGAGACTTTATTATTATCGGTCTGATTTTTTTTGTAATCGGTTTATGCGGAATGTTGTTTCTTATAAGAAGACTATTCGGGTAATCATTTTACAGTATGCAATGTTTTTTTTATGGTTTTTATAAATTCGTCGCCTTCAATCAGGCGGGAGTTTTTCAACAGGTAATGTGTTACCGCATCATCCCTTATCCCGTACAGGGAATAAATTTCTATGTTCTGGGGCATTGTCTGAAAGCTGTTGAGTATAACTTCGATGTCAGTAAGTTTACTAAATGGTATTGGCTCGATGTGTCTGTAAAAAACAGCGTAGAATACACCTTTCTCATAAATATAATAATCTAAATGCCTGTACATCAGTTTGAAAAAATGCCTTGTTAGAATCTTTTTACAGACGGAATCGAAATCCTTGCCGTTACCTCCCCCCTCATTTGAAGTGAAATAAGTTTTCAGGTATGTATGAGGAAGGATTTTTTTATAACGTTCGTACATTATTTCAACGTCTTTGTATCCTGCATTCATCATGTAAATTCTCTCGAAATTTTTCAGCGCCTGATACTCTTCGCCGGTATTCCACAGTAGATTGGCATAAAGGTAAATAAGCTCGGTTTTTGTTTTTTCAGATGAGGGCATTGAAAGGTATTCAGAAACATAATAGATTCCAGAGTGATAGTCTTTTATCTTTATATAAAGATTAATAACAGATATTTGAGACAACTCTCTTATTTCGATCAGGGTTAAATTGTCGAGATTGTGGACTTCGTCCTTCCATTCATGACCGAGGATGAATTGATAGGCCTTTATGGCTTCTGAATATTTTTTCATATTTTCGAGACATTTTGCCTTATAATAAAACACACCGTAATTGGTAGGGTCATATTTTTCAAGAAGATTGAATTGCCTGAGTGCCGGGATATAATTGCCTGCTTCGAAGAGAATCTTACCGTAGAGGATTCGAGCCTCTATGATTCTGCTCCTCTTTTTCAAAACTTTTTCAAGACATTCCCTGGCCTTTTTAAAGCTATTGTTTTTGTAATAGATTCGGGCAAGTTCGAACATAGCTTCGACATTATCCGGGTCTTTCTCAAGAAGGATCATATAATTAGCTAAAGACTCCTTGTGCTTTCCTAATTTGTCTGAAATTTTAGCCATGTGGAGGAGTATGGAAGAATATAATTTTTTATATTTTGACGCCTGGAGTGAGACTTCATTGTAGTATTTCAAGGCATTATTTAGAGAATCAATGGCTTCGTAAGCCTGTGCCATATAATATAAAACAAAAAGGCTGACTGTCTTTCCCTTTGTCTTATTATTGCTTATGAGATCTCTGGCTCTGTCGATTACCTCATTAAATTTGCCTGACTTTAACCCGTTCAACATTGATTTTTCAATGGACTGATGAATAAAAAGAGCCTTAAGTGACAATATGATTATTCCCACAAGAAATAAAACGATAATTACTGAAAAAATAATAAGAAGATCGTCTTCAATCTTGACGAGATCAGCGAACATAATAAACCTCGAACACGTTTTTAATGAGAGACGGTCATTTTTTCCAGGCTCTTGGCGTAATCCGATAATTTCTTTTTGGCGTTCTTTATTGATTCATTAATGGTTTTCCCGGGATTTTCGCATATTTTGCCATGGCCGGGGAATATCCTTTTGATCTTGTAAGTATTTAACCTTTCAAGTGAATTGATATAATCCCCATAACTTCCTGAATCCGATATTTTTGAAATTATTCCTCCGTCGAAAACTGTATCACCTGTAAAAATGAAATTTTTAAACGGTTCATACAGGCAGATACATCCCGACGTATGTCCCGGTGTATGGAGAACTTTAAGTTTATAATTACCGAAATCCATCAGTACCCTGTTTTCAAGCCATAAATTTATTCTGGTTTTTATCGCTTCCTGACCATGTACAGCAGCATGAATAACATATTCATCCTGTAATTCTATTTTTGTAGCCGCGAACCTGTCCGCAGCGAGAAGAGCAGTTTCATAGAAAAAACTGATTCCGCCTATATGATCATAATGTTCATGGGTACAGATCACAAGATGGATATCACTGGCTTTGAGACCGATTTTAGCTGCTGATTGAACTATTCTGCTGAAATTGTTTTTTGTTCCTGTATCGATCAGTACATTTTTATACAGACCTTTAATCAGGTATGAATGAGAACTCGGATTTTCTCCGTAAATTATAAAGATATTTTCTTCAATTTCATCAATTATATTAATTTCCATTTTTAACTCCCTCAATTGCTTTTATTAATCTGAACAATTTCCGTTCAATATTCTCTTTATCAAAATTGTCGTACCTTTCAAAGATCATGCTTTCCCTCATGAAATATTTATTGATGAACTTCCATTCCGAATCCTTAATTTTATTAAATATACCCCTGTCTGCCGGGAGCGATTTCAAATAATAATAAATGTTTCCCATGAGATGTATAATTTTATCGATTTTTTTGGTTTCAATCAACAAGATACCGGGAATATTTTCTTTATCAATGATCGGATAATCCTTTATATAAAAACAATCAATGAGGCTGATATTTTGAAAATTATTAATCTGAGATCCATAATTACTTGAATTGATAAGTGAAATATCGGGATTGAATTTTGTTACGCTCAAAGCCGATTCTTCGAACCAGCCCCTGAAATTTTTCAATACAAAATCAGTATAAAGAACCCCTCCGGATATATTAGGCAATGGGTTGGCCGCAACATATCTTCGAGAAAGAAGAATATCGATAAAAACGCTCTGCAGATTTTTAAGGCGTGAACTTTTCCTGATGATCTTATAATAATGTGATGTTGAAGCGGAATGCGAGCAGAGATATGAATAAGCCAGGTCCTGGCCCGAAAGTATAATAGGATTACCGCCCAATTGATATGCGAAATAAAAAGCCGAGGTGGATACTGATCCTCCAGTTTCGATGTCGCCTATCTTTAAGGAAGCAGCCGTTTCAATCCAGCTCACCATTTCGTTCTTGACAAGATAGGAATTACCATTAAAATCGAAATCCAGATGGGCTGTATTGGCGGCAAAGGTATTGGTAATTCCTCCGGCTGAAATATTCCTGAAATAATAAGGGAGTTCCGGGTTAACTACTATATCATAAATAATTTTTGTCCTTTTCAGAAAATCAGCATCTATCATCGAAAAGTCATTCAGATTCTGGACTTGTGAATCCAGAGAATAGATAAAATCTGGTATAATTCCGGCCTCATACATGGGAGAAAGAGCTGTATCCACAGATACCAGGATACAGCGATTTTGTATCTTTTTAATATCACTGAGCGATGATTTAAGTGATGGTCCTGCAGAAACAACAATTACAGGAATGTTGATTGCTCTGCCAAACAATTGTCTGACAAAGCCTGAGTGTCTTAGATTATTGATGTTTTTAATGATATTGATGAGCCATATTTCTTCAAATTTCAGCCTTGTTGAAAAGTCTCCAAGTTTAACCATGAGGAGTCTTTCTATCCTGTCCTCAAAAGTCTTGTAAAGGTTTTTGTCATATGATCCCCTGAGAGCGACAGTTTTGATGTTTTTCCATTTTTCTATGTCAAGCATTGTAAAAATAGTATCAAGTCTTGAAGGATCGTCATCGGGGGAGATAACAAAGGAATTTTCACCTGGATTGTATATTTTTTGAAAAATGGAATATATTGTTTTCTCCCTCTCTATTATTATGAGGTTTTCAAATCCTTCCTTTTCAAGAATATCTATCTGATAGCCGAGGCCTGCCCCCATAAAAATAATAAGGGTATTTTTTCTTTCAAGATTAAGAATATGCTCGACGAGCCTCAAGGCTTCCTTTCCGCAAGTGTAATAACTGTGAACATAACGGCCTTTCACAAGCATTGTATACCTGTTGTCCTTAGTTCTGATAAGATTCTTTTCCCTGGAAGCTATCGATTCAAGGTATGAATAATCAATCATATTAAGACCCCTTTTAACCGCTTATCAGAAGCGACAGGTATATAGCGAGGCTTGAACTTATAAAACCAAGCAGGATCCCCGCGAGAATATCTGAAAGATAATGAACACCAAGGTACATTCTGGAGAAAGCGATCAGCCCTGAAAAAATAAAAAAAGGTATAGAGATAAAAGGATGATAATGATAGAGGACAAACGAAACTGAAAAGGCCCCTGCAGTATGACCGGAAGGAAATGAAAATCTGTCCGGTGGTTTTATCGCTTTTGATATATCATAATGTCTTACATATGGCCTTTGCCTGCTGAATATCCTCTTGACAACTGTCTGAAGGATTCCCTGTATCATTAGCCCCATTAATATTGAGATACCGGTTAATGCTTCGCCGCTTAAAGTGAATTCGCCCTCCTGAAGAAAACCGATGATTATGAATAATAAGCATAAAAAGAACCAGGCCAAGCCATTTCCCAGATGGCTGATGAATATCATGAAAGAAGTTAAAAAACGGTATCTTCGCCTGGATAGAAAATGAATTAGATTTTTATCTATTGCTCGCCAGCGAAGCCGCTTGCCGCTTTTTTTTGAATTTTTTTTTCTGCTCAAATTTTACCCCGCGGACAACTTTCATGAATTGTTGATCAAAACGTTTTTTCTATATTCCTGCTTTACTTTATGGAGAATCCCGTTTATATAATTTGAAGTATTATCATCGCTGTAATTATCTGACAATTCGTTAGCCTCGGATATAGTAACCTCTGCCGGAATATCATACCTGTATATCAGAGAATAAACCGAAAGACGGAGGATTGCTTTATCAACCGAGTGGAGACGATTGAAACTCCATTTGATAAGATGGGTCTTAATGATATCATCAATTTTTTTTAAATTCGATATTGTGCCATTAAAAAGCTGAGCCCCGAATTTATAAATTTCAGCTCTCTTGGTTAAAGGTATATATAAAAGGTCTTCTTCACTGTCCTGATCTTTGGTCATAATATCGTACCATTCGAAATTCGATATTTCTGCCGGAGGTACAGGATATATATCAAACAGGTAAAGGGAAAGGAAAACAAGCTCTCTTCCCATTTTCCTCAAGCCTTGCTTACCTGAAGGCATTAACTTATCAATCCTTTATTTTTATTTGATTTGAGCATAAATGCTTGCCATTTCAACCGCTGTAAGAATTGCATCATACCCCTTGTTACCGCTTTTGGTCCCAGCCCTGTCTATTGCCTGGTCCATGTCATCTGCCGTTATCAGTCCATATATTACAGGGATCGGGCCTTGAAGAGAAAGCTCCATAATAGCCTTAGAGGTATTCGATGCCACATATTCAAAGTGCGGGGTCTGACCCCTGATTATTACGCCAAGGCATACGATAGCATTGTACTTATTTTGAGATATGATTTTCCTGCAAAGTCCTGCGATTTCATAACTGCCGGGTACTTTAAATACATCCAGTTTGGAAGAATCGCCGCCGAGCTGTTCAAAGGCATTCAGCGCGCCGTCAAGAAGCTTGTCACCGATAAAAGAATTAAATTTACCGAATACAATTGCTATACTTATCCCCTTAGCGGATAATTTACCTTCGTAAAAATTCATTATATTCTCCTTCATATGATTTATCGATGATAGTGACAATGATCTCTCTGCGGTTGATCTTGGCAACAATATATTTTTGCAAGGCAGCCCTTAGTCTTTCTTCCTTTAAATTGGCTTCAATTACTGATTTTACCTCCTCGAAAGGTATCTGTTGATCGTATTTCCTGTTTATAAGCTTGATGATAAAATAATGTATTATTTTCGGCGAACTCTTGAAAACGAATTTTTCATAACCTATTATTGATCCGTTTTTAATAATAATAGGAGGACCTCTCCTGATAGGGATACTGGGCATTAGAGCGAAATTGATAAGTTCCTCCGGGCAGCCTGCCTTGTAAATTTCATTTATAGGTTTAAGACCAGTCCTGCCGGAGTAAGGTTCCAGGTTTAATACATTTTTATATTTTTCCAGTAACGGAGATATATCATCACTCTTTCTAAGAGCGTTGGTCATTTCTGTAAGCGCATTTTCAATTTCAGTGAGTTTTTCGAGGGTTATGTCTGCAGGCTGTGGTACCGATACAACAAACATGTCTAATTGTGGTATAGTCTTAAACATCTTCTGGTTCGTTAAATAATAGTCTTTCACCTGACTTTCCGGGATCTTTTCATCTATGCAGCTTTTAATCTCGGGTTTGTAGTAAGCCAATGCGCGAATTATCTGATTCTTCTTCAATTCCATCCTGTATTCGTCAGGGTATTCATTATAAATCTGAAGGCGGTCCTTTGCCATTGGGTCCATGGTGTTGTTGGTGTTTGTCAGTGCTTTCAGAATAGTATCCACCTCTTTGTCCTTGAAAAGTATCTGATCATCACCTTCAATTGAACAAAAAACACTATATAAAGTAATCAGTTCCGTAAAAGCATCACTGTTGCTCGACCTGCTTACCTCAAGAAATTCTGTCATCCTTTGCACGTCGATCTTTGAAATGGAATACTGGCCTACATTTGCAACAATAAAGTTTACAACTGTAGCCTGTCCCTGAATTGCAGCTAACATAAATATTAAAAAAAATAATTGTTTCATCTATTTTCTCCCGGTTGCTGTCTGCCAATATATTATAAAGCAATTTTTTCAAAAATGTTTTCTTTTTCAGGTAAAATATTTTTAAGGATGCTTTTAGCCAGGATATTTAATTTCTCTGATATATCCGTTGCAAAAAATCTGTAGCCTGCCGGGCTACCTTCGGGACATTTAAGCTCCTTTGATTCCAGGGTTGATTTCAGGGCATGGGCAGTGGATAAAGCAGAGTCTATCAGCCTTACCTCAGGCAGAAGATTTGAAATAATCGGGTAAATAAGTGGGTAATGAGTGCAGCCTAGTATCATTGTATCTATTCCTCTCTCTTCAAGCTCTTTTAAGTATTCCAGTGTGATAAGTCTGGTAGCCTCATGATCGATAAAGTTTTCCTCAATAAGCGGAACTAAAAGAGGGCATGGTTTTGAGAATATTGATAATGAATTGTCTATGCCTTTTAAAGTTGTGGCATATATGCCGCTTTTTATGGTTCTGTTCGTTCCTATCACGCCGATTTTACGGTTGTGTGTTACTTCAATAGCACCTCTTACGGCTGGCTCAATTACGCCGATTATAGGAATTTTGAATTTATTCTTAAGAAGATCCAAAGCAACCGATGATGCGGTATTGCATGCTACGACCAGAATCTTGATGCCGAATTTGAGAAGGAACCGGGTATTATCAATAGCATACTGCCTAATGATATCTTCGGATTTTTCTCCATATGGAAGATTTGCAGTATCTCCCAGATAAATTATACTTTCATCGGGAAGGAGTTTAATGATTTCCCTGACGACTGTCAGGCCTCCCACCCCGGAATCGAATATGCCAATCGGTTTTTTATTCATATTTGCGCCGTATCACCCATTCCCTTCTTCACTGTCAATTTTCATGAGGATGTAATTCATACTGTCTACAAGGGCCTGCCAGGATGCTTCGATTATATTGCCGGAAACACCTACAGTGCCCCATTCATAACCGGCGTATCTGAATTGAATAAGTACTCGTGTGATGGCTGCTGTACCGGCTTTGGGGTTTAAAATACGCACCTTGTAGTCAATGAGTTTGATATTTTTTACAACAGGGTAAAAAACCGATAGAGCATTTTTAAGAGCGGAGTCCAGAGCGTTGACAGGTCCGTCACCCTCAGCAACGGTTAATTCCTCCAGCTCTCCGACCCTGATCTTGACTGTCGCTTCTATTACCGGATTTGACCCCTCCTTAATATAATTAAATGATTTGAAGGATTCAACTTTGAATTTTTCCCTGAATGAACCTGAAATCTTATTTATAAGTATCTCAAAAGAAGCATCGGCTCCCTCGAATTCATAACCCATGTTTTCAAGGTCTTTTATCTTCGCTACCAGAAAGGGAACGAATTGTTTTTGTATTGTGATGCCCATTTCCCTGGCTTTTTCAAGGATATTTGATTTACCAGCCTGCTCGGAAATGAGGATTCTACGCTGGTTCCCGACCAGTTCAGGGGGAATGTGCTCGTAAGTATGTGTATTTTTTTCAATGGCATCTGCATGAACACCGGCCTTATGCGTAAACGCGCTCAATCCCGTATATGGCTGTTTGTTATCAGGAGTCATATTCGCTATTTCGTAAATATAATGAGAGAGTTCCATTAATTTTTTCATACCCTCCTTTGTAATATTATTAAATGTCAGTCCCATTTTGAACATCAAATTCGGCATTATCGAGCATAAGTCAGCATTTCCGCATCTCTCCCCGATGCCGTTTATTGTCCCCTGTACATGAATTACACCGTTTTTTACTGCTTCTATGCTGTTTGCTACTGCACAATCACTGTCATTATGGCAGTGAATGCCCAGGGCCGTATTAACCTCATTTCTGACCTTTGGAATTATATCTCCTATCTGGAAGGGGATCATCCCGCCGTTGGTATCACAGAGAACAAGTAAGTCAGCACCTCCCCTTTGTGCTGCTATTAAGGATTTTATCGCATAATCAGGGTCTTCATAATAACCATCAAAAAAATGTTCTGCATCGAAAATAACCTCTTTAAGCTTATCCTTGAAATAAGCTGTTGTGTCATATATCATTTCAAGGTTATCTTTAAGTTCAATTCGAAACACATTCCTGACATGCATGGCGGATGACTTCCCAAAAATAGTCACAACAGGGGTTTCTGAATCAAGCAATTCCTTTATAACAGGGTCATCTCCAACTTTATTTTTTGCATGACGGGTCCTGCCGAAGGCGGCCAGTTTTGCTCTTTTGAGCTCTACTTTTTTAATATCCTCGAAGAATATCCTGTCTTTAGGGTTAGCTCCCGGCCATCCGCCCTCGATGTAATCGACTCCGAAACTATCAAGTTTTTTTGCGATCGCGATCATATCAACTGTTGAAAAGCTAATCCCTTCAGCCTGTTTCCCGTCACGAAGCGTAGTATCATAAATAAAAATATTTCCCTTCACCAGTGCCTCCAATATAAATGTCTACTGAGGATAGAGATAATTATAGATGGCTTTAAATCGGCTGTCAATGAATCGCTGCAAGATGCATAATCCGGATGTTATTGATGTTCAAATGCAGAATTTTGAATATTTTCCTAATTTAAATTATAATTTTTTATATTCTTCGTAATTTGACGGGAGATTTTAAATGAAAAAGAGCTTAATGAGAATACAGAACTGGATACTGGTTGTAGCTGGTATTCTGCTCACATATTTCGGTTTCTTCCTGATAAGTTTCATCACGACAAATTATGATGGATCGATGGCATTTTTTTCCATATCTGTGGTTATTATTGGATTAACGACTGTTATAGCAGGTCTAGCTATACGGTTTGAGGGAAATAAAGAATAAGGATAATGGAAAACCTCTCGGTAAAGGTTCAAACAGACCTTATTACCTTCATTTCAAGTGAATTAAGCATTTCAAGAAAAGAAGCCAAATCGATAATTAATTCACGCCGTGTATTTGTTAATAACAGAAGGGTATGGATCGCTGGTTACTTCTTATACAGGGGCGATACAGTCGAATTTGATGGTGTGGAAGAGAAAAATGCTGAACTTTCAGTGATTTATGAGGATAATTTTATTATCGCTCTTAACAAAATACCGGGAATTATTACTGATAAGGGAAAAGCCTCCTTAGAATCAATTTTACGGGAAAAATTTAAAAATCCTGAATTGAAAGCTATCCATCGGCTCGACAGGGATACATCCGGTGTTGTGCTTTTTGCTAAAAAAGGATCATTCTTTGATGCATATAAAAAGATGTGGAAGGAAAAATCCGTAAAGAAGGTTTATCTCGCAATTTCACACAATGTAGCGTCTTTCGAAAAAATTAATATCGATAAAGTAATCGATGGCAAAAATGCCCTCTCAAGGGTATCTTTGATCGCTGCAAGGAAAGGTTTTTCATATTTCAGAATTGAGCCTGTAACTGGAAGGAAACACCAGATAAGATTGCATCTCGCTTCCATACGCCATCCTATAGTGGGGGACAGAGAATTCGGATTGAAGGTAATTTCCGATTCTTTAATAAAAAGTGTTAAACGTCAGATGCTCCACTCTTACCGGATATATTACAGATGTCCATTTACCGGCCGGGATGTAATTATTACAGCCCCATTGCCGTCTGACTTTAAGGGACTTCTTAAATACCTCGAGCTTAAAGGTGAGTAAAAGAGGGGAAAAACCGTCCTCTGTAGATATTAGCAGGACGGGATTTACCGGATTTGGTATTACTTTACCTTCTGTGTAACCGCTGACCTGTAGGTTTGCGGGTTCTGCGGTTGTGGTGCCTGCGTAGGGGTCTGGCCGCTTCCCGGGGTGGGGGTATGCTTTTTGTCGCTCATAGCACAGTTGCCATTAAAATTACAGCCGCTTTCGATAATAATCTCAGGCGTTTTGATATCTCCAGTAAGTTTAGCATGATTGAAAAGCTCAACCCTTTCAGTTGCTTCGACATTTCCACTGATCTGGCCGTAATTGGTAATGACTCCCGCTTTGATCGTGGCTCCGACCATTGCATTCGGACCAATAATAAGGTGTCCTGAAGCATCGATCTGACCCTCGAATTTGCCCTTGATCATTAGAGATTTAGTAAATTTCATTGTTCCCTGAAAATTAAGGTCCTCTGCAAGAACAGTATCGATCATACTCTCATCAATATGCATTGTATTGTCTTTAGACATATATACCCTCCATTGAACAATTTTGACGAATAATAAATCTATAAAAAGTTTTAAGGATTATTTTGAATTGAAACCATGATTTTGTCAATTTCCGTCGGTATTATTTTATAATTTCAGCTTTTAAACCAGTACCGCTCGGTTTTATTAATTTTACCGGAATAATTTTCCCGATCAGGCTTTCATCACCTTTTACAAAAATAATTAAACCGTTATGTGAACGGCCTATCAACTCTCCGGGGTCTTTTTTGCTTACTGATTCAATAAGAGCATTAGTTATATACCCTGTAAAAGACGAAAGCCTTTCTACTGAAATTCTTCTCTGGATTAAAATAAGCTCGGAAAGCCTCTGCTTCCTGGTATCTAATGACAGCTGAGATGATAAAGAAGAAGCCCTCGTGAGAGGCCTTGGATTGAAATAATACATAAAGGCCTCATCAAACCTGATATACTTCATTGCGTTAAGAGTGTCCATAAACTCTTCTTCTGTTTCGGATGGGAATCCAGTTATAATATCTGTGCTTATGGTAACATTTTGTATTTCTTTTATCCAGCTTATTTTATCAAGATATTGGTTAAAGGAATAATTCCTGCTCATAAGTTTTAATATCCTGTCATTGGCCGACTGAAGGGGCAGGTGTACGGTTTTCAGTATATTATTATGAGTCTTAATCACATCTGAAAGTCTTTTTGAAAAATCTCCGGGGTGTGATGTCATAAATGTTAGCCGGGGTATGTTCGTTAAAGAAGAAATTTTATCAAGTAAATCCGGAAAATCAAGGCTTCCATCCCTGTAGGAATTAACATTTTGACCCAGAAGGGTAACTTCTAAAACTCCGTTATCCAAAAGAGCCCGGATGTTATCGATTATTTCTGAACTATTACGGCAGATCTCTCTTCCCCTTACAAATGGGACGATGCAATAGCTGCAGAAATTGTCACAGCCATGAGATATCGGCACATAACTTTTAAATCCGAATCCTGTTTGAGGAGCGGCTTTCATGAATTTGTAGGATCCTTGATCAAGAGAGTCGCCACTCTCACCAATTCTGCTGATTAATTCTGCTACTTTTTCTTTATTGTAAGTTCCCCAGACAAGCGAAACTGTATCTGGAAATTTCCTCCGGATTTCCATGCCCCTGTTCTGAGCCATGCATCCCATAAAAACAACCCTGACAGAGGATCCTTTTTTGTTCCTTAAGCCACTGTAATATCCGATCCTTCCCTCTATCCTGTCTTCAGCAGTCTTCCTGACACTGCAGGTATTGATTATTGCGACATCGGCCTCTAGAGGCGATAAGGCTTCATCAAACCCTCTTTTCAGAAGGATTTCCCGAAGGGAGTCTGTTTCTGATGAGTTCATCTGGCAGCCGTAATTCTCAATGAAAAATTTTATCATTCTCAGTTATTTATCCAGTCTTTGGATTTGAATGCCTTTTAGGATGATCTTGTTATCAATTGTAATGCCCGTTACGAGTCCTATTACAGCGACTTTTTCACCGCTTGCAATATTCTGGAATCCATTAAAATGGGATTCTGCTATGCCTGCAACAACAGCATTCTCGACAAAATCGATAAGGAGATCAAAAACCGTCTCTTTTCTGTCTTTATGCTCGAGATTTGCTATTGTTCCGTACCAGCGGATGTAGACATCCTGATATAAAAATGGCAATCTGTTAACTTCCTGCACTGTTGGCAGATAATCAATGTTATTCAGATCGATGTCAGGCATCACATCTTTCAGGACCAATACTCTTTCTTTTATATAATCGCTCGCATTCGAATTGAGAAGTTCATTGATAACCATCATAGCCTGATTTCTCTTCTTCTGTTCGATGAAGTCGCTTATCATTTGAAATTTTTTCTTTATATCGATTGCTGATAATTTTATATTGTACTGTTTTCTCTCATCTATAATCTTTTCGATGTCCTGAATGGCTACATGGGTAACACGTCCCTTCCCAAGCCCATTTTTGAACCTGTAATTTTCTTCAAGATTCACAATCGCCGGATAGTTAATATAGATTATATAGCCAGCTAAAATGACAATGATGATTAAAATAACAGATCTTATCAGGGGGGAAGCTAAGCTGTCCCTCATCCTGTTTTGAACTGTAGAGAGCAGCTTTTCACTGGGAAGATTGACAAATAAAAAATCTTCAGGGCGTGACATCCTGAAAAATACTTTGGGGTCTTTAATGTTTTTGAGGGTTTCCAGATTATTTTTGAGCCGCTGATTGCCTTTATCTAAATAGATCGCATCTAGTAAATTGTTTATAGATTCTTCGGTCCTGCCTTCCATCAATCCAAGCCATGCTAGTGCGTTTAAAATATCGGTTTCATTGAGAGCCCTTTGATGAATCCTTTTTAAATACTGATAAGCTTCGTCAAATGATTTTGTTTCAATAAGTGAGAAGGCAATGAGCTTTTGCGCCAGAAGATTATCCGGATGGAGTTCAAGATAATTATCTAATATTTCTATCAAATGCTGGTAATCTTCAGAGGTCCCATGTTTTTTAAAGAGAGACAGCGCTAATTTCAACGTTGAATCAGTATCGGGGCTGTTCTTTTTCAAAGCCGTCCTCCTTGGTTATGTTATTAATGTACTTTTCGGCTCTCCGAAATAATATCCCTGAGAATAATCGACACCGATCTCGCATACCTTGTCGAAGACCTCCTTTGAGTGAACAAATTCGGCAATGGTTTTTATACTCAGTTTTTTTGTGAAATCTATGATTGTCTGTGTAATTATCTGAGCGTTTTTATCCTGGTGAATGTATCTTGTAAGGGATGCATCTATTTTTATGTAATCCACTTTAAGCTGGAGAATATGGGAAAAATTCGAATAACCAGTTCCGAAATCATCGATGGCGATTTTGCAGTGATATTGTTTGACTTCGTCGATAAATGATTTTACCTGGGTATAATTTTCAATGCCTTCGGATTCAAGTATCTCAAAAACGAGCCTCGATACAATACGGGTATTCTCCCTGAGTTTTTTCATTATAAAATTGTTAGTCTCTTCATCCAATATATCGTCTACCGACAGGTTTATAGAGAACTCATAATCCTTATCAAGGAACTTGTTGATTGATTTGGCGATCATTATTTTTGTTATATCATGGTAAAGTTTTGATTTTTTAGCCATATCCAGGAAAAGAAGGGGTGGATGCACTTTGCCATCATTATCTATCATTCTGACAAGGCATTCATATTTTTCGATTTTATTTGTGTGGTTGTTGAGAATAGGCTGGAAATAGGGAACTATTTTATCGCTCCTTATGGAATCTTTCAGTTTTTTTGCCCAGCTGATATTATATTCATATTCCTTGGAAATCTGCATGGATTCATTGTAGATTATGTAATATTTTTGAAGTTTTTTGGCTTTTTTAAGCGCCATATCCGCGTTCAGGGCTAGATTATGCCATTTTCCCTCTGTCTTTTTTAATGGGTCTATCTCGCTGCCTATAGCGATACCAATCGCAATTGTTACGTGAGCTATAATTCCATGATAAACGAAATCCTTCTCGCTGATTTCTTCACGGAAGAGTTTCATAAGTATCTGGATCATCTGTTCAAATTCATCCCGGCAGATGCTTTTATCAAAAAGTATTGCATATTCATCTGCCGGCATTTTATAAAGCTGGTAATCTTTCGACGGCAATATGTTTTTTAACCTTGTTCCCATTTCCTGGATGAGGAAATCCCCGATCTCATTTCCGTAAAAATCATTTATTTCCTGGAAAGAATCAATGTTGATAATTATAAGAATTGGACTTTTTGTCTTTTCAACATCCTCGAGCAGTTTCCTCCTGTTAGGCAGACCGGTCAGTCTGTCATTATATAACTCCTTGATGAGTTCTTCTCTCTTTTCAATCAGTTCAGTTATCTCATTACCGATGCTCATAAATTCATCAATCATATAATGAGCATTCCTTATAGGTATTATAGTCATGTTCAAATAATAGACGGAACCGTCATCATTTCTGCCCTGAATTTCTCCTGACCAGATATTATTCCTGGAAGAATCGTTTAAGATGCTCTTTAATTTTCCGGTTTGATTTTCATGACTGATGACTTTTAAATAAGGCTGCCCGATCACTTTATCGTGAAAACCCCCGCATATTCGATAAAATGATTCGTTTGCATACGTGATAATGCCCTTCGAATCAAATTTGCATACTATGTTTGCAGAATCGATAGCCTTTTTATATTCTGATAGAAGTTTTGTAATATCGTTCAATTCCTGTTCAAGCGTGTATACCTTCATGCAGCTTTCAATGGCCTTGATGAGTTTGTTCTCATCAATCGGCTTCAGCAGGAAATGATTCACTCCCAATTCAATTGTATCAAGTAGAAACTGTCCTTCATTGTATGCTGTAACTATTATAAACGCGACTTCAGGATTAATTGCCTTTATTTTTTTTATCATATCAAGGCCATTCATAACTGGCATTTTTATGTCTGTTATTATAATTTCAGGATGGTATTTTTTATAATAATCTATCCCTTCCTGACCATTTGATGCCGCATATACCTTATTGATTTTCATGCCGAGAAATTCAGCCATAACAGCCCTTGTTTCATCATCATCTTCTACATAAAGAACAGCTGTATCAAATGATTTCCAATTAGTTTCAGGCATCAGGCCCCCTGTTTCTGATCTTGGTTTGCATAACCCTGAAATCTATTCTGGGAAATATATTGTCTCTCTCTTCAGCACGGAGTAACCATTCTTTATCAATATTACTGGAATTTATCATGGAACAGATCATATTAAAACGGCCTATATGCTCTTTTGTTCTTCTAATTGCGTACTGAGCCATAGTACCGGCCTTCATTATAAAGGCCCAGTCTGAAGACTGGGCGAGCAAAAGCTCTCTGAAAGCCTGTTTCAGGGCTCTCTCTTCCAGCGGCGCCGGATTATTTGTATATTTATCTGCCAATTTAGTCATGTTATCGGCCATTTTGTTTAAGTGATGGTAAATCCAGTCATTGGACTCATTGAGCCAGAATTCGTTGTACCCCATATATCCCCAGCTTGACATGGGAGGGTTAGCTACCTGGTTGTAAGGGAATTTTTCAAGATATTCAGAAGCTGTTATTGTCTCCATGGTTCTGCTATTATCCATAAGTTTCAAACAATTATATAGGAATTCAGGTCCTTCATACCACCAGTGTCCGAACAATTCCGAATCATAAAGGGAAACAATGACCGGTTCCCTGTCCATCCGGAATTTGAGGTTAGCGGACTGTTCTTCTCTTCGGAAGACAAAATGGACAGCATCTTCGACAGCTTTTAATAAAGCTTTTTGAGGGTCATATGGCTGTTTTTCTTCAATCGGTACATTGATGCCCGTTATTTTATGATATTTAAAGCCAGTGGAAATTCTCAGGCCGCTTTCATGCAGGTACGGCTTTATATAGTCATATTCGAGGTCGAAACCTATGTCCCTGTAAAACTCGCGATAATCAGGGTTGCCGGGATAACCCTCCTTGGCACTCCAGACTGAATGCGATGTCTCTATATCCCTGCCGAAATAAGCTATATTGTTCTTAGTGGATAATGGGGCGAAAACCCCGTATTTTGGGTAATTGTCGGCATATAGGATACCATGCGTATCTACAAAGAAATAATTTATTCCACCCTCTTCAAGAATTTCTTCTAGGCCGGGATAATACCCGCATTCACTGTTCCAGATCCCGGATGGTTTTCTTTCGAAATATCTTTCATAATCTTTTATTCCAGTGAGAACCTGACCCCTTACCGCTTCAACATTGGAGCTCAATAAAGGCAGGTATCCATGAGTTGCGCTTGATGTTATTATTTCTATAAAACCCTTATCCTGAAATTTTTTAAAACCCCTGAGTATATTCTTATCGTACCGGATCATGAAGATATTTCTTGCCTGCCTGAACCTTTCAAGATACATGAGCGCAGTCCTGTAATATTCAGGTAAATGCTTCGTACGGATAATTTCCTTTTCCGAAAGATCGATCATTTTTTCAATATGTCTTAAAGTCCTGTCCTGAAGAAGCGGATCGGAAAGCATAGCGCACAGGGTAGGGGTTAGAGAGACCGTTATCCTGAAATCGATCCCTTCTTCACTGAGTCTTTCAAGTACATCCAGTAATGGAATATATGTTTCCAGAATGGCTTCATAAAGCCATCTTTCCTCCAGTGAATCGTTGTATTCCGGATGCCTTACAAATGGAAGATGTGAATGCAGCACCAGCATCCAGTAACCGGATATTTTTTTCTCCCTGGCCATCAGTTCCTCTTGTAGTGCCATAAAACACAGTTAATAATAATATAATTTATTTAATTGTCAATTTTTAGAAATTCAGCTTAAAGCCGATCTAAAAAATTCCCTTTGGGTACGAACCAAGGACCTTGAGAAAGACTGACTGGTCTTTAACCTTTTCAAGGGCTTGCTGTACACTGGATTCCTCGATTCCGCCGTCTAGATCAATAAAAAATAGGTAATCCCATGGCCTTCTCTTCGATGGTCTTGATTCGATTTTCGACAGATTTATATTAAACATCTGGAAAGGCTGTAAGAGTTTAAGAAGCGCGCCTGGCTTATCCATAACAGAAACAAGAAGAGAGGTTTTTTCAGGATTAATGAACTCATGTTTATTACTGCCGATAATCCAGAAACGGGTAAAGTTTTCAGGATTATCTTCAATATTTTCTGCAAGAATATTCAATGAATATTTTTCGGCTGCAAGTTTTCCTGCTATTGCCGCCGAAAATTTTTCCCATGGAACCATGCTTGCTGCTTTGGAATTGCTGGATACATCGATTTTTTCCACGTTCGGCATGTTAGTTTCGAGCCATGTCCTGCACTGGCCAAATGACTGGGGATGCGAATAGATTCGTTTTATTTCGGTTATTGAATTAACATTGGCCATGAGGTTCTGGTGCACGTTCAGGAATTCCTCTCCCAAAACTTTGAGTGGAGAATCGATGAATTCGTCGAGAGTTTCTTTCACAGAACCGTCAAGTGAGTTTTCAATGGCGACTACGCCGTAATCCATCTTTCCGTTTTCAACTTCACGGAAAATATCTGATAAAGAGGTTATTGGTTTCATTATAACTGAGCTCCCGAAATGTTTCCAGACAGCCTGTTCTGTAAAAGATCCCTCGGGTCCCAAATAGGCTACTACAACAGTTTTTTCAAGTGCTCTTGCGGCTGAAACGATTTCTGTAAAAATTTGAAGAAGAGCAGCTGTGGGGAACTCTTTTTTCGACTTTGACATGACAAGGGCTTTTACCTCTTTTTCCCTCTCAGGCTGGTATATGGGTATATCCTTAGACTTTTTATATTCGCCGATTTCTTTTACAATTTTGGCTCTTTCATCAAGGAGTTCGACGATTCTGATATCGATCTGGTCGATTTTCTTTCTCAGACCATTCAAATTGATTTCCTTACCATTTCCTTTATCAGTCATAAATCCTCCTCCTAAAACGGAATAGAGTCTTTTTCATCGCTATCCTCTTCAATTTCATCTTTCTCTTCTTCAAAAAGCACTTCGGAATTTTCCATAATTTTACTGAATTCAGTACTGTCAGGAGTGGGCAGATCGTCAAGACTTTTGATCCTGAAAAACTCAAGGAACCTTTCGGATGTTGAGTAAACCGGTGATCTTACAATATTATCACTGCTTCCGCTGATAAAAATTAATTTAAGGGCAAGAAGGGTGTTAATGCTCCTAGTGCTGGAAACTCCCCTTATATTGTCTACTTCTTCCTTTGAGATCGGTTGCTTGTATGCGATTATCGCTAATGTCTCAAGACAGCTTTTCGGAAGGACGTTTTCATTTCTTCTGCCGAATAATTCTTCAAGCTCTTCACGGTAATACGGGTTGGATACAAGCTGATAACCGCCGGCTACAGGTATTATGCAATAACCACTCTTCCTCTTATTATAATCTTCGTTCAATTCATCTATTATTGACATTATGGATTCCTTAGTGGACTCAAAAATCTTCTGAAGTTCTTCAAGCGGAACAGATTTTCCTCCGATGAACAAAACAGCCTCAAAGAGGCCTTTCAATTCGTTCCTGGTGTATGTTTTATTGATAAATAAAGAATTATTCATAGATAAGGTCCTCTTATATCAATTCCATCTCTTTTTTAGTTATCTCTATGTCTGCAAAGAGTTCCAGTTGTCTTAAGAGCACTCTCTGCCTGAAACTGAGCTCCAAACTGCCAAGAAAAGAAGCTACCTTGTCGATTTTAGATTTGTCGTTCCTGGTTAATTCGCTGAATTTTACCATTTTTTTTATCGAGAGAAGATTTAATATTCTGGTCATTTTTTCTTCGACACTGACCTCTCTTCTTTTAATCGGGATAGGCTTTTTAATTATCGCGCCTTTATACCTCAGCAGAACATGAATAAGGTCTCCGATTGTGAGAATATCGATATAGTCGCTTCTACGGACGGCTTTCACGCCGCCCTGACAGTTTAAGGGATAATCACGTGAATAGTAAATGTCACCCTCTTCCTTTAAATGCCAGAGAGAGCGGGCAAGACTCTTGAATTTTTTATATTCTCTGAGTTTTTCAATAAGCTCATTTTCATCCAGAAGGTCGTCAAGATTTTCGTCCTTTCCCCAGGGGAGGAGTTTTTTTGTTTTCATAAAAACGAGGGTTGCAGCTATCAGGAAAAACTCAGAAGCGATATCAATATTAAAAAGCTGCATAGCGTTTATATAAAGGAGGTACTGGTCTGTGATGCTTGAAAGTGAAATCTGTGTGACATCCATTTTTTCATTCTGTATGAGTTCCAGAAGCAGGTCGAGGGGACCTTCGAAATTTCTAAGGGTCAATGAACACCCTCTTCTCATTACACCGAGCATATTATCTCCCGTAACGAATTGCGGATGAAAGACCTACTGCCTTTCTTACTTTTTCCATCGTTTTTCTTGCTGCTTCCCGTGCCTTTTTTGCCCCTTCGGCGAGTATGTCATTAATGGTGTCTTTATCTGAAGCGATATGAGCACGATTTTTTCTGTAATCCGAAAAATAATCATTAAGTACTTTTACTAGGTTTTTCTTATCATCAACGCAGCCTAATTCTGCTGATTCACATGTCATCCTGATTTTATTAATAAATTCCGGAGCACAGTTAAAAGCTGAATAATAAGGAAAGAGGTTGCATTCATCGGGGTGCCCCGGGTCTTTTCTATAGGCCCTTTTGACGTCCGTGATCATCGACATGACCTTGTTTTTTACTGCTTCTTCATCGTCGCACAGGAATATGGCGTTATCATATGATTTGCTCATCTTTCTTCCATCGAGACCATTCAGTTTTGGAACTGCAGAAAGTACAGGCCGGGGTTCAACCAGCGTGCCCTCGCCGTATATGAAGTTAAAACGCCTGATTATCTCACGGCTGATTTCCAGATGAGGTACCTGGTCCCTTCCGACAGGCACAGCGTCGGCCATATAAAGGGCTATGTCTGCTGTCTGCAGAACGGGATAACCGAGAAACCCGAGGTTATCGAGTTCCTTGCCGGGGAGTTCCTCCATCTTTTCCTTGTATGTAGGGTTCCTTTCAAGCCATGATATCGGTGTTACCGTAGCCAGGAGGGCGTATAGCTCGCTATGCTCCGGAATATCGGACTGAATGAAAAGGACTGATTTATCTGGATCAATTCCGGAAGCAAGCCAATCGGCAACCATATTGAAAATGTATTCCCTTATCTCACTTTTATAGGAACCCTGGTTTGAAGTCAGTGAATGAAGGTCAGCTATAAAATAAAAAGTCTCAGGCTTTTTAGACTTGTCATTCTGCAATTTAACCATATTCTGCAGGGCGCCGATGTAATTTCCAAGATGCAGGTAGCTTGTCGGCTGCATGCCAGTCAAAATACGCATAACACTCTCCTATAATTGACAATTGGATTATTATAAGATAAAAAGTGAAATTCATCAATCTAATACAGCATGGTTAAGACGATGTGGTTATTAAAACCCTTCTTTTACAGAGTTATTATAAAGCTTTCTTAGGGATTTTTCCGTATCCAGTGTCATATCGACATTCCGCCTCTTCATTATCTTCTTCGTGTCGGAAATGAATCGGTCAATTTCATACTTTTTTCCCGTACATCCCCAGCTGAAAGGCTCCAGATATGAAGGTATTTTGATATTTTCCTGGAACAGGTTGCAGCCCTCTGAAATGACTGTTCCCGTATTGAGCATAGCACCGATACCGATCTTTGAATAATCACCGATTACCGATCCGAATTTATTGGTTCCTGTCGGGATAATCTCAATGCCGTTATCGATCTTCACCTCTCCGTAATTGTTTTTAAGGTCACTCGTTGTAGCCATCGCTCCTATATTTACCCATTCTCCTACATAGGAATGTCCCAGGAAACCTTCATGGTGTTTGTTTGAATAGCTTTCAATCACTGAGGCTTCCACCTCGCCGCCGACCCTGCATACATTTTTAATAGTAGTTCCATTCCTGATCTTTGCACTGTCTATGAGTGAATTTTTCCCGATATAAGAGGGTCCATCTATAATTGTAAAAGGCCTGATCACTGACCCGCTGTCTATTATTACCGGTCCTCCTGATGCCTGTATTGAAACATACTGCTGAATTTCGGCTGTTTTTTCAATGAAGATATTCTTACCTAAAGACTTGAAGCCTCTGCCTCTGATTATGATAGGGGCGTCAAGAGAAATCGCTTCTGCATTATATTTAATGATATCTGAAATGTTTTTAAGGAAAATACCGGTCTTTATCTCTTGGACCATATAACTTGACAGAAGGGTTTTGAAATCGTTATTTTCGATTTTCTCCACTGCTGAAAGGCTGATATTATCGGAAAAGAGTGATATGAATAAACCGTCTGGCGTCAAACTGAGAGTGTTTGATTTTACAGAATAATTTCCTGAGGGGATATACTGTGAGTTAATTAATCCATTGATAGATTCTTCAGGCTTTTCATCGAAACGGGGTGAATGGAACAACGGATTTTTCAGTAAAGATTCCCATCTGCTGCGGGGACTATATATGCCGCAGGTGATGTCCCACAGGCACCTGGTTCGTGCTATTGGCAGGAATTTGCTGTAATCGGCGGTTTCAACAATAAGGACAGACATAATCCCTCCATCAGAATAATTGATTTTCAATAAAAATATCGTAATCCGGTTTTGAATAAAATACAAGGTAAATTTTAAGGGGAGGATTATTTTCTTGTATAAAATCCTTTATTGATGTGGATACTATTCTTGCAGCCCTGTCAGGAGGGAAAGCATATATGCCTGTAGAGATTGCAGGAAAGGATATCGAACTGCAGCCAAGTCTGATGGCTTCCTTTAAAGAGGCAATATAAGCGCTTTTTAATAGTTCGTCTTCGCCGCGGGAGCCTCCATGCCATACAGGACCGACAGTGTGAATAACCCATTTGGCACGCAGACTGCCTGCTGTGGTTGAAACAGCATTGCCCGCAGGTAATCCCTCGGGATAAACGGTTCTCCTGATCTCCCTGCAAGCCTCCGTAATATCCGGTCCTCCTTTTCTGTGAATTGCACCATCAACACCCCCGCCCCCAAGGAGGCCGGAATTAGCAGCGTTGACAATAGCATCTGTGGTTTGTTCGGTGATATCTCCTGTTAAAACTATGACCCTGTTATCCAGATAATTCATTTCTATGTGTCCCGCCATCATGAATTGATTAGATTATATTTTCATAAAGGGCGGGAGTCAATAAAAAAGTTAAATTTCCTGCCTGGTTGAGAGCTTTTTTTCGAAAATTCCACGGATGCCGTATGTAAGCTTATTGAATATCTTATTTTTTTGTTCTTTCAACCTCTGGTAATTTTTTATAATATCAAGGGTTAAAATTATCCTTGTGCAGCTGCAGTTGAGGTCTCCGTAGAGATGCTTTCCGATAGCCTCGAATCCCAGAATCCTTGTATGAAATCTATAGGGTGAATTAGTTTCATTCTCAAAAACATCAGTTATAAAATGGGTATAATCCCTTTCAATAACCTCTTTGATGGCTGCCCTCATGAGCCTTAAAACAACCGTGATATAATTCCTGTATACCGGTAATATCATAAATCGTCCTATCTCAGCAAATTTTCCGATTTGTTTTAATTTATCAATATCCAGATCTTTGTTCAATGTAACCCTTAAATCCTGAGGAAATTCAAGTACTGGGTCAAAAAGAATGCGGAGTACACCTGCAGGTTTGTTGTTAAACTTCACTAAAAACCATGATATATCAACCCTTTTGTCTATATCCTCGGGAATCTGGTCGTCGGCTGTACGGATCCAATTTTTTTCCTTTAAATACACCTCATTGATGACCGTAAGCGCATCTTCCCTGTCCTCCATTGATTTGATCTTTTTTGTTCTGATAACTGGAATCAGTTTTGACATAAAAACCTCCTATCTATTATTCCGGGATTAATGATTCTGTTACACTATTATCCGGTTCAAAGGGATAGATCTTTCCTGACAATCTGGAAATTTCATTCATGATTTTATGGGTGATCGTATTACGAATCTTCATTTCCGTTAATTTTCTTTCCTGTTCAGGTTTACCTGAATTCTTGAGAAAAGTGGCAATTTTATGATATTCGCTGAAGTTCATTTTTTTCCCTATCCTGAAAATGACAGGTCCGAATGCAGGGATCTTTTTCAGATTTTCTTTCTTTGGGAAATCAATTCCGATAGGAACAACACACACGTTTGTATCTAAAACAATTTTTGCTGCACCGGATTTTCCTCTTTTTAAAAATTCGGGATCACGATTTATCGTTCCTTCTGGAAATATTCCAAGGCTGATCCTGTCCGATATTAAATTGGAACAATTCTCATATACTTTCTTGTTTTTTTCAGGTTTAAAGAATTTATTTAGAAGAAATATAGTTGAAGGTTTGTTATAAACATAAACCGGGTTGGTTTTATTAATTAACCATCCGGCTATAGGAAGATATCTGAACATCCAGTCGATTATGAAAGATAATTTTTTCCCTTTCCTTTTAAATATTAAATAGCAACCGAGCAATATGGTTTCGAAATATGAATTATGATTGAAGACAAAAATTACTGGATCTTCAAGACTTTCAAGGAATTCTTCATTGTATACCGTTATAAGGCCGCCGAATAGAAAGAGGATCATTTTAACGGCTATACGTTCGGCAATGTTTAAATAAGGAAGTTTTGCTCTTAAAATCAGATTGTTCTTCATTTATTACTTCCTTTTTAATATTATAAAATGTAAATTATATAAATATTATGAATAAACAATTAATATTCTGTTAAGGGATAATACCGGCCTGAAAAAAGGCCATTTTATTTTTTTATTTGATTGCTAATAATCGTTAAACTATTTCCGATATTGTTAAAGAGAACCTGGAATTGGGAAAGGAGATTTTATGTTTTTTGATATAAGCTCCAGATATGGGAAAAAGATGGAAATGATTGAAATGGCTCTTAATGCTAATGTTATTAGAAGGGATGTGATTGCTGATAATATAGCAAATGCAGATACGCCATTTTTTAAAAGATCGGAAGTGACTTTCGAATCACAGCTGCAGCGTGCTGTTGAATCGGAAAAAGAACCTGAATTTCCCGCCCTTCTTACCGATAAAAGACATATACCTTTCAATGATATAATCGACTACAGGTCTGTCAGGCCGAGGGTCCAGGTTGAATACGATTCAATAAGTAAAAATGATAAAAATAATGTTGATATTGATAAAGAGATGATCGATGCAACGAAGAATTCTCTTCAGTACAATGCGCTCATTGAAAGTTATTCGCGCAATCTTAAAATACTTGATATAATGATGAGATAGGGGGGGCAATAAATGGGAATGTTCAGCACACTGAATATAAGCGGCAGCGGCCTGACGGCACAGAGGCTGAGGCTCGATGTTATAGCGAATAATATCGCAAACTCAACTACCACGAGAACTACAGAAGGAGGGCCATTCCAGCGTTCCAGAGTAGTTTTACGGCCGATTGACGACAGTCTGACATTTAAATCCTATCTGTTGCCGGATAATTTGAAGAAACATATCGGTGAAGGCGTCAGAGTACTTAAAATAGAAAAAGATGAAAAACCTCCTAGAATGGTTTATGATCCGACTCATCCTGATGCCATTCAGTCAGGAAAGTTTAAAGGGTATGTTATGTATCCTAATGTGAATATTGTTGAGGAAATGGTCGATATGATAGCAGCAAACAGAAGCTATGAGGCTAATGTGACCGTTATAAATTCTTCCAGGCAGATGTTTGAAAAGGCTTTAAGTATCGGCAGATAATAAAAAAAAATTTAAAAAAAGCTTGCAATATTAAAAAATTTAGTCATAATTATAGTAGTTAAAAAATTACTACGTACAGGAGGGGAAAGATGCAGATCTTTTCAAGAGACCAGGTTACGGGAAATAATCCCGGACTGAAAACTACAAGTGACCTTCATTTCAATGAAAACGGGGTAATGCAGCCCAAAGCTGATAAAAATGCAGCCACTTTCTCCCAGATATTAATAGACGCCGTAAATAAAACTGATTCTCTGGTTAATGAATATGACGATCTCGAGGAGCAAATGGTTTTAAACCCGGAAAAAGTCGATGTTCACGAGGTCATGATAGCGTCGGAAAAAGCAAGGATGTCGTTATCTTTTTTAAAGAGCATAACTGAAAAAGCGATAAAAGCATATAATGACATAATGATGTTAAGATAGAATTCGGGAGGAGGGGAAGATGCCGAATTTTAGTGAAATTTTAAAGAGGCTCCAGGATATCTTTAATAAATTGACCCTGATTCAGAAGGCAATATTGATCTTAATACTCCTGGGTGTCCTTGTTTCAGTAATATTCCTGACAAGCTTTTCAACAAGACAGACTTTTTCTATGCTTTACAAATCCCCGCTTTCGGCTGAAGAATATGCCAGGGTTACAAA
Organism: uncultured Brevinematales bacterium; assembly: GCA_964413265.1. Classification (GTDB taxonomy): domain Bacteria; phylum Spirochaetota; class Brevinematia; order Brevinematales; family JAOACQ01; genus CAVYGN01. Next base: position 26,103 of record CAYPRX010000073.1, read on the forward strand.
AAAACTGACTGAATGGAATATCAGATTCGAGACAAAAGATGACAAATATGTGCTTCTAAGCGATGAAGCTCAAAGTCGCAATATCAGAATGAGGCTCGGACAGGAAGGGATAATTCCATCCAATGTCAAGGGTTGGGAATTGTTCGATACTGAGAAATTTACGACTACTGATTTTGAACGGAATGTAAACCTGCAGAGGGCCATAATCGGTGAAATGGTAAAACACCTGAAAAGTCTTGATGATATTGAAGATGTCTCCATTGAAGTGAGTTTTCCTAAAGAATCGCTGTATTCAGATTACCAGTCTCCGACAACGGCTTCTGTGCTAATAACCCCTAAACCCTATACCGATTTAGCTGAAAATAAAAGCAAGGTAAAAGGTATAGTAAATCTTGTTGCTTACGGCATCCCTAATTTAAAGCCTGAAAATATTGTAGTGGTAGACAATAAAGGAAATGTCCTTTCTGATCTTTTAATACCTGATGAAGGTTCGGAAGCCATGAAACTGGCTCGAGAACACCTGAAAATAAAAGAAAGGGAACAGGCCATACTTATTGCAAAAATCAGAGGGGAACTGACCAAGTCAATAAGCCCCGAGCGACTTGTTGTTTCCGCTGATATTGAATTCGACTGGACCAAGAAAAAAACTGAGGCTGACAAAATAATTCCAACAGTCGTCAGGGAGAGGGACCCTCTTCTTTCTTATGACAACAGCTCTAATGAGGTAAATATCCCGGTAAGTCAAAAGGAAACCAAGGAGGACTTCCAGGGCCCGGCTTATGTGCCTGAAGGACCTGCAGGCGTAGAGAATAATATTCCACCGGCATTAAAGGATAAAATGGACCATTTTACCCATTACCAGAAGAATGAGGATATTGTAAATTATCAAAACAGTAAAGAAAAAATCATCGAAGAGAAAGCCCCTTACGAAATCAAGAGAATCTCTGTAGCTGTGGCTATAGACGGAATATGGGAAATACTCAGGAAAGACGATGGAGACCCTATAATTACCAATGGCGGTATTGTTGCAAGGGTTTATCATCCAGTTGACGATATAAGCCTGAAGGGATATGAGGATTGGCTTAAAGGCGCTGTTAATTATGATGCAAGGCGCGGTGATGAAGTTGTCGTCAGGTCGATAGCATTTGATCATACAAAAGATTTTGAAAAGGATAACGAAAATATAAGGAAAAAGATCCAGCTGAGAAGAACTCTCCTGGCTTCGATTATTGTACTGTTCTTGCTCTTCCTGGCGACACTCGCTTACAGAGCCTTTGCAAGAGAATTTGAAAGAAGAAGAAGACTTAGAGAAGAAGAGATAGCTCGCCAGCAGCAGGCTATGAGAGAAGCGGCATTAAGAGCTGCAGAGGAAGAAGCTGCAACAGTGGAGCTTTCCATAGAAGAGAAAGCAAGGGCCGAACTCCTGGAAAATGCTATCAATATTTCCAGGGAAAGGCCTGACGATGTTTCCCGCCTTATCAGAACCTGGCTTGCAGAGGAATAGGAGGAATATATGGCTGATAATAAAATCACACAATCTGGGACTCCGGATTTGATGGCTACTGCGGAACAAACTGGAGGGGTTACTCATAAGGGTAAAACCACTGGAAAAAGGGAAAAGAAAAAAGCTCTTACAGGAAGGGAAAAAGCAGCTGTATTTCTGGTATCTATCGGCCCTGAAGTTTCTGCTGATATTTTCAAGCACCTCAAGGAGGACGAGGTTGAGGAGCTGACATTCGAGATAGCCAGAATCGATAAGGTCGATTCCGAGGAAAGGGACCAGGTTTTAATGGAATTCCAGGAATTAATGATGGCCCAGGATTTCATTGTAAACGGCGGCGTTGATTATGCAAGGGAAGTCCTTGAAAGAGCACTTGGAACTCAAAAGGCAGTAGATATTATAAACAGGCTTACATCTTCTTTACAGACAAAACCTTTTGATTTTATAAGAAGAACAGATCCTGTACACCTTATAAACTTCATACAAAATGAGCACCCGCAGACGATAGCCCTCATCCTTTCTTATCTGGATTCACAGAAGGCGGCTCATATTATCAGCGCACTGCCTCATGAAATTCAGGCAGACGTGGCGAAGAGAATTGCTACAATGGACAGGACTTCACCGGAAATATTACGTGAGGTTGAACGGGTGCTGGAGAGGAAACTCTCCACGCTTGCCAGCGAGGATTATACATCAGCCGGAGGCATTGATTCTGTTGTGGCTATACTTAATAATGCTGACAGATCAACTGAGAGGAACATTATCGAAGCCCTTGAAGAGGATGATCCTGACCTTGCCGAAGAGATCAAAAAGAAGATGTTTGTATTCGAGGATGTTATTACTCTTGACGACAGGTCTATTCAGAAAGTTTTGAGACATGTTGACACATCAGATCTTGCCAAAGCACTTAAGGCTGTAGACCCTGAGGTCCAGGATAAGATTTACAGAAATATGTCTAAAAGGGCAGCCCAGATGCTCAAGGAAGACATGGAATATATGGGTCCAATAAGATTGAAAGACGTCGAAGAGGCTCAGCAGAAAATAGTTAATATCATCAGGAAACTTGAAGAGCAGGGCGAAATTGTACTTTCAAGGAATGCTGAGGACGAAATTATCGTATAACATCTTTTCGGGGGATAAGTATGGAAAATTCATACAACGATGTCCATGCCAAGATACTGAGGTCCGGCCAATATCTAATTGAAAGTACCAAGTTTGTTGTCCAGGCGCCGAAAGTTTTCAGAAAAACTAAAGAACAGGATGTTGATGAATCTACGAGAAGGATTGATGACCTGCATAATGAGATTAAAAATTTGGAAACGGAAATTGCGACCAGATTGGATACCAGCCAGAGGGAATCGGATGAAATCATAAAAAAAGCCGAGTTAGATGCTGAAGCCATATTAAAGGAAGCTGAGAAGAATGCCTTTGAAAGAATTAAAAAATCTATGGAGGACAAAGATGCAGCAATAGGCCAGCAGGCATCTGAAGCCGAAAAAATTCTACTCGAGGCTAAAGAACAGAGTGCAGAAATAGTAAAGAAAGCTGAGGAGGAAGCTGAAAGGATAAAAAGTCAGTCTCGAAAGGATGCTTATGAAGCAGGAAGAGATGATGGATTCAGGGAAGGAAGTGAAGAGGTAAAAAACGCTGTGGAAAGGCTTCATTCCATAATCGGTGCTACAATAAAAGAAAGGGAAAAGATCCTTGTAAACAGTGAAAGGCAGATTATCAACCTGGTCATGACAATGGTGAGAAAAATAGTTAAAAGAATGAGTGAAGAAGACAATAAATTAGTGATAAACAATGTCAAAGAAGCACTGAAACTTGTGCGGGGTGCTATGACAGTTTTTATCCATGTTAACATCAATGATTTCGATTTTGTTACAAAGCATAAGGCAGAATTAATAAAGATGATCGAAGGAATGCCTGAAGTCAAAATACTTGAGGATCCTTCTGTAGACAGGGGTGGCGTGTATATAGAGACTGATATAGGAGAGATAGATGCCAAATTGTCGACCCAGCTTGAAGAAATTGAAAATAAAATCAAATATTATAGACCGATAATTGTTCAGGGTAAGATGCCTGAAAGAAAACTGGAAGTTACCGAAAAAAAAATTGATGGCGGAGAGTCTCAGAATGCAGAAGTATCATTGACGGATGATAAAGGTAGTTAATTATGTCTGAAACTCTCATTGATGATTATGAAATAAAAACAGAAGATGTTTTTGAAAAATATGAAAAATCCCTTGAGAGAGTCGTTCCCATCAAAACAATCGGAAGGGTCAGCGATGTTGTTGGGATTTCAATAGAATCCATCGGGCCTTTCGCCTCAATAGGTGACGTCTGCCAGATAGAAATTAAATGCAAAACAAAAGAAAATCTGAAGGCTGAAGTTGTTGGATTTAAAGACAGCAAAACATTGATAATGCCTCTTGGAGAAGTCAAGGGAATATCCCCTGGTAATCGCATACTTAACCTTGGAAGAAAACTTGAAATACCTGTAGGAAGTGAACTTCTCGGCAGAATAATCGGTGGAGACGGTACACCGATTGACGGAAAGGGCGATGTTAAAGCGGCAGATTATTATCCCGTCGATAGGGATCCTCCCGATCCGTATAAAAGAAAGAGGATAACAGAACCTATTGCCACCGGAATAAAGGCTATAGACGGAGTTCTTACAATAGGCAAGGGGCAAAGGATAGGGATATTCTCAGGAAGCGGTGTCGGTAAGTCCACGCTTCTGGGCATGGTAGCAAGAAATACCTCAGCTGATATTAATGTTATCGGTCTCATAGGGGAAAGAGGAAGGGAAGTAAGAGATTTCATAGAAAGAGACCTTGGGGAAGAAGGCCTGAAAAAATCAGTAGTAGTATCGGTAACTTCAAATCTGCCCCCGCTTCTCAGAATAAGAGGAGCTTATGTCGCAACTGCAGTTGCCGAGTATTTCAGGGACCAGGGACTTGATGTTATGCTATTGATGGATTCTGTCACCAGGTTTGCAATGTCGCAGAGAGAGGTTGGTCTGGCTATCGGAGAACCCCCTGCTACGAAGGGTTATACTCCGAGTGTTTTCTCAGTATTGCCGAGGTTACTGGAAAGGAGTGGAACTTCTGAAAAAGGGACTATTACGGCATTCTACACAGTACTGGTTGAAGGCGATGATATTAATGAGCCTATTTCAGATGCATGCAGAGGTATACTTGACGGCCATATTATTCTTTCCAGGAGTCTTGCATCAAAAAATCACTACCCTGCCATTGATATTCTTAACAGTATAAGCAGGCTTATGGTCGATGTGACTGAAGACATTCAAAAAAATAACGCAAACAGGTTAAGGGAAGTTCTGGCGACATACAGGGATTCTGAAGATCTAATAAATATAGGGGCATATGTAAGAGGGTCAAATCCGTCAATTGACTATGCGCTGAGTAAGATTCAGAAGATCGAACAATTTACGAAACAGGGGATATTTGAAAAGTCCGGTTATAATGAAACTTTGGCTAAGCTTAATTCAATTTTTGAGGAAGTGCATAGACGCTGATCATTTGGTCATATAGGCCGAATAATTGGCGATAATACAATCAGTTATGACCTTTTCTGAAAATTGAGGTCTTTGTGAACTTATCTTTCTGATGTTTTCAATATAGAACGGCAGATTTTCAAGCATCTTAAATAGCTTATCGGAGAGAAGCGCAGGGGATAGTTCATCTTCGCTTACTGCAATCCCGCAGTTATTTGATATTAAATAATAAGCGTTAAGCGCCTGGTGATTGTCCGGGGAAAATCTAATCGGTATCAATATAGCAGGGCATTCGTAATATATTAATTCCGATATTGATGATGCACCAGCCCTTGAAATAACACAGTTGGAGGCTGAAAAAAATGAATCCATCCTTTCGATGAATTGATATAACCTCAAGTTCGGAAAATCGCACTCCAGCCGTGAGATCTCACCGGATACCTGAAACTTTTTATATTCTACGGAACCTGCACTCCATATGACTCCGATATTTTTATTTAATAACTCCGGTAATATTTTGATTATACATTCATTTATTGTTTTAGAGCCCTGGCTTCCGCTTGTTATCCCTATAATGTTATTAAACTCATCTAAATTAAAGAAAGATTTTGCCCTGCTGCGAGAAATTTTGTTATGAAAAAGTGAAGGATTTCCGGTGAAAACACTTTTTTTGGCGGGTATTTTTTTAGTTTCAGGGAATGATGTAAATATTTTTCTGGAAAACGGGGCATAAATCCTGTTGGTGACCCCCGCAACGCTGTTCTGCTCTATAATATAGAGCGGTTTCCTCAGGAACACGGCGGACAATGCCGCTGGATTTGAAATATATCCCCCTGTTATAACAATAAAATCAGGATTGAACTTTCTTATATGGGAGAGGACCTTAAAAAAATTGATTATAATTTTTAAGATATAAACAGGAGTTTTAAAAGATAATTTTCTGGATATATTTTTAAGTGGAAGCAGATAACGGTCCCTTTTTTCAACGATTTCAGACACGGGGTAATTAAGATCGAATGTACTCATGATATAAAGACAGTCTATGTTCCTTTTTTTAATTTCCCTGTAAATTGCTAATCCGGGAATTAAATGCCCCCCCGTCCTTCCGCCGCTTACTAAAGCCCTCATTTGCTCATCCCTGAAAAATTAATTTAGAATTTTATATATCACCTGCTAAAATAGCAAATATTCAGGGGCTATATTATAATTTTATGCTTCAGACCTTGCAGGAGGTTTTCAATGTTCAGAGTATTCATCCTGAGCGTCCTGATTTGTATCTTCACTTCTTCAATTTATTCGGAAACAGATGACTCTATTTGGAGTAACAGGGATAGTGCCGAGGGGTCAAAAAAAGCCTACGAGTATTACAAAGAATTATTCGGCAATGAAACAAATTATGAAAACGCATGGAAATTCGCACGTTCAGCTTTTTACTATGCTGATAATTATTTACAATTGAATGATATGAAAAAAAAGATATTCTCTGAAGCTAAAATCGCCTCCGAAATTGCCACTAATCTAGAACCTGAAAAAGTTGAGGGTCATTATTACCTTGCAATATGTGTAGGTTCCCTGGCTGAAGTTAGCAGTATTTTTGAAAACTTATCAGTCGCCGATATCATTATCAGAGAAGCAACAAAGGTCATCAACATAGACCCCTATTTTGATGATGGGGGTGGTTATATGCTCAGGGGACGTGTCTATCAAATGGCTCCGGCAATAATCAGTGTGGGTGACCGCCAGAAAGCGATCAAAGACTATGAAAAAGCGCTTGAATACGGACCTGATAATAGAACTTTGTACAGGTTTTATGCGGAACTTTTGATGGATTTTAACAGGAAAAAAGCGGCAGAAATAATAACAAGAGGGCTCAGTATTCCTCCGGCCCTTGAAGATGTAAGCCAGGATCATGAAGAAATCAAGATCCTGAAAAATCTCCAGAGTAAGCTTTAATATTACTGGAGCTCTGCTTTTTCAAGCGGGATAATTTTTGTTCCTTTATGGATTATTTTTAGACTTATCCTCTGCTTCTTAAGGGTTATTGCTATCTCGATCGGCGATTTCAGGTCATCTGTGCTGATATTTTCATGGAGCAAAAGTTCCGTCGAAGGAATTTCTATATATTTACTTATCGCCCTCGAGAGGGATCTCGCACCATACTTGCTTTCATATCCTTCGGCTATAATATAATTCCTTACTTCACTGCTAACCTTGAATTTGATTCCTTTCAGAGATAGATTGTCGTTAAGCTCGAAGATCATCCTGTCGAATATTTCATTGAGCACGGGTCCGTCAAGGGGATTGAATATTACAATATCGTCAATTCTGTTAAGGAATTCCGGTTTAAAATACTGTTTTAGTTCGTTAAATAGAAATTCCTTATTTTTATCATCTTTTGAGGCATTGTCCAGAAAACCCATATTGCCTTTGTTTGCAAGTTTATCTGTTCCCAGATTAGAGGTAAGTATAATAATTGTATTTCTAAAATCAATTTTATTCCCTAGACTGTCGGTAATAAAACCTTCATCAAGGATCTGAAGAAGCATATTAAAAATTTCCGGATGAGCTTTCTCAATTTCGTCAAAAAGTACGACTGAATATGGTTTTCTTCTTATCTTTTCAGTCAATTCTCCGCCGGATTCATGTCCTATATACCCCGGAGGAGCGCCGACGAGCTTTGATACATTGAATTTCTCCATATATTCGCTCATATCAACCCTGATCAGATCATCTTCGGATCCGAATATGAACCTGGCCAGACTTTTGGCAAGAGCAGTTTTTCCGACGCCTGTAGGACCTATAAAAATCAGGCTCGATATCGGCTTGCCGACCCTTTTAAGTCCCGCTACGCTCTTTTTGATAGCGTTCGAAACTGTTTCAATGGCATTGTCCTGCCCTTTGATGCTTATTTTTAATTCTGTGCCTATATTTAAATATCTTTTTTTGTTATTTTCATCATCAAGACGGTGAATTGGAATGTTAGTTATCGAAGAAAGGACACGTTCTATTTCCTTTTGATCGATTATGATTTTTTCCATTTTGTTTTCAGAAAGCCATTGAGATTTTACCTCTTCATAAATGCCCCTTAGTTCTTTGATTCTGTCTCTGATATATGCGGCTTTTTCATAAACCTGGGATTTAACCATACTGTTCTTTTTTTCTTCAAGTTCATTTATCTCCCGTTCTACCTTTAGAAGCTCTTCGGGTTTTCCGTCCAGAGATATACCGCAAAAAGACCCTGCTTCATCAATTAGATCTATCGCTTTATCTGGAAGTTTTCTATCTGAAATATACCTGTTTGCAAATTTTACTGCCGCTTCTATGGCTCTGTCGGTATATGTGACATTATGATATTGTTCATACTTGAATTTTATTTTATTCAATATTTCAATAGTTTCAGAGATAGTGGGCTCGTTAACTGTTATTGTCTGGAATCTGCGCAGAAGTGCCTTATCCCTTTCGAAACGTTTTCTATATTCATCGAATGTTGTTGCGCCGATACATCTTATCGAACCCCTTGCCAGGGCTGGTTTTAACATGTTTGACGCATCGAGAGCTCCTTCAGCATTCCCTGCGCCAAGGATAGTATGTATCTCATCTATAAACAGTATGACATCTTCCGATTCTTCGGCTTCCTTTATGATGTTCTTCATCCTTTCTTCGAATTCTCCCCTGTATTTTGTACCAGCAACCACCAGTCCAAGATCAAGGAGCATGATTCTTTTGTCAATAAGCTTATCTGGAACCGTATTATCAGCTATCAATTGAGCGAGGCCTTCAATGATGGCAGTTTTACCGACGCCAGGTTCGCCGATGAGGATGGGATTATTCTTTTGCCTTCTGCAAAGGACCTGGACTATCCTTCTTATCTCGGATCCTCTTCCGATAACTGGATCGAGCTTATCTCCGGCTGCCATCTGTGTAAGATTTTTAGAATAACGGTCAAGAAATTGAGTCTTGATCTGTTTTTTCTTGACCTTTGTCACATTGATCTCACCATAGCCAACGGTTTTTATTACCGATTGTCGCATAAAATGAATATCTATATTTCTGTTTGCAAAAATTATGGGAATGAGAGCGTCGGGGTCTTCTTCGGCCAGAAGTCCAAGCAGAATATGCTCAGTTCCAATATAATTATGGCCAATGATTTTTGATTCCTGTTTACAAAGCTCAATCACGTTTTTAAACCGGTTTGAAGGGGGTATTCCGCCCAGTGTAAGAGTATTGGTTGATTTACTCCTTAAGATCATTTCAAGCTCTCTTTTTATATCATCGAGGTCAAGACCAAGATATGCCAGGGCTCTGATGCCGGAACTATCGGATTCCCTCACGATCCCGAGAAATAAATGTTCCGGAAGGACCTGGTCGTTGAATAATCTTCTTGCTTCCTGCTGGGCAAGTATAGTTATTACCTTTTGGGCGCTTGGAGTAAAACCGGTAAAATCATTCATCAGGTACTCCGATATTTATATTTCAAATTGGATATATATTTTTTAAGCAGCTTTAATCTGACCTTGGGGATATCGTTTGTTTCTGCCATTATTTTATACTGCAGGTATTCATCTGTGCCCTGAAAAACCAGATTTCTGATGCGGTTAATATTATCGGCCGTTATATGCCTTTTATTCAAGGCGTCGATAAGAGAAATATAATAAATAAGGTTATTCCAATCAATCCTGTCTTTTTTACCCAGTTCCATGATTTCTTCCATGGAAATTTCCAGTTCGTCCTGCCTGCTGAAATATGACCTTCTGGATTCCATTTCCAGTTCGTTAAGCTTTTGAATAAAAATCTCGAATTCGTTAAGCATGTCTTCTTCTGATATCCCAATGGAAAAGAAATTGTATATATAAAATAGGGGGGAATCGCTGGCAGAAGATGTTATATTGGTGACTGAATAACCGGTTTTGTTGGCACTTTCAATAAAATTTTCAATATTTTTTTCAGCAGCAAGGCCATAAAGATTTACAAGAACGGACAGTCTCAGCCCCGTTCCAAAATTCATTGCAGAGGCTGTAAGATAACCGTATTTCTCATCAAAAGCAAAATCTATCTCGTCTTCAAGCTGTACAAGAATGCTGGAAATCCTGTTGTACATATTTTTGACATTATAACCCTCTTCTACTGCAATGATCCTTATATGATCGTCTTCATTGAGCAGAATGACCCAATTCCCGTTGATATCATAGGCTAATACCCTTCCGCTCCTAATGAATTCATTCGTAATGATATGATTTGACTGGTAAATTAACAATTTTTCCCTTGGCATATCATCCAGGGTTTCGACTTGAACATCAACTGGAAGTTTTGCTATTAACTTACTGAGCTGTTCGTTAATATCGTTTTTTTCCTTTTCGGAAAGCATTAGCGGAAATTTTATGCTCTCAAGATTCCTGGCAATTCTGACACGGGTTGAAAAGACGAAATTATCCAGCGTGTTTCTTTTTCTCTCCTGATGTTTTGGGAAATCAATTGATCTCATCTTCCTTTCCGACAGGATAACTGCCTATCAGTTTTTCCAGTCTTTTTTTTGTCTTTTCAGCCTCTTCGTACCTTTCCTGGAAAATAAGTTTTTTCAATTGATTTTTTAGAAAAATGACCTCTTTCTTGAGAAGATACAGTCTTATATATTTTCTTGGCATATGCCCTTTGTGTATAGGACCCCGCTCGATTTCTATTATAAAATCCTTGATAAAATCTCTGAAAGTCTGGTAGCAGACAGGGCATCCGAAAAAAGCCTCGGTTTTCAAATCATAATAAGTCATACCACAGTTGGGACATTTCAACTCGTTCTTGTTATCCTTGTTCAGAACGTCACTTATGAATTGAATGTTTGAAACAATAGCAGTCAGAAGAGTTCTCATTTCTTCCAGAGCATCAACTACACGCTTATCTATAAACTGAAGACTTTTAATCTTATCTTTTCCGTTCATATATCTGATTGCGCACTGAGCACAAAGTCCTTTCTCCTCTATTTTATTGGCTGATACAAGTTTAACGAATATCAGAGCTTCTTCTTCACCGCAAATACTGCATTTCTGAAGGCGGTAAAGGGCCATACAAACCTCGCTACGGTAAACTGATTTTCTCAAAACGGATTTATAATAAATTTATTTTAACATATTTTAAAAAAAAGGTAAAGCAACAGGCTAGCCATTTAATTTCTGGATCAATACAGTGTGGAATTTTTCTGAGGGGCCATGCGTTTTTTTTCAAGTTCCGTATTTCTTCTGTAAACATGCACCATTTTTTCTATGCTTGATACATCCTTAGAAAAAATCTTGCCATCCTGTATACTTAAAGTTTTATCTTCGTCAAAAAGTTTTTTTATGTTTATATGTCCTTCCTGGGCGGTTGATCCTACTAATTTTATTAGCTCTTCAGCGCCAAAATCAAAGGAGTATGACGTATTAAGAGCTATAGGAACTCTAGCTTTCTGGAGATGTGTATACAAGGCGTCATAGAGTTTGCCTATTGGATCTTTAATAAGTGCGTTGGAAAATTGCTTGTAAATGACCCATGTTCTTTCACTCAGCAGTTCAATTATTTTTGTGGCAATTTCAGGATGTGCCTGTACCATGGGTTCAAAATTTGCTTTGCTGACAACCATCAGCTTTGCATTGCCGAATGATATTGCACTTGCACTTCTGGGTTTGTTGTCAAGTAAGGACATTTCTCCAAAGATATCACCCTTTTTCAGTACAGCCAGAAGAATCTCATTATTATTGACAAGTTTAGTTATCTTAATTTTTCCTTCCTGGATTATATATAATTCGGCGCCGGGTTCATGCTCAAGGAAAACAATCTGTCCGTCTTTATAAAGAGAGTAGAAACTTTCCTTGGCTGGTACAAGCGAATCCTGCGGCGTGTCTATTTTGGCAAGCTTCATCTTTGCCATTGGAACATAGCCTCCATCGGGGCAGAATTTTATATAATGCAGGTAAGCATAAGCGGCATTTACGGGCATGTTTATCGAACTATAATATTCGCCGATGTTGAACAGATAATTCGGGTTCTCCTCTATCGAGGATTTAAGCGTCATTTGTGTAAGAAGTGAATCATAATAGCGGAGCTGCTTGCCGAAATATCTTAATATTTTCATGGCTATCGGTGTGTTCTTCTGGATAAGCGAGCCAAAGTGTTCCCTTTTGACGTTAATTGTTGTCGTGTCTTCAACGGCCTGGACGGTTTCTATCCGGGGCCTTTTAGTCATGCATGATATTACTCCGAAGAAATCTCCAACAGTAAGTAAAGTGCCACTTTCCAATTCTAATTCTGAAGCTGATCGGTTTTCGATCACTTTGCCTTTTTTGATAATAAAGAATTCGCCTGAATCTTCCTGATCTTCAATAATGATATAAGAATTATTTTTAAAGTTTGATACTTCGAATACTGTATCATCAGACATTTTAACTCCACCTTAACAGGTATGGACAATGAGAAATTACCTGTAAGCTTAAATACCTATATAAATTTTCGACCACTTAGGCTGTACAATTAAATTTTTTTCATTATCAGTGAAGGTACATTCTTGCAAAAATATTTTACATTAAAAATATTGTAATATTTTAATTCCATAAATAAAATTATTCAATTAATTGTGTTTTTATATCTTTTAAAATTCTGCTTGACATGTTACTACATATGTAGTATAATTCCTAAAAATTAATCTTAAGGACATCAAATGGAGCAAAAAAGAATTTTTGGGGAATTGGAACTTAAGGTTATGAATGTTTTATGGGAAAAGAAAGAGGCAAGCGTTTATGAAGTCCAGAATGCCATTGGAAAGGATGTCGCCTATACTACAATTTTAACCGTTCTTTCAAGAATGTTTTCAAAGGGAATGGTTGACCGTTCAAAAGTAGGTAAAAACTATGTATACAGCATAAAAGTTGGAAAAAATCAGGCAGTTACTTCTATGCTGGATAAAATTAAGAAATCTGTCTTCGGGGGAAAATCTTTTCAGATGGTCAATTACCTTATAGACAACGCGGATGATATTCAGGATGAAGAGCTTGTACTTATCAGCAATTTGATCGAAAAAAGAAAAAAAGAATTAAAGAGGGATTAAGAGAAAAATGCCGGGTGAAATTTTAATCTATTTTCTGGCGAATATATTCTTCAACAGTATTATTGCCTTCGGATTGAGCGTCCTTACGGTAGAACTGTTCATTATGCTTCTAAGGCTGAATAAGAAAAAAATGTTCAAAACCGTTTACTTTATGAGGATGCTTCCATTTATAAAAATTATCTACGATATTATATTTAATTTTAACACTGCTTCGTGGGCTATTGCTAACGGAATTGATATAGTAAAACGCTTGCCTAACTCAATGTCGCTTCATATGGGCGCCAACTATCTGCAGCCTTTTATTCCTTTATTTTATTATTTTGATTTTTCGATTTATAAGGATTACACTTTCAGTCTTGCGGATATTATCACGCAGCACATTGGTTTTAAATATACCCTTTTTATTGTTTTGTCTCTGCTGACAGTATCCATTTTTCTGCTTTTATTTAATCTTATTAAAATGGTTTATTCTTATATTACCACTAAATTGCTTCTATCGGGCTCCCGATTATCGCGACGCTCTGTCTTCAATGAGCAGCTTAAAAAAAGACTTTCCGAAAGAAACATTGAAGTATGGATATCTCCTGAAAAAGGCTTTTCACCATTTTCTTGGGGAATAATAAATCCTAAAATCGTTATACCTGAAAGTTTCTATAAGAAACTTACAGTCAAGGAATATGAAGTTTTGATAATTCATGAGATCGGTCATGTCGGATTGTTTCATATGCTGTCGAGGTATTTTATTCAATTTATAAAATCGTTTTTCTGGTTTATTCCTTTTGTTCATCAATATGCCAATCAGGTCAATCTTACAATGGAACTGGCTTGTGACAGTAATTGCAAATCCTTTGATTGTGATTCTCTTACTCTTGCCGAACTTTTAAAAAAGGCCGCTTATTACGTTAAAACCCCGAATATTTTAGCAGCATCGGCTCTCTACCCGGAGTTTTCGCCATTGCTTTTACGGATCAGGGCATTGTTGGACATATCGATAATGAACAGAAGTGGAAAAGCGGGGAGTGTTATTTTAAAAACAATATCGGGTATTTTTATTCTATTTTTATCGTTTTTAATATCTTTTTTCATTTTAAACAGCCGCCTGGGCATCATTTAAATTTTCATCCATTCTCCTTAGAATTAATTAGTTTCATTGCTTTAAAATTTTCAGATCATAGTCTATACTAAGTAAAGAAAGTTATAAAATGCTTCTAATGAAATTTACTGAAAGGACGGTAATAGAAATGAACAGAAAGTATGCCGGCTTAATTTTATTGGCGGTAATGGTCTATTGTGTGTCGCGGACCTTCTCAATCGACTATATATCTGATGATTATTTTGAAACAAATACCTTTGATATTCATTCCTACGGCCTGGCTACTTTTGGGGTCCACTCGAATACTTTTCAGCTAAGGGATATGTATGTGAGGGGAAATTATGACTTGAGCGACGATATCAACGAACTGCAAATATTTGCCACTATTTACGGATACAAGGATACGCATGACCCGAACATAAACTATACATACGATCTTGGGAATCTCAATTTATACGATTATGGATCTGAATACAGGCTTTTCAAAGAATTTTTTATTTCTTTCCGGGGCGCTGCCCTTTATCAGTTTAATACAGAAACTTATATGCTTCTTCCAGCTTATATAAACAGTAATAACACGGCCGAAACTTACGATTCGCCTCAGCAATACATAAACAATGCCATCAATTATGTTATACCTCCACCGGGGATAAGGGTCGGTTATATGGATCAGAATTTCGAACTGGGTTATTCACAGGGTGATTTCAGGCATGATATACCAATCGCATTCCTAGGGAAGGTTACTTTTGATAATTTTTACATAAGGGCTTTATTCCAGCATTCGGAGATAATCACAAATTGGTTTGATCCGGGTCTGACGAATATAGCAACCTGCAGCCAGCTGAGTTTTGGCGGAAATTACCGGATAGGGGAATTTCTGTTATGCGGTATTATTGAAGGAGTTTATTGGGGTGGGGGTACCACGAATCCTTCTGACCAGACTTATAATCCCCTTTCAGGCAACATCTGGGTGAGGCTTGAAGAAGCAATAACATGGCATGAATTTACTCTGGCATTCAGGGAGCTTGTAATGAATTATGCTCCCACTCTTTACGAGGTTTCTCTGAAAAAGGAATTCTTTGATGTCGATTCGTTCGGTATTTTAATTGGTTCTGACGGTATCTATACAAGGTTTTATATTGGAGATGAGATCTATTTTTAGCAGTATCTCAGAGTTTTTGAGGCTTTTTGAAGGAACAAATTTGACTAAAGAAATGCTTTTCATTATAATGATTTCCATTCATGCCGGGGTGGTGGAATTGGTAGACACGCTAGCTTGAGGGGCTAGTGGGCGTTAGCCTGTGTGAGTTCAAGTCTCGTCCCCGGCACCATAAAAAAGCACTGGGTTAAACCGGCGCTTTTTTTGTTTTCCATCACACCTGCTCTTAATTCTTGACTTTCAAGCTTTACTTCTTTAATCTATTTATAAGTATAGCCAATTTCAGGAATATTGAAATGGAAATGTTAAAAGAAAAATATATTACCGATGAAAAAGGCACTAAAATCGATATTGTCTTGCCTATAAAAAGATATCTAAGACTGATGGAAGACATTCACGATCTGGCTGTTGTTGCTGAAAGAAGAAATGAAACTCCGGTAAGCCTGGAAGAAATGAGAAAAAGGCTTAAATCTGATGTCCGGTTATGAATTATCATTCAAACCATCGGTTGAAAAAGATTTAAGGAAAATATCACGTAAATTTCAAGAAGCTATTTTTGACAAAATTATTAGTCTTGCTGATCAACCCAGACCAAACGGAGCGGTCAAATTAACTGGTTCTGAATTCCTTTACCGAATCAGATCGGGTGAGTACAGGATCGTTTACGAGATTGACGATGGATCAAAGAAATTAACAATTCATTATATCAGACACAGGAAAGATGCTTATCGGGATTTATAATGATAATGCCAGGTGAATTCCGGGACGAGCCATACCATATTATAATGTATTTAAAAGATTTTTAATTAATATAGGAAGCATTTTCCTCTGCCTGTATGAATATTTTCTTATGGAATTATGAATGTAGCTTTTTGCCCATTCAATATCCAGATCTTTAGAGACATAAAATTTTGAGAAAAGCAAATTGTCCGAAGCCTCAATGACCCCCTCCTTAATTGCAATATCAAACATTTCGGTTTTTGGATTAATCCGGATTCCTATTGCAAATTCAGCAAATTTATAGTTTATTTTTGATAAAAAAGCCATAGATTCTTTAATGGTTTCTTCATTTTCACCCGGTCCGCCAAAAAGAAGCTCTGCTCCAAATTTTAGAGAATTCTTATCGCACAATTTCCCAAATTGATATATATCATCCAGATTAAAGGGTTTTTTATAATTTTGAAGCATTTTATCAGAAAAGGATTCGAAATCAACCATAGCAAAATAACCTCCTGCTTTCTTATATAATTTTATAAATTCATCATCATATTCTCCTCGAATGGGATAAAGCCTGGTCAGAAAACGTATCCTCAGCTTTTCATCAATGATTCTTTTCAGAAGCCCCTTGGCATAATCAATTGGAGAATTGAAACAAATAGCATTAAAGAAGAAAGTGCGGACATTATAATCAGTTTTTAAGCTTCTAATATCATTAATAATTTCTTCATAACTTCGCATTATAAATTTGTTTCCCATGCTTTCCCTTGCATTACAAAAAGTACATGGATAGGGGCATCCTGTTTTGATAACAACACCGGCGCAGGGAGTTAAAATTGATTTTCTTTTGTATTGTTTGACGTCGATTAAACTCCAGTCCGGAGTTTTACCGGAATATCCATCCATAATAGGAGTATTAATGATGATCTTACCTTGTTGCCGCTTGACCAAACCAGGAATCTCATCGTTTTGAGTTTTATTCTCAACAGAATTAACCAATTGCAAAAAACTGTTTTCCCCCTGTCCTGCAATACCATAATCTGCTTTCATATATTCCAGCATTTCCGCTGGAAATGTTGTAAAAGCTGTACCTCCCAGAACAGTTGGAATACCTTTGTTTTTTACTTGACTGATATATTCCTTAATTTCCGGAAGGTTGTTTTTTAGTTTTAGCATATATTGATTATCCAGATTTCTAATTGAAAAACCTGCTATCCCTGGTGAAAATTCTAATATTATTTTATCTAAATCCTGTTTTGGATCTTTTGAGAACATTAAATCTAAAACTTTCACCTGATGACCGCTATCAATAAGCGGCGGAACAATGTAAGTTAACCCTATTGGAGGAGGCGACAAATATCGATTAGTATTTGTGTATATCAGCAATACTTTCATTTTATTCCCCTTCAATCTTTTTTTATTACGATTTGATTTACTAAAGAGTCTATGAGCAAATCCAATGACTCCTTGTAATTTAAATCGCCAATCCCTTCCTTATGGTATGTTAGAAAGAGGAGAGCACGAATTGAGCCGGCCAGGACTTCAGTATTTATATCAATCAGAATATTCATATTCTGCCATTCCTGAACAAACCTTATTAAAAAATCCCTCATTTCTTTTGATCTTGATGAAAATTTATACTGCAGCAAAGTATTTTCTTCCCAGACAAGAAGCTTGTTTAATATTGCATTATTCTCCATTACATTAATAAAATTTCCAATGATGAATTTCACCATTTTTTTGGGGTGATCGGTTAGGGATGTCATTATTTCCTGGTTTTTTTCAATTTCTTCCTTAATCTCATTTGTAAAAATCTGAAAATAGAGTTCCTCTTTGGAATCAAAAAAGAGATAAAAACTGCCGGTTGCTATATCGACTGATTTGGCAAGCTGTCGGATCGTAGTTTTTTTAATACCATATTGTTTGAATATTTCCTTACCCTTAATTAATAATTGTTGTACTATAAATTTCTTTTCCTCATCATCAAAAGCTTTCATATTTTTACTCCATAGCTATATGAACAAAATGTAAATACGTTCATATATTTTAATGAAAAATAATGGCTTTGTCAAGTATTATTTTTTTGCTTGTGTCATGGGAATGGATTGTGAGTAGGCGCTTTTGTCACTGTTGAACTTCTTAAGTATTGATTACCATTCAGGAATATCAGCAGAAAGTTGAAATTCTATTGTTTCATAGTATAATATCCCCGCCTCAGTTTGAGGTTTACCTCATTCCCATTTTGACGGTTTGGGTACAGAATGGTGACATTTTGAGGGCAACGAACCCCTGGGATGTGTTAACTGTTTGCGGTGTATAATATTGCCGGAATTTCATTGCTCGTCCCCGGCATTTTTTATTGCTGGTTTTTTACCCCTGCTGGATCTGAACTTGGAAGATAACGGAACTTCAATCCTGGAAAGGGTTATCCCGTTAGTCGTTCCGATACGGAAAAGACTCACGTCTAAATTTGCCTTCTTAAGCATCATAAGGACAAGGGCAAGACCCATCTTTTCATCATAATAATCATAGTCTTCAACATTATTGTCATCAAATAGATTTATGTAAATCATGGATTTCTGAAGTTTCATCCTTATCTGTTTTTCTTCGATCCCGACTATTGGAGAATTGTTGGTAATCTCGAATTTTAACCCGTTCTTATTATGCCTGATATTAAATTTGACCCAGAGATTTTCTTCCTCAAGTGCCGCGAAATATTTTTTAGCCTCATTTTTATCGATCATATCATTGAACATTGTCATGCCGGCAACATAATCACCTATATTGTTTACATTGAGATTTTTTTTAGCAAAATAAAGGGATTTAACATTTGTCATTACTGCATTCGTAATAAGTTCCTTGACACAGTAATAGATAATATCCGTTAAATCTTTCCTGTTATACTGGTTAAAAATACTTTTTATTGTACTTTTTATGGAATCGTTTGATTCCTTATCATTATTAAATAACTTAATGGAAACAGAACTGCCGCGATTTATTATTTCCATCGCAGATCCTTTTTTTGTTTCATTAATCTGACTCCCCTGTTACAGTGTACCTTGTCGGTTCACTTTTACGGTTATTTCAAGTCCTTTTATGCTTTTTATGGTAACCATACTGTCTTTTTTTATATCTTCATCCGAAACTGCTGACCAGGTTTCACCATGAAAAAATACTTTCCCTCTGCCTCTGGTGAAGTCAGTCACGGCAAGTCCATTCTGGCCTATCATCCCTTCTTTACCTGACATCGCTTTTCTGTATAGAACTTTTGAGATAAGGTATACAAGGCTTATAA
Organism: uncultured Brevinematales bacterium; assembly: GCA_964413265.1. GTDB lineage: Bacteria > Spirochaetota > Brevinematia > Brevinematales > JAOACQ01 > CAVYGN01. The sequence continues at coordinate 45,459 of CAYPRX010000073.1, forward strand.
AAACAAGGAATGTAGTTATAGTGACTACGGCTATTGAGGAATATGAAACTCTGAGGAAGGGCAGTGGAGAATCGAAGAGCATGGCCGAACCGATTACAAGACTGATCAGAGCGCCTATTAGAAGAAACCCATGTGAGGTAGTGAAAACCTCTATTAAAAATAAAACGAATGCAAGGACAATAAGGATGAAACCTGCAAAATTAAAGGGGAGATACTGCATTGAAAAAAGTGCAACTATCAGAAGCAGTGCGCCTGTGGCTCCAGAAAAAATAGTTCCCGGATGAATTATTTCATAAAGTATCCCGTAAAAACCGAGAATCATAAGAAAATAGACCAGGTTTGGATTGGCCAGTACAGTTAAAAGTGATTCTGCCCAGTTTTTTTTAATAGGCCTCAGTGTAAAAGCGATATTCTTACCATAGATCTGCCTGACCAAATCTGTTTCATCTCTTGCTATGTAATTAATAACTCCCTTTTTAAGAGCCTCTTCACTTGTTATTGAAACGCTTTCTTTTACAGAGTCAACAGCCCAATCGATGTTTCTTTTTCTTTCCTTCGCGATCGATTTGATAAAAGCTATGGAATCGTTTTCGATTTTTTGAGATAGATGCTTTGCATTTTCATCCTCTTTTCCTGTGCCCCCCTGGCTGCCGATTGTCACAGGATGAGCTGCGCCTATATTGCAGGCAGGAGCCATAGCTGCGAATTTCGCCGATAATGTTATAAAAACACCCGCTGAACCAGCCCTCGCTCCGGATGGAGATACATAGACAACCGTATCAATTTTTGCATTCAGCAATGCCTGCACTATATTCCTTGTGGTGTCCAGCAGGCCGCCGGGAGTGTCTAATTCAAATATTATGGCATCGAATGATTCTTTTGAAGCCTCGTCGAGGCTCCTGACAATATATTTTTCTGTTACCGGTGTTATCGCTTCTCTAATTTCACAGACAGCTACCTTTTTTTCAATGGGATATGATATTACCGTTATTAAGAATACAGAAGCAAATGTGCCTAGTGCTTTCATCAGTTACCTCAAATAAAAAATGCATTCGTTATTTTAATAAGTATAGTATTGACAGTCAAGAAAGTCGAGAGTTACGGGATTATGATTTGATTGTATATATAGATGAAAAGTTTCCTGCTATAAAATTAATAATTATCATTGATAAATTTAATATAACAGTAGTGATTTTACTATCCTTGAATACAGGCATGAATGTAATAATACGGGAAGTGTTGCCTACTGATAAAATAATTCCGATTATTATAAGGAATTGTAGAAGTCCTACTATGCCCCCGAGAAGGCTGTCAAGCCATTCAAGTTCCAGGAATTCTACCATATCAATGAAAAGATAGGTCAATTTTTTGATTATAACATAAATCAGGATGAAAATGAGTATAAAGACTATTATATAACCTATTCCGTAATATTGCCGGGGGAAGATCGGCACTATAATCGGTGCGAATCGACTGGCGGCGAATATTCCACCGATGATAGACAGTAGACTGAAAATCATATAAATAAAACCCTTGCTGAAACCCCAGGCGAAACCTGCGATTAATAATATTATTAAGACAAAATCGATAGGATTCATAGTATCTCCTTTAGATAATATCGGTATTATATGATTTCTTGTTATCGATAATAATAGGTTTTATAATAATTGACTTTTATATCTGTAAATATATAATCCCAGAGCCATGAAGTAGAGGAGATTCTATGAAAGGTGTGATAGTAGCCGCCGGTTACGGTACCCGATTTTTACCCCTCACAAAAACAATTCCGAAGGAAATGCTTCCGCTATACGACAGGCCGTTGATTGATTTCATTCTTGATGAGTTCGAAGAGGCTGGAATCAGGGATATTATTATCATATCGAGCAGAAGAAAGAAAATGCTTGAAGATTATCTTGACAGAGACATCGAACTTGAAAAATTTCTGGGAGATGGGAAAAAATACGATGCTCTGAGGGGAATAAAACCAAGAAATATGGACTTTTGTTTCATCAGACAGCAGGAAATGAGGGGAACAGGGCAGGCGCTTCTCCTCATCAAACCATTTATTAAGGATGAACCGTTTGTGGTGGCTTATCCCGATGATATAGTTTTAAATAATCCGGGCATTTCAAGCTTGATGATCGATCTTCATAAGCAAAATGGGAAAAATATTCTTGCGGTCAGGAAAGAGACTGTTAACCTTTCCCGTTATGGTGTTGCCAAACTAAAAAAATCAGGAGATACTCTGGATATTGAAAAGCTTATTGAAAAACCCTTAAATGAAGATGCGCCATCAAACTTCATTTCAATTGGCAGATATTTATTTACGCCAGAGATTCTGGGTATCCTGGAGAAACAATACAAGAATCATGCGAATGGCGAGTTTTATCACACTGAGGCCATCAATGTACTGGCTGCCGCCGGAAAAGTGTCAGCTTTCGAGATAAAGGGTATAATGCTCGATACAGGAGAGCCGGAAAGTTATCTTTTGTCACTTTTAATGTATGTCAGCAGACATCCATCTGGAGCAAAGATACTTGATGAATTTTTAAAATCTAAAACATAAACATGCATTGATATCCGAAGGGCCACCGCTGTTTAATCCCAGGTAAACTTCCTCATTATATAGAGCGTAACAGGTTAGTCCCATAGTAGCGATGCCGGCAATTATTCCCCAAGTCATCGAAGCATGATAAAGCTGGTTATAAAAATTATAGTAATTTATTGCATTGGTATTTCCAGCATTGTAATACTGGTCCAGGTAATACTGCTGTTCGTAATCAGCGTAAATGTTCAGGCTTACGCAAAAGAGGGTAGCTCCCCAGCCGGCATAGACCCCATACCATATCAACCGCCGTTCCCACAACGGTGTGCCTTGAGTTTTATTGAGAAAGGCATCAATTTCATATTGATAGTTTGAATTATGAAGGGTAAAGGTGTTATAAAAGGGGTAGTAGTTTGAATCAGCTGTTTCTATAGTAAGCCTGTGAAGGGTTTCTATTGTCAGGTTTGTAAGAACTAGTGGCGTATTTCCTTCATAAGACGAATCGATATAAACAAGAGCATTGGTAGGTTCAGACTTTATGCTCACAATTCCACCGGTTTGGATCTGTTCTATTGGCTTGAAGATTAAATTTGTTCTATTAGTAATGATATCGGCTTTAACTACAACCTGTGCAAATCCCTGTTTCAATAAAGAAAAAATATGCTTGCCTCCGGGGATTGAAGGGTAATATAAAGGGGTCTTGCCTATAAAAATTCCGTCATAATAAATACTTGCCTCTTCAGGCTTTGAATCGATTATTACATCTCCAGTATCTCTATTCAGGCAGAAACTCCTTACCGGCTTCACAAAATCAAATACTCTATCAGAGAGCTTATCTTCCCTGCCTGAAATTTCCATGTCAATAGAATTTGTCTCTTTCATGAAAAAAGTAACTTTCATTTCGACTTTTAACTGGTTTGGTCCTTCCCGCTTTTCCAGCAGGGAATAGTTTCCCCGTACTTCACAATAATTATTGGTGATAATATTCGTTATGACATTCGTTAAAATATTTGTTATGCTTTTCGTAATATTACTGGATATTGCGTTGCTGATCAAGTCTCCGCTCTTGATGACATCGATAGGCATAAAACATATCGAATTGGTTAATTCCGTGAATTCAGTAATTACAAGAGACATGTAATTTTCCCTAATTAATTTCGGAAGGTTGGTGTGAATGGTGTTAGTTACGATCATGTTAGTGATTAAATTCGTGATCGTATTCGTGATTATTGCGCCTGAAATCTGATTGGAAATAGGTAGAATATTTGAAACAGGTGAATTTGTTTTGATAATTGTTTCAATTTTACCAATAGAAGTAACAGCGTTGTACTGGGTTATTAAAGCGGGCTGTAATAAAAGATAATTGCTGAAAATTGAATTTGTGGCTTCCGCAAGATTTACCACATTTGAATTAAGGCTGAAATCAACCGATTCAAAAGGAATAAAAGATGTTTCGTATTCTATCGGCTTTAAATGGCTTTCAATCATATCAGGTAAAGCATTTGTAAGATAGTCAAGATCTTCCTCGTGAGTAAGGTTGCGAAAGGGGTATATTATTATTGTATAGCGATTGGTGAATGAGTTTAAGATAGCCTTGGATAAATTGTTTCTCTGTCTTTCCTGTTCATCCCTGACAATTCCGGGCGTGCAGGAACAAAAAAATAATAGCAGTAGACCTAATCCATATTTAAATTGTTTGATTCCATTATGCGAGATCCATGAGTTCATAAATCTTTATCGGCTTATCATCCCCTTTTACATAAATACTGTCCAATTCTCTCACAACAGCCCTTTCTTTGACTTTCTCATAGGTAAATTGACTTATTATAATGCTTGTTTGATAAAATTTATTTTCATCCTCAAGATCTTCAGCCATCTCCACATTGCCTCCTATCGCTGTATAATTTCTCTTTTTTTCAGAACCTATGTTGCCTACCGTAATATTGCCTGTATTTATGCCGATTCCAATATCTACAGGTTTATTGCCCAATTTTACCTGTTCATCATTAAAGGCTTTCAGCGAATCAATCATCATGAGAGAGGCCCTGCATGCATTAAGTGCATGATCCGGAAGATCGATCGGCATTCCCCAGAAAGCAACTATAGCGTCACCTATATATTTATCAAGGGTTCCTTTCGTTTCCAGGATGATATTTGTCATTCTTGTAAGATATGAATTCAGGAATTCTATTAGATCCTTTGGCCGCATACTTTCCGATAGAGTTGTGAAACCCCTTATATCTGAAAATAGAACAGTTGCCTCTGTACCCTGACCCCCCAGTTCTATCTTTTCAGGGTTTGCAATAAGTATATTGACAAGATCCGGGCTGATGTATTTTGAAAAAGTGGATTTGATAAAGCGCTTTTCTCTTTGCTCTGTAAGAATTATAAATATCTCACCTGCTACAAGAGCGATCAGTCCTGTTAAAACAGGGATAATAGTTATTATTATTGTATTAAATTGAAAAAGCACGAAGCCTAGGAGAAGGGGGAATATCATTACGAGAAGGATTGCTATAATAGCGTTTGATGTACCGCGTGTCAATAAATACCCTGTCAACAGAATAAAAAGTATTAAATATATGAGTTCGGCAAACCAGGGAATCTCAAATAGAAAATCCCTGTTTAAAATTGTACCTATAGTGTATCCTATATGTTCTATGCTGTACATATCTCCCATTGGTGAAGGCCATCTGTTGTCCGATATACCGGATACAGCAACTCCGGCCAATAATATCGAACCTCTGGGAAATTGCGCCATTTCAGCGTTTTTAAGTGACAAAAAGTTAATAAATCCAGAAGAGGGTGTAGCCCTGTAGTTTATAAAAAGCCTGAAATGATCGTCGACCGGTATTGAAATATCGTCTTCTTTGTCTTTCCATTTGGCATGCTTGATTATTACTGTACCGTTTTCAAGAACGACATTGCTCAATTCGGCACCTGTAAGCTTGACAACAGCACTTAGGGCTATCGAAGGGTAATATACATTTGTTAATCGTAATTTGCCGTTTTCTTCTGCATAATACGATACCGGAAGTATAAGGGGGCATTTGCAGTAAACTGATTCATCAGGCTCGATCGGCTCAATATTGACAAATCCAGAAAATGAAAGGCTGTCTGATATCTTTTTGATTATCGATTTAACCTTATAATACGCTATGATACTTTTATTTTGCAGTCTTAGACTTGTTCGCAATTCAAATCTCCTTAGGTTTGAAACATCGGGGGAATCGATTGAAAGTCCGTTTTTATGGAGGTAGATTATGTCATTTTTGTCGGTTATATAATTTTTTTCGTCAAGTTTAGGTTTAAAATCTGGTATTGTGTAAAGCATAAAATCATCACCTGCCGGCTGCCTGAAAGAGGAGAATGCTTTTGCCAGAAATCTGTCGCTTTCAGGTTTCGGGCTGGGTTTATCGAAAAATATATCGAACAATAAAAGATCTGGTGGATAAAAATGAGGGGTTTTATAGATTGGATTGGATGAGCTGAAATGTCCAAGTAATTCAGCCCATACTTTTCTGTCAACAGGATAGCTTTTATAATAGTTTATGGTATCATCATCAAGATAAAAGATGGTCATTTTTGAATATATTCCTGGTGCCTGATTACGGTGGATCGCTCCTCTGACCTGGACAGAGATACCGGATTGAAATGCCCTTGAAATGAATCTCCATTCTATTGATAGGTCTTCAATACCCCTGAAAATTTTTCTGACTGGAGGAAAATTGTATTTATCCGGCAGATAATAAAAACCTGCTGTAAATAATATCACTGCCATAGAAATAAGGGTTATAAACCCGACTTTATTAGTCCTGCCAGCTTTTTTACCCATGGCCATAAAGCCCTCTCAATAAATTTCTATTGTTTGAAATCAAGAAGTTCATAAATCCTTACAGGTTTTATTTTTCCTTTAACACGTGCCAGGTCAAGCTCCCTTGCGATTACATTGCCCATAATTTTTTGATATGTGTACTCACTGATGACTATCTGTGTTCCGTAATAATTATTCAGACCCTTGAGCCTTGAAGCGAGATTAACAGAATCTCCTACTGCAGTATAGTTTTTCTGGTTTTCAGAGCCGACATTACCGACAATTATGCTGCCTGTATTAATACCTATATTTAAAACTATTGGAACAAGGCCTTTATTCTGTCTTTCCCTGTTGAAATCAGTGACTGAATTAACCATCTTCAATCCAGCTTCACAGGCCTTGAATGCATGTTCTGGAATATCGACAGGCGCTCCCCAGAAAGCCATGACAGAATCTCCTATATATTTGTCAAGAGTTCCGCTGGTTTCCATTACAATATCAGCCATCCTTGAAAAATAATCATTTAAAAATATTATCAGTTCTTTTGCGCCCATTCCTCTGGTTATATCACTTAAGTTTCTTATTGTAGAAAAAAGAAGAGTAACTTCTTTGTCTTCACCCCCTAGTTGTATCATTTCGGGACTCTGAATTAGGATATCGACGAGTTTAGGGTTAAGATAACTTGAGAAAGTCGTCTTAATAAAGGATTTTTCCTTCTCTTCTGTAAAGAGCATGTAGATCTGAACAGTTAACAGGACCAGAATGCCGCTTATACCTGGAACAAAAGTTGCAATTATTATATTGAACTGGAAAAAAGATATCCCCAGTATTATAGGAAATAAGACCGATAATGCACCGGCGCTTATTATGTTCCTCAGGCCCTTCGATGTTAAAAAACCTACGGAAAGAGTCAAAAATAAAATATATATTATATTGACCCATTCTGGGACTTCAAAAAGAAAATCACGGCTGAGTATTGTCCCGATAGCATAGCCAAGATGCTCAACTCCGTACATATCTCCAAACGGCGATTTGTATAAGTCAAGGCTGCCTTTTTTGGAATACATACCGATAAAAAGAAGAGAATCTGCAGGAAGTTCAGTATCCACAATATTTTTAAACGGCACTTTTTTTATAAGGAAACTGCCGGGGCCCGCCCTGTAATTTATATTCATAACATAATTTTCATCAACAGGAATAATAAAATCTTTTTTACGGCCGTTATAAAAAGCGTTTTTTATTTTTAATTCATGATAACCAGCAACGACATCGGAAATTCCGGCTTTAAGCTCATTGAGGACGATTTCGAGGACTATCGAGGGATAGAAAACATTTGTAATCAAATATTGGCCGTTTGCCTCACGTATCTTATAAACTACTGGTAAAATAAAAGGAATACCGGGGATGGCTCTGGAGGAATTTTCCCTTGCCTCGATGTTGGCAGCTCCGACGAATTTTAAATAAGGTGGAAGTTCCTTGAGAAGGGGTGAAACGACTGGATAAGCTGTAACGTTATTTGATGTGTTCAGATTTATTTCGAATCTTCTCAATGCCCTGACCCTTTCTGAATTATAATCAAGAGCGTGCTCTATCATTATCTTGTTCCTGGTACTGATGGATTCCTCTCCCCCTGAAAGCAATTCATTTAAATTGAGTCCTTCTATCGGTTCAAGGATTATATCCTCACATAGTGTACCTTTGAAATTTTTAAAAGAGTTTTTAAGGGCTTTATCGCTCTCAGGGTTCTGGCTCGGATCGCTGAAGACGATATCAAAAAAAGTCAGTTCCGGCCTGAAGGGAGAATCATTTAGAAAGTTCAAAGTGTCAGCCCAGACTTTTCTATTGAAGGGCCATCCACCGTTGTCTGAAATCGTTTCGTCGTCGATAGCTGCAATAACAATCCTGTTATAGATACTGCTTTTTGGGCTGGTCAACACCTTATCGTCAAGGTAGTTCCTTACTCCGAACCTGAAATCCACTGAATTGATCTCAATGCCCTGGATGATTTTAAAATCCGGAAATACGGCAGGAACTGCATAATACAATCCAGCTGTTATACAGAATATAAGAGTGGAAAGAGATATCACTATAAAGTATTTATTTGATATAAAATTTGTCTTTTCTTTTTTCATTGTTCAACCTCAAAATTTTCAGCACCGGGTTTAAAAATGACACCAGCGAGAGGAGGAAGAGTTATTTCCAGAGAAAACGGCTTGCCGTTCCATGGCTCGCCCGAGGATTTTACTCCATCTCCGGTTCCTGTACCGCTGCCTCCGTATTTAAACGAATCGGAGTTGAAAATTTCCCTGTAGAAACCGGTGGTTATGGTACCTACTTTATAGTTGTACCGGATTACAGGAGTAAAATTCAAGACTACTACTATGAAATTCCCATTTTTTGCCCTTCTGATATAACTTATTATGCTGTTATCAGAATCATAAAAATCGATCCATTCAAATCCTTCCTGTCCAAAATCAATTTCATAAAGCGCAGGTTCATTTCTATAAAGCAGGTTGAGGTCTGAAACCAGAAACTGTATTTTATAATGAGATTCGTATTGCGTAAGATGCCAGTCAATACTTTTTCCCTCGCTCCATTCATCCCATTGTCCAATTTCCTGCCCCATAAATAGCAGTTTTTTCCCTGGATGAGTCATCATATAAGTATATAAAAGGCGTAGATTTGCGAATTTCTGCCATGTATCTCCCGGCATTTTAGAGAGAAGAGAAGCCTTTCCATGAACAACCTCGTCATGAGAAAGAACCAGTATGAAATTTTCACTGTAAGCGTAGATCATTGAGAATGTTAGTGTTCCCTGGTGATATTTTCTGAAAACCGGATCTTTACTGAAATAAACCAGTGTATCATGCATCCAGCCCATGTTCCATTTAAACCCAAAACCAAGTCCACCAATATAAGTAGGCCTGGAAACGCCGCCAAAAGCCGTTGATTCCTCTGCGATGGTCATTGCGCCTGGAACCCGGCTATACACTATCTCATTCAACTTTTTGATAAAATCTATTGCCTCAAGATTTTCTCTTCCGCCGTACTTATTAGGAATCCATTCCCCTTCATTCCTGCTGTAATCCAGATAAAGAATGGAAGCAACAGCATCAAACCTCAGCCCGTCTATATGGTACTTGTTAAGCCAGAAGAGAGCATTGGAGATCAGAAAATTTCTGACCTCATTTCTGTCGAAATTGAAAATTTTTGTTCCCCAGTCCCTTTGTTCCCCTTTCCTGTCGTCATAATGCTCATAAAGTGCTGTTCCGTCAAACCAGCATAAGCCATGAGCATCCTTTGGAAAGTGGCCAGGCACCCAATCAATGATCACACCGATATTATTTTGATGTAGATGGTCCACGAAGTACATAAAATCTTCAGGTGTCCCGTAGCGGCTGGTAGGTGCGAAGTAGCCGGTTACCTGATAACCCCAGGAACCGTCAAAAGGATGTTCAGCAACCGGCATTAATTCTATGTGAGTATAATTCATCTTTTTCATATAATCCGCTAGTTTAACAGCGGCTTCCCTGTACGTAAGAGAACGGTTATTTTCTTCCGGAAGACGCATCCAGGATCCGAGGTGAACTTCATAAATAGTCATAGGTTTGTCGAGATTATGACCGCCGTTTCGTTTCGCTATCCATTCACTGTCATTCCATTGAAATTTGTTAATATTCCAGACTATTGAACCGGTCTTTGGTCTTAACTCTGAATAGTAAGAATAGGGATCGGCTTTCAATAAAATCTCCTTGTTCTTTGTCTTGATAGCGAACTTGTAAACATCTCCCTCTAAAATCCCCGGAATGAATATTTCCCATATGCCAGATTGTCCCAATACCCTCATTTGATGACGCCTTGAATCCCAGCCGTTAAAGTCCCCGATAACACTGACAGCGATGGCATTTGGAGCCCATACGGCAAAATGCACGCCGTTAACCCCTTCTATATTCATAATATGAGATCCGAGTTTTTCAAAAACTTCCTGATGACTTCCTTCATTAAACAGATGCCTGTCGAATTCGGAGATTACAGGTAGGAAAGAATAGGGGTCCCTGGTTATTTGAGAATTTTCATTGGTATAAATAATCTTCAATTCATAGGGGAAAAATTCAGATCCTGAAGTATTGATATAAATAAAAAAACCATCCGGGTGAATGAGTTCCATTTTTGTTTCCAGGCCTGATTTTGTTTCGATGACTGAAATGCTTTTAGCGGAGGGAATGAAGGCGCTTATTGATCCTACCTTAGTTCCATTTACGAGTATTTCATGATAACCTAATACTGTAAATGGATCATAGTGTTCAAAATTGATTATTTTCGCTAATGAATCATCATCAATATACTTCATAAAATGCATCCGTAAATTTATCTTTAAAAACTTATGATGTGAATAAAACTATTTCTTTACCTGTCTGCAATTTTATTGAATATCATAGCAGAATCTAAAAAATTTGCAAGTAATAATTTATTTTAAATATCATATTGATAATTTCAGGCACAGCAAAGCCTGTCTTCGGTGCTATAGTGGAAATTATACTGCTGAGTGGCAGACAAAATTTGCAGGATTTGAAATAAGATAGTATTATTATGTCCAGTTCTAAGACGAGGAAATTTGATGCCCCTGAAAATAAAATACATTGGTAACAATAAATATGCTGTGGATTTTGACAATGTTATATCATTCTGGAATATATTAAAATACCTTGTTGATACTCCGTATCTGAAACATTATCTGATCGAGAATTACGATGGCGGTAACACTCTTGTCACCAGAGATGCATGGGAAGAGGAAGGTGTTATGTTCAAGGAATTATCACAGGGATTATATTTTTTCCCCTATGAATCCGTCGGCTTCATCCTGGATGACAGTGTCCACAACATGGTATTGACCATAGTCGATCACTATACCTCTGATCTTGATTACAGGAACGAAAATGACCTTGTTTTAAGGATCAGAAACACAGACAGTGCAACTGTTGAAACCGCACAAAATAGGCTTGCGGATTTGATCGCCCTTTACTTATTATCTTATATTAGAACCGGCTTTGACAGGAATTTTATCAAGTCACTTTCAGGGATTGTGGATTCATTTATTACAGATAAGACGAGGCAGATAGAGTATATCAAGTCAAGTTTTTTAGTAACGCTGAAGGGTATTAATTTCATCATAAAAGTTATAATGGAAGACAGATCTTATCAGTTTTATAAAATAAATTATTTTGGCAGCAGATGCAGGAAAGAAATTATAAAAGAAAATAAGATAAGATCAATTTCATATTTGAAAAAAAAAATATTAGAACGGAATAAATATTACCCGGCCTTATTTTATATGCTTTCTGCTGCTGCTGTAATATCGCTTTTCATTATAAATAAAAAGATCTTTATAATCGGGACTGTTTTTTGCCTTTTTTTCTATTTTGTTTTATCTATAATAAAAAAAAACGCTTACCGTTTCTTTTCAAAAAAGTCTTGAATAAAAATTCCTATTTTATATTCAGGAGCCTGTGCATTTGTGGTATGAGGCGGACTTCGATTAAGCCGTCTTCTGATAAACTTTTGATTATTTCCATATTTTTCCCCGGTCTTATTTTATTTTTTAGTGTAACAGGCTGAAAGGTAAGAAATGTATTTATATTTTTTCTGCGTATTTCTAGAGCCAGCTTATATGCTGATAAGAGTTCGGATTTTTTTGATTTTGGTGAAAAAATGCATTTGATCAGTATGTTCTTTCCATCAGATAATTTTTCTAAAAATTTCCTGTGGCTTTTGTCAGTTAAAAGTCCAGAAGTACTGAAAAGCTTAATATCTACCGACCAATAATTTACAGTATTTATAAGTTTTTCAGTTAGTTTTTCATATAGTGTTCCGTTTGTCTCAATCAGAACCTGCTTCCCGGACAGAAGTGGAAGGGTTTCTTCTATAAAATCAGAGTAGAGCATGGGTTCTCCGCCTGTGAATGATATGAAAGAAAATTTGTATAATTTAATTATCTCGGAGAATTGCGCTGTTGTTATCGGGTTTACTAATTCAATTTTTTCTTTTTCTGTTGTTACCCTGCATTTTTTCTTTGTCCTGGCTGACCATTTAGTATCACAGTAGGTGCACTTCAGATTGCATCCTCCGAACCTTACGAAAAGAAAAGGTTTTCCTGCCAGGAAACCTTCGCCTTGAAATGAATGAAATATTTCAGTTATATTTGCGCCTGTCATATTTCATAATCAAAAAACATGTTTTTAAGCCATGCAAAAGTTTCTCTTAAAATTATAAGAGTACCCTCAAATATATTGATCTTGCTGGGTTCGGCCGCAACGAATTCAGAGTTGTCAATATGAAGTTTGCGAACAATAAAAATAATCCTGGGAATGTGATATCTCTGGCTGATAAAAACCGCCCCGTCAGAAATATCATAAAAACGTATATATTTTTTAACATTCTCAATAGTAATAAAAGTAGTTTCACCGTTCTCATCAAGTATTATAAACCTGCCTTCTATATTTTTTTTCAGCAAATAGTTTTTCATTACCACTGCTTCGGGTGCATGACCGCTGACAAATATCAATTTAATTTTTTGCTCCCTGAAAAGTCCGATTGATTTATCAAGTCTGAATTTTAGTGCTGTGCTTGGTTCGCCGGTTTTCGTTATCCCTGCGCCGAAAACAACACCGACGCTGTGAGTGGTTACTGTATCATAAGAAGCCGGCAGAAATGTAATGAACATACCATAAATCAGAACAGTTATCAGAGCTATTATAAATAAAGGCAGGAATGTGTATTTCATTAATTTCATTATACAGCCGTCATAAAATATATTTGGTAAGATCTGCACTTTTTATTATAGAACTGAGTCTTTTTATGACATAATCCTCTGTTATAAAAATATTTTTATCCTTGATGGAGGATGCTTCGAATGATATATCCTCAAGGAGGTATTCGAGGACAGTTTGGAGTCTCCTTGCTCCGATATCTTCAATAGATTTATTGATTTCATATGCTATTTCAACAATTTTATCATATGCCCGATCATCAAAATTGAGATTAACTCCTTCAGTGGAAAGAAGGGCCTTGTACTGTTTTATAAGCGAATTTTTTGGTTCTATAAGGATCCTTTTCAGATCTTCTTTCAATAAGCTGCTGAGTTCGACCCTGATGGGGAAACGTCCCTGGAGTTCAGGGATCATGTCTGACGGCTTTGATACATGAAAAGCACCTGCAGCAATGAAAAGCATGTGGTCTGTTTTTACCGTTCCATACTTCGTGCTGACCGATGTACCTTCAACAATTGGCAGGATATCCCGCTGCACCCCCTCCCTTGATACATCGGGTCCCTGGCCCTTTGTTTTATCCGAAATTTTATCGATTTCATCTATGAAGACTATACCCATTTCCTGGGCCCACTTTATTCCCAGCTCAATCGCTTTGTCTTTGTCTATCCTGTCTTCGATGAATTGCTGCGTCAGGGTATCTTTTGCCTCCTTAACTGTAATTCTCTTAACTTCCTCCGATTCTATCCCCATGCCCATGTCATTGAATATGGACTGAAATGATCCTTCACCCTCATCCATGCCGGGAAAAATCTCAACCATCGGGAACACGGGTAAGGACTTTTTCCTCAGTTTAACGCTTATTTTAAGACTGTCAAAATCATTACCGCGGATTTTTCTTTTTATTTCGTTCCTGATTTTTGTCCTGTCGAATTGATCCATATTATCACCATTTAATTCTCCGGATTGTACGAGTTCATCAAAAACATATTTTTGTATAACCTTAATAACCTCCGTATATACGCCTTCTTTCGCCATTTCTTTCATTCTTGATTTAATGATATTAACTGAATAATTAACAAGGGATCTTATCATATATTCTACGTCTCTTCCCACATACCCCCTTTCGGTGAATTTTGTAGCTTCGACCTTTATAAAAGGAGCATCAAGAATCTGGGCCATTCTGCGGGCAATTTCAGTTTTCCCTACGCCTGTTGGTCCTATCATAAGTATATTCTTTGGTGCGATTTCATCCTTCAATTCATCAGATACGAATTTTCTTCTAAGACGGTTTCTGAGGGCTATAGCAACAAGTCTTTTAGCTCTCTCCTGTCCTATAATGTAATTATCAAGCGATTTCACGATTTCAGAGGGTTTGAAATCATTTAATGTTTCCCTGATTTCAACAAACGGTTCTCCGCGATTTACCATATATATTCCTGAATTATTACATGATTTCTACTATTATACTGTCATTGGTGTAAATACAAATTCTGGAAGCTATTTTAAGTGACTGATATGCAATCTCCTTAATTTCCATTTCAGGGTTTGATGATAAGAAGGCAAGAGCTGCAGCCCTGGCGTATGAGGCACCTGATCCTATTGCAGCTATATTATCCTCAGGTTCGATTATATCTCCGTTACCTGAAATAATCAGTGTATTTTTTTTATTTGCAACTATAAGCATCGCTTCGAGCTGCCTCAGGTATTTATCAAGGCGCCAATCCTTGGCAAGACTGACGCTTGCTTTGATTATATCCCCGGCATATTCTTCCAGTTTTATTTCAAATTTTTCAAGCAGCGCGAAAGCATCTGCTGCAGAACCAGCGAACCCGGCAAGAACTGTCTCTTTAAAAAGTTTTCTGATCTTAACGGCATTATCCTTAATAATTGTTTCCCCGAGTGTTACCTGGCCGTCACCGGCCATTGCAATGCTTTGTCCCCTTCTAATGCAAATAACTGTTGTAGAATGCCATAAATTTCCCGCCATCTGCTCCTCCATATTAAAAGGAAAACCAATAAGTATATCATTCGAGAATCAATTATTCAAATTGAGGCAGGAAATATATTGTAATATTTCAGACCGTACTTTATATTATTACAAAACTGTTTCCCAACATCTTCGATTCGATACAGACATATGGCCTTAATTATCTGCATTTAACGATGTAAAACTGAAAAGCGGGATGGTTTTGATTTAATGGATCTTAAAAATTTAAAATTAAGCAGGAAAGATTCGGTATGGCTTGTCATAATGCTGTTCCCTGTTCTTGTTTTTTTTATAAATCTTGCAATATTTTCAGTGAATATACCCTATAATGACGATTATCCAATAGCATATATATTTATGTTTCATTTCCTGGACAGTAAAACCTGGCTTGAGCAATTCAATCTTCTGGTAACCATGCTGGATAATCACCACCAGCTTTTCAGCAAGCTGATCATTATACTTCAATACTATTTGTTTGGTGATGTAAACGTAAGGCTGATGCAGTTTATAGGAAATGCCGGGCTTTTAGTTATAGCATGGCTTCTTTTTCGTATGTTCCATCCCGATTCAGATAAAATAAAGCTTTTCGTGCCTGTTTTATTCATGCTCTTTCAAACCGGCTACGCTGAGAACAGCTTTTTTGGTGTTGCTGCGCTCACAAATTTTTATGTTATGGTTATCGGATATCTCTCGATTTATTTACTTAATAAAAGATTCGACAGCTGGACATTTTCAATAATAGCTTTTCTGCTGAGCATCCTTGCATATTTTACCCAGGAAAACGGTATTTTATTCCTTGGCACGGGAATCTTCATGCTTCTTATCAGAAAAGAATGGAAAAAATCTGTACTCTGGTTTACCCTGTCTATACCGGTAATATTTTTTTATCGTTATTATACAGGTGATTTATCGCACTGGAATTTTGGACAAACCGTTAATTGGGGCATACTTAAAATCAATCCGCTTTTCTTTTTTTATTTTATCGGCAACTGCTTTGGGGCGAGTTTTAGCGGGCAGCTTTCCCGGGAGGGCGGAACACTCATTATTATGATAAGCCGGATTATTCCACTCTCCGCAGGTATATTGATTACAGCATACTTTATATATCTTTATTTTACCGGGTATTATAAGAAAAATCCTGCATTGTCAGCTGTTTTTATTTTTCTGATTTTAACAGCTTTCGGGGCGATGATCGAAAGAGGGGGAGCGCTGGGACTGAACCAGGCGATTACATCACGTTACCGCATTGTCTCTATACAATTTATTATCTTGACATATCTCAGCCTGTGTGAATTGCTGGGAAATAAGGTGATGCTCAGGCGTTTTTTCGCAGTTTCACTTATATGCTCAATCCTTTACTGTGGATTAATATATATTATTAAATATGAGCCTATTGTCAGGCACAGGGAAAATTTGATAGTAAGCCTTAACAAGTGGGTAAAAACAGGTCATGGCTTATACCCTCTTGCCGATGAATTTTCAGATGAATCCGATAAAACCCTTTTAACAGCAGTCAAGCGCGGATTATACCGTATACCGAATTATTGATCTTATCAAAGATGGAGTAGCTCATGCTTCTTACTCTCTTTTTATGGATCTGGATAACCGTATTTTGTTATATTTACGGGGAAATTGCGGTTGATTTATTGTGTAAAATTTTCAAATTTGAAAAAAGAGAAAGATCTACCCTGCCTGTTTTACTGATTCTTGGAATTTGCGTACTGGGTATAATAGCTATGTATTTTTCTATATTATTAAAGGTAGGGCTGACAGTTAATATTGTATTAATAATAATAGCGTTAATTTATATAATATTTAAGCGAAAGATATTATTATCCTCATTAAAGGCCCATATTCTCGAAGTGAAAAAAATTAGCGCCTTTTCTGCGGCTTCATTTTTTATCATTTCATTAATTATACTATTCGAAACATCCGTTTATATACCGAAAAATTTTGATACTGCTTTATACCACGCCCAGGCCATTCACTGGATAGAGGAATATAAAGCAGTTCCGGGTCTGGGAAATTTTCATAGGAATTTGGCATATGATAACAGCTGGTTTTTGCCGAGCGCTTTATTCAGCTTTTCATTTTTAAAAATCCAGTCATTTCATGTATTAAACGGCATATTCCTTTTATTTGGTACCTTTTATTTTTTATCAGTAACAGATGAATTTTTTAGAAAAAAGAACACTTTCAGCGGTCTAATCTCCATATTTGTTTTACCTATCGCGATATTTTTATACACTAATTTCTCATCTTCACCGGCTACTGATATGCCTAACTCAATAATAATATGGGTTATTTTCATCCTGCTTGCCAGCAAGATCGAAGAACGGCAATTGCATGAATTCAGCCTGCACAGTGTTATTATTGTTATCCTCTCTTCTTTTTTGATTACAATCAAGCTTTCCGGCGCTCCTTTATTTTTATTTGTTATCTATATTATCATGTATGAATTAATCAGTGGAAAAAAAAGGGCCCTGACATTAATTTTAATTTGCACTTTGATAATACTTCCATGGATAATTAGAAATGTCATAATCTCCGGTTATGCTGTTTATCCTGTGCTTTTGACAGGTATTTTCAATGTAGATTGGAAAATACCGGATTACAGCGTATTGAGCGATATTACAGGGATCAAGATATGGTCCTTTCCGATAGATAATTTACCTGTTTATAAATATATGCCGTTATGGCTTAAAGGTCTTAATATCCAGTACAGGTTTGTTATCTGGCCTCTTTTTATGCTCTCTTTATCATCATTATTGTATTATTTGACTTTGCTCATATTAAACACTAAAAAATTAGGTTTCCTGGTGGAAAGATATAATTGTTATTTGATTTGCTATATTATTGCCTTTGTTGGGACGATATTTCTTTTTTACACCGCTCCGGATGTAAGGTATGGAGCCGGGTTATTTTCGGTCTTCAGTATTCTTGTGTTTTTGCCTGTTCTTGCAAGTATAATGGAAAAACATAAGAATCTTTTGTTTCTGTCAAAAATATACCCCCTTTTATTGATAATTTTTATTATTGCATTTGAAATCTTTCTTTTCAATAGATATTTTTATGCACATAGGGATTTAACTTTTTTACGGGATAATATTTCAGATATTAAAAAAAGAATTCTGATTCCTGCTGATTATGGTAAAAGCCAGGCTGGGGTTACGGAATATTCATTAGGCAAAAACTTTAAATTTTTTGTACCTAATGTTATATCCGCCCGATGCTGGTATGATCCGTTTCCCAGTACTGCGGAAATAAACAGGGGGCTTGAACTGAGGACGGGTAATATTGAAGACGGTTTCAGAATTAAGAAACCTTAAAAGCCCGTCTTATTTAATCTGACTCCATGCGGGAAGCTTGCTCATCATGGTCCTTGCTGTCTCTCTTGCCGCTTTCAGATCAAACCCCTGCGTTTTAATAATAAAACCGGTAAGGCTTTCAAGCTTCTCATCGTAAGATTGCATACTGCCATCTGGACGGGCGCAATGGATACAATAATCTTTCGTTATATCACCCATTGCGAATTCGTCGGCTTCTTTCATGGGCATGCCGCATGCGATACATTTCTTCATATTTTTCTCCTCCTTTGATTTACAGACTTATCAAATTAATAAAATGTTCCAGCAGCTCGTCTTTGTGCCTTGCCAGGACAGACCCCCCGCTGGTGAATAATTCTCTATTAACAAGATAGTAATGGATCAGGCCGATCCAGGTATTGAAGAGGAGATGCAGCGGTATATTACGGATTCTTCCGGCTTCTATTTCCCTCTGCGCAGTCCTGCTGAGATGATATGATATGGCTGACTGGATCATTACCATTTCATGTCTGGCTTCGGCAGGAAGCAGCGGCCCTTCGACTACAAGTTTAGTATAAAAAGATTCATACTCTATAAGACCATTTATATGCGCCTCCAGGATATCATGCATGGTGGCAGCACCCGCTTCCAGTTCATGGATCCTGGAAGAGATTTTTTGACCGAATTCAAGAATGACTTCGGTAAGAAGAGACTCTCGTGTTGAAAAATGTACGAAAAGCGTCCCATGGGCGACGCCGGCAGCTGCAGCAATATCGGCTGTTTTAGCAGTTAAAATTCCGTCTTTAACAAATTGACCTAACGCAGTCTTAATTAGTTTTTTTCTTGTTTCTTCTTTCTGATCGCTTCGTTTTGATCCATTCATTTATGACTCCATACTCAATGAGTATAAACTCATTATAATTAAGGGGAGGGATTTTGTCAAATTCATTTATTTTTTGCCGATTTATATAATTATCAATTTTTATCATTATTTCTTAATAAAATGATATTGATTATGAAAATTGGGAATTTTCATTGAAATAATGTAAAATAAATATCCAGTTTAAAAGGAGAAAACCTTAGTGAATTGGAAGGAGTTTTATAATAGATCCCTTGAAACCATAACCTTCAGTGATGGTTCTATGGGGGTGCTTCTTCAGAAATATGGCCTTTCAGGGGGGGAATGTCCCGAATCATGGAATATTACCCATAGTGAAATAGTTGAGTCCATTCATCGTAATTATATTGAGGCTGGAAGCGATCTGATCATAACAAACACACTTGGCGGCAACAGGATCAAACTTTCAGAATATAAACTGGAAAACAGACTTAAAGAGATCAACAGGGCGGCTGTGGCTATTGCAAAAAAAGCTGCTGGAAACATGGCCGTGGTAGCAGGAGATGTAGGTCCCACGGGAAGATTCGTCAAACCGCTGGGCGAAATTTCCTTCGGCGATATGAAGGCTATATACAAAGAGCAGATAGAAACCCTTGCGGATGCCGGAGCTGATTGCATATTTTTCGAGACACACATCGATATACTGGAACTGAAAGCAGCGATAATAGCATGCAGGGAAGTCTGCGACCTTCCGGTAATAGCAAGCGTGACATTTGAAGAAAATGGAAGGACCGTTACAGGAAGCTCAGCGGGTGCAGCAGTTACAATGCTAGAAGCCCTTGGCGTTGAAATGGTGGGGACAAACTGCGGTACAGGTCCGGAGGATATGCTCAGGATAATAATGGAGATGGCAACGCTGATTTCAATACCTGTAATAGCTCAGGCAAATGCCGGTGTACCGTTCCTTCGAAAAGGGAGAACTGTTTATAAGTCAACTCCTGAAAGCTACACCAGTACAGCGCTGAAGATGATTGAATGCGGAGTAAATGCAATCGGAGGGTGCTGTGGTACAACTCCTGATTATATTAAATTTCTGCACGAGAAAGTCCTGGAACTAAAGCCGTATACTAAAAGGAAAAAACCGTCTGTCGATTTTATGAAACTCTCCAGTCGTTATTCGGTCAGGAAGATCGGTTTTGATCAGCCTTTTACCCTGATAGGGGAAAGGCTGAACCCTACCTCCCGTAAAAGACTCTCAAATGACATAAAGGAGGGTAGGTTTGAACTGTTCAGGGAAGAGGCATTGGCCCAGGAAAATTCAGGTGCGGATATACTTGATTTAAATATGGGTATTGAGGGGATCTCCGAAGCACTGTTTTTTGAGAAGGGAATAGAGATACTTGGAAATCTCGTAAAAACACCCATTTCAATAGACACTGCCGATCCTGCCGCAGCTTCCCTGGCCATGGAGATTTATCCCGGTAAACCGCTACTAAATTCAATCTCGGCTGAGGAAAGGCGTTTGGATCTTCTTAAATTTGTCAAAAAATACGGCTCAGCTTTTATAGCCCTGCCTGTCGATGAACACGGAATCCCGAAAAAAGCCGCTGAAAGACTTGCTTTGATGAGAAAAATTGTCGATAAAGCCTCTCTGGCCGGCATCGATAAAAAAAATATTCTGGCGGATCCCCTCGTTTTGACGGTAAGTGCCGAACAGGAAGGGGCTGTAGAGACTTTAAAGACTATAAGATTGTTCAGGGAAGAAATGGGTCTTTTTACGACATTGGGGCTTTCTAATGTTTCCTTTGGGCTGCCTGCACGGCCTATCATTAACAGGAATTTTTTATCTATGGCCATAGCGAATGGACTTACAACGGCGATAGCCAATCCTTTTGACAGTGAACTTATTGGTCTTATCAGGGCATCGGATGTTCTGTTGTCCAGGGATAAAAACGCCGGTGCATATATTGCAGCATTCTCGGATTATGAAAAAGAGAGACCTGCAGTATCGGAAGAAAAAAAGGTCAATGAATATAATTTAACAATAGGAGGAAAACTTTACCAGGCAGTTTTAAAGGGGAATAAAGACAATATTTCGGCATTGATAAGTGATGCCCTTGGAGAATCGAACGGACCAGATGATATTTTGAATAATTTTTTACTACCGGCGATAAATGAGGCTGGTAACCTTTATGAGAAGAAAATGTATTTTCTCCCTCAATTGATGCTCTCATCGGAAACGATGAAAAAAGCCTTTTCCATACTTGAACCCTTGTTGAAGAATAACAGGGCTGATGCAAAGGGAAAGGTTGTTTTCGCTACTGTACAGGGAGATGTTCATGATATAGGGAAGAACATTGTCATTCTGTTAATGAAAAATTATGGTTTTGAAGTACTGGATCTTGGAAAGGATGTTCCGAATGATATAATACTTGAAAGAGCCATTGAAAATAACGCTGATATTATCGCATTATCCTCCTTAATGACAACCACTATGCTAAGAATGAAAGAATTCATGAATCTTATGAGCAAAAAAGGCCGAAAATTTAATGTGCTTATAGGCGGAGCGGCCGTGACAAGGGAATTTGCTGTCAGTATTGGTGCCAGCTATTCCGTAAACGCCGTTGAGGCTGTGAAGACAGCCGTTAAATTGGTAGGTGATGGGGGCAGGAGGAGAAACAATGAAAGGTAAAATACCAAAAAAAGAAGAAAGATCATTGTCCGAATTTCAAATAAGAAATATTCAATTTTTAACGCATTTGCTCAATTATGATGCTGTTACCGACGATATCGTGGAAATCCTCAGATTGTCGGAACTTGATTATTTTAGTCTCCTGGATAAATACAATCTTCTTGAAAAGAGAGTCAATATCGATGAAAAAACAAATCTTCTTAAATACAGGAGCGATTACCTGCTTACAATTATTAAGACGGCTTCCAGAATATTTTTCGGAATTAAAGGGATTGTTTATCCAATTTCCTTCATCCGTTTTGATATTGATGATTTTTCTCTTTTTAATAATAAATACGGTCATGAGTTGGGTGACAGGGTTCTCATAGATATATCCTCGATTATAAGGGAAAATTCAAGGCCTACTGATTATACGATACGTTTCGGCGGAGAAGAATTCGATGTTATTCTTCCCTCAACTGATATAAAGGGCGCTTCACATTATTGTAAAAAAATACTGGAGAAGGTAAGAAACCTGGTTATTGAATATCATAATGAAAAAATCAGGATAGGCTTGAGCGGAGGAGTATCATTCATCGAGTATCAATTTACGGAAAATAAAATCATTGAAATAGAAGGAATAGAGAAAATGTTTCAAAAATTGCAGAATGATGCTGATAATGCATTGTACGATTCTAAATATCGGGGCAAAAATCAGTACTGTATTTATTCGCCTGAAAAAGAAAGGGAATATTTAAAAATCAGGGAATATTACGTTAAGAAAAGATCCTCAAAAGATTTCGGGGAATAATGGGGGCAAAGCTGATAAATGATAAAAGAAGAATGCGGGGTGTTTGGAATATTCGGATTAAATGAAGCTTCAAGATATGTTTATCTTGGCTTAACGATGCTGCAGCATAGGGGCCAGGAATCCTGCGGTATGGTCAGTTCTGATGGATCTTTTTTATATAAGCAGGTTGGCCTAGGACTCGTTAATGACTTTTTTGACGAAGCCAAACTTGCATATCTTCAGGGCTTCAGTTCGATAGGTCATGTCAGATATTCAACGACAGGTTCTCCGACGATTGTAAACGCTCAGCCTATTACAGCCACGATCTCTAAGGGGGCCGTGGCAATCGCCCATAACGGTAATATCACCAACGCGAATATTATAAGGGATGAACTGATGGACAAGGGCATGAGTTTTCAATCATCTAGTGATAGTGAAGTAATTCTTCAGCTGATAGCTGATGCACCTTCGGATAAACTGGTCGATTCTGTCAAATGGGCGCTCAGCCGGCTTGAAGGTTCATTTTCACTGCTTGTTCTCTCAAAAGACATGCTTATCGCTGCTAGAGACCCGATGGGGTTTCGACCGCTTTCAATGGGTAAAATAGGGACTAATATTCCCGACATGGGAGATACTATAGTTTTTGCTTCTGAGGACAGTGCTTTTTCTATTGTTGAAGCTTCAAAAATAAGAGATGTAAGACCCAATGAGATAGCTGTAATAACTGAAAGTGGTATTGAAAGCTATAATATAATCGATAAAGATATGAAACATAACCACTGTGTATTTGAATTGATATATTTCTCAAAACCTTCATCTCATATTTTTAACAGGAGCGTTTATAATTATAGATTTGAAATAGGAAGAAAGCTGGCAAAAGAACATCCTGTAGAAGCTGATTATGTTATTCCAGTACCTGATTCTGGCATGGTTTCGGCATTGGGTTATTCCCACGAATCGAAAATCCCGCTTGCACTTGGCTTGATCAGGAGCCATTATATTGGCAGGACATTTATTGAGCCCTCGCAAAAAATAAGGGATTTTGGTGTAAAAATGAAATTTATCCCTGTAAGGGAGATGATAGAGGGTAAGAGGGTAGTTCTGATCGATGATTCCATTGTCAGGGGAACCACTTCACGAAAAATAGTGAAACTGGTTAGAAGCTGTTTCCCCTCAGAAGTACATTTCAGGGTCGCATCTCCGCCGGTCCGTTACCCATGTTATTACGGTATAGATTTTTCAACATACGAAGAACTGCTTGCCAATAAGACGGGATCTCTTGAGGAAATAGCAAGATATGTCGGGGTAGAGACTATCGCATATGTAAGTGTTGACGGTTTATTCGAAAGCATGTCTTTAAAGAGTGATTATTGCAAAGCTTGCTTTGACGGTGAATACCCGACACATATAAGCACTTTTTCAAAAGGCGGATTTGAGAATGAAATCAGACAGAATGCATTTTAGGAATCTTGAGGAACATACAGTAAGCAGCAGCATAGTTCATAAGGGCAAATCTTTTAGTTTCAAATCTGATACTGTCAGGCTTCCGGATGGAAGGGAAGCGAAAAAAGATTATGTGTTTTACCCTGAAGCGGCGGGGATTGTACCGTTCATGAATAAAAGCGATATCATCCTCGTCAGACAGTACAGGTATCCGGTTGGTCGATTTTTGTATGAAATTCCTGCCGGAAAACAGGACAGTCCCTCTGAGGATATTAAGTCAGCTGCAGAAAGGGAATTGCTTGAGGAAACAGGATATAGGGCAGGCAGGCTTAGGCTATTTTGTTCATATTTTTCCGCCCCTGCCTATAGCACTGAAAAGCTTCATCTATTTATAGGATCAGATCTCGAGCCGGCTTCAACTAACCCTGACGAAGATGAATTCATCGAATGTGAAAAAGTACCCTTCGAAAAGGCTTATGAAATGATAGGTGAGGGTAAGATAGAAGATGCGAAGACAATTATTGCGCTTCTGTATTTAAAGTTGCATGGAATAAAACTCTAAGTTCACCATAAAAACCGGATTCTCTGTGTCTCTGAGCCTGTAGAGTGATTGCCTTTCCATAGAATTTGAGATTAATCATTTATATTATTATAATATAACGAGGAGTACAATATGGGCAAAGCTGTGCTTCTTCTGAAGAATGGCGAAATGTTTCGGGGAAGGAATTTCGGGTTTCAGGGTGAAGCAAAGGGCGAGGTAGTCTTCAATACTTCGATGACCGGTTACCAGGAAATCCTGACAGATCCTTCTTATAAAGGCCAGATTATAACAATGACATATCCTTTGATAGGAAATTACGGGGTGAATCCTGATAATACAGAATCTGAAAAGATTCAGGCAGCAGGTTTGATTGTAAGGGAAGCATCAAGAAGTGACTCCAATTGGAGCAGCAGGGGTACAATCGGGGATTATCTTGAGAAAAACGGAATTGTTGGAATAGAAGGGATTGATACGAGGAAGCTGACCAGGATAATCCGTATAACAGGTGCTATGAACGGTATTCTCTCAGCAGTTGATTTTGATATCGGCAGTCTCAACAAAAAAATCCTGTCTATACCCGATATGTCGGGACTCGATCTTGTTCCCGAGGTTTCAATTGAAAAACCTGCAAGATGGAAGGATTTTATCAGCGGAAGGCCTCATATCGTAGCAGTACAAACAGGTGTGAAGCATAATATTATGAGAATATTTGATTCTCTTGGTGCAAATATAACCCTAATTCCCGCCATATATTCCGATAGGCAGATCCTGGATTTAAAGCCTGATGGGGTTTTCCTGGCCAATGGTCCTGGCGATCCGAGAGAAGTAAAATATGCTATTAGTGCTATAAAGGGAATCCTGGGCAGGGTTCCTATATTCGGAATATGTCTCGGACATCAGCTTCTCGGCCTTGCATCCGGGGCCGGAATTTACAAGCTAAGGTTCGGCCATAGGGGAGCAAATCAGCCTGTAAAAAATTTAATAAAGGGAAGTGTTGAGATAACTTCACAGAACCATGGCTTTTCAATTGTTGAAAAATCGATACCGTCAGATATCGAGATTACTCATGTAAATCTTAACGACAGAACAATAGAGGGTATCAGGCATAAAAAATTCAAAGCTTTCTCAGTTCAGTACCATCCGGAAGCTTCTCCAGGGCCGCATGATTCAAGATATCTTTTCGATGATTTCATAAGTATGATGAAAAGTTCTTAGGAGAGAATTAATGGGGCTTTTCCTGAATGCAAATCTGCCTCTTTCAAAAAGGCTGATGCCAAAGTCTCTTGAGGATTTTATCGGCCAGGAACATCTGATCGGCAGGGAAAAGCCGATCAGGATCATGCTTGAAAATAAGACCATTTACTCGATGATATTTTATGGGCCTCCAGCAACAGGAAAGACAAGCCTTGCGGAGATCATAGCGGACGAACTTAACTGCAGCTTTATCAGGACTAATGCTGTTACACTGGATAGTGATGAAATCCGGAAGATCCTGGCGTCTGCTGAGGAAAGGGCAGTTGCCGGTATGAGAACCATCGTATTTATAGATGAGATTCACAGGCTCATAAAACCAAAGCAGGATGCCTTTCTTTCTTCACTGGAAAACGGTGAAATAGTGGTAATCGGTGCTACAACTGAAAATCCGTATTTTGCAATGCAGCCTGCGCTCAGGTCGCGTCTGTTTGTTTATGAATTTAAAAACCATACGAGAGAAGAGATGGACAGGATCCTCGACAATGCATTATCAGGTGATGAGGTTTTATCAAAGTATAAGATTGAATTTGAAACAGGAGCAAGGGATCTCTTAATTGATCTCTCAGGGGATGCGAGGAGGCTTTTAAATATACTTGAAATGGTAGTATTTTCAAGCGGTAATTTGAAAACAATAAAGATAGCCCGGGATAAGATTCTTGAGATTACACAGTCGGCTGAAACAAGATATTCCGATAAAGAGGGCCATTATGATGTCATCTCGGCATTCATAAAATCAGTACGAGGCAGTGATGCCGATGCAGCCCTGTATTATCTGGCCCTTATGCTGGAAGGTGGAGAGGACCCTTTATTTATCGCAAGAAGGCTTATCATCCTTTCTTCAGAGGATATAGGTCTTGCTTACCCGGAAGGACTTTCCGCGGCTGTCAGCTGTTATGAAGGCATTGAGAGAATCGGGATGCCTGAAGGCAGAATATTGCTTGCTTTTACAACTGTTTTATTGGCCTGTGTTCCAAAAAGCAACACGGCTTATATGGCTTTTAACAGGGCTCAGGAGGATGTGAAAGGTGGAAATATTATGAATGTACCGGATTATCTTAGAAGTCCCGGCAGGGGAAAAGATTATAAATATCCCCATGATTATAAAGATCATTATATCGAACAGAAATATACTGAGAGAGATGTGTCATATTATGAACCCGGTTCACTGGGTTTCGAGAGGAAAATTGCGGATTGGATCCGTAAATTAAAGGATCGCGGCTGAAATTGATGGTATTTTATTATGAATAAGCTTATTTTTCTCGGAACCGGCACATCGAGCGGGGTTCCTGTACCAGGCTGTAAATGCGAAGTATGCATGTCTTCCGACCCCAGGGATAAGAGGTTGAGGAGCAGTATTTTTATAGAAAGCGGTGCCGGAACCAAAATACTCGTAGATATTGGCCCTGATTTCAGGTACCAGGCGCTTAAGTATATGATTGATTGGATTGAAGGTATTCTGATAACTCATTCTCACCAGGACCATATTGGAGGTCTTGATGAAGTGCGTCAGTATAATTTCCTTATGAAAAGAAATATAGATGTTTTTGGGAATAAAACGGCTCTGAAAGAGATCAGGGCACGGTTCGGATATATCTTTAAAAAGACCCAGGAAGGTGGCGGAAAACCAAAAATTAATCTTAACTGCGTCAGAAAAGATTTTAACATTAAAGAACTTAAAATAACGCCGATATCAGTAATTCATGGCACAATCCCTATTTTTGGGTACAGAATAGGCAGTCTTGCATATATTACTGATGCTAGTATCATTCCTGAAAAAGGCATGAAAAAAATTTACGGGACAAAGCTGCTAGTGATAAATGCACTCCGGCGCGAAGCACACCCGACGCATTTTAATCTTGATGAGGCTCTGAAACTTTCAAAAATAATTAAGCCTGAAAAAACATACCTTATACATCTGACCCATAATTTTCTTCATGAAAGGGACAGCCTCACTCTCCCTCAGGGTATTTATTTTGCTTTTGATGGTCTTACTGTGGAATTCGATTAATATAGTTTCCTGTTGTCGATCACACGCTTGGCCTTGCCTGTACTTCTTTCGATAGTCCTAGGTTCGACCAATTTAAGTTTTACCTTGATGCCGAGTACAGAATAAAGCCTGTCTGTTATTTTCGTTTCAAGCTGTACAATTCTTTTCATTTCATCAAAGAAAAGTCTGTCGGTGACTTCAACATGAACTTCCAAAATATCGATGTTTTTCTCCCTTTCGACGATTATCTGATAATGAGGTGCGATCCCTTCCACTTCAAGAAGAACTTCCTCTATCTGAGAAGGGAATACATTGACGCCGCGGATAATCAGCATGTCGTCCGTCCGACCCATGATCTTCATAATACGGGCTGTAGTCCTC
This sequence comes from uncultured Brevinematales bacterium, assembly GCA_964413265.1. Lineage (GTDB taxonomy): Bacteria > Spirochaetota > Brevinematia > Brevinematales > JAOACQ01 > CAVYGN01. The sequence continues at coordinate 73,782 of CAYPRX010000073.1, forward strand.
CCGCACCGGCAGGGATCGGGTAAAAGGATTGAAAGGTCCTTTGTACGGTATCGGAGAAGAGGGAGGGCTTCTTTATCAAGGGCTGTAATGGCAAGTTCTCCCTCATCACCATCTTTAAGGATATTTCCTGTCTCAGGATCAATGATTTCGACGAGAAAAGAATCTTCATTTATATGCATACCTTTTTTTTCCAAACATTCTCCGGATACTCCCGGTCCTATCAACTCTGAAAGACCGTAATTGTCCGTGGCCGTTATGTTCATTTTTTTCTCTATTTCTCTGCGTATAGACTCGCTCCAGGGTTCGGCTCCGAAAAGACCGTACTTGAGTTTCAGATCTGTTTTCGGGTTGACACCCATCTCACTCATAATATCAGCAATGTGCAGTGCGTAGGAAGGAGTACAAATTAAAACTGTTGTACCGAAATCCTTCATGATCTGTACCTGGCGTTCGGTGTTTCCGCTTGAGGCTGGTATTACGGCAGCTCCGATTTTTTCAAGCCCGTAATGATGTCCGAACCCGCCTGTAAATAGGCCGTATCCGAAAGATATTTGAGCGATATCGTCTTTCGTTACCCCTCCTGCCGTATGGATTCTTGCCATTAATTCACTCCAGAGCTCAAGGTCTTTTTTTGTATACCCGACAACGGTTGCTTTACCTGTGGTTCCGCTGGAGGCATGAATCCTGATAATTTCACTCATCGGTGTGGCAAATAACTGAAAGGGGTAATTGTCCCTCAAGTCATCTTTTGATGTGAAAGGTATGTTCTTGATATCATCAAGAGTTTTTATAGATTCAGGCTTTAATCCAATAGAATCAAATTTTTTCCTGTAAAAAGGCACATTCTCATAAACGTAGCCCATCATCTTCTTCAGTTTAGACAGTTGAAGTTCTTTAAGTTCCCTTCTCGGCATGGATTCAATTTGAGGATTCCAGATAGGCATGCCGCACTCCTTTAATTTTCACTCATCATATCATATGCGCTCTTTTTTTTCAACTTATACAAAAAGCTTGTAAGAAAAGCTCAGAGTGCGGTTTGAAATGATCACCTTCTGTTCATTTAATTTTAGTTAGAGTTTCCCTTTCTTTTTTTAGAAGTTGAGCTAATTTTTCAATAGTCTCCGAATTTCCCCTGGAACTCATGAGGAATAAAAGTTCTTTCAAGTAATACTCGTTCATATCAACATCAGGACTTTTACTTGATTCCTTTTTAGGCTTTTCATCGGAGGTATTTTTTTGAAGCTTCTGACTTTCTGTCCGTATTTCCTGCTCAATCTCATCCTTTTGAGGAATATCCCGGTCAGGTACGGATGTCATGGGATCTGCAAAGGCAAATCCAGGGTTTAATCCATTAACAATCATAAATTCCCTCCTTGGAATTCATCCGGAAGCCATCATGGCTTCTCTTTTTATATATATAATATCGTTATTTATGCCCTGTTACTTTATTTTATTTGATGATTTTTTATATGTAGATATTGTTGCAAGGCTCAATTTCCTTATCAAGGGTGGGATTGAAAATTTGTTTTGAAATGAGTATAAAAGAAATTTCTCAAGAAAAGACAACAGGCTTTCCGAGCTGTTATTCTGAGTAAAAGTTTTTAGGGCCTTTGCAAGTTCCTGCTCTTTTACTGCAGGTATATTGAGGCCAGCCCTTCTGGCCTTCTCAAGAATTTTATCAAACCTTTGAATTTCAGGAAATTTTTTTGGGATTCCATCAAATATTGTTTTTCTTTTGTAATTCTTTTTTTCGGACGATTTGATCGCTTCCCATTTTACTAGAATCCGGTCTATATTCTTCTCTTTCCTTTCGCCGAAAACATGAGGATGCCTTCTCACAAGTTTTTCTGAAACTTCTCCAATTACCTCCATGACCTTGAAGTCTCCTCTCTCCTCAAACATACGGCTTATAAAAAGAACAAGAAATAATAAATCGCCCAATTCTTCCTTTGCATCGGTTACTTTATCCTCTTCAATTGCTTCAATTGTTTCATAGACTTCTTCAATTAGGTCAGATGTTACCGACCTTGGCGTCTGTTCCCTGTCCCATGGGCATCCATTCTCGCTCCTTAGTGTTTTGACAATTTCATAAAGCCTGTCAAATTCTTTCAATCAATAACTCCAAAATTTTTCAGAATAATAATCTAAAAATTGAAATAATTCAAATTAATAACTCGGGTTTAATAACTCGGGTTCAAAATGCAACTTATATAAAAGGGGAAATATCCTAAACGGTTTTTTATAATATGAAAGAACATGAGGAGAAGTTATTGACAGTTAAAAATCTTTCCAAATTGATGGGTCTGGCCATAAATGATTATGAAATGATAAAAGACGGAGACCGCATAGCAGTAGGGCTCTCAGGAGGGATTGACAGCCTTGCTCTCCTGATGCTTCTGCATGAACGTCTTAGAAGGATCCCTGGCGGATATGAACTCTTTCCGGTTTTCGTTGATAACTTCAATGGAGAAAGTTTACAGCATAATGAAAGGATAGAAAAGTTAAAAGAGAGTATTTATAATAAAACCGGGCTTAATATGGAGATCATAGGAATTACTGCAGTAAAGACATTAACAGACAAAAACTTTAAGCACAGGGATATATGCTTTTTATGTTCCCGCAAAAGAAGAAATGAACTGATAAAATTTGCTTTTAAAAAAGAATGTACTTCACTGGCTCTTGGCCATCATTTGGATGATATAGTCGAGACCAGTCTTATGAATATGTTTTATGGAAGAGAGCTCTCCTCGATGCTTCCAAGGCTGGATCTTTTCGGCGGAAAGATGTCCCTGATAAGGCCCCTATGTTATATAAGCAAATCAAGGATTGAAAGTTACATTTACGGGAGGGAGGAAATTCTGCCGGTCTTTGGAGAGGTATGTCCTTCAAAAATGATACGGCGTGAGCTGAGAAGAGAGAAAGTCAGGGAGATAATAAAAGTAATTTCACCGAAGATCCCGGGATTCACAAAAAATATATTTGCTGCTTTCAGGAACCCTAAAAGGGATTACCTCCTGGATATAAACTTTTCCCCGAAAAGTTCAGGGCTGTTTAAAAGGCCATAATTCGAATTATATCAGGCTCCTTTAACTATCAAATTCCAGAATGATCCTTGTCCCATTTTCTCTTTCCAGTCGAATAGTTCCATTAAGCTGTTTGGTCAGCTCTCCTACAAGCATGAGCCCGAAACCGGTCGAATTATTAAAATTGACTGATTCCGGTATGCCAATTCCGTTGTCCTCTAAAACCAGTATGACATGATTGCCTTTTTTCGAGGCTGATACCCGTATCATTCCACTATTCCTGCCTACGAATGCATATTTCATCGAGTTTGTGATTATCTCGTTTACAAGCATTCCAAGAACTGATAATACCGATGTTCCAAGTTTGAAATCATCAAATATGGTTTCAATTTTAAACGATTCACGGTTTGGAAATATTACTGTGAGGTCTTCAAGCAGTTGTGTTAAATATTCCTTGATCGATATTTCCATAAAATTGTTTGAACGGTATAGTTTATCATATAAAACCTGCATTGTTAAAAGCCTTTCGACAGCATCTTTTACGGCCTCTTTGGCTTCTGCATTGGAGAGCCTTTCCTGCTGTAGAGAAAGAAGGCTGATCATAGTGCTCATATTGTTCTTGATGCGGTGATGAACTTCCTTGAGTATAAGTTCCTTTTCGGCTAGAAGGTTTTTTATTTTTTCATCGGCGATTTTACGCTCAGTAATATCTTTGGATATTCCAAATGTTCCGATAATATTGCCTTTTCCATCATACAGCGGCATTTTTGTTGTGGTTACCCAAGTTCCGGTATGGCCGAATAATATTTCCATCTCTTCTTTGTTGATGGGCTGCCCCGTTCTTATGACTTCCTGCTCATCCTCGTATTTTCCTCGAGCATTTTCTTCTGTAAAAAAGTCAAAATCAGTTTTACCAACCGCTTCTGAAGGGTCCGAGCATCTGAATTTTATAGCCTGGGCTTTGCTGATGCGTATGAAACAGCTTTTAAGATCCTTGAAATAAATACTTTCAGACGTATTCTCCATCAGTGTTTTCATAAAGAACTGTTCCTGAGCTAGTGCCTGTTCCTTCATCTGGTTTTCGAAGAGCCGTAAAGCCGTTTTTATGGTAGTGATGAGAACAGCTTCTCCGCAATCCTTAGCTACATAACCATAAGAATCTATCCCATCGGTACTTTCGACAATTTCCTGTTCCGTGTATGATGATAAAAATATCACCGGGATAAGATTATTTTTTAAAATGGAGGCAGCTGCCTGCGCTCCATCAATACCACCACCAAGTTTTATGTCCATCAGAATCAGATCAATATCATGTTTTTCCTGCACGATTTGAATTGCTTTTTCACCAGTCTCCGCTATAATAACTATAAAACCATTTTTCTCTAGAATCATTTTTTCCGATAGGGCAACAAGCTCTTCGTCTTCTACAAGAAGGATAGTTTTTTTCTTTTCTTCGCTCATAATCAAATAATTTATAAGCTTTTAAAAAAATTATCACTCAAGTCCATTAGTATATAATTATTCATTAAAATTATCAAAAATTTATAAAGGGTTATCAGGGGATCAGCTTTGTACCTTTAGAAAGGGGAAGATAAATTGTAAAATTAGTGCCCTTACCCTTTGTGCTTTCAACCTTGATATCTCCACCATGCTCATTAATAATCTTATAGACTATTGTCAGGCCGAGACCGGTCCCGTAATCCTTCGTGGAATAGTAAGGATCGAAAATTTTCTTTATTCTGTCGCTCTCAATTCCGGTTCCATTGTCGATTATTGATATGCAGACACAATCCGTGGCTTTATCATAAAATGTTCTTATGGTCAGAACTTTCTTTTTAACAGGGCCTTCTCCTGATAATTTCATAGATTCCATAGCATTTTTCAGCAAATTAATCACTGCCTGTTTAAGATAATCTTTATCGATGAATATCTTCGGTACGCCTTCAAATTCTTCAACAAGACTGATTTCATTTTTTTCTATTTCAGGTTTTATAAGAAATAATATGTCTTTTAGAAACTGGTTAACATCTTCAAAAGTCAGTTTAAGATCTCGCTTTCTTGCAGCGGTCAGAAAATCGTTTACTATCTGAGCAAGCCTTCTCTGCTCCTCGTCTATTATATTCACATATTGAAGAACCTCGGGAGGAACTTCTATTATCTTCTTATTTATTCCTTTTTTCAGAATTTGAGTATGCAGGTCGATTGCTGTGAGAGGGTTTTTAATTTCATGTGCAATCCCAGCTGCAAGGGTATTGAGGGCTGAGACCGATTCAAGGTTTTTAAGCTGAAATTCCATCTGTTTATTTTTTGATATATCTTTTACCCTGATTATGAAATTATTTCCGGATGCGGTTATCTTTTCAATAAAATAGTACCTGGTTTCTCTTGAACTATCGGTGAATTCCTTTTTGAAATCTTCCATGTTAATTGCTTCCAGTATGAAAGAGAAAAGCGCCTGGTTTCCCACCTGTTTTTTAAATTCATTCGGATAAGCCGGTAATTTAATTACATTTGGAGTTATAAGGATCCTTTTAGCATTCTGATTAATAAAGAAAATCTTATTTTCATTGACAATTATGAGGGCTTCATCTGAATTTTCCAGAGCATCCCTGTAGATTCTTTTTTCATCTTCAAGAGATTCAATAACAGATTTTATCCTCGGCTCATCCAGTCTGGAAATATTTTCTATGATCTTCTCGAGAAATTTATTATCGCTCATAGAATAAAGCCTTCTTCACTATTATTTCTAAAATTACCGATAATTAGAATAGTATTATATAATAATAAATATAAATTTAAAAGGGGTTAATAGGGAAATGCCTTTAAAGCAGATACCGAAGGAAAAAAAAGAAGCATACAATCTTACCGTAAAAGATTTGAGGGAAAAAGTTGATTTGATACTGAAAAAGGCGCAGAAGTTTGAACGTGAGGGTATGAGGGATAAAGAGGTAGTTTCTTTTTATAAGAGGGTGGCTGCAAGTATAAATTACCTGGAGACAGTTAAAATTTTCAATAAAATGAACGAATACAGCATTCAGATCATGGATATTAAAAATGATCTGTATCTTTCAAATGCCAGAAAGAATATATACCAGGCGATAAAAATGCTTGAAACTATTGTCGGATCCGTTATTGATTCATCACTTACAGATAATGCGGAAATAATGGAAAAACTGATACTTTTAAATCCTAAAAGAATAATAAATCTTCTTAAAAAGATCGATTATTATATTGCAACCATCCAGCTGGCTGAAGGGGAAAATTCGAAATGGAAATGGACTTTTGTCGAAATGTACGGCAAACTCGCCGCACTTACTAAAAACCTGATTAATTTTAAGGTTTATGGACAGCAGATATTTGATCCTACCACGCCATTTTACGAGGATATTAATGAACTTTTCCAGTTTTCAAAGAAGCATATAGAAACTGCCGCTCAGAAATACAGGGCTAAATATGAACTTTCCACGATGGATGTGTCCGACATGAACAAGGGTTTGGATTTTCTTAATCTGCTTCTTCGCATAAATATTTTATTGAATGAACAGGTTCAGGCGCAGGAAACAAAAAAGACGATCGAAAAATGGAAGGATAAATTCGAAGAGGATATAAGGAAAAAAGACGCTGAAGTAAAAAAGAAGAAGCAGGATGCTGCTGTTGCTAAACGTAAATAGTTTTCCTACCCTTCAATGATCGAATTTATGCAGGCAATTTGAACACAAATACATAAAAGTTCGATCGCTTCAGTGAGTTCGTCAATAGGAGGGTAGGTGGGTGCTATCCTTATATTTCTATCTCTTGGGTCCCTGCCGTAAGGGAATGTTGCACCGGCCTTTGTGAATATAACTCCGGCTTCTCGGGCCATATCGACTATCTTTCGAGCGCAATTGTCCATTACATTCAGACTGATAAAATACCCCCCTTCCGGTTTAATCCATGAAGCTAATCCCTTTCCGCCGAGCTCTTTTTCAAGAATTGAAATTACCTTATCAAATTTAGGTTTTAAAATAGAAGCATGCTTTGCCATGTGGGCATGAATTCCTTCAACATTTTTAAAGAAAGATACATGGCGCAGCTGGTTTAATTTATCAGGTCCTATTGTCTGGATAATTATCATTTTTTTCAGGTATTTGATATTTGATTCGCTTGATGCAACCATTGAAACTCCTGCTCCGGCAAATGTCATTTTTGAGGTTGAACAGAATATAAATGCCCTGTCTGGATACCCTGTTTTTTTGCAAGCATTAAGAATATTCATTACCCCTGACGGTCTTTCTGTGAAGTGATGAAATGCATAGGCGTTGTCCCAGAAAATTCTAAAATCTGCTGCCTTTGTTTTCATCCCGGCAAGCCTCATCACTGTTTCGTCCGAATAGTTAATTCCATCTGGATTGCTGAAGCTGGGCACGCACCAGATACCCTTGATAAGCTCATCAGAAGATACAAATTTTTCTATTGTATCCATATCAGGACCGTCGTTATTCATATCAATGGTTATCATATCTATCCCGAAAAGCTCGCAAATTGCGAAATGCCTGTCATAACCCGGGCTTGGGCACAGGAACTTAATTGCCGGAGAACCATTGTTCCGCCATGGCCTGTCAATGCCGTTTACTCCAACGAGCAGTGCCCTTGCAATTAAATCATGCATTAGATTAAGGCTCGAGTTTCCATTAATTATTATTTCTTCCTCTTTAACATCTAATAATTCGGAGAATAATTTCTTAGCCTCAGGTAAACCGTCGGGTAAACCATAATTCCTGCAGTCTGTTCCATCGGCTGATAAATAGGCTGTTTTTTTAAGGATATCCATTGACAGGTCAAGTTGCTCAGGACAGGGTTTTCCACGGGACATATCCAGTTTAAGCTGTCTTGATTTAAATTCGTTGTATCTGTATTGAAGTTCATCAAGAATAGATATAAGGATTTTTCTGTCCAAAGCCTTATATTCATTCATATTTGACTCCCCCCTCGATTATTTTTTAAATTAAAATCGGCAGTTCATCCGATTGATTTTTTGAATGATGATCTTCAATTAAAGAAATATTCCTGTTTTTCAAAAATTCTTCACCGATTAAATATAATTTATCTTTTTTGTTCAAATCAGGGTTATCAAGCACCTTCTGGAGCATGTACTCCAGTATTTCCCCTATAACTCTTGAAGGACTTAAATTGAACCTTTTCATAATTTCATTACCGTTAATATCGAGGTCGGTAACCTTTAGAGCATTGTCTTCATTGATTATGGCTCTGATCCTTTTTTTGAATTTTTCGATTATTTCAGCATCTCCGCTCCTCATGCCGCTGCCTAATCTGTCAGCTTTACGCAGTTCAAAAAGATCATCAAGGTCGATTGAATCATCCTTCAATTTTTTTAAAAACCGACGGACAGCTCCGTCGCTCCATTCCTCTGTATAGTAGAACATGTGGAGCTTTACTAATTTTTTTATTTTTTTTATGTCGCTGTTGCTGAATTTCAGCCGTTTAAGAATTTTTTCAGTAAGTTTTTCTCCAATCACCTCGTGGTTATAAAAAACATTCCCATTGCCGTTGGTAGAAGCATAATATTGGGCCCTCGGTTTTCCAATATCATGGAAAAGAGCGGCCAGTCTGATCTGGGGCTTTTCTGAATTGACGGCATCGCATGTGTAAAGATTATGATAGTAAACATCGAATCTATGAAATTCATTCTGATTGAGCTGGTATCCCTCAAGAAGCTCAGGAATGAAAATTTCGAGAAGTCCGGTAATCCTGAGGTATTCTATGCCAAGAGACGGTTTTTCTGCCTGCATCATCTTCATAATTTCATCATGGATCCTTTCAAGCGACACCTGCCTGACTGTATCCAATACCTCGGGAATTACGTCAATTGCAGCACTGTCAATCCGAAAATCCAATTGGGCGGCGAAACGGCAGGCTCTGACAGGGCGTAATCCATCTTCTAAAAAACGGCTTAAAGGGTTCCCAACAGTTTTTATTATTCCCCTTTTCAGGTCTCCCAACCCATGAAACGGATCGATTATTAACTTTTCCTGAATGTCGTAAGCAAGCGCATTGATAGTGAAATCTCTACGGGCGAGATCTTCAATCAATGAGGATGAAAATTTAACGGAAGAAGGATGCCGTCCGTCTTTATAAGCACTATCTATGCGGTATGTAGTAATTTCATAGCTGGATGATATTTTGTCCTTAACAATTATAACGGAGACCGTGCCGTGTAAAAGACCGGTCGGGATGGTAAAGATTTTTACCCTTCCGTTTTTTCTAAAAAGCGAAATAACTTGCTCGGGTGTTGCGTTAGTAGTCAGATCGAATTCCATATCAGAGTAAAAATTTTTTTCAGTATTGCCGTTGAGAATGATATCCCTTACGGCGCCTCCTACAAGAAAAGCTTCAAACCCCTCTGATTTCAGTTTTTCAGTAATGAAAACCAGGTTTTCAGGTATTTGGTCATGGAAAAGATCGAATGAAAACGAATCGCTATAAACCATCTATTTTTCCTGTTTTATCTGTTAAATGATCTTTTAACAATATCGCGTGAGTTTTTTAAGATACTGGGCAGTAATTCAATGTCCAATCCTGAACCGAGTAGAATTCTTTCTGCTGTCTGATCAGAAATAAAATCATTGTGAGAATGTGAATCAGTGTTAATTACGAGAGGGCTCTTATGAAGACCCGCAATTCGGGCGACATGGCCGTTCGTCAGGGAATGACCCTTTCTAGCAGTAATCTCTAGAAACACTCCATTTTGACCGGCAAGCCTGATCTCCTCACTGGAAATAAGCCCTGGATGAGCCAGAATGTCTACACAGGCAATGATTGCAGCCATATTCGTTCCCGGTCTTACTGGTTCGGCTATCGTTTCTCCATGAACAACTATGATAGAAACACCCATGCTTCTGGCTAGTTTAGTCAATTCCCCGATTTCTTCCGGCAGAATGTGGGTCAGTTCCAGTCCTGACAGAACAGTTATTTCATTTTGAAGCCTATTCATTGTCAAAGCGAATTGAACGCCTTCCCTGCAGAGTTCTTCAATGTTGGAACTATCCGCATGGTCCGTCAAAGCGATAGCCTCGTAACCTGCCTTAACGGCTCTTCTTATATGTTCTGCCGGAATGAGTTCACCGTCACTCCAGAGTGTATGAGTATGCAGATCAATCATCATTATTTCCTTGTAACTTTATTAATATTTCAGATAACGGTAGTAATTTTAACCCTAAAAGCCAAAAATGTAAACAGAACATTCGAACTTTCGCGATGGCCCTTGAAGCAAACAGAAAATCCATTGCAATTAAATGGAAAAAGTTTTATAATTATTTTAAATCACATAGCGGAGGAAAATATGTTATTTATCGGGTTAACCGCAATTGCGCTATTGCTGGGCTGCATGATCTTTATTTATTTCCGGTACAGAAAAGAAAATATAAGTGATGGAATGAAAAAAACGTTTGTTAAAACAATCGGTATAACCGGGTTGTTTTCAATTCTTATCCTCAGCATGGGGGTTTTATCAATTTCTGTTGACAAGATTCACGCACAAACGCAGACTTCTCAGACCGGCACGACAGTTCAGGAAACGAAATCTCAGGCACAGAGCCAGGTTGGCATAGGGTTAATAGCTTCAGCTCTTGCTTTTGGTTTAGGTGCGCTGGGAGCCGGTATTGCAGTTGGCATGTCTGCAGCGGCAGCCATAGGTGCCATATCTGAAAACCCTAAAATGTTTGGAAGTGCAATAGTTTTTGTCGGTCTTGCCGAAGGAATTGCTATTTATGGAATTGTTATTGCAATTCTGATACTGGGGAGAATTTAGATTTAATAGAGGAATAATGAATGAAATTGGTCGTCCTTGGCGATAAACAAACATCTCTGTTATTCGGGCTCGTCGGTGTTGAATGCAGGATTGTTGAAGATCAGAACACGGCGCTTGAAGAAATAAAGAAAATAAGGAAGACGAAAAATTTTGGTTTAATAATTGTTACCGAAAGAGTAGCGGAATGGGCCAGGGACCTTATAAATCAGATGCGGTTTTCAAAAGAGCTGCCTTTGATAATTGATATTCCCGACCATAAAGGTCATATCGAGGGTATGAAGAACCTTGCAGAATATATACGAGAAGCTGTTGGTATAAGGATTTGATGAGGGATATAAATAATCTAAACGAAGGTGTTCTATGGGTCTTAAGGAAATTTTAGACGAAATCAGCCGTGAATCTGAAGAACTGAACACTGAAGCAATTATGTCAGCGAAAATGGAAGCTGAACAGAGAATGCTGAAAGCTATTGAAGATGCCGAAAGGAATATAGCCGAGAGAAGAACGGAACTAGCTGCAGAAATAAAGCGCAGGCGTATCAAACTAAAAGCTAAGGCTGAACTTGAAGCATATAGAGACAGGCAAAAACTTGAAGTAAGCCTCATAGAAAATGTCCTGAAGGAAGCATTAAAAGAATTGATCGATAAATTAAAACATGATAAAAAATCCTATCTTAATTTCCTGAAGAAGCTCGTTAAAGCCTCCGTTGATTTGATAGGCTCAATACCTGTTGAAATATCTCTTTCGAAAGACGACATGAATCTCTTCAGTGAACTTGCAAAGGATTTCAAAAAGGGTGAACTGGTCCTTGCTGAGGCTGTAAAAATATATGGTGGAGTCATTTGCAGGGCCGGAGGAAGTTATGTTGACAATTCTATTGAAAATATCTTTGAAAAACAGAGGCCGGCTTTTCTGAAAATGATTTCTGAAGAATTAGCCTGATCGGGAACGTTTCAATGAAGGATAAGAGACCAGAAATAGATGTTGGTGGTAAAAAGTATCTCAGGATTCCGGTAAAAACACATGTCATCACCAATAAAGACAATATGGTTGAAGTCGTGAAAAAGTATGCACTGCCCGAAATAAAGGAAAATGATATCCTTTTTATTAGTGAAAAAGCAGTGGCTATAACTCAGGGAAGGGCTTACCCTGTAAAAGAGATCAAAGCGGGGAGGCTTGCCATTATTCTATCCAGCTTTGTGACTAAGACCCCTTTTGGAATAGGCCTTGGAATTCCTGAAACTATGGAAATGGCTATCAGGGAGTGTGGACTTTTCAGGATATTAATAGCCTCGGTAATCGGATTTATTGGGAAGCTTTTGGGAAGAAAGGGCGACTTCTATAGAGTGGCCGGATATAAGGCTTCATCGATTGACGGTCCGACGCCGAATACACTGCCACCTTATAATACCTATGTTGTCCTTGGCCCTGAGAGACCGGATATGGTTGCAAAAGAAATCGCCGGCGAAATTAAGGAGCGTACAGTTATAGCTGATCTTAACGACTTCGGAGGGAAAATACTCGGAAGGTCTGACAAGTCAATTGACAAATTCTGGCTTTTATCGGTCCTGAGGGATAACCCTCTCGGACAGTGCTCAGAGCAGACTCCTATCGGCATTATAAGGGAAATATAGACCCGTAGTTTTGTTAAGAGGAAGTTTTATGGAAAATAAAAAAGCGGGCATCATATTAAAGATCAACGGTCCTATTATTCACGCAAAACTCGATGAAATGCTGCGAATGATGGAGCTCGTAGAAGTGTCCGATTACCATCTTATAGCGGAAGTTCTGAGTATAAGAGGTGATATAGCGATTATCCAGGTTTACGAGGATACGAGTGATATCAAACCTGGTGATCCAGTTTTCGGCACAGGTCTCCCACTGTCTGTTGAACTGGGACCTGGTCTTATAGGAGATATATTTGACGGTATACAAAGACCCCTCGAGGAAATTGAAAAGAGATCGGGGATCTATATCGGAAGGGGTATAAATGTACCTTCTCTTGACAGGGAGAAAAAATGGCATTATAAACCACAGCTTATCGAAGGGACAAGGGTTGAAGGCGGAATAATTGTAGGCACTGTCCAGGAATCCAGCGTTATTGAGCATAGAATTCTTATAAGGCCGGACGTTAAACCTGGGGTCATAGTTAAAATGGCATCTGAGGGAGAATATAAGCTTGACGATGTAATAGCAGTGGTAAGAACTGATGAAGAAGAGGAAATTGAAATAAAACTTTATCACAGATGGCCGGTTAAGGTACCAAGGCCAGTAGTGGACAGATCTAAACCTGTAATTCCGCTCATAACCGGCCAAAGGATCGTCGATATATTTTTTCCTATAACAAAGGGAGGAACTGCAGGAATACCTGGAGGTTTTGGTACTGGTAAAACTATAACACAGCATCAGCTTGCCAAATGGGCCGATGCCCAGGTCATAGTTTATATAGGCTGCGGTGAAAGGGGCAACGAGATGACTGAAGTCCTCGAAGACTTTCCCAAGCTTATCGATCCTAGGACCGGAAAGCCTTTGATGGAAAGAACTATTCTGATAGCCAATACCTCGAATATGCCAGTGACAGCGAGGGAGGCGTCGATTTATACAGGAATCACTCTTGGTGAATATTACAGGGATATGGGTTATGATGTTGCCATAATGGCTGACTCAACATCCCGCTGGGCTGAAGCCCTCAGAGAATTATCGGGAAGGCTCGAAGAAATGCCGGCAGAAGAAGGATTTCCGGCATATTTAGGTTCAAGACTGGCTGATTTTTATGAAAGGGCAGGTTTTGTCAAAACAAAGTCGGGGGCTTATGGTTCAATCAGTGTGATAGGCGCCGTTTCCCCTCCGGGAGGCGATTTTTCTGAACCCGTAACGCAGAATACAAAAAGGTTCGTTAGATGTTTCTGGGAACTTGACAAGAATCTCGCCAGCAGCCGCCATTATCCGGCTATAAACTGGATGAGAAGCTATAGCCAGTATGTGGACGATGTGCGTGACTGGTGGAAAGAGAATGTGGCCGACGATTACAGGGAAGTCAGAATTAAAACCTATGAAGTTTTGCAAAAAGAGGATAGGCTTCAGAGAATTGTGAGATTGATCGGGCCTGATGCTCTGCCTGACAGCGAGAGACTCTATCTTGAAGTTGCCAGGCTCATCAAGCTGGGTTTTCTTCAGCAGGGCGCATTTGATGAAATCGATACATATTCCACTCCTGAAAAGCAGCTGAAAATTTTAAGGATTTTCCTCAGATTCCTGGAAAGGGCTGAAGAAATAATCAAGCTTGGTGCGCCGATTCTTGCAATCCGGGAGATGAAATGCATACCAAGCATGATCCGTATCAAGATGACTGTTCCAAATGAACAGCTTGGTGCTATCGATGAAATTGAAAAAGTGATGAATAAAGAATTCGACGATTTAAAGGAAGAATATAAAAGCTGACGTTTGGGTACTGTTTTAATGAGTCGAGATGCAGTAGCTTCAACAGGTATTTTTTACATTGGAGAATAAAATGGCCGTGGAAATGACTAAAGAATACGTGGGGATTGCTGGTTTAAAAGGACCCCTGGCGATTGTGGAAGGGATCAAGGGCATCAGTTATGATGAAATGGTTGAATTAAAAATGCCTGACGGTTCCGTTCGCAATGGAAGGGTTCTTGAGTCATCTGACGAAGCAGTATTAATACAATTATTCGAGGGTTCCAGCGGCATTAATCCAGAGAAGGTCAGGGTAGCTTTCAAAGGAAAACCTTTTGAAATCGGACTTTCGGATAAAATACTCGGAAGGGTTTTTAATGGAATGGGGAGGCAGATCGACGGATTGTCAGATATCATCCCGGAAGTTGTTAAAAACGCCAATGGAGAACCATTGAACCCTGTTGTAAGGGCTTATCCAAGGGAGTACATTGAAACTGGTATTTCAACTATAGATCTTATGAATACCCTTGTCCGGGGACAGAAACTGCCAATATTCTCGGCTGCAGGACTGCCCCATAATGAACTGGCTGCACAGGTAGCTGCTCAGGCGAAACTTCCAGGCGAACAAACAGGGAATTTTGCAGTAATCTTTGCAGCGATGGGAATAAAACATGATGATGCCTTCTTTTTTAGAAATAATTTTGAAGAAACAGGCTCCCTTAAAAATGTAGCAATGTACTTGAACCTGGCGGATGATCCCCCTATCGAAAGAATAATAACTCCCCGCGTTGCTCTTACTGCCGCCGAATATCTGGCTTATGAGAAGAACATGCATGTTCTTGTAATACTTACTGATATGACAAGTTATTGCGAATCTTTAAGGGAAATTGCAAATGCGAGGGGTGAAGTTCCCGCCAGAAAAGGTTTTCCAGGTTATATGTACAGCGATCTTTCAACAATCTATGAAAGGGCCGGCAGGGTTGAGAATAAAAGCGGCAGCATCACTCAGATGCCTATCCTGACAATGCCTAATGATGATATAACACACCCTGTTCCTGATTTGACTGGTTATATTACTGAGGGACAGATAGTATTGGGAAGAGAACTGAATGGAAAGGGCATTTATCCCCCGGTCGATATTCTCCCTTCTCTTTCAAGACTTATGAAGGATAGTATCGGGAAGGGCTACACGAGGGACGATCATCCGCACCTTTTTATGCAGCTTTATGCCAGTTATGCGAGGGTAAAGGAAGTAAGAGCCATAGCTTCGATAGTAGGTGAAGAGGAACTTGGGGTAATTGACCAGAGCTATCTTAAATTCGGGGACATATTCGAGCATGAATTTATCGGCCAGGGATTTAATGAGGACCGTTCTTTGGAGGAAAGTCTTGCTTTAGGCTGGAAAATGATATCCCTCTTGCCGAGAACTGAACTTACAAGTCTTCGTGAGGAAGAAATCAAGCAGTATTATTCTGAGGAAGAGAGATAGGATGAATTTATGAATGTTTCAGAGATTGCACCTACAAAGACAAACCTGCTCGAGTATAAAGGGCAGCTGGGATTTTCCATAGAAGGTCATGATCTGCTGGAGGAAAAACGGGAAATTCTTGTTATGCATCTTGTTGAGATTATTTCTAAGATAAAAGAAGTTAGGGAAAGTCTCAATACACTCCTTGCTGAAAGCTTTGAAATACTTCAGACTGTAATCCTGGAAATAGGTGAACTTGAACTAAAGAACATTTCCGATACTCAAAGAGAATTACCGGAAATTGAAATTCTTGAAAAAAGGGTTATGGGTGTAAATATTCCCTCAATAAAGTATAAAGAAGAGATCAGGGATGCATCAAGACCGGACATTTCCTTTGCTTCCTCAACTATCAATTTTGATATTCTTTCAAAGAAAATCAAAGAGATGGCTTCTTTGATAACAGTTGTGGCACAGGTTGAGGATACCGCTTGGAGACTTGCTTACGAGATAAAAAAGACCCAGAGGCGGGTCAATGCGCTCGAAAATATTTTCATTCCGGACTTTAAAGAAATTATCAAATATATACAGGATACACTTGAAGAGAGGGAGAGGGAAACATTTTTCCAGTTGAAAAGAATAAAAAGCAGTCAGGAGATCCAAGGCGATTCCGTTTAGAAGGCGGGGAGGTTTATTATGGGCAGAATCTATTATCCGTTAACTGGCTCTGCTGAGAACAGGAAGGCTACGAAGAGAGTTATCTCTCTTGTAAAATCGTATAACATGAAATTAACCGCAATTTCTGTGGTAAACAATGAATTACTTTTAAAAATGGAAAGATACAGGATTTTCATAAATGAAGAAACATCCGTTATTAAAGATGAAATGACCTGCGACGCCAAAAATTATCTCAACTATATAAAAAAAATCGGAATTGAGGGAGGAATCGAGGTTAATACAGTTTTGCTTGAAGGCGACCCCTATTGCTGTATAATGGATTTTATAAAACACGACAAGGAGGAATATAAAATCATATGTGTAGCAAAAAAATGCGGGGGTGAATTTTTAAAAGACATTTTTTCAACCGTTGAACGAAAAATTCTGCTGAATACTACTTTTGACACTATTGTCATTGGAGAATGTGTATGAAGGATTTAATATCAGCCATTTTAAGCGCCGAGGAAGAGCTGCAGGAGAAGGCTAAATCGACTAATGAGAAAGTTCAGGAAATAAACGGACAGGCAGATGCCAAGATTGATCAATTTATCAGGAATAGGGAGGAAGAACTGCTCCGGGAAAAAAATAAAAAGACAAACAGCCTTGAAGATGAAATAAGGGAATACGGCGAAAAGCTTCATAAAGACATTAACCGGGAGATGAAGGCCAAGGAAAAAAAACTGAATGCAAAAAGATCGGTCATTTACTCAAGAATTATAAATTCAATTATAAGCTGAAGCAAAAGAGGAAGATCATGTTCGGAGAAGAATACACCTCGGTTTATCCAAAGGTCAAAAACTGGGCTGCTTCATTAGTACTCTCCAAGGATAAGTGCTCCGAAATACTATCGATGAATATGCCTGAATATTTGCAGTTTTTAAAGGCCCTTTCAAAAAAAATTGATCTTAATACTGATGATAATGTACAGCTTGAAGGCCAGCTCAAACAGGAGGGTTTTTACTTCATTGAAAGTATAAGCCGTTATCTTTTGGGTTACACAAAGGTTTTTATACTCTACCTTGGAAAAATTCACGAAATCGAGAACTTGAAAATAATAACCAGATCACTTTTAAATAAAAGGCCTGTCAATTTCCTTTACAGAATTCACAGAACGAGCCGTATCCAGATGGAATTTATTAAAGATATAAAAACTCTTGATGAATTTCAGAATTTGCTTGGAGGTACTGAATATTACAGGCTTGCATCCGATGCAATACCAAGGATAAAGAATGAAAATACGACTTTTTATTTTGAAATGAACCTTGACAATTACTATGCGAACAGTATTAAAAAACAGATCTCACGCCTGGGTCCTGATGAAAAGAAACAAATAAAAAACATATTTTTTTATTATCTTAATATCAGCCGGTTATTATGGATATACAGGGCAAAGTTCAATTTTTCGATGTCCAATGAAGAGATTATTGCGATTGTACCTAATATTCCGGTAATTTTCAGCAAATCAGCCTATCACTCGCTTCTGGATTCGGAGACAAAAGAAAATTTTATTGAGAAATTGAAAAATCTTGGTTTTTTAGAGGTGAGAGATCCAGATCATTTTAATCTTGAAAAGGAAATGTATTTCCAGCTTATGAAGAAGGGGAAATCCTGTCTTGTTGGAAATCCCTTCAGTCTGAGCGTGTTTCTTGGTTTTTTTATTCTGAATATTATTCATGTGAGAAACCTCATTACAGCCCTTGAAGCCAAAAAACTTGGCGTAGATGCTGCTAAAATTATGGAAATGCTGGTATATGATTAATAAAACAGGGGATTAACAGATGTTTATCTCTCAAAGGATGAAGAAGATCGACCTTATTATCATGAAAAAATTTGCTGATGATGTGTCGAAAGAAATAGTAAAGTTCGGAAATTTTCAAACGATTGAAATATCCGGCGAAAAGGCAGAAGATCTTTTGCTGAAGAAAAGCGTTTCTGATGCGGAAATAGCGAGATTTTCAGACCTTGATAAGAGGGTAAGTTACCTTATTTCCACGTTTGAAAGCATCATGGAAAATATTGAAATGTGGGAAAGCGAGGAGATTACTGAAGCCGGAATGATAGATGCTGAGAGCCTTGAAAAGAATGTCAAGACCATAGAATCGGAAGTAAACTTGCATTACGGAAATATTGAAAGGCTCAGAAATGAGCAGAGAGAAAATAAAATCAGAATAAAAAAGGTAGATTATTTCTCTACCCAGGAAGTCGATTGGACAAGAAGTACCTGGATGACATTTTTTACTATGGGATTTGGCAGCGTTCCACTGGCTGGTTATGTAGGATTTGAAAGTGCTATGGAAACACTGCCGACCGTCATTGAAAAAGTAGATACGATTGATGATACGGTAATAGTGTTTTACGTGGCACCTTCTTCGGTTAAAGAAAAGGTCTCACAGATTCTTAAAAGCGTTTATTTCAAGAATTATGGTATACCTGAAACAGCAGCAGAAGTGGATAAATCCTCACTTGTGCATCATGCTTTCGAGTTAAGTTCAGCTTATGATGAGGAAATGTGGCAGGAAAAGCAATTTAAAAAAAAGATACTTGATTACAGACAGCTTTTGAAAACTCTGAAAAACAGTGCACGGTATTATATAGCCATGGAACGCCTGAAGGGGGAGATGGCATCTTCGGAAAAGGTTTGCATATTTTCAGGATGGGTTCCATCAAAAATTACTCATAGATTTAAAAAAAAGATGGAACAATTGACTCAGAACAGGTGTGAAATTTTGGAAAGGAGCGCATCAAAAGCGTTGGCTGAAGAGGGTCTCATTGCGCCAACTAAATTATCCAACCCGTTCTTTATAAGACCATTTGAAATGCTTGTTTCTACTTTCGGCACTCCTAATTACAGGGAAATCGATCCAACCCCATTGCTTGCTGTGACTTTTGTACTTATGTACGGTGCAATGTTCGGGGATGTAGGACAGGGTTTAGCCCTCGTCCTGCTGGGTATTATTATATTTTTTATTAAAAAGTTCAAATCATTCAGGAATTTCGGTACTATATTTATTTATGTCGGAGTATCATCTGCCTTTTTTGGATTGATGTACGGAGCCGTATTTGGTTTTGAGAATGTGATAAAAGCGATATGGATGAAGCCGATGGACCGTGTTATGGATATCCTCACACTCTCTATTATATATGGATCATTTGTTATCCTGTTAGCTCAAATCCTCAATATTATTAATAGTATATTGGGGAAGGACTATCCCAGTTTTTTATTTTCAAGGAATGGGCTGGCCGGCTTCGGTTTCTATGGATCTTTAGTCTATGTAGCTATCTGTTTAATAAGGGGAATTCATTACCAGGAATATATTTTTGTTTTCACCATAGTTTGTGCTCTGTTGATATCCCTCGAAAAATACCTTGAAAGATTATTGTTCAGCCATCATGTTAGCGGAGCTGAGGACGAAAAACCAACCGTTACGATGGCTGTTGTAGAAATATACGAATCTGTAATGGGTTTCCTCAGCAATACCATATCTTTCATCAGGGTCGGTGCTTTCGCCTTGAACCACATAGCACTCATGAGCGTAGTTTTTGTTTTGTCATATTCGTCCAAAAATCCTATAGTTCAATGGGTAGGACTCTTCATCGGCAATATCATCGTGATCGGCTTTGAGGGATTTATAGTTGGCATCCAGGTAATGAGGCTTGAATACTATGAATTCTTTACCAGGTTTTTCAGAGCTGACGGCAAGGCCTTCGAAGGGATCGGTGTTTATAAACCATAAAATCTTAACTATTATTATTTTCTTTAAGAGAAAACATTGGCGAGGACAGGAAGATGCCTTTCTATGATAAATATTACCAGAAGATGCCGGATAATACCCTCAAGCAGGTCAATCCGTATAATGGTACAGAAGTCTGGTGTGTTGAAGAGAGGAAAAGAGGACCCGTCCTGAATGGTGTTCCTGAAAACCCTGTTCCGATATCACCTGTAATACCTGAGAATTACTGTGATTTCTGCTGTTCCAGATATGAATTCTGCACTCCAGAAAAAGCAAGGATAATTAAGGAACATGACGGGGTTTGGAGGAAATATTACAGGGTTGATCCTGAAAATGTAGGCGAATGTTCAGCCGATTTCAGGCTTGTTGGCAACCTTTTTGAGATCGTAACTTACGAGTACTGGTCCAAGAATTATCATTACAAAATGAATAAAGCTAACAGGGATTGGAAGGATAAATATTTAAACAGCCAGAAAGGTTATAATCATGCTATGAAAATGCTTGAACTGAAATTAAAAAGAATCGGGCTGGATATTAATTCAATTTCAGAAGATGAAAAGATTGAAAAATTAAACCCATTTTTCGGTGGTTCTCATAATCTCATAATAGGAAGGCGTCATTACCGGGATGGTGCTAAGTTTTCCCATGAACTTTGTTCCTCTGGTGAATTGACTTCTGAAGAGCATTTCCAGTATATCCTGCTTACAGTCGAAAGTCTGAAGGATATATTCGAGCAAAACAATTTTATAAGGTATATTATCGTTTTCCAGAACTGGCTGAAGCCAGCAGGTGCTTCTTTTGACCATCTGCACAAACAGCTCGTAGGTCTGGATGAGTGGGGGGTTCAGATGGAAAGGGAAATGGCAGAACTTGTCAGAAATCCTAATCTTTACAACGAATTTTCAATAAATTTCGGTATCTATCATTCGATGTTAATAGCAGAGAATGATTATGCGATAGCTGTATCAGAGTTCGGCCACCAGTTCCCTACAGTTGCAGTATATTCAAAGAGTGAAATCGTCAGGCCCTTTGATCAAACTGGCGAACAGATCAGGGGGATGAGCGACCTTGTCCATGCAATTCATTCAGTCATTTCAAGCCAGACGACATGCAATGAGGAATGGTATTATTCACCATTCGATTCTGTTTACAGCATGCCCTGGCGCATATGCATTAAATTGCGTATTTATACTCCTGCAGGCTTTGAAGGAAACACTCAGATCTATATTAACCCGGTGCATCCCCAGAAATTAGCTGGAGAAATATCAAGAATGCTTGAAAAAAAACGTGATGAGGGTCTGATCTGTCCGGATATCAGGATTGGGAGGGAAGTGAAAAGGGAGCCAAATGTATTGAAATATTATAAGAATAAATTAAAGAGACTTTAGAATGTTCGAGGTTTTTTACAATGTACTGTTTCCGGTAGTCCTGATTTTCATAGCCGGCTATGTAACAGGAAGACTGTTTCCGATTAACAGAAAATCATTTTCAATAATATCGATATACCTGCTCACCCCGGCACTGGTTTTTTCATCGATTTATGGATATGAGGATTTTTTTTCGCCAACTACCCTGAATATTTTTATCATTATCACTATTACAATTGTATTGACTGTACTTGTGGTGGAAATACTGGATTTAATCTTTCATTTCGAGAGGAGCTTTAAAACAATTCTCCTTCTGGTGCTTATGCTGACGAATTCAGGAAATTTCGGCCTTCCAATAACTCAATATGCTTTTGGAAAACAGGGACTTCTTATAGGCACATTAGCAATGTCATTTTACATATTTTACACCCATACAGCCGGTGTGTTTATAGCCGCTTCAGATAAAAGCACAGTAAAGGATGCATTTTTTCAAATGCTTAAAATACCTGTGTTTTATGCTTTTGCAGCAGCCATGGTTCTCAATTATTTCAAAATACCGATGCCTGCTGCTGCATTGAACAGCGTCAGGGATATGGGTTACAGCGGAATAACACTGAATCTACTTTTTGTCGGCATTACACTTTCAGATATAAGGATTACCAGGAATATCACCAGTGTTTTAATAATAAGTATTGTGAAACTCACAGTAATACCCTTTATAGCATTTCCATTTGTCCTTTTTTTAGGATTGAAAGGGCTTGAATTGAAAGTCACATTAACCCAGATAGCTATGCCATCAGCAATTTATTGTACGATACTTGCCAGCCATTTTAACAGTGATGTCAAACTTGCCAGCGAAATTGTCCTTGTATCTCTTCTATTAAGTATTGTGAGCCTTTCCGGGGCAATATATATACTAAACTTATTTATAAAATAAATACTACCGATAATCATTAATCGGGGCTTGTGCAAATTCACTGATCCATGATAAACTATTATTTGATTGGGGAGTCATTTAATGGCTTTAATAGAATTTCAGGTTCCAACAAATATTATCTGCGGTGCCGACAGTCTGCAGAAACTTTCAGAAATAGCATGTCCTAACAACGAAAAAGTTATTATGGTATGTGAAAAAAAATATACTGAAACAGGGATTACTCAGAAAATAAAGAGGCTTATTGAAGGTTATGCTTACGACATAATAATCTATGAAATTCCATCAAATGCAAGCACGAGAGAGCTTTTCGAGGGAGTCAATATAGCGAAATCAAGCAGAACTGATGTTGTGATCGGAATAGGCGGGGAAAACGTTCTTTCGGTGGCAAAATGCATTGCCCAGTTCAGCACTCAGGAAGTTTCGAGATCAGAGAATAAAGGCGCAAGGATAAACGTTAAAAAGGTGCGCTATATAGAGGTCCCGACAATTCAGGTTGTTACATGGGGAATTATTCCAATAACTTATGTTATAGATGAAACCGACATGATACGAAAACCCTATTCGGATAAGGCTTCTTATGCTGAAGCCTTGATAATCGATCCTTTGATAACAGAGGATGTCCCTTTAAGCGATTTAATATACTCGAGTCTTGAGGGAATATCCTATTCTTTCGATGCCTATATCTCAAAAAAATCCACCCCCGTATCTGATGCAATGAGCCTTAAGGCCATTGAGTATCTCAGCGTAAATTTAAAAAGGCTTACTCTGGAACCGGCAAATACAAAGATCAAGGGTAACCTTTCAATAGGAACTATGCTTGCTTCCCTTGCGGTATACGGATCATCTCCTGGATTATCGGCAGCATGTGCTATGGGACTCTCTTCAGCATCTAATATCAGCCAGCAGATTGGATCCGGAGTGGTACTGCCGCATGTTATGGAATTTAATCTCACAGCAGCCGCGAACAAGTTTATTCAGATCGCGATGGCGCTGGGAGAGAAAGTTGCAGATATTACAGTTATTGAAGCTGCCATTATGGCTATTGAATCCATCAGGAGACTGATGATCGATCTTCATATATCTCAGCATCTGACTGAATACAATATTGATCAGAATATAATAAACAAATCATCACAGATATCAGCTGAATACGATTTTTTATCTTTTTCTCCAAGACCAGCCGGAAGAAGTGAAATCCATGAAATATTTTCAGCGGCTCTTTAGAAAAGGGTGGAAAGGAGGGGTAAAATGTCTTTAAAGATAGAAGATCTTCAGGCTGTTCTTGATATCAACAGAAAGATCAACTCGATAGAAGATGTCCGCCTCATTCTCAATGATATATCACACTACGCTGGAGTTCTGCTGAACGCTGAAGGGGCATCCATACTGCTTGTCGATCCTGATACAGGTAATCTCTTTTTTGAAGTAGCTTTCGGTGAAAACGCTGATATCCTCAGTAATGTCATTGTTCCAAAGGGAAAAGGTATCGCCGGATATGCGGCTCAAAGAAAGGAACATGTAATTGTCTACGATGCGGAAAATGATTACAGATTCTATAAAGAGGTGGATCAGAAGACAAACCTTAAAACAAAAAATCTGCTGGCTATGCCGCTAATACATAATGATAATTCCATAGGCGTTATAGAAGTTATAAATCCGGCCAGAAAAATTTTTACCGACGATGATGTTATTATTTTAAAGCAGTTTGCAGAACAGGCCGCCACCGCCATAGCTAACGCACTTCTTTATAAGGCCGCGCAGACCAGGGCGAAGGAACTTGAATACCTCTACCAGATTTCGAATCTAACGAATCTCACATATGACAGGAAAGTCCTTTTTTCAAAAATAGTTGAGTTGCTGTCTAAAATATTTAATTCACACAGGGTTTCAATAATGTTCCTCAATGAGAAAACCGGTCATTTATATATTGAAAGCGCTGTAGGGATGCCTCAGGATGTTGTTGAAAAGATGGAGCACAGCCTGGAGATTGATAAAATTTCGAGTAGAGCAATAAAACAGGGTAAGACGATTTATTCAAATAATATTGAGAAAACAGGGTTTGGCAGGAATAAACGTTTAAGGTACAAAAATACAAGTTTCATCTGCACTCCTATCAAGATTAAAAATATTTGTTTGGGAGTTATTAACATTTCAGAGCCCAAAAAAGGGGCGCGGTATACTCCTGAAATGATCAAAACGCTAAGGACCATCGCAAACCAGGTTGGTTATACATATGAAAGCATGCTTAGTTATATGGAACAGCTTGAACATGAAAAGATAAAAAAAGAGATCGACATCATGAAGACGCTTCAGAATGCCCTCCTGATTAGCGATTTTATCTCTTTTAAAAACATATCCGTGTTTGCTAAAATGCAGACTGCAGAGGTCGTCGGGGGAGATTTTTATGATATCTACAATCTGACACCTGCCAGAATTGGTTTTGTAATCGGCGATGTTTCGGGAAAGGGCCTGCCAGCATCTTTGTATATGGCCGTATCAAGAAGCGTAGTAAAAGCTTATGCTTTTCATACAAAAGAACCAGATATGCTTCTGGAATATGCAAATGACATACTCTTCGAAGATTCAAGGGTAGGCATGTTCGTTACGATGTTTTACGGGAGTTTAGATCTGACAAGAAAGATTCTGGAATTTTCGAATGCTGGACATAATCTTCAGTATGTTTACAGGCCGGCAATGGGGATATTCTCCTCTCTTTCAAGCAAGGGAATCCCCCTTGGCATCACCAAGTCTGAAAATTATATATCTTCGTACTTCCAGCTTGAAGAGGGAGATATTATTTTCTGTTTTACAGACGGGATAATCGATGCCGTGAATGATAAGGGGATAGATTTCGGGCTGGACAGACTAAAAAAGATTATAAGGGAAAATTCTTCTTTGAACGCTTCTGCAATAGTAAATATCATTTTCAGAGAGATTGATTTATGGTCAAAGGGTGCTCCGCAATGGGATGATATGACCATGCTTGTATTAAAAATAACTTAAATGCATGATATTCTGACCTATCCTGATTATTTCAGCAATGTTTTGACTGTCGGTACAACCGAAAGGGGTTTGAACTTCGGCCTGTATACTGCCAAAACATTACTGGAAGCCGAGAAAATTAAAATATTGATGGCTTCCATTGTCAAAGGACTTGGTTTTAGAGGACTTGTAACCTTAAAACAAATACATTCGGGTCTTGTCCATTTTATTGGTAACATCAATTACAAAGAATATCTGAATAATTCTTTTATTGAAGGTGATGGTATTTTTACGGATTCAAAAGAGCTGCTTCTTGGTATACTCACAGCGGACTGCATTCCAGTTTTTTATACCAATGATTCGGCCGATATAGCAGGCATTGTACATGCCGGATGGAAGGGTATTAAAAATAAGATCCACATAAATATTATAGATAGAATCAGAGAAAAACTGAATATAAAACCTGAAAGTCTCCATATTCTTATAGGGCCGCATATAAGGAACTGCTGTTATGAAGTAAAGAAGGATTTGATAGAAGAACTTGGTACTATTAATTTTGAAACAAGAAAAAGTTCTCTTTTTTTGGATCTTGAGGCTTGCCTTACTGAGGACTTGATTAAAAAAGGAGTAAAATCGGAAAATATTATAAAATACTTAAAATGCACCAAGTGCTCTGAATTACCGCATTTCTATTCATACCGCGGCGGAGATATGAGGGAAAGAATGCTCTCATTTATCGGCATCGGCAGACAGGCTATATTTTAATATTGTAATCCTCCATTTTACTTCTGAGAGTATTCCTGTTGATACCAAGAAAATCAGAAGTTTTAACCTTGTTTCGATTGTTGAATATCAGTGATCGTGTAATCAGTTCCTTTTCAATATGCCCTATGATTCTCTCATAGAGTTTCCCATTGCAGGCCTGATTTTTAATAAATCCTTCAATCCATTTACTTATATGAATATCTGGCACCTCTTCTATATCCATCAAAAAAGAAGGAAGATTTCCTACTTCTATCATCTGTACACGGCAAAGAAGAACAGCCCTTTCAATTACATTTTCAAGTTCCCTGATATTTCCAGGCCAGTTATAGGACTGGAGAAGTCTCAATGACTCCTGTGAAATTCCAAGAATGTTTTTATTATCTCTTGTCGAGTATTTTTTTATAAAATGGTTAGCAAGAAGAGGAATATCATCTTTTCTGTTCCTCAGGGGAGGAATCTGTATTTCGACAACGTGCAGACGGTAATAAAGGTCTTCCCTGAATTTTCCCTCTTTTATCAATTTATTGATATCCTTGTTGGAAGCAGAGATAATTCTTATATCTATTTTTACCTTGGATTCGCTGCCGAGAGGTTCAATTTCCCTTTCCTGTATTGCCCTTAGAAGTTTAGCCTGAAGATAAAACGGCATATCGCCTATTTCATCAAGGAATATCGTACCTCCGTTTGCAAGCAGGAATTTACCTTTTTTATCTGATACGGCTCCGGTAAAAGCACCCTTTTTGTAACCGAAAAGTTCAGACTCCAGGAGATTTTCAGGTATTGAAGCACAGTTTATGCTGATAAAGGGTGAGTTCTTTCTATTGCTGCCGACATGAAGTGCCTGGGCTACAAGCTCCTTGCCGGTACCGCTCTCACCGAGGATCATGATCGATGAACTGCTGTCGGAAACCGTTCTGATCAGCTCAAAAACCGCCATCATCTGCTTGCTTTTGCCGACGATATTATCTATGGCAAAATTCTTGAAGAGTTCTTTTTTAAGGCTGAGATTTTCGGCGATCAGATTTTCCTTATCTTGATATATCCTTTCCCATGATTTTACCTTATTAGCTATAATGTTAGCTACAAGTGTCATCGTGTCTTCCTCATCGCTTAGAATGCTTTCGTTTTCAAAGTATTTTTCAACAGCAAGGACACCGATAACTATTCCTTCTATTTTTATTGGAACCGCGATAAAGGAGATCTGAACGTTTTTATCACGCTTTATCTGAAGCCTGTTCAAATATGATTCATCCTTGTTGATATCTTTGATTGAAACAGCTTTCCCGGTTTCTACAACTCTGCCGACAACCCCTTCACCGATCTTGTATATGCCCCGAGACATTTCTTCATCAGTAATATTGTAGGCTTTATATATTGATAGTTTGTTAGGTTCCTCTTTTTCAAAGAGGATGAGCATTCCCCTGTATATTCCCAAACTGTCGGCGAGTTTTTTCATCACTATCTCAAATGAATCAGATAGTTCGAAAATCTTTTCAATACTCTGAGATATATCGAGAAGAATGTCTTTAAATTTTATTTTACTCTCAAGCTGATGGTAGAGATTTGTCCTGATAAGTATCTGGGCGGCCTGATTTGAAATTGTTTGAAGGAACTCCATGTCGTCCTCGGTGAAAGCTCCGATTTTTGCACTGTCAACGTTGACGACACCGATGATTTTCCCCTGGACGGATAAGGGGACTGCAAGTTCCGATTTTATATCTTTACGCACCGGAATATACACCGGGTCTATACTTACATCATTGACCAGCCTGGGTATTCCATCCTGAAAAACTGTTCCTGTGAGACCTTCTCCTACTTCAATAGGGGTTTTCAGGACCATATCTTCATCAAGTCCTTTGATAACTTCATATCTGAGTTTCCTTGTTCCCGGGTCTTTGATCATTATAGAACCACTGTCTGCGCCGGTTATTGTTATGCATTTATCCAGCATTATTTTAAGAAGTTCCTGTGAATCAGAAGTTTCATTCATAGCGATGGTAAGATACTGGATGAGCTTATGTCGTTTTATCTTTTCCTCAAGTTCTTTCGTATAATTATTGTCCATATTCGAACCTCTTTATGGCTATTATTTAACCATTATTATAAATAATGAGTAAATTATAAGCAAATATTTTCTTCTATTAAAAATTAATTTAATAAAATTTGTAATTTAAATTTAATCAATTATAATAAAATATTATATAAAGTGCTGCAGTATCTTTCATTTATTATTTTGGAACAATAATTGCGAAATAAATCGACATTTCGAAAATTTTGGAGGTATAAATATGGATGCTAAAGGAGTATTGGACCTGATAAAAAAAGAAGGAATAGTTCAGGTCGATTTACGTTTTATGGACTTCCCAGGTATGTGGCAGCACTGTACTTTTCCTGTTTCAGAATTCAAGGATGAGAGTGCCTTTGAAGAGGGATTAGGCTTTGATGGTTCTTCAATACGTGGCTGGCAGGGAATAAATGAATCAGACATGCTTTTAATAGCTGATCCGAGTACTGCCGTTGTCGATCCATTTACAAAGTATCCCACATTGCTCATGATAGCGGATATTAGGGACCCCATTACTCATCAGGAATACCCGAAAGACCCGAGGCATATTGCTAAAAAAGCGGTTAATTATTTAAAGAGCACAGGCATAGGCGATACTGTTTATTTTGGCCCGGAGCTTGAGTTTTTCATCTTCGATGATATAAGGTATGGCCAGAACACCAGGGAAGGTTATTATTATATTGATTCAGACGAGGGTGTCTGGAACACCGGAAGGGAAGAGGAAGGTGGAAACAAGGGATATAAGATCAGGCATAAAGAGGGATATTTCCCTGTTCCCCCTTCTGATTCATTAATGGACGTACGAAGTGAAATGGTTCAGATGTTTGAGAAGTTCGGGATACGCATTGAAGCCCATCACCATGAAGTCTCTACAGCCGGACAGGCAGAGATTGATATGCGTTTTGTTGATCTTGTAAAAATGGCGGATCAGGTTTTAATGTATAAATATATAACTAAGAGTGTAGCGGTCAAAAACGGAAAGACTGTTACTTTTATGCCTAAGCCTCTCTTTGGAGATAACGGAAGCGGAATGCACTGTCATCAGAGTATCTGGAAGGGTAATAAAAATGTCTTCGCCGGCAACAAATATGCCGGATTATCTCAGGAAGGTCTCTGGTATACTGGAGGTATTTTAAAGCATGCAAACTCTCTTGTTGCAATTACCTGTCCGACAATGAATTCTTACAAGCGTCTTGTTCCAGGATTTGAAGCACCTATAAATCTGGCTTATTCGGCAAGGAACAGAAGCGCTGCAGTAAGGATACCGATGTATTCATCAAACCCTGCAACGAAGAGGCTTGAATTCAGAACCCCAGATTCAAGCTGCAACCCTTACCTTGCATTTTCAGCAATGCTTCTTGCCGGACTCGACGGTATCCAGAATAAGATTGATCCGGGCGAACCGATAGACAAGAATATTTATGATCTGCCTCCTGAAGAGCAGTCTAAAGTCGGCAGCGTTCCCGGATCCCTTGAAGAGGCTTTAGAAAATCTTAAAAAAGATCATGAATACCTCCTGAAGGGAGATGTATTCACGAAAGATGTGCTCGATACCTGGATAGAGTACAAGATTACTAATGAAGTTAGGGCCATTCAGCAGAGGCCTCATCCGTACGAGTTTTTCCTTTACTACGATATTTAATCTAGTTATCCTATTTGAAAATCAAAACCCGTCCTTTAAAAGGGCGGGTTTTATTTATTATCACATCCTGACTTGACAGAGAGGCGGCATTGAAAAAAAAATATGTTATTATATCAATTATTCTCTCTGCAAATACTGTGTTTTTTGAGTGCTCAAGCCAGACCAGGTTTTCATATATTAGAAACAGGCTTAACGGTCAGAATATTCAAGAGCAATCATATGAACAACTCCTGATCGGTCCCCTCAGATATAATATATCTGCCTTAAATAATTCTTTTATTATCGCTCAAAACTACAATCATACATTTCTGGGAAAAATCTGCAATCCCTATGATATTGATTCAATTTTTAATGAAGAAGGGGATTACGGCAGTTCTGCCTCTTTTTTATCCATATGGAATGAATTGGGATATTTCGGGAATAAGTACGGCATTTATTCACCCTTTAATAATTTAACGTCTACACCTCCGATGATCATCAAGGATGGGTCTATAATCGGTTATTTAACAGTAAATAAATCGATTATCGGCGGAATCAGTCCTTATAGCCTGATAATTTACATAGATGATTTTCATTGATATCCGGAGATATCTGAATTTATTTTTCCAATTTCATCGTTAAAAACGGCCATGACTTCATTTCGGTATCTTTCAATCAAATTTTTCAGGAGAGAAGGGGATTTCTCGTTGATAATGCCTATAAAATAACTTCTTCTTACAAGGTAGTTGAACTCCATAGATGTTTCAGGATAAACATTAAGGTCCTTGGCGTTTCCCTTCGCCATACGGAGAATATTTATCAAATTCCTGAAAAAAAGATAACTTTCCTTTAATCTTCTCAAGGTTTCATCCTTGATTATTCCTGTCTTTAAAAGAGCTTCGATTCCTGCCACAGTGGATTCGCACATCAGGGAAGGTTCATTCTTTCCATAAGCTATCTGGAGGGTCTGAACCAGATATTCTATATCTACAAGACAGCCCTTTGAATATTTAATATTGGTGAGGTTGGGGTTTCTCACATTTGAAGCGATCTGTTTTTCTCTGAGCGTAAGAAGAGCTGATATGTCAGGTTTTCCTCCACCGTATACAAACCGGTCACGGCATGAAATTATATCCTTTATCAGTAGAGAAGGAGAATTCCCCCCGCAGATCGGCCTTAGTTTTACAAGGGCCTGTTTTTCAAAATAATAGGCTTTGCCTTCCCTGAAATATTCAAGAAAACTTGATTTAGACACAGGCAGCATAGAAGACTTGCCGTACGGTCTGAGATTAAGATCGATCTCAAAAATCCCCTCGCTTTTTGAGTGAACAACCCTGAGAAAGGTCTGGATAAATTTTTCAAAATATGAAGCGATATTTTTATTGTCGCTGCTGAGATTTGAATCGTCATAAACGAACATTATTTCTATATCCGATGCGTAGCCGAGTTCCCTTCCTCCTAGTTTTCCAAGACCGAATACTTCCCATGGGGGGGCCTTTTTTACATGAAGTAAGCTTTGCATCTCTTTATCTATCTTTTGAAATGCAAGTTCAATAACGGATTCAGCCAGGTCTGTCAGTTCAAGTGAGAATTCCATCATTCCGGTCTTTTTAAGAATCTGTCTGAGATCAATCCTGAACATTTCAGCATCTTTCCATTCATTGAGAAGGGTACTGAAGGCATTTAGATTTTCCTTTTCGGGAGCTCTTTTTTTCAGATAGTTGTTCGAAAATCTGTCTTTTAGCTGATCAGCTGAAAAACACAGTTCGAGTGTAGGGTCGTTAAGTATCGGCAGTAGATCGGTGAATTGAAATCTTATCAAGTCCTCCCAGAAATAATCACCTATGCCGAAAACAGCAGCGAGTTTTTCCTGTACTTCCTTCTGGCCTAAAAGGGGAAGTTCTTTTTTACCCCCGCTTTCAAGGATCTTCATCAGGAGTTCATCGAAATGACGCAGAGCCTTGTTAGGATCAACAGCATTCTGAAGAAATGCAGAGTACTGTTTGATAAGGGCTACTGCAATTTTTAGATTTTCAATTTTTACTGCTTCCAGTATTTTTTTCCCGTCTCTTGTCAATATGAAAATCCTGTCAAAAACACTTTCATCGACAGTGTCGATTTCAATTTTGAATATATAATAATCATTAAGGGCAAGAACATTAGTAAAAGTGTAAAGAAATGCGAAACTGTCTCTGGAACATATATTTAAGATAGTATACTGGCTGCTGGATTCGTTATCCACATCGATATCGACGGGGGAGACGGAAGGGGCATCCCCGTATTGGAATCCTGAAATCATGACAAGTATCTTATTGTTGAGAAATTCCTCGGATTCCCTGATACGGTTATTTTCCAGCAGATTAAGTATGTAAGTCAGTTCATTTTTGAAAGTTTTCCAATCGGGGCCTGTAATACTGCCTTCCAGCCTGGAGACGATCAGAGTACATACTATTTTTCTTCTGTTAATGAGTACACCGGATTTATCAGGTGGAGAATAGGGATATATACGCTTTTCCTTTCTCCTGTAAAAGGCATCGGGGCCTCCTTTTGGCGCCGGGGAATAGTTACTGTATGTAAACGATTCGCCGCTGATAATCTTCAAATAATTGGAAGAGATCAGTCCTGCTATCTTGGAAAACTCATAATAATAATCGAAAGCCACTATGGTAAGTTTCCATTTTCCCTGGCCTATTTCCGAGGTTTCCAGCTCGACAGGGTTTTCAAGATCCAGTTTAGATATCATTTCAAGATGTGAATAGATGTCATTTTCCGTGAAGCGAAGGAAATACTCGCTGTCCATTCTGAGAAAATGATCATTCAGAAGGTTTTTATCGCTATCGGGGTGAATTTTTAGAAGGTTGTCCTTCAATTCAAGGTACTGAATCGTTTCATCGAAAAGTGATGTGAATATCTCCCTCACATCCGACATTATTTTCAAAACTTTGTTTTTAAAAAAAATGCCGTAATTGCCGGAGCTTCTATCGAACCCCTCTATCTTCCATGAAGAGAAAAGGTTTTCGATATCCTCTTCGTTTTCCGGTAATGAATATTCCGGTGTATTGTTTTTTAACTGGATTATGTTTTCGATTTTTCTTAGTGTTATATAGCCGTTATTGAGTGTTGCATATTCTTCATGTGTTATTATATGAAAAGTATTGAGCGCTGTCAGAGCCGCCAGAGAATTTGAAGTTCTGATCTCCGGATAGCGGATCCCATGGATCAGCTGAAGAAACTGAATGATAAATTCTATATCTCTTATCCCCCCGGGAGAGTGCTTTATATCAGAAATGAGGTTTTTGCGTCTGATATTTATTTCGATTTCGTTCTTGATTCTCTTTATATCATAAACGATCTTCTGGGGCTCATGATGGCGGTAAATAATATTGTCAAGCTGAATGGAAAATTCTTCATAAAGATCGGGATTTCCCCAAACAAGTCGTTTCTTTATCATAGCCTGGTGTTCCCATTTTCGTCCCCTTTTTCCGTAATACTCAATGGCGTTTTGAACCCCCATTACAAGAGGGCCGTCATTGCCCTCGGGGCGGAGTCTCATATCTATGCGGTATAAAAAGCCTTCACTGGATGAGGAACTTATGAAATTAAGGAGTGCTTTTAGGAAAGTATCAATATTGTGAGCCGTTATTTCATCAGAAAGGCTTTCATCTTTTCCGAGAAATATAAGATCTATGTCAGAACTGAAATTGAGTTCACCGCCTCCTAATTTGCCCATTCCTATTATCAGAAGATTGCTTTTAAGTATTTCATAGGTTAAGCCGTGTCTGTTATCGCTGGAACTGAAAAGGCTCTTGATTGAATAATCTATGCAGAAATCTGCAAGGTCGGAAATTTCCAATAGAGTTTCAGGAATGGTGTTTACATGCAGGAAATCCCTTAATGCAATTAGACCGGTCTCCCTGTTTTTTATAATTCTGATTTGCAGAAAAAGATTTGATCTGTCAGTCGAGTCAGGATGAAAAGGATACTTGCCTTTATAGGAAATTCTTAATATGTGGCTTTTCCCCTTCCAATTGCTTATTATCTCTTCCATTTCAGCCCTTGTGCGTTTGTCTTTAACTATGAGTGTACTTAGATAAGGGCTGGAAAGAGCCAGTTCTTTGATGATTTCTTCTTGATTTGACATAACAGGATAGTATAGCCGTTGTTGAAATTTTTTTCAACCTAGGTGTTGCAATAAGCATCCGGTTGATCACAGATGCAATTCGATATCTTGAGTTTTTAATTCAGAATCAATATAATAATAGATTACTAAAGTTTTGTGAGGACGAAAAATGACAGTTGTTTATGCTCCTAAAAGCCCATATGGGGAAAAAGATATTTCAGGCTGCGGTATTATCGGTTTTATCAACAGGGATGGCAAGAAATCCACAGGCATTGAAGCGATAAAAGGTATAGAACATTTGAAGGAAAGAGGCAACAGCCTGGGCGGCGGATTTGCAGTTTACGGCCTTTACGATACATATAAGGACTATTATGCTCTGCATGTTATGTATGATGACATTGCATCTATGAAAAACGGTAAAGAATATATACAAAAAAATTTTGATGTTGTTTACGAAGACCAGATCCCCACAAGAAAAAATAAAACAATCATCAACCCCCCTCTGTTTTACAGGTATTTTTGCAGGGTTTCGGATGCTCAGCTCGTCAATGTCAAAGAGGACGATTATGTCGTTTCAAAGGTTCTCTTTATTAATAAGAATATTGACGGGGTTTTTATCGTTTCGAGTGGAAAGAATATGGGAGCATTCAAGGGAGTCGGAGAGGCCCATGAAATCGGTGATTTCTTCAGGCTTGACGAATACCGGGCTCACACCTGGATTGCACACAGCAGATTTCCCACAAATACCCCCGGCTGGTGGGGAGGAGCACATCCATTCACAATTCTTGATTATTCAGTAGTTCATAACGGGGAGATATCTTCTTACGGCATTAACAGGAGATACCTTGAGAGTTTCGGGTACGAATGTACTATGCGTACTGACACTGAAGTTGTTGCTTACGCAGTTGACCTGTTAAGAAGGAAGCATAATCTTTCCTGGGATAATATTGCAAAGGTTTTTGCAGCTCCTTTCTGGAAAGATATTGATGCGATGGATGAAAAATCAAAATCTCTGTGCAGAGATATCAGGACAGTTTATGGAAGTCTTTTACTTAATGGCCCCTTTGCTTTTGTAATAGGCTTTGGCGGGGGATTTATGGCCCTTTCCGACAGGGTAAAACTGAGGCCGCTTGTAGCAGCGCAGAGCGGCAAGACCCTTTATGTTTCAAGTGAGGAGGGCGCCATCAGGTGTATAGAAACGAATCTTAATAACATCTGGCACCCAAAAGCCGGAGAGCCTGTATTCGGGTATCTTGAAAATTGAGGCAACTTTATTAATTTAGAGCATAATCCATCCTTTTAAAATGAAAAGTATTCTTTAATAATGTGTTGACATATTGATACTATATGGTGTATAATTATACTAAGAGTTAAAACTCTGGGTATATACTATAAATTTAAACCAGGGGTAAAGTATGAATAAGAGGCATGATTCGGGTGATACGAAGGAGAATATACTCATTGCCGCCAGGGATATACTTATCAGGAAGGGTTATGACGGAACTAAAATGGAGGATATCGCCAAAAAAGCCGGCGTCAGCAAGATCATGCTGTATTACCATTTTAAAAGTAAGGAAAATATACTGAAGGAGCTTATCGGCAGAATGATAGATGCCACCAGAAAGAATATTTCAGGGTATCTGGAAGGCATGAAAAATCAGAAAACAATAAAGCCGGAAATGATCCTTGAAAAATTAAAAAAGGTGATAGGAAAAGAAACTCCTCTTATACGTATAATTATTTCGGAAGTGCTGAGGGGAAAACTGGATTACTGGATAGCATTATCTCTTTTAAGGGATTTGTATGATGACCTTTACAATATGCGAAGAAAAGCGGGGATTTCTCTTGAGGACAGGGAATCATGTATTACAAAATTGTTCTTTTTCCAGGGTCTGCCTCTGATTATGTATTTCTGTACATCTGAATATTTTGGGAAGGTTTACGGAATCGAGGCTGAAAAAATGGAAACAGCATTTTCAGAAAAATTTGCTGACAGCCTTTTAAGAACACTTGATCTTAATTGAACAGTGGAGGTTTAAATGAAGACAAAAGCTATTATACCATTAGCGGTTATTGTCTTGATACTTACTGCAACAACTTTGTATTTTGAGGTATTTAGAAATTTTAATAAAAATGCTGGAATTATCGAGGGGTCGGGAACAATAGAGGTGACTGAGATAGATATTAGTTCGACGATATCCGGCAGGATCGCTGAACTGCCGGTCGAAGAAGGAATGGAGGTCAAAAGTGGGCAGCTGCTTGTAAAGCTTGTTTACGATGAGCTTGCAGCGGAAAGGAATTCAGCCAGAGCCAGCTTTGAAAATGCGGATTTGAACCTCAAGAGGGTAAGGGATCTATTCAATGCAGGTTCGGCCACTAAAAAAGAGCTTGATGATGCAGAGGCAGCGTACAGGGTATCGAAAGCGGCCCTTGATCAGATTGCTGCAGACATAGAAAACGCAGTAATTTATGCTCCGATTGACGGGACAATTCTTGTGAAGAACCTTGAAGTTGGAGAAACAGCTTTCCCGGGTTCATCTATTTTAACTATGGCAGATATCAAACATGTATATATAAAGATATATGTGGATGAAAAAAAACTCGGATTTGTAAAAGTTGGCATGAAAGCCTCCATTCATATTGACAGTTATCCCGGAAGGGATTTTAATGGTATTGTTTCAACAATTTCTGAGGAAGCTGAGTTTACACCAAAAACAATACAAACAAAGGATGAAAGAGTGAAATTGATGTTTGCAGTAAAGATAAACCTTGACAACCCCGATGAAGCCCTTAAACCAGGAATGCCTGCAGATGCAATTATTTATTTGGATGGCAGTTATGATCGAGGTAAAAAATCTCAGTAAGTCTTTCAGGAAGGAACCGGCATTGAGTGATATCTCTTTCCTTATTGGGAAGGGAGAGATTTTCGGAATCGTGGGACCTGACGGAGCCGGCAAAAGTACTCTTCTGCGGATACTGGCTGGTATTCTCCAGCCGGGATCAGGAACTGTCTTCATTGATGGCATCGATTTGTTTAAAAATCTGTATCTAATAAAAGACGGGCTTGCATATATGCCGCAAAAGTTCGGCCTGTATGAAGACCTTACTGTTGATGAGAATATTTTCTTTTTTGGCAATCTCTTTGGACTATCGAATAAAGAGATAAGGAAGAATTTAGTGACCCTTTATTCCTTCAGCCGCCTGGAGCCTTTTAAAAACAGACTGGCAGGAAAACTTTCCGGGGGGATGAAGCAAAAATTAGGTCTTGCATGCTGTCTTGTTCATAATCCGGATATCCTGCTTCTTGACGAACCAACCAACGGCGTGGACCCGGTATCACGCAGGGAATTCTGGAAAATACTCTACGATCTCCTGAGTGAGGGTAAAACTATAGTTATCAGTACCGCTTACCTTGATGAGGCTGAACGATGCAATAGAATCGCCCTGATGCATAAAAGCAGAATAATAGCTCTCGGTACACCTGAAGAGATAAAGGATTTGATTCCTGATAAATTTCTGGAGATAACAACATCGGATTCAAGAAAGGCTGAAAGAATATTGAAAAACTATAATGAATTCAAATCCATTATACTTACAGGGGCAACGTTGAGGTTATTCATTCGTGAAAAGGGTAATTCAAAGGAAAATTTAAAAAAAATCATCGAAAAGGAAGGGTTAAAGGTAATTTCCATGCGTGAAAACATTCCCGGTTTGGAGGATTGTTTTGTAGAGATTCTCGCTTTAAGGGACACGAATTGAAACCATTTATCTATTCCATCCGCAGAATAAAGGCTGTAGCAGGCAAAGAATGGATACAGATAAGAAGGGACCTCCGCAGTATGGTGCTCTCCCTCGGCCTTCCTGTATTTCTTATTCTGCTTTTCGGTTATGCACTGTCCATGGACGTCAAGCATGTGAGTTTTGCTATATTCGATCAGGATAAAACAGCCTTTTCAAGGAATTTTCTTGAAAATTTTTTTCATTCAGAGTATCTTTCACCTTACAAGTACATCTCAAATTATAAGGAAATAGACCAGCTAATAAACAATGGAACTATAGTTATGGCTATAGTTATTCCTGAAAACTTTGAACAAAAGTATAAAACAGGAAAGAATGCAGATATCCAGGTCATTGTAGACGGTTCGGATTCGACATCGGCGACCGTTGCTTTAGGCTATGTTAACAATATCCTTTTTGAATTTAACAGTAAAAACAAGGTCAGTGAAATGAACAGGTACGGCCTTTCCTTCCTATCCATGCCTATCGACGTCAGGACGAGGATCTGGTATAACTCTGAGCTGAAAAGCAGGAATTACATAGTACCGGGTATCATAGTGATCATTATGGCGATAATATCTGCTCTGATTACCAGTCTTACAATTTCCAGGGAATGGGAAAGGGGAACAATGGAAAGCCTGATCACGACTCCATTAAGGAGGCATGAAATATTTCTTGGTAAGCTGTTTCCTTATGTGTTCATTGCATTTTTCGACCTGATCGTTGCAGTGTGCATAGGTTATTTTGTATTCCAGGCTCCTATCAGAGGAAGTTTTATTGAGTTATATCTTGTTGCTCTTCTTTTTCTGATAGGCGCTTCAAGCCTTGGAATTTTTATT
The DNA here is from genome assembly GCA_964413265.1 of uncultured Brevinematales bacterium. Lineage (GTDB taxonomy): Bacteria > Spirochaetota > Brevinematia > Brevinematales > JAOACQ01 > CAVYGN01. The sequence goes on from CAYPRX010000073.1 coordinate 112,415, forward strand.
TCCTCGGCAACGAAATCCCAGGTTCTTTCAGTACAGGTTTCAGTAATATTAACATACCTTCCATCTTTAATATTGTCGGGATACATATATCCGATTAAAAATATGCCCATTTTTGTCCAGTTAGTAACATACCTGATCCCCGCTAAATATCTTATTATTTATATGAAGGGAATAGCTCTGAAGGGTATCGGATATGTCCTTATGTGGGAGCAGATTCTTTTTCTTTTTATATTTGCTTTAGTTATCAGTTTTATAAGTCTGAGAAACATAGTAATGAAATTGCCGGAGGAATAACATCCATATGCACCCTTTGGCTTCTCTCGAAGCATTTTTAATAAAAGAATTCAAGCAAATGTTCAGGGATCCCCGTATGAGGCTTGTGATATTTGCCGCTCCCGTAATAATGCTGCTGATACTGGGATACGCCGTCAACACCGATGTTAAAGATGTAAAAATGACTGTCTTTGACGAGGATAGAACCCGTCTGAGCAGGGAGCTTCTTGAAAAATTTACAGGCTCCGGATATTTTTTTGTTTTTAACAGCCTCCATTCCCAGTCTGAACTGGATAAGGTGATGAACAGGGGAGATGCAGAGGTTTATATCCATATCGGAAAAGATTTTTCTAAAAAGATCAAGGCCGGTAAAAATTCAATCATCCAGATAATTGTGGACGGGACAGATTCCAGCAGGGCTGCAGTTATTGTTTCATACGTGGATCAGATAACGACCTTGTATTCTCTAGATTATTTAAACAAAAGGGTAAGACTTTTTATATTGAACAGAGGAATAAAAGGTGTGAAATTCAGGCAAAACATAGAGATGAAACAGAGAGTATTTTTTAATCCCGATCTGTCGAGCAGGAACTTTTTTCTTCCTGTTGTACTGGGCCTTGTGGTTTCTTTGATTACAATAGTGCTGACCTCAATGTCCATAGTAAAAGAAAGGGAAACAGGCACTATTGACCAGCTTATTGTATCCCCAATCCGGCCTTTCCAGCTGATAGCCGGAAAAACTGTACCGTTTATTATAGTAAGTTTCTTTGATGTTATAATTGTAACTCTTATCACAATATTCTGGTTCAATGTGCCTTTTAAAGGCGATTTCTTCTTCCTTTTTTTTGCCTGTCTTTTATATATAATTTCAACTGTCTCGATAGGGCTCTACATCTCAACCATCTCAAAAAGCCAGCAGGAGGCGCTTCTTTCCACATTTCTTTATTTTATTCCGTCACTTCTTTTTTCCGGTTTTATCTTCCCGATATACGCCATGCCCCAGGAGATTCAATTAATAACTTATATAAATCCTATGGCTTATTTCGTAAGAATAATACGGGGGGTTTTTCTCAGAGGAACGTCTTTCATCGAGTTATGGAAAGAAATGCTTATGCTACTTTTTATTGGCGGCATTTTATTTTATCTTAGCACCGGAAGATTCAGAAGGAGGCTTGAATAATGGATGCGGCAGTCACAGTGCTTGATCTCACGAAAAGATTCGATCGTTTTACTGCGGTAGATAAAATCAGCTTCAATGTTAATAAAGGAGAAATTTTCGGGTTTCTTGGCCCTAACGGGGCAGGGAAGAGTACCACGATAAAAATGCTTTGTGGTATAATTGCTCCAAGCTGCGGTTCAGGTTATGTCAACGGATTTGATATTGTGAAAGAACAGTATAATATTAAAAGAAGTATCGGTTATATGTCTCAGAAATTTTCAATGTATGATGATCTGACAGTTGTCGAGAACCTGGAATTTTTTGGTTCTATATACGGTTTGCCAGGAAATTTATTGAATACCAGGATTGAGCAAATCGTAGGAATGATGGAAATGACTGAAATGAAAAAGAAGATGATGAGAGACCTTCCTCTGGGAATAAAACAGCGGCTTGCCCTGGGAGGGGCAATAATTCATAATCCCGGGATATTGTTTCTCGATGAGCCGACATCCGGCGTTGATCCTATAATGAGGAGGAATTTCTGGGACCTTATCTATTCTTTTGCCGAAGAAGGAAAAACCATCTTTGTTACTACACATTACATGGATGAAGCTGAACATTGCGACAGGATAGCCCTGATACTGGGAGGGAAGATAATCGCTCTGGATTCTCCGGAAGGACTGAAATCGTCTTTAAACTTTGATGTTTATAGAATTAAAACTGAAAACCTGATAGAAACTTTTAATGTTCTTTCATCAATGGACTTTATTAAAGAGGCAGCAATATTCGGGGCCGATATTCATATTCTTTGTGACAAGGGCGAAAGAGTCATTCCAAAACTGGATAAGATCTTTAAAGAAAAAAATTATAACGGATATAGTATTGATAAAATATATCCGTCTTTGGAAGATGTATTCGTTACCAGTGTTGGAAAGGCTGGTCTTATATAAGGGCAAAGGCGTTCTTTATATCGGTTTCCAGTTCTGAAAGTAGATTCGGATTGCGCAGGACTGCAGCCGGATGAAAAGTCGGCATCACATTATAACCTAAAGGTGAAGTTTTCATGATCCCCCTCAGTTTTGTAATACCTTCATCTGATGAGAGAATGAATTTTGAAGAAAAATTTCCAAGTGCGACTATTATTTTTGGTTTTATAATGTATAATTGTTCTATCAGATAAGGAGAACATGCCTCGATTTCATCCGGCAGAGGATTTCTATTTTCCGGCGGTCTATGTTTTAAAATATTGCAGATATAAACATCGTTTCTTGTATAACCTAAGTTTTCAATCGTTGCGGTGAGGAGTCTTCCAGCTCTTCCAACAAATGGCTTTCCCTGTTCATCTTCATCAGCTCCTGGGGCTTCTCCGACAAAAACAATGGAAGAATTGGGATTTCCATCATAAAAAACAAGATTTTTTGCCGTCTTATAAAGCCTGCATCTTTTACATTCAAAGCAGGTATTTTCAAGTTCCTTTAGCTTTAAGGCTTTTTCACCAGCCGGACTGCTGTTCAAGCCATCTATCCATTCCTCTTTTAGCAGGGCATCAATATGAAATATTAATTCATCTCTATTCATTTTAATTCCTGCTTAAAGATAATCTTCTTTAGACCGTTAATAGCATTCCTCCTGTGTGAAATTGAGTTTTTCAGATTCTCCGGAATTTCAGCCATAGTTTTTCTATAACCCAGACTCTTTATTAAAAAAATAGGATCATAACCAAAACCGTTGGTCCCGCGTATAGAATTACTTATTCTGCCAGTGCAATAGCCTTCGTAGCTGTATATGAAGCCGCTCGGCGATATAAGAACCATGCAGCAGACAAACCTTGCTTTTCTCTTTTTCACTGGAATTCCAGACATTTCAAGCAGAATCCCGGAAACACCTCCACTGTACCTTGCAGAAAGAACGCCGGGTCTGCCGCCAAGCGCATCTATTTCAAGACCTGAATCGTCCGCCAGGATAAAAGCGTCTGGATAAATGTTTTTATAAAGATTTCTTATCCATGACGCTTTCAGCAGGGCATTTTCATAGAAAGTACTGCCTCTTTCAGGGATTTCCTCGTTGAATTCGATATCAGATAGTGAAATGATGTCAGCAGGATATAGAATTTCTTTTATTTCCTTAATCTTTCCGGGGTTACGGGTAGCAGCAATAATCCTGATCATATCTCTAAACCTGCCGTATCAGCATAAAACTTTATTTTTTTTTATAATCTCTTAAAATATTATGTCATGAAAAATTGAATTCTGCAATGCAAAAGAACTTCCGGTTCAATAAACTGCCTCTCTGGCTTATTAATATTATATAAAAAGCCGATAAGGAATTAGGAGTCAAGATTACTCAAATAAACTCATCCTAATCTTGTTTATTTTTTATTACGAGGGGTTTATATGGCTGAAATTGTGCCGTTCTCAGGGATATACTATAATCCTGAAAAGTCCAGTAAAATCGGTGATTTGATCTGCCCATCAACTGATTATCTGAATGAGGAATGGATTATTAAATTGAAGGAAAACGGTAATAACTTCTGTAACGCCATATATAGTGAAGGAGAGGGGACTGGAAAATACAGGAGTTCAATTCATAAATTATATGGATGGCTGCTTCGAGATGTTCTTGTAGAAGACAAGACACCTACTCTTTACATAATTGAGCAGAATGTCATGCTGACCGGAGTGGAATACAAGAGATATGGAATAATAGGGCTTTTAAGAATTGATGATTATGATGGTAAAATAAAAAAAGTTGAAAAAACGAATGAAAAATACAGGGATGATAAATTCAGTCTCATAAAAGAAACACAATTTAATCTGGAACCGGTAATCGGCCTTGTAAATGATAGTTCAAATTTACTTGAGTTGCTGCTTACTCCAAAAAAAGACGGAACAGTAAAATCATTGTTGAATTTTTCTGATATGAACGGAAACCTGAATATAATATACAGGATTGATGTTCCAGATTTGAGAGATGAAATTATCAGGTATTTATCCGATAAAGTGCTTTATATTATTGATAATAATAGATATGAGGCGGCATTGAAGTATAAAAATGAGGCTGCTTCAATGTTGAAGGAGAGGATTTCAGGAAAAGAACCATTCAATTATGTACTTGTGAATTTATTCAATGCTTATGACAAAGGAATGCGCATTAATCCTGTAAGCAGACTTATTAAAGGCCTGAAAATGAAACCTGCTGATCTTATCAAAGAACTTTCTCAAAAATACAAGCTTTCGGCTATTCCATTCTCCGATCAGAATACCGAGAAACTGGCAGAGAGAAAATTGAGGATGATATTAAATGACAGCCTGACAAGTGGTGGTATTTCTTATGGCATTTTATTGAAGGCTATCCCAGGTAAATATCTGATTCTGAATATGAGCATGTCATTAAGTAAGGATATGATAGATACTGAGGTTCTGGAATCAATGATTTTTAGCCCTTTGCTTGGTATTAAAGATGTGAAAAACGACGCATCAGTTGGTTATGCTTATAGCGACTCTGATGCTTACAGGTCTGTAAGTGAGGGGCAATTTGAAGCCGCCTTTTTGACGAATGAAATCAAAGCTGCTAAGCTCTTTGATCTTGCTGATAATGGGAAATTGATACCTTATAATTCTATAAGCCTTTACCCCAGGGTCATGAGCGGCGGAATGTCCTTTTCATACAAATATTCTAAGATCAGCTTATAGGTCAAACGGAGGAATTAATGAAAAAGTTAATAATAATCTTTATTGGTTTTCTTGTTATAGCTTTTGCCGGCTGTCAGAAAATACATCTGCCCTGGAGTAAAAAGTCATCTCCACAGACAAATGATTTATTCAGCGAAAATATCAGAGAAGATTTTTCTTCTACAAATACAAATAATGAACTGGCTGGAACTAATGAAAATATGACAGAATCTGTTAAGCCGGGGTATAGTACCAATCTTATGCCGTTAATTAATGAAAAAACTCAACTTACTGTAGAACCTGAAGTAGGAGAGAATGTTAAAACTATTGTTAGTAATGAATCCCAGAGTAATACAACAATCAGCAGCACAGAGTCAAAAAAGGAAAAAACGGTTGCTGTTAATGCAGTAAAAAAGATCAGGTTTAAAAATAAGATGAAAAAGGAAAAGAATATAAAAGAAGTATTCATTGAAAGTGAAAAGTCAAAAAGCGGGCTCATAATACTGATAGGAAGCGGCACTATAAACCAGAATGCAGCTCCCAGAAAATCCATCAAGATGACTTTTGTTGCAGTAACAAAATCAAGGGAATACAAATACTGCGATTTCATTATATATGCCATACCGGTTGGAAAGGGGAAGATGCTGGAGAGTGATCATATAATCGGTGAGGTTGATAATATCGATTTTGTTAACGGGCAGGCTCAATACACAAAATTCTGGAATGGTAAAAATATTGATGATGATTTTTTACTTCAGGATGATTACAATATATTCGCAGTTTGTAAATTAAAAAACACCAAATATGAAGTTTTAAAAAAAGAAGGCCGATATTGGGGTATGGCAGATAAATATTATATAAGTCTGAAATAAAAATATAATATAATTAAAGGATTTAATATTATAAATTATTAAATTTGTATTAAAAAACTCTTTACATAAGTTTTTTTGTATATTAAAATAAATAAGGGTTGAGGGGCTTAATTATTGATGTTGCTGACAGTTTTGAGAGCTAAAATACATAGGGCTGTAGTAACAGAAACGAATCTGGAATATATAGGAAGTATTACAATAGATGAAAGCCTTATGGAGGCTTCGGGAATATATTCATATGAACAGGTTCATGTCTGGAATTTAACTAATGGGTCCAGGCTTGTTACTTACGCTATTCCCGGGAAAGCTGGCAGCGGCATTGTATGTCTGAACGGAGCTGGCGCACATTTAAACAGGGTAGGTGACAGGATTATTATAGCTGCGTTCGGGCTTATTGATGAACAGGATGCGCCAGGAATTAAGGCTAAGATCATAATTGTTGATAATGAAAATAAAGTGAAGCAAATTTTATAAAACAAAATAAGATCTAAGGAGAGGTCTATGGGTAGCAAGGGACATGTTGGTTTAATATCGTTATTTTTGTTTCTGTCATTTGTTATAATATGTAAAACAAGTCTATTTTCCTTCAACATAGGCGGAGGAAGGCAGGCTGCTGTTAATCTACAGACCCTGGTAGTATCTGATTTCGGGAATGATAGTGACCAGTCAAATAATATCAAATGGAATGCTAAATTCTCAAGGTTTGCGAAACCTATAGATCCCAATCAGGAGAACAGTCCTGCGGACCCTAAAGCCTGTGGTGTAACATATGTTGAAGCGAAACCCCTCGGTCTTCCGCAGTATATTGATGCTCGAGAGAAATGGTCTCTTGGGATTAAAGCACAATTTACTAGAAAAGGCTATAACTGGATTGAAGTCTACCCCGTTAAAGGCAGTGCCGGAAGCGAGACTGCAAAACAGACAGTAACAATTGCAAGCAATCAGACTAACATTTCTCCAGGCCAGCCCTCAGTTTCAGAGGGTGGGAATGTGATCAGTCCTATATCGCTGCCCGGCCAGATAAAGAGCATGGATATGTGGGTTTGGGGTGGAAATTATCATTATTGGATGGAGTTTTACCTGGTTGATTATAAAGGCTATTTAAACAGGCTTACAGCGGGGGATATAGATTTTGTCGGATGGAAAAATGTTGCGCTCAAAATACCAGATTATGTTCCTCAGGCAGAAATGCATGTACCGTTCCTGAAATCACTGAGCCTGCAAATGATTAAACTCTGGTCCTATCCCACCGAAAGAGTTGATCAGTTTTACTGCTATTTTAACTATCTCCAGGTACAGACAGATGTTTATGTTGAGCGTTTCAACGGTGATGATCTGGCCAATAAAAGATGGTAATATAGGCGGAGGAAAAGTTTATGAAATTGAAATTATTTCTGATAACATTATTTCTGGTTATATGCGGTATATCTTTTTCACAGCAGATGAATAACACCAATGCCCCTGGAGGAAACATACAGAATAATATTTTAAATAGAACAACTGAGATGACGGTTATAAATACAAATGTTAATGAGAATACCAATAAAACTACTGCAACAGAACTTGTACAAACAATCCTTGTTGAGGATTTCGAAGAAGCAGGTGAGTGGACTGCTTTTATGCCCAGGGATTTTGGTGTGGCGAGTGCAATGAGAAGGGAAGGAGGTCCGAAGGATCTTGTCAGCGAGAAAAACAAGTATGTGCTTGGAATTAAAGTAGAATTTATGAAAAGGGACTGGAGCTGGGTCAGCATAGTTCCCGCAAGGCCCATTAAAATCAAGGGGATAACAAAGACTGTTTCGGTGTGGGTGGTTGGAAGAAATTTCAAGCATACACTTTTCCTTGTATTGAAGGATTATATGCAAAACACCAAGTTTTTAAAGGCAGATAAGATGATCTGGGTTGGCTGGAAGCAGGTTAACATCAATATTCCTGATACTATCGATCAGGAAAATTACAAGATTTCCGAAGAAAGGGGAATTACTTTTGTAGGTTTTAGAATTGAATTTGACCCCGATGACGAGATTGGAAGGCCTTTTTATACATATTTTGATTATATGACAGCAGATACTGACTTATTCAGCGAAAAGAACCAGAACCCGGATGATATGGTCGACAACTGGTAAATTTTTTGATAGATTGTTATTAACGAAATAATTTTTTTAAAATAATTAAAAAAGGCTATGGATTTATCCATGGCCTTTTTCCTTAAAGATGGTGTATATGAAAGGAATTTTTGAAATTATGGCAGTATTGGGTATCATTATCCTTCTTTTATCCTGCGGGGAAAATAAAGTGAAACCAACCAATTATAATAATACAAATAGTATCAATCCGGTAACTTTATATAATAAAAATGCTGAAAACTTAAGCCTCACACTTATTAAGACTCTTGAAGATCATTATTTGTATGTTTTTTATGTCTCTTTTTCTCCGGATGAAAGACTTATTGCATCCGGAAGTGCTGATAAGACTGTAATAATTAACGACTGTTCTTCCTGGAAAGTAGTAAACGTCATGAAGGAAAATTATTACGATCTCTGGGGAATACCGGTAAAATTTTCCCCTGATGGTAATTATATTGTTTACGGATCTTATGAAACACTTAAAATAGTCTCTGTAAGGAATTTTAAGGAGATCACGAATGCTTATGCGCATAAAAAGGGTATACAATCGCTTGATATTTCCCCAAATGGGCAGTATATTATATCCGCTGGAGTTGACGGTCAGTTAAGGGTATGGGGCGTACCGGATCTTAAACCTATAACCAATGTATTAGGCCATGATAAAGAGGTATGGAGTACCTGCATATCGGCAGACGGCAAATTTGCAGTGAGTGGTGGCGAGGATGGATTTTTAAAGGTTTGGAAATTCCCTTCTCTTGAACTGCAAAGCGCGGTAAAATATCATCAAAAGTCCATAGAATATGTAAGTATTTCACCGCTGCAAAAATACATACTATGTGCAAGCGCTGATTCAACAATAAGCATATGGAAATGGGGAGAATACCAGGCACCATACCGGGTTCTGACCGGTCATAAAGGCAGTGTACCTGTAGCTATATTTTCCAGTAATGAAAACCTGATATTCTCTGGAGGACAGGATGATTGCATTGATATTTTTGATATTGAAAAGGGAACTATGATATATAATCTTAAAGCACATAACGGCGACATATTGACCCTCTGCCTGAGTCCGGATGGAAAGTTTCTTGCATCGGGATCAAGGGACAGAACTGTAAAAGTATGGCAGTTTAATAAATGAAAAGCTTATCATTAAAGGGGGTTCAGTGGAAAAGATAATAACACAGCGCAATGAAATCGTGTCGGTTCTTAATAATATAAGAATAAAACATCTATCAGTTATTGTAAAGGAAGACGAGAAGAATTTTATGATTACTGGCTTTATCACGAAAGCAGATACTAATTCAATATCTATTTTTTTTGAAAAAATCCCGGATTATATACCTCTGAAAAACCTGAAAATTTCCTTTGATTACAACAGGAATTTTTATACTTCGGATAATACCGGTGTAAAACAATTAAATCTTCCTGTTAAAAACATTGAAATTTACCTGCCCGAAAAATTTATGTACCACCCCATAAGAAAGTTCACACGTGTGGATATTTCCGACTCCCTTATGTTTAATATAAAAAAGGTTGATAAGAATCCTGGTGACGGAACTTCAGGGTTAAACATCGACGAACTTCCTGCGACACTGAGAAACATTTATCTTGAATTACAGACTGATTCGCCTGATATGAAAAAGATAGTCGGTATGGTAGGTGATGAACTTACCAGGTATTCTAACCGTTTCAGGATAAACCTTTTTAAGGATTTGTCGACATTATCTCCGATTGAAAAGGTTGTAAACATTTATAAAAAGACATTTTGGATCGGTGATACTGATAATCTCAGTAATTATCTGCATCTCGGAGATAAGTACAGTGTTATCGGTTACGAAAAATATTTCGATATGGTTAAAAAAACCGCAGCACCTGATATTCTGGAACAGATCAGACAGAATTATCTGTCGAAAGGAATCAATTCGTATGCAATGGTTCCTATCATAGTCGGCGAAAGAGTGGTCGGCGTTATTGAAGTTTCTGTTCCAAATGAATCTCCTTTTAAAAAACTTACAATTTACGAAATATTCTATATAAAGGGATTGGCAGATATTCTCGGTGAAATAATCGTTAAAAGCCATGGTGAGACAATTAAAGAAAGTTCAGATTTCAAGATAATGGATCTATCTGTCGGCGGCATACTGGCTAATACTAAAAACGTTTACCTGACCCATTCAATAAAAGAAAATAACATTGTAATGGTTAATATTAAAGCCGATAATAAGGAAATTGATATTCCATCGAGGGTTGTAAGATACCATTATATGCCGGGCGATAACGCCGGATTAAACGTAGCTTTTGAGTTTATTTATGATCAGGATTCAAAGAAAAACGATCTGACAGCCTTTATTAAAAAATATGTAAAGTATATGGCAGGCGGTGATCAGAAAACTGAACAGAAAAAGTAAATCAACAAAAAAATAAGCTGGAAAGGTATTAATCATTTTCATCGCTTATGATAGCGTTGATCAGATTGACATTGTCCTGATTGATTTTTCTGAATTTTAGTGCAAGAGATTTAGCTATTTCCTTTATTATGTAATAACCGATTTCCGGTTTTTCCGTACACAGATTTTCAAAATCATCTTTTTTTATTATATAACATTCAGTATCGGTCAGAGCAACGACGGTTGCTGAACGTAAATCATTATCCATCAGTGCAATTTCCCCAAAAAATACATTCATGTTATCATATAGAATGTCTACAACAAAGCTGTCCTTATAAAGTGTTTTTTTTTCAATTTTTACACTTCCCTTGTTAAGAATATACATCTTGTCGCCAACTTCACCTTCTATGATTATACTCTCCCCTGTTTTATAATTCTCAGTTTTTATTATACTGCTTATCTTTTCCAGGATGAGGCTATTGTCTTTAATATCCGAAAAGATCGAAATTGTTTTTAATCTTTCAATAATGTTCATAACTTCTTCTCTCGTTCGATTAAAACAGCCAGAGAATTGTATGGAACCGCATAATTATCTGCAGGATTTATATTTGGAAGATAATTTTCCATTTTTTTCGCCGAATTTAAATTGCTTATTAGTTTAGAAATATCTGCAGTTTTCTGCGCCTCTCTTATAGCCTCTTTTTTCCTCTCTATGTAGCTGCCAACATTTTCAAGTAGGCCGATAAGCAGGGCTTTTGTTTTTTCTTTATAATAATTCCTCAGCTCTGCGAAGTTCTGTCCAATGTATGAAGAGGGGATTTTAGCAGTCGTTATGAAACCGGGCAACTGCGCATTAAGAAGATTATTGATAATTTTCGTAATACCTACCTGGGTCAGGGAATTAGCGATTAGCACCTTATTGTATTCATTTGTATAAATAATCTCCTCGACATGAGCCGATTTAAGATATTTCTCAAATTTTTTATCCATAATTTCAGCACTTACCTTGATGCTATTCGAAATAGAATTGATTGCCATCGCTGCCATGACTGTCTTTGAATCAGCTTCACTTGGTGTTGATGATGAACTTTCGTCTGAGAGTATAACTACCCTGCTTGCTCTCTGGACATTAGCTTTTTTAAGAAGAGCTTCGTTGTAATAATCACCCCTCAGGATTGTTATCTGCTGATAATCAGGGTACTGCTGGTAGAATAATTCAATCTCTTCCGGCTCGATGTTCGCAATAATTATGATCTTTTTCAGATCTAAATTAGGATTTTGAAAAACGATTTCAGACAGGATCTGGTTCATGGCATTTTTCCATCCGCAGATTATATAATGTTCGCTCAGTTCTTTTAGGTTCATAATACCTCTCCTTTCCATGAGTTTTTTTGTTGTAAGGGCCGATGCTAGATTTGCTGTAAACAGGGATACAGTAGCTATACTGAGATAAAGTACGACTATTACTAGTATTTTTCCGGCCGGTGATACTGGAACGATATCGCCGTAACCGGCTGTTGAGATAGTCACTATAGCCCAATAAAGTGCTGTAATTACCTGATTATACACAGACATTTTTTCACCGCTGATGGCGCTCACTATCCTGCCGTATTCTAAGGCCATAAAAAGCACTCCTGATATGACCATAAGGCAGAATATCACTAGAAAATATGTGAATACGCGTTCTTTTTTAAAGAGGTAGTAAAAAATCCTGATCTCGCTCACAAAGCCCGAAAAAAATGCTGAAACTTTTGATATGATTCTATTCATAGTATCTTATTATCGGAATAGGGATTAAGAAAATTGAAAACAAGATCCTTTAGCTGCAGCGTGAAAAACCGCAGGATAGGCATGTACTGCAGTCTTCTGTCTTTATATATGATTTTTCACCGCAGTGAGGGCATATTACAGCGCCCTTTATTTCAACCGGTTTGTCTTCAATATCTGCTTTGATCACATCCTTATCAAAAAGACCCTGTTCAATCGATGCCATGCTGTGTTTTTCCGCGAAGTCTTTTAATATTCTGCCGACGGCATCAGGAATGCTTTTTATGAGTTTCCCGGAATCCCAAGCCGAAGAATCCCCCGTGATACCTATAATGGTCTCAGCTATGTTTTCTACAGGAATCCCGTTCTGGAGCGCAATCGATATTACCCTCCCAAGCGCTTCAGAGAACGCAGAAACATCGGAGCCATGCTTGGATATATTTATGAATATCTCAACCGGGAAACCGCTTTCATCGAGACCAACCGAAGTATAAAGAGTACCGCTTCCAGTTTTAGTCTTAAAAATATCACCTTTAAGGACTTTGGGCCTTTCCCATTTTCTGCACTCTGAATCCTTCAATCTTTTAGCAGAATTTTTAAGTGCTGAAGATGTCATAGGTTGAAAATATTTTGCCCCATCTCTGTAAATTGTAACCCCCTTTAAACCCGCTTCCCAGGCCTTAAGGTAGATATTCTCGATTTCATCCACAGTTATAGAATTTGGAAGGTTAATTGTAGAGGAAATACTGTTTGAAATATATTTCTGTACAGATGCCTGCATCATGATTCTGTCTTCAAATGGAATATCATGACTGACAACAAATACATTCCGGATATCTTCCGGTATTTCGTTAATGTTTGCACAGCTACCGCCGTTTTCTATAACTTTTTTTATCAGTGTATGGTCTCCTTTCACAGCTTTTTCAAATTCAGGATCGGAATATTGAAGTGATCCGCCGTCAATCAGATTTTTATTGTATGCTAGTGCAAATTGTGGTTCAAGTGAATAAGTGAAAGCATCAAGGATGAGACTTATCGTTCCTGTCGGGGCAAGAGTTGTCCAGTTACTGTTTCGGATGCCGTTTTTATTTATTGTCTTGGCTATCGAGGATTTTTCTCCTTCCGAATCATAATACTTTTCAATTACACCGATCAGTGATTTTTTATTTTCATTGAAAATTTCAAAAGAACCCTTTTCTGTAGCCAATTCAATGGATGTTTCAATTGCCGCCTGGGTCATTGCCCTGGAGATATCAGAGGCCAGTTTATTGCCCTGCTCTGAGTTATATGGAATCCTCAATTTGAAAAGTATCTCGGCCAGGCCAGTATAACCAAGTCCTACGGGTCTGATTTTTCTGGTTTCAGCTTTGAATTTTTCAGTAGGAAACTCGGAAACATCTATTACATTATCCAGCCCCCTGATAGCTGCAGAGACTGTTTCTGTGAAGGAACCAAAGTCGAAAGAATTCCCTTTAATGAATTTATTAAGATTGATTGAACCGAGATTGCAGCTTGTAAAGCTGTGAAGACTCTGTTCTCCGCATGGATTAGTAGAAAGGATTCTTCCAAGTGAAGGAACTGTGTCATATTCATTAGCCTTATCGATAAACCAAACACCCGGATCAGCTGTTCTCCAGGCCGATAGTGCAATCTTCCTGAATAGCTCTTTAGCAACTATTGTTTTACTTATGTTTTTGAAATTAAGAATAAATTCGCGGTCATTTTTAACAGCATCCATGAACTCATCCGTGATCGCTACACTGATATTCATATTACTGAGGGGCTCAAATAATTTTTTTCTTACATCTTCGATTACGTTATTAAATGCCTTTTCATCATTTATATCCCCCGCAACAGTTTCAGAAATTCTTTGATGCAGATGTTCGGCATAATTCTCAGATTTAATTAAGTCAGGGAATTGACGGCTGACATTCGCGGAATAATCCTTGGACGAAATAAATTCTTCTATATCCGGATGGTTTATATCCATCATTGCCATAAAGGCTGCCCTGCGCACACCTCCGCTTTTGACTGCTTCGCCGACTTCGTCAAAAAGATGCATGAAACTTATCGGGCCACTTGATGTTCCACCCCTTCCGACCGGGGCGCCTTTAGGTCTTAAAATTCCAAAATTTAAACCCATTCCTGCACCTGATTTGAATGTTATAGCTGTATCGGAGGCTGCTTTCATGATGGAGCCCATATCGTCTTCAAGACCACCGACAAAACAGCTTGAAGATAAAGGAAATTCTGAACCGGCATTGAAGATTGTAGGAGAAGAGAACATAAATTTTTGTTCTAACATTAAATCTAAAAGCTGTTTTTTTACCTTCCGCCTTATATCAATATTTTTTTCCGCTGATGCGACGAAATCCGCGACACGGGAGAATGTTTCCTCATGACTCTTTTCAATAAGAATACCGTTTTTATCCCTTTTTAAATAAAATTTCTCCATGATATAGAGGGCATTTTTTGAAAAAGACAAAATTTCCTCCTGTTAAAATGATATTTATTGCTTATCCTCAATATCCCTTGAGACAGGAAGATACAAAGTGAAAGTTGTACCTTTTTCTACTTCGGAATCTACTGTTATAAAGCCTCCATGGTTCTTTAATATTGTGTATGCTGTGGTAAGGCCTAGACCGGTCCCATTAGGCTTCGTGGTAAAATATGGATCGAAAATCCTTTTTATATCTTTCTCATTTATTCCTGATCCGTTATCGCTTATCATAATCTTGACGTAATCACCCCCCTCAATGGGCAGCTCAACACCGGAATAATTATAATTTTCAGCGGATATGTTGAGGGTATTTCCATCCGTCATTGCCTCTCTTGCGTTGATGATAATATTCTGAAGGACCTGTTCCATCTGTGTTTCATCCACACAAACGAAATCAAGCTTATCGGGAAATTTATAAACGACATTGATACCGGATCCATGCATAACAAAGGAAGTAATCGATTTAATTATTTTTCTTATATCGTGAGTATTGAGGGAAAGTGTTCCACCCTTGGAAAATGATATTAGATGGTGTGTTAGTTCCTTCGCACGAAGTATGGCGTTCGAAGATTCATCAAGATAATTGTCGATTTCATCAGGCGTAAGGTCTCTCTGCCTGCACATTGCAAGATTACCCATTATTACGGTAAGCATATTGTTGAAATCATGGGCTATTCCTCCTGCCAGAAGGCTTAAAGATTCCAGTTTTTCAAACCTGAGCATTTCAGTTTCTATTTTTTTTTGGAGTGTGATATTCCTCATCATCAAAATAATCCCCCTGAAAGAACCAGAATCGCTCCATAAAGGTATTGCGCTTCCATCTATAGGGATTTTTACTTCAGGGCCAGTTATCAGGTAATACCTTGATAAAAAATCGAATTTTTCATTCTTGTTTCGTATTATTTTGATCATTTCTTCAATTTTTACATCCTTATCCGATTCCATAAGCCTGAAAATATCTTTTACATTTTTATTGATAATTTCAGCATGATTTTTAGTCAGAAGGACTTCTGCAGCCGGGTTTGCGAATGTAATGTCAAGATCGCTTGAAATAACCAAAACAGCATAGTCGATATTCTTTAAAATAAAGGAAAGCCATTCCTCATTTTCTCTGACTTTTCTTTCAAGTTTATGCTTCTGTATTGCCACATCTATAGTTGTTTTCAGCACTCCGTCTGTTATCGGTTTCAGGAGAAATCCGTACGGTTCAGCTGATTTCGCCCTTTCAAGAGTGCTGTCATCCCCGAACGCTGTTAAAAAGACCACTGGGATGTTCAGTCTGTCGTATACATATTCAGCAGCATCAATGCCGTCCATTTTACCTTTGAGCATAATATCCATGAGTATCAAAGAGGGTTTTAATTCCCTTGCTTTTTCAATAGCATCCTGCCCGTTGTCGCATATAGATAGGACATTGTAACCGCATGTAATGAGTATTTCTTTAATATTTTTAGCCACAAGTATTTCATCTTCAACAATGATGATTGATTCGCTTTTCATTTATTCTCCATCTTTATATAAGTTTAAGTTTATCGACAACCTTTTCAATATCTTCATGTAAAACAACTTTTGCCTTTGAATCGAAAGGAGTTTCCATTTCATTGATTATAACAAGTTTGGAACCATCGGGAAGATATGAAGGCAGTGTTGAAGCAGGGTATACCGTCAATGATGTCCCCATTGTTATCATCAGGTCTGCTTTCTGTATTTCTGTAAGGGCTTTTTCAAGGTCCCTCACATATTCCCCGAAAAATACGACATTGGGCTTCATGATTCCACCGCATTTCCTGCATTTTGGGATCCTTTTATTTTTCATGGCTTTTGCAATTATCTTATATTGAGGATCATCCGAAAGAACTTCATTGTTGCATTCAATGCAGTAATACTTTTCAAAATTTCCATGAAGCTCTATAATATTACTATTACCTGCTTTTTTGTGCAGGCCGTCAATATTCTGGGTAATAATTGTTTTTAACTTACCGAGAGTTTCAAGTTTTTTTAAAAAAAGGTGACCATTTGTAGGCACAGCCTTATCAAACAATTCAGCCAGCTCTGCGAAGTGATTATAAAATAGTGAAGGATTGCTTTTAAAATAGTCGATATCAAATAATCTGTCGGAAGGTATATCGGTCCTGGAATAAAGGCCGTTAGGACCCCTGAAATCAGGAATTCCTGCACTTGTCGATATACCCGCGCCCGTAAGCGATACTATGTATTTGCTTTTCATAATAAGATCCATCAACAGGTCTATGCCCTGAAGAATCATTATTCCCCCCGAATCACTTGACCCTGAGAAATTTTCTTTTCCCTATTTTTATAATTTTCTCTTCACCAGGATTAAATAAAGTGTTCTCATCACTCTGCCTCAAGCCGCCGATTGAAACGGCATTCTGGGCAAGAAGCCTTCTAACTTCGCTTTTTGAATTCAGGGTTTCAGAATTAATAAGAATATCCATCAGGTTCATTTTTCTCTTCAGGGAAAATTCTTTGATTTCATCGGGAATGCCCTTGTTTTTAAATACTCTTTCAAATTCAGTAAAAGACCTTTCTGCATCTCCTAAAGAATAATACTCACTTACAATAGTTTTGGCCAGCATTACTTTGAAATCACGGGGGTTCTTGCCATCTTTCATGCTCCTGGTATACTTTTTAACAACTTCCATCTGAACATCTGTCAAAAGTTCAAAATATTTAATAATCATATTGTCCGGTATGGACATGATCTTGCCAAAGATCTCCCCGGGTTTTTCACTGATGCCTATATAATTACCGAGAGATTTGCTCATTTTGTTTATACCGTCTGTTCCCTCAAGAAGGGGCAGGGTTATAACAATCTGCTCTTCCTGCCCGTATTCACTTTGAAGGTCTCTGCCTATGAGGAGATTAAATTTCTGGTCTGTACCTCCGATCTCTATATCGGCATTAAGGACCACTGAGTCATATCCCTGTATCAGAGGGTAAATAAATTCGATCAAGGATATAGGTTTTCCCTCCTCGTACCTTTTGTTGAAATCTTCTCTCTCCAGGAGTCTTGCGACAGTATAATGAGAGGTCAGCTCAAGGACATCGCTGAAATTCATTTTTGAGCACCAAGTACTGTTAAAAACTACCTTAGTTTTCTGGGGGTCAAGAATTTTAAAGATCTGGGTTTTATATGATTCTGAGTTTGCAAGGACCTCTTCTTTTGTCAGACGTTTTCTGGTCTGTAATTTTCCGGTTGGATCACCGATCATTCCAGTAAAATCGCCTATGATGAAATATACTTCATGGCCCAGTTCCTGAAATTGTCTCAATTTTCTTAAAGGAACGGTATGACCGAGATGAATATCCGGGGCTGAAGGATCTGCCCCGAATTTAATCTTTAAAGGCTTATTAAGAGCTATGGATTTTTTTAATTTTTCTATAAGTTTATCTTCAGGTATGATCTCGACTGCGCCTCTTGATATGATTTTTATGTGCTCAGCGAGAGTATGGCTTGAAGGCAGATTCATCAATACCTCTTATTACGTGCAACATTATTTAAATTAGTTTAATGAAGATTTGATGAATTGTCAAAGATAAAGTAGCATGATGGAATGTATAAATTAAGATCCTTTTCTGGAGTTATTAATGTTACGAATTATGTCATGGAATGTCAATGGAATAAGGGCATCCCTCAAGAACGGTCTGGAAGCATCATTAAAAGAATTAGACCCTGATATTATCGGTTTTCAGGAGATAAAGGCGGCAAGAGAGCAGGTGGAAAATGACTACCCGGACTTTGCTAATTCTGTACACTATCATTCTATCTGGAACCCATCTTTCAGGAAGGGATATAGCGGAACAATGCTTATGTCAAAGATAAAACCGTCTGCAGTTGAGAAGGGGTTCGGCATCAGTGAATTCGATGATGAAGGCAGAATAATAATCTCACATTACAGGGATGTTCCTGCGCCCTTTACGATTTTTAATATCTATTATCCTAATGGTCAGATGGACAGTGATAGACTGGCATACAAGCTGAGATTTTATGATTGTTTCCTTGATTATGCCGACAATCTGAAAAAATCAGGTAAAAACCTGATCATAATGGGAGATTTTAACACGGCCCATAGAGAAATAGACTTGAAAAATCCGGAAGAAAACAAGGACCGTTCCGGATTTTTACCAATTGAAAGGGAATGGATGGATAAATTCATTTCTCATGGCTATATCGATACTTTCAGGACCATGAACCCTGGAGCAGCGACATACAGCTGGTGGACTTACCGCTTCAATGCACGTATGAAAAATATAGGCTGGCGTATCGACTATGTTTTTGTAAACGAGTCTTTTTTTCCAAATGTAAAAGAAAGTTTTATTTTGACTGATGTGATGGGATCCGATCACTGTCCTGTAGGAATTTCGATATGATAATAATATGAAAAGTGACTATTTTGATTATTTTTTTAATTCGAGGATGATTTTTGGACCGGACTCCTCGAAAGCCCTGCCGGCTGTCATGAGCGGAGTGGGAAGTAGAATCTTAATAGTAACAGGTGTTTCTTCTTTTAAAAATATGCCGCTGAGAGATATTCTTTGCAGGGAAATGAAAAATAGCAGTATTAATTATTTTGAGCTGGAAGTAGGTGGAGAACCTACTACTGATTTTATAGATGAAAATGCATCATATTACAGGGAAAAAAATATTAATGCAGTTGTTTCAATTGGCGGAGGAAGCGTTATCGATGCCGGTAAAGCCATTTCCGGTATGATACCCCAGGATGGTCCTGTAACCTGTTACTTAGAGGGGGTAGGTATAAAAAAACATAATGGCATAAAAGTACCGTTCATAGCAGTACCTACCACTGCCGGTACAGGAAGTGAAGCAACAAAAAATGCCGTATTAACTAAACATGGTCCCGGAGGTTATAAAAAATCACTGCGGCATGATAATCTGGTTCCCGATGTGGCCGTAATAGACCCGGTCCTAACAATTGGATGCCCGCCAGATATTACTGCAGCCTGCGGAATGGACGCACTGACACAGCTTATCGAAAGTTTCTTATCCGCTCAGTCATCATTTTTGACGGACACTCTTTCATTGAAGGGAATTAGCCTGCATGCCGGCAGGGCCCTTTTCCATTCATGCACTGATAAAGTGTCAGATATATTGACAAGATCGGATCTCGCTTATGCGGCCTATCTATCGGGTGTCGTTCTTGCCAATGCAGGTTTAGGTGCAGTACATGGGTTGGCCGGAGTAATCGGAGGCGTCTTCGATATCCCCCATGGCATAATTTGCGCATCGCTTTTATCAAAAGTCACTGATTACAATATTGAGAAATTATCTTCGGCAAAAGAAAATATCGCCCTTGAAAAATACTCGAGGGCAGGTTATGCGCTGACGGGACAAGAACCATCAGATATAAAAACAGGCTGTTCAATTCTGATGGAGTATCTGAGGGAAATGACAGAAAGTCTTAATATCCAGGGTATTCAGGATTTCAAATTCAATAAAGATGAAATTGATTTTATATCTGAAAAAGCAGATAATAAGAATAATCCGGTTAATCTAACTCCAGAAGATTTTCATAATATACTATCCGGCATTTCTTATACCGTTGCTGATTAAATTAAGGCGGGTAAAATATGGGAGCGTTCTCGGATAAATGCAGAGATTTGCTGGCCGAAATACAGGATGACTGGAGGCATCTTTGAGATTGAAGAAAAAATAATCTCTCTGGACGGATTGAAGGCTGACCTGAATGATGAAAAAGCCTGGACCGACCATAAGCTTTCTGCAGAACTCTCATCGAAGGCTTCCGCCATTGAAAGGGAAATCGCCGGATGGCTGGATTTAAAGCCGAAGATTACAGATCTTTTAGAAATGTCAGAATTGGCTGAAAATGATAATGATACTGATATGTTGGACAGTCTGGAAAGAGAATATGAAAAACTCCGGAAAACACTATCAGATCTTGAGACAGTTATGATGTTCAGAGGTGATTTTGACAGTAAAAATGCCTTTTTGAACATCCATCCTGGAGCAGGCGGGACTGAATCTCAGGACTGGGCCGAGATGCTGCTGCGCATGTATCAAAGGTGGTCGGAAAGAAAGGGTTTTTCAATGGAAGTGGTCGATTATGAAGCTGGCGATGTAGCAGGTTTAAAGGATGCTACGCTTTATATCAAAGGGAGGTATGCTTATGGACTTTTAAGGGCTGAAAACGGCATACACCGTCTCGTCAGGCTTTCTCCCTTTAATGCAAATAACAAAAGGCAGACATCATTCTGTTCAATATCGGTATCACCAGAGGTAGATGAAACAGTAACACTTGAAATTGATCCCAAAGACCTCAAGATAGATACATATCGGGCCAGCGGGGCGGGAGGTCAATATGTAAACAAAACGGAATCTGCCGTGAGAATCACGCATCTTCCTACGGGTATTGTCGTTGCCTGCCAGATCGAAAGATCCCAGCTGCAGAACCGCGATATGGCCATGAAGATGCTGAGGTCTAAGCTGTATGAAAGCGAACTCAGAAAACAGGATGAGGAAAGGCAAAAAATGATGCCTGAAAAAAAGGCCATAGAGTGGGGTAACCAGATACGCAGCTACACTTTTCAACCCTATACCCTGGTTAAAGATCACCGTACAGGTATAGAAAATAAAAACGTACAGATAGTCATGGATGGTGATATCGACGATTTTATAGTTGGTTACCTTAAAAGCAGATCTTTCAGTTTAAACGCTCATCAAGCACATCCATGAGAGTTTCGCGGATTGAATACCGCGCACTCCAGCCCAATTCTTTTCTTAATTTATCATTTGAACCGATTATTATCCTGTTATCATCGGGACGTATTAAATCCGGGTTTACCTTTATAACCGCTTTAATGCCCAGTATTTCTTCCATCATTTCTATCAACTGCTTCAGAGAGTATCCCACACCGCTGCACACATTGTAGATCTCCCCTCTTGAACCTTTCATAAATAGTGTATAATAAGCCGCCACAACATCCCTTACGTCTATAAAGTCCCTGACTATCGATATATCTCCGGTTAACATTTCTTTTTTCAGGCCTTTTTTTATGTCTGTCAATTGCCTGGCGAAAGAAGGGATTACAAAACTATCTTTCTGCCCCCGTCCAATATGATTAAATGAACGGGTAAGCACGATATTCAGGTCAAATCCCTTTACATAGACTTTCGATAGCATTTCCTGGGAAGCCCTCGCGACAGCATAAGGGCTTATAGGATCAACGTCGTATTCTTCCTTTAATGGAAGAATATCCCGGTTTATATTGCCATATTCTTCGGACGAGCCCACGGATAGGATCCTGCAATTTAATTTCAAGAGACGTACTGCTTCAAGAAGATTTAAAAATATATTGATATTATTTTGATAGCTGATGATCGGATTCTGCCAGCTGAAAGCCACGCTTGAATATGAAGCCAGATGGAGGATATAATCAGGTTGAAAACTATGAATATAATACTGTATATTATCCTTATCCAGCAAGTCCTGTTTGATGAATTCACATTTGACATGCTTATATGTTTTATTGATAGCGGAAGGAGGATTCAAATCGATGCCCATAATGTCGGAATTTATCCCGTTATTCTCAAGGTAATCGATAAAATGTCTGCTGACAAAGCCTGAAAAACCTGTTATCAGAAATCTGCTCATTGAAAATCCACCCTGGCCGATAAATACGGAAGAATTATGACTTATAAGAATAAATATAGCAAAATTAGATTTTACTTTAGTATCTATTTAAATAGGACAATAGTTTTGCCCTGTCCGCCGTCTTCAGGCTTTGCAAAGCTGAAACTTAGGATATTATCCTGCTCCTGCAGATATTTCCATATTTCTTTTTTAAGAATTCCTTCGCCCTTTCCATGAATAATGGAAATACTGGCTGTACCCTTCATATAGGCAAGATCGATATTTCTTTCAACAATTCTTAGGGCTTCTTCCGCAGTTTTTCCCCGGACATCGATAATAAGCTGAAGCTGGGACTGGTCCGAAAGAGAGATATCAATTGAATTTTTCTTATTCTTTTCACCCTCTTCAGAGAGGTATATATCATCTATAGACACAATAGTACTGATTATTCCCAGTCTCACTCTGACTTTATTGCCGAGTACCTGCTCTATATAACCTTCTTTATTGAATCCTCCGACAAATACCCTCTGACCTGAGGTTAATTCCTGTGGATGTTTCCTTTCAGCCCTAAGAATCTCTTCTTCCGAATCCTTTATAATTTTTTCAATATCATTAATCTTATGCCGGGTATTTGCAAGACTATCCCTGGTTTTTTGTTTCAGATCCTCCTTTATAACAGAAAGTTCCTTTAGAGTATCATCCAGTTCATTTCTAAGCAGCCTAGTTCCCTTTTTTTTAAGGGCTAATTTTTCATTTTCCATCTCTTTCAGGAGATTTTCATACCTTTCTTTTATTGTACGGCTTTCCTCCATATTATTTTCAGCAATTTCCCTCATTTTGAGAAGGTCGGTTCTCTCTTTTTCCAGTTTAATCATCAGAGACTCGGCAGATGAAGTTCTTTCATTTAGGTATCCAGCAGCATTTTCAATTATACTTTTATCCAGACCGTATTTTTTTGCAATCCTCAGGGCATAACTCGAACCTGATGTACCGGTCTTAAGGGTATAAAGCGGAACCAGCCTTTCTTCATCAAAATCTACTGATGCATTTTTAACCCTTTTATCAGAAAAGGATATTTCTTTTAAGGCTTGAAAATGGGTTGTTATGATAAACTTGGATCCCTTTTCCAGGAGAGAGTGTAAAATAGACCTTCCCAGAGCTTCTCCCTCTTTCGGCTCAGTGGAACTTGCAATTTCATCGATTAAAATCAGGGATTTATCATTGCATTCCGAGATCATTTTTGAAATATTTACTATATGTCCTGAAAAACTGGAAAGATTCTCGGAAATATTCTGCTCGTCTCCAATTTCAGCCATAATTTTTGTAAAAATTCCGACCCGTGAGGAACGTGAGGCCGGAATAGGTATGCCACAGAGTGTCATTAATGTCAGTAAACCGGCTGTTTTCAAGGCTACTGTCTTGCCTCCGGCATTTGGCCCTGAAATAATCAATCCCTGATAAGTCGAACCGACTTCGATATCGATAGGTATGGAGTCATTTCCAAGAAGTGGATGATAGGCTTTTCGAAGGCTTATAAATGTTTTATCCCTAATAATTTCAGGAAAATTACAGTTGTGATCTATGGCAAACCTGGCCTTAGCATATATGAGTTCAAGCCTGCCTATCAGATTGAAGTCTGTCAGAAGAATATCGGCGTTTTCATTAATAAATGCCGTTATTTTAAGAAGGATCCTGTTTATCTCAGCCAATTCTATCTCATCGATCTCAACCATCTCATTATTCAGAGATATTATATTTTCTGGCTCGACATATACTGTTTCACCTGATTTTGAAAATGAGTGAACGATGTAGTTGAAAAGGGACCTTAATTTATTTTTAAACTGCGCCTTCACGGGTATCACAAATCTGCCTTCACGGAGTGAAATAAACTTGTCCTGTAAGGCTTCACCAAGTGATTTTTGCTCCATTATTGATGACAGCTCGGAATGAATATCCGTTCTGATCGATGACTTTCTTTTCCTTATCCTTTTTAATTCTTCCGAGGCCGAATCAAAAATCGAGCCATTATCATCCATAACAAGGTTTATGGCATTCAGCAATTCAGCCGGGAACGGTGCGTCTTTAACCAAAGAAAATAGGAGAGGGTATTTGATTGAATACGAAGTCAAGGCATTAAAGATGCCTGAAAATATACCCATGGTCTTTTTTATCTCAAGAACATCTTCAGGAGACAGCACCAGACCTTTTATTCTTGCGTTTTCAATTGAATCTTCGATGTTCTCCAGTTCTTTAAATGAAAGATCCGAATCAAATTTAAGGAAGCTTGTCATTTCTTCAGTAAGCTTGAGCTCAGTTTCAGGATCTTCAGACTTTATAAATTCCCTGATATTTCCTATCTCTCTTATACCGGGATAGGTTTTGACATATTTATTTATTAAAGGTATTATTTTGTCGAATTCCAGAATTTCAAAATAATAATCCAAAATTCTAAGGTTCCTTATGTTTTTTTATGTTTTCTCCGGCGAATTTGTAAAAGATCTCTGCCGTATTTTCCCATGTAAATTTCTTTGACCATTCAACAGCTTTTAACGACATTGATTTTCTTAACTCTTCATCGCGGAATAAAAGTTCAATTTTTGATGCAAGAATTTCTATATTTCCGCTTGGGATAAGGAAACCATTATTATTGTCGCTGATTGAGTTCCTGATTCCCTCGACATCATAACCGATAACAGGCAGACCGCCTGCATTTGATTCAATTACTACAATACCCCATCCCTCTTTTTCCGATGTAATCGCTGATATCCAGGACGAAGTAATCAATTCCGCCTTTGCCTCTTCAGTTATAAAACCGGTGAATTCAACCGATTCTCCAAGTTTAAGCCCTGCGCAGATCTCCTTCAATCTGGCTTCGTCATCGCCCTTACCGGCAATAATAAGTCTTGCAGCGGGAAAATTTTTCCTTGCTATGCTGAAAGCCCTGATAATATGATCAAAACGCTTGTACTTTTTCAGTCTTCCAAAACAAAAAAGAGTAGGGTAAGGGGTTCTATAATCTAGAGGATATCTTCTGATTACACTGAAATCTATTCCTGGATAGGCAATTACTGTATTTTTATAGCCGTAATTATCGGTAAGTTCGGAATAATTTGTGTCCGATATGAGCACTGTAGGGGTGTTTTTATAGTATTTAAGCATATATTTTTCCATAGCATATACATAAAGTGCAAATGGGAACGGAAGCTGTCTGAAAAGACTTTTTCCATGAACATGATAGTGTATTACTATTAGAGGAATATCTTTAATGTAGAGTGATGTTGCAAGGGGTATCTTGGATTCTGAAGCAATTACAAGGTCGTAATTTTTCCTAGAGAGGTATTTTTTCCAGTAATACCAGAATGTAAAATTAAATAGAGCATTATTGAAAATTCTGTAAATTGTGTAATCATTTGTAATTTCAACGGCTTTTGAATTTTTAAATGAAGCTGACACGAAATCTATTTCCCAGTCAGCAGGTTTTCTCTTTAAGATTTCATCAAGGTAAATTTCAGCTCCGCCTGATTCAGGATTGTAAATATCCCTCCAGTTAATCACTAAAACTTTCATTATGCAGAAATCCGGTTAAAATTTAATATGAATGATCGGCACAGTAACAAAGAACAGATCGCTCATAGAATTCATACCGTAAGTTTTTGTTTTCAAGGCATACTGGTCCTGAAGGAAAATATAATCGAAATATGCAGCTGCCAGGGGTATCATAAATGTGTTGAAATAAATATAGTTCAGGTCGGTATTGTCTGCATAATAAGAATTATATGCAAGTTCATTCTTTGAATACATAATGGCAGTTGTCAAATAATAAATCGCGGGCATAGCAATCCAGTATATGAGGTCCATCCTCCTCGGTACTGTTTCAGGCTTTTCGACCTCTATCTTACCTGAACTTAAATAACTGTTCGGCAGGGGAGGTTCTGTAATTGTTTTTATATTGGGATTCGTCATTTCTGAATTTGGGTTATAATTTGTACTGTTAGTCAGCGAATTAAGGGTATTTGTATCAAGTGTAACATATGAAAATGATAGCCCTTTTATGAGAATAGCAATGGAAACAACAGAAATAGCGGCGATCAGGAATACCCATGTTTTCGCCATATACAATTTCCTATAAGATATATTATGTTAAGTTTAATTTATTCTTATTTAGTGATTTATTTTGAAGAATCATTCAAAAGCTTGTACACCTCATCTTTGACAACATCCTGGTTTTTACCGACAGAAAGGGATATTTCACTTACAAGCATATTAAGGGCGGTATTATATAGTTTCTTTTCCGTTGTGGATAATTCCTTAACCTGGTTTCTGTTGTAAAGGTTCTTGATAACCGTTGAAACCTCTACAATTGTACCTGATTTAAGCATATCCTGGTGTTTTTTATACCTTATTTTCCAGTCTTCATCGATCTCACTGATGTGGGACGAAATAACTTCGAGACATCGTTTTATATCCTTTGGTTTAGCTATGTCTCTCAGGCCAAGTTCTTTAGTATTATCTGAAGGGACCATTATAGTTGTTTCTGTGAGGGGGAACCTGATTATATAATATTTCCTTTTAGCACCGAGAATTTCCTTCTCCTCGACACCCTGTATTTCTCCAGCTCCATGATACGGATAAAATACCCTTTCACCGATTTTAAACATATTTCAAACCCACAGAGACAAACAAATTATTATAACTTTATATTTAAAATTAGTCAATTAACCTTTCCCTTCCTCTAATAGCTTCAGAAAGGCTTTTATTGCCAGCATATTGAATACTTATACCCACCGGTATTCCCCTTGCAAGATGCGAAAATGTAATATTCGAATCTTTGAGCAG
The DNA here is from genome assembly GCA_964413265.1 of uncultured Brevinematales bacterium. Classification (GTDB taxonomy): domain Bacteria; phylum Spirochaetota; class Brevinematia; order Brevinematales; family JAOACQ01; genus CAVYGN01. The sequence goes on from CAYPRX010000073.1 coordinate 139,637, forward strand.
ATCCTTTATATACAAGACCGTAGCATCACCTTCAGTAGTCGCGCTTGTAGCGAATATTATTTCCTTGATGGAAGATGATCTAAGTCTCTCAGCAAGGCCTTTGATATTAAGATCGTCAGGGGTCACACCATTTAGTGGAGAAAGAACGCCGCCGAGTGAATGATACTGTCCTTTGTATATGTTGGTTGATTCGAGATAGTAAATATCTGCAGGGCTCTCAACAATGCAGAGGATTGACCTGTCTCTTCCCGGATCCTTGCAGATCCAGCATGGATCGTAATCAGATAAATTACCGCAGATGCTGCAAGCAACGGTGTTTTTTCTTAAATTGTCGATCGCTGATAAAAGCCGTCCCGACAGCTCTCTTTCATGCATCAGGAGATAATAGGCAATCCTTTCACTGGACCTGGGGCCTAATCCTGGAAGTTCGGAAAATACTGATATAAAGGCCTTCATAGCATCAGAGAACATCTATCACTTTCCCATAAGAAAATTTGAAAGCCCTGAATTTTTCATCTGTTTTTTGACCATTTTATCAACTTCCCTGGCAGCTGCTTTATGGGCTTCCTTTGTGCATTTTGAAAGCTCCTCTGCTGAAATATTCATAGCCTCATTCGAGAATTCTATGTTTTTCAGCCCTTTTTCTCCATCGAGGCTTATTTTGACATACCCCCTCTTCGAAACGCCTGTAGCCCTGATTTCACCCATAATCTTTTTTGTATCATCAGCCATTTTTTTTAATTTTGTCATATCCTTAAGGTTATTTATTGCTGGCATGAAATTCCTCCTGAACTTTTGCTATATAATCTTACCCTCGAATAAATTGACAATATCGTCCACCATTTTCAGAGGTGGTTTGGATTCCTGGTTTAATTTGAAGCTGAGGCTTATATTTTTACCTTTCCTGGAAGCTAATTCAGCCTCTATTTCCATCTTATTTTTGTCCAGATATTCAAGACAATGCATATCGTTTACATAAGCTGTGATATTCCCGTCTGAAACTTCTATGCGTCCTATCGATTGGATCATGGATTTTAAAACCGGGCTCGATGAAAGAACATTAATAAGTTCCGTTTTTTCATCAGTATCCAACCCGCTTCCGTCCCTTATTATTGCACGCTCAGGCTCTCCTACTCTGCCGGAATTAATAAGAGCAAGGATTTCATTTCTGAGATCACCTGCAGGGATTATGTTTTTATAGTCCATCATCTTAAATAGTGCTGCTTCAAGCAAAAATCTCTCGCTGTTATCTCCTTTCAGAGAAGAATAAAGTTCGATAAAAATTCCCATAATCTTAATCAGATCCTGCTGTGAAAAATTCTCGAATAAAAGGGTCAGTTCCTTGTATTTCTTTTCAGGTATATTGAGAAGTTCATCGTCATTGGGTAGTTTCTTTATCAGAATGCCCTGCTTTAAAAAGGAGATCATATTCATCGTGAATATTTTTATATCACCCACACTGGATGAATAAGCCTCTATGGTTTTCAACATCCTTATGATATCCGCTGTCTTCACCGACTCAATAAGCTCAGTAAAATAATGATTATCAGGTATTCCCAGGAGTTCTGATGCGCTCTTCTCGTTTATGTCACCACCCGAATATATGGTTATCTGGTCAAAAACACTCTGCGCATCTCTCATTGAACCGTCGGCTGATTCTGCTATCAGAAACAATCCCTCCTCTGTATATTTGATCTTCTCGTTATCTGCTATTTTTTTCAGCTGATTAACGATGCTTCTTGTGGATATTTTTTTAAATACAAAATGCTGGCATCTCGATTTAATTGTCGGAATAACCTTGTGAGCTTCTGTAGTTGCAAGAATAAACACTGCATGGGGAGGAGGCTCCTCAAGAGTCTTGAGAAGGGCATTGGAGGCCTCGTTGGTAAGCATATGGACTTCATCTATGATATAGACCTTGTATTTACCTGAAAGAGGCATATATGCTACAGTGTCTTTAAGCTCTCTTATATTATCGATCCCCCTGTTGGACGCTCCATCAATTTCTATGACATCAAGAGAATATCCACCTGTTATCTCTATGCATGAGGAACATTTATTGCATGGCTCCATACCCTTGAGGTCTTTGCAGTTCAGTGTCTTTGCGATAATTCTTGCCGTAGTAGTCTTTCCTACTCCCCTCACTCCCGAGAATAAAAATGCGTGAGGAATACGGCCGGTGGACAAAGAATTCTGGATCGTTTTAACAAGGTTTTCCTGACCGATGATCTCGCAAAACAGCTGAGGTCTCCATTTCCTTGCCGTGACCTTATAATCCATTTTGAAATTCTCCATCAGTTAAGCGTGGAAAAATATTTAACAACATTAATTCTAATGCCAGGAGACAAAAATATCAATTTAAAGGATTTAAAGCATGAGAGAAATCTGTATTTAACCTGTTGACACCTTTAAAAAAACAAATTAATATATATTCAGTTCAAGTAGGAGGCTTATGATGAATATCAGGACGATAATTGTTGCTGCCCTGCTTTTTATGTTCGTGCAGTCGATCAGTTTCGGATTTTCCTATAGGGAAGTTGTATTTCCCTTCAAGGCATTTGTATGGCAAGGTGCAAAAATACCGCCATCAGAACTGCAAAATGTTACCATCACAAAAGAGACACCCTATGTTCTGGAGTTCTCATATCAGAGTAAAAAATATAGAGCCAGTCTATTCGTATTCGGCGCTATTTACCTTGAGAGGCCCGATCAGATGCCTCTTCTGATCTCATTTGATATTCAGGATTACAAGCTTGATGCGCGTTTCCTGACCATTCATGAATACGACTAGACTTTGGAATTGAAATTACCATCCCTGAGCACAGTGTTGATCTTATCACCTGGATTTACATCACTGACTCTGCGGATAAGGCTTTTCGACTCCCCTTTTTCATAGCGGTATGTAATCGAGTACCCCCTTTTAAGGGTGTTATAGGGATTAAGAGTTTCAAGCTTTCCAGTGTAATAATGAACCGAATTTTTTGCCTGTTTAAGGTAATTACTGAAATTATTAAGAAAACGTATATTGAGATTCTCCATAGACATAGTCAGTTCGGACAACTGATCCTGAAAAAGCCTTTTTATTACCTTTTTACCTCTTATTTCCAGAAAGTTCTTTAACAAATCGTATTGGGCATAAAAGAGCTTGTCGAGTCTTTCTTTAATAATGCTTATATTCTTTAATATGTCCTTTTTATCTTTTACAACAAGCTCAGCAGCGGCGGAAGGCGTCGGAGCCCTGAGATCTGCTACGTAATCGGCTATTGTATAATCGATCTCATGACCTACTGCTGAAATAACGGGTATTCTCGATCCGTAAATTGCCCTTGCAACAATCTCTTCATTGAAGCACCACAGGTCTTCCAGTGACCCTCCCCCTCTGGCGACTATAAGCACGTCCAGGTAATCTCCGGCGAAATCATTTGCAACCTTGATTGACCGGACAATCTCATCCCTGGCGGCTTCGCCCTGAACTGATGCAGGAAATAGAAATATACTCACACCACTGAACCTGCGGTTTATTACATTCATAATATCCTGAATAGCGGCTCCGCTTCTGGATGTCACAACACCCACATTCTGCGGATAATCAGGTATTTTCCTTTTATGAGATTTGTCGAAAAGACCCTCTTTTTCAAGCCTGGCTTTTAATTCGTCAAATTTCTGCTTGAGAAGTCCCTCACCGATAAATTCAATCTCATCAACGAAAAGAGTTATATACCCTTCCTTTTTATAATAGGATATTCTGCCATAGACCAGGATCTCAAGGCCGTTTTTTAGTTCATTAACACTCGTGCAGACGCTTGAATTGGCCATAATCATCGCATTCAGCTTGGATTCGTTGTCCCTGATATTGAAATAAACATTGCCGTTCTGCTGGATCTTGAGATTGGAAATCTCCCCCCTTATCCAGAGAGGAGATATATTTTGAGAGATTATTGTATAAATGAATTTAGCTACTGCACTGACAGACAGGGCTTCGCCGATATGGCCGTTCATTTTCAGACTTATTTTATACTGTATCTCTTCTTGAACCTGTCGACCATGCCGCCTCTTTCAGCTATTCTCTTCTGCCCTGTATAAAATGGATGGCATTTCGAACAGATTTCCACATTGATTTCAGGTACGACTGTTTGGATGGTAAATTCGTTCCCGCAGGTGCACTTTACTTTTGTATCATAAAGTTTGGGATGAATTCCCTCTTTCATCTAACGTCTCCTGAAATATAATATATTATTATAGTATATTTTAAGTATTTAGTCAAAAATTCAATATCCGGGCTTTTGGTATTAATCTTTAGAGAAGTATTGTATATTATTGAGAAATTCCTCATTTTTCAGTGTTTTTTTCATAGCAGTAGTCAATTTTGGTATGATCTCCTCGTTCGGCATTGACGCAAAAACCTTCCTGATCATCCTGATCTTTTCAAGATCGTCATTAGGAAGGAGCAGTTCTTCACGGCGTGTTCCTGAGAGTTTTATGTCAATTGCCGGGAATATTCTTATGTTGGACAGGTTCCTGTCCAGATGGATTTCCATATTACCGGTCCCTTTGAATTCCTCATAAATGACTTCATCCATCTTGCTTCCGGTATCGACAAGAGCTGTGGCAACTATGGTCAGACTGCCGCCTTCTTCTATGTTTCTGGCGGCTCCGAAAAACTTTTTAGGTTTATGAAGCGCATTTGAATCAATTCCTCCCGACAAGACTTTTCCGCTGGCCGGTTCAACCTGGTTGTAAGCCCTGGCCAGTCTTGTTATGGAATCGAGAAGTATGACCACGTCATAACCGCTTTCAACGAGACGTTTGGCTTTCTCGAGAACCATCTGGGCGACAAGGACATGCTTTGAGGCAGGTTCATCGAAAGTCGAGCTTAAAACCTCAGCCTGTACAGATCTCTGCATGTCTGTGACCTCTTCCGGCCTTTCATCAACAAGGAATATTATAAGGCGGACTTCCGGATGGTTTGATGTAATGCTGTTCGCAATCTTCTTTAATAAAACAGTTTTTCCTGCCTTCGGCGGTGAAACTACGAGGCCCCTCTGTCCCTTGCCTATGGGTGTAAAAAGATCCATAATTCTCATCGCTATCTCGTCTGATTCAACTTCCAGTTTGATCTTCCGTTCCGGAAATAAGGGCGTCAGGTTATCGAAGATTGTCCTTCTTCTTGCCTCTTCAGGTGATTTATCATTGATTTTTTCAATCCGAAGCAGAGCAAAAAACTTTTCCTCCTCGGTCCTTTTCGGAGGGCGGATATGGCCCTCGACTGTATCGCCTGTTCTCAACTTAAAAAGGGATATTTGTGATGGTGAAACATATATATCGTCGGAACTCGGTAAAAAATTGTACCTCTGTGAGCGAAGGAACCCGAATCCTCCCTCAATAACCTGCAGGATTCCGCCTCCGTAGATGATACCTTCATTGTCGGCATGTTTCCGGAGAATCTGATAAACCATTTCCTGAGTATGCATTGATTCGTAATTTTCTATTTTAAGCTGTTCGGCAATGAGGGTTAGTTCAGTTATTGAAAGCTGCTTCAGTTTATTTATATAAATACGCTTATCATCAGTAAATATCTGCTTCATAACTTCCTCGGGATCATTAGTATGGATATATGAGCTGAATACATTGTTTTTATTTTCTTCAATATCCATAACGTTTTTCTCGGAAGATTCAGTTGATTTTTCATCTGATTCAATCAATCCATTCATATCATTGCCGTTCTTCAGCCTGATCCTCTTTGGCATAATTATACTCCTTTTATTGAAAATCTAAGTTCGTGGCATTTGCAAAACCTGATAATATATTTTCTATACGAAAAGAACTTATAAGCGAGATAAATTCCCCTCACAGAATTGATGATGATTATAAATTTAAGAAAATGTCTTATTAATCCATCGACACTTTCGTGTTTTTACTTAGAACCACATTTCTATTGTTTTTTTTAATGTAATCAAAGACAAAATAGGGAGGATAACCATCGATTTTGGTACAAAGACCAAGCCACTGAACCTTACCTATCTTCGGAATCATTTTAATATTAATTATTATATTAGTATTTTTTGAAATGTCAATCTTTTGATAAATTTTATCACCTATATTTTCTATTGTAATTGTTTTACCCTCAAGAAAAGCCAGGGAAGAAGGATCGATCTGTACCTCGACAGGTACATTAAGTGTTCCTGATATATCGGTTTGAATCTCGTTCGTAATTACATCTATTTGGAATGGAATTTCGTTGTTTAACCGGCGGTTATAGCTTACGCTGGAAAAGGCTGAAATAAGCCATTCCAGACTGGAATAATTACCGGTTCTGCCCCAGAAAGCCCGCGAAATATCATGTATAAAAACCCCCTTCGAGAAATACTGCGAATAATGCGATGCCCAATCCAGCCTGTAAGAATATTCTTCCACAGGATTATTATTATGGCAGGATTTCAAGAGAGCATAATCGATCTGATTTCCCGGAATATAATTTAATTTCTCATTCGAAAGATATTCCGCCCAGCTTTTTTTCATAGCCTCGAACATATCCGGAGATGCCTCATAAAGCATAATAAAATCAGCAAATGCACCTGCATCCTGGAAAAAGAAAGGGTCCTGTCCATGCTCCCTGCCATGGTCCCAGCCGAGTGTAAACACCCACACAGGCTTTGTTATGCCGGCAGCTTTTCTTACCCTGAACAGAAATTCCGCAGTTTTATGTGCAATCCAGAGATTCCACTGTTCCTTTATTACTGCATTTCTGTTGCCCTGCAGTTTTTGACCCAGCCATAAAGTCTTTTCAGCTAAAGTATAACTATTCCATCTGGAGGGGGTTTCAATATTCATATCACGAGTAAATTCATCTGCGTTCTCATAGCCGCTCAATTCGCCAAAGCGTATAAAATCGAACCCTATAAAATCGACATAGTCGATGCTGTTAAGATATTTTGCCAGGGCGACAATGTCATCAAATCTTTTTTGATCGCTGAAAGATATAAATTTTCCACTGACTGCTTCAGTATTATTATAATCATTCCTGATGCTCAAAGCAGGATTGTAACCGGCTTTTAACCAGCCATTTTTAGGCGTATAAAAGCACATAATATAAGCGCCCACCAATTTATTGCAAGCACTTATTTCTTTTCCTACCGTTTCCAGGTTTTTCAGCGGATAATATTCCCATGGCCTGTCCCTATTTATGGTGCCCCACCCTGTCGTTTCACCGGCGAGAATGAAGAAAGCGTCAATATTTCCATAGTTCATCCAGTCTGCAACACCGCTTATAAAATTGGTTTTTTGAAGATGACTGTTATAAATACTTCTTTTAACCACTGGCTGGTTATATTCAAGGTTTAACAGGCTTATTGTTTTTTTAAATTCGGGCGGGGTCCTGGCTATGATTTCAAACTGCCTGGACATCACAGGGTAATCCTGGCAATATAAAACTGCCTCATATGTTCCAATTTCAGGTTTCCAGGCAGCAATCCAGCTTGACAGGTTACCATACCTGGTTTCTGAAAAAGAAAGTTTCAGTGGGCCCAGAAAGCATTTAATAGGTGTTTTATCTTTATAGACAATAACATAGAATTTGGAGGAATCTATCTCACCTGAGAGTATAAAACGGGCAACTTCAAAACGGTAATATGATTTTTTGTATGAATAGAAAACTATCCGTGCGGAAGAGTTCGATGATATCATCACATTAAGACTATTAGTTTCATCGCTCTGAATATCCTTGTCCTGATAGAATTCAGGGCCCCAATCTATATATTCTTCGCAGCGCTGTTCAACCTTTTTAACCGGGCTAGTATCTCCGGATTGGGCATTTAGCTTAGTTCTGATTGAATTATTAACCATGTAATTAACATTAATATCGATAAATATGAAAATTACGAAGATCACGGTAAGTATGCCGAAATTAATGATAAGTGCAATGACATATTTACGTATCATGAATTTGCCTTGAAACTGTCAATTTTTCCCTCGACTAAAAAATATGTTTCTTTGCAGTACCTTCCGAATCTTTCATCATGAGTGGCAATCACTATAGTAAGGCCCAGCTTATTAAGATTACTGAATATATTGAAAACTTCCAGAGCTGATGCCTCATCCAGATTTGCAGTTGGTTCATCTGCCACGAGAATTTCAGGATTATTGATAAGAGAACGTGCTATGGAAACCTTCTTTTTCTCTCCTCCAGACAGTTCAAAGGGAAATCTTTTTTTCAGTCCATCAATAATCAGGCTTTCCATAAGACTGTTATAATATTTATATTTCTTTCCTACGGGGGAACCGTTTATTACAAGCGGTAGAAGAACGTTATCCTCAACTGAAAGATCATTCATAAACTGATTATCCTGAAATATTATACCGAATTTTGTTCTTCTTATATATGCTATATCTTTTTGCGAAGTAGCCGAAAGGCGGTATTTCCCCCAGAAAATTTCCCCTGAAGTCGGTTTAATGTTTGAAGTAATAATATTAAGGAGTGTGCTTTTTCCGCTACCTGATGGTCCCACAAAAGAGAGATAATTGCCGTAATTAATATCGATATTTATCATATCCAGGCTTTTTATAAATTTACTGCCTACTGATTTGAATTTCTTTGATATATGCATCAATTTAATATCCATAGACCCTCATGCTGATCATTCTTTTCTGATCTGTCTATCCAGATTGATCAGGACAATCAAAGATGCAGCCGGAATGAATAAGATCACAACAAGCGCCTGGTATAATATAAACATAATGGAAATCATATTGATTCTGATAAAGAAAAATAGTAAAAGGAAGAAAACGACAGAAAACGTGAAAACAATGAAAATTTCAATTATATTATCGAAAATTATGAAAATAAATGACGCTCCAAGCTGCCTGAGCAGAATATAGGAATCAGTATGAGAATTGATCCTTGAATAAATAAAAAGCATGTTTGAAAGTGTTACAATGATAAAAATATAAAACAGGATATTTTGAGGTACTGTCATGACTGTAATTATGAACAGCATAAAATTTATAACAAAAAAAATTATCCTCCAGAAACTTAATAGCCTGTAACGTCTGATATTTAACCAAATTATGTTTTCAAGAAAGGTCGAAACATTCCGTATAAAATTCATCATTATTCCCATAACCTGTTTCCATAACAATTTTTTATCTGCGCAAGAATTTCTACTTTTCGGGAGGGATCAGGATTTTTAATTAACATGAACTTCGCATAGCGGTCATAGAATTTAACCTGTGATAAAGCTTCCTTATATTCATCATTAATATCTTCACCGACAATTATAAGGGAAGCGTTAGTTTCAACATATGATTTCAACAGGTTCTTCGATGCGTTAACTGTGTAAAGATCGGTTTCGGGGTCAAAATCAGGGCTTAATATTATTCCCAGCCTTTTGCTGTCTATTATAAGTGATACGAGCTCGGTGAATTTCATGAAATTATGAGAATAATTCGGGTCTGCCGCATTTAAAATAAAAAAAACTATAATGCCGCATTCATCAAATCTGTAACTGATCATGGAATTTCTGTTCATATTCATCTTGATTTCATTCCACCTTTTATAGTTCAATTTTTCGCCGAATTTAAGAATGACCTCGTGAGGCTGACCGACGGTTTTCTTGTAAAATTCACAAATTGATATAATACTTCTTTTCCTTCTGCTTGAAGCATTTGCCGATTCGAGACTGTCTATGTACCTGTCAAATTCTATTAAACTTTTTCTCCCCGAAGGAGCTCTGTATATAACGGGATAATTTGAAACAAGCTTAGCATAAAGTTTTTCATTGTACTGCACGTCTATATTTAAAATATTCGCTCTTTCCAGATATTCATACTGGGAAGGGTCGAAAGGGGTATCCTTGGGAATTGTAACTGATCCGGTGTTGTTACTTATCTGAATGTCGGTAAGGTACAGTATTTCGACCGATGAATCATACTTATCAGCGATCATAAGAGCTTCTTTTATATTAATCCTCATCGGCTCCTCTTCAGATATTTCAAACCAATAATTATATTATAATTCTTATCTTTGTCAATAACAGAAAGGCCTGCCATTATTATCGGTATCAGATATTCAAAATAATAATCTTAATCCCGTGTCTTATTCCTTGATTTTTTAAATTCTTCGCTGAAGCAATGAGCAAGATGAGTAGGAAGCGGTAGTTTATATTTAGTTACGAGCCCTGATACTATCTCGAGAGCTTTCCTGGGTGATACAGCATATCCAGTTGAAATGAAAATCGGCTTTATTTTTTCCTTTGATCTTAGAACATAACCAACTAGAGTTCCATGAACCTTAAGCTCTGTACAGGAGAACTTTTGTTCACTGGGAGGTCTATATTCTCCATACAAATGCGATTTAGCGCAGCCTATGCTCGGTTTGTTCAACAAAATTCCTGACATAGTGGCAATACCCATCATTCTCTGATGAGAAAGCCCATGTCCGTCAAAAATTAGGATCTCAGGTTTTATTTTCAGCTTCTTATAGCAGTCAAAAAAAACAGGAAATTCCCTGAAAAAAAGCAGACCAGGAATGTATGGAAAAGTAACCTTTTTCACTGAAAAAGCCTTTTCAGCAATTGATTTATCCTTTGAATAATTATCCATTAATACAATTGAACAGAATGCCTCCTCTCCTGCATAGGAAATATCGACCCCTGCTATATATCTGAAACATGATACCTCATCATCTATCTTTATAAAGCGTGTGAGGTTCTTTTGCAGAATAAAAGCTCTGCCGACATCAGCTCTTTCAGAAATATCAAGCGCTTTTAAAATAAGTTTGTTTTTCATAATTATTAAGAACTCATTGCAATAAATCGATATATCTAATATAATAAAATAAGAGTAGAAAAATTACTACTAAATTTCAATCGTTTTTTAAAAAAATTCGGGTCGGAAAATGAAAAAATTGATTTTCTTTATTTTAATTCTCTTCTTATGTTCCTGTGCTGTTATCTTTAAAAATCCAACAAACAAAAATACTGATTTTCCGGACCTTGTACTGGGAGATTTTAAATATGAGTCTGCCAACGAGGCAGGTGCCAAAGAGTGGGAACTCAGGGCAAGTGAAGCAAAAATGTACAATGTGAAAAACGAGATTTATTTATACAATATGGCGATGACCTTCTTTAATTCAGACGGTACGGTTAAATCATTCCTGGCAGCCAACGGAGGATATGTAAACAAGGTAACTACAGATGTGTACGCTGAAGGCAAGGTCAAAATCCTGTCTGAAAATCAATCGACTCTTGAAGCTAACAAGGTTTATTGGGATAATAAAAAAAAGCTTTTCTATACAGATCCAGGGGATCTAGTTACTCTAACTAGGGGGAATACTGTAATGAGAGGTTATAGACTGCTTGCAGATTCAGCCCTGAAACAGGCGACACTTGGAGAAGTAAAGGGAAAAGTCATCAAATGATGAATGTCTTTAGGCTGCCCAGGCTGAATATAATACAGGTAGTATCAATAATATTTTTATTGATTTGCCGTTTATGTTTTTCCCAGGCAGCTAATGTTACCAGCAACGAGCCCGTTGATGTTACTGCGGGCAGGATAACTTACAAGTGGGAAATTGAAAAGGTTTTCCTTGAGAATTCAAACAACATTACCCCTGTACTGACTCAGGGAAAATCAACCCTGAAAGCTGATACAATGATCTATGATAATAAGATAGAAACCGGCTATGCATTCGGAAACGTTTTTTACAGGAATTACGCCGATCAGATAATTCTTACTTCCGGTGAAGGCACCTATAGCTCACGTCGGAAGGAAATTGTGGTCAGAAACAACCCTAAAATTATAATGCTCAAAGACGGCACGGTTGCTAAGAGTGATTTAATGAAGATATATCCTGATAAGGATACCATTATAATGATAGGCAGTGTTGTTATTACCAATACGAATTATATAATCGGAGGCAACGAGGCAACGGTTTATCAGAAAACAGGAAAAATGATAATAATAGGCAATGCAAGCGCAAGACAGGAAAAAACCGTTATGACTGCCGATAAGATAAGCATACTGACAAGTCATGGGGCTCTCGATACATATACTGCCATAGGCAATGTCAAAATTGATGATTTAAAAGAGGGTTATACGATAAATTCCGGCAGATTGGATTATTATAAAGAGATTGGTTATTCAAAGATAACCGATCATCCTGTTATATCATTTACGAATAAGAATGTCAAGGCATATTCGATTGCCATGGAAAAGTTCGACAAAGAAGAAAAGGCCAATCTTTTAGGAAATGTCATGATAGTCCAGGAGTCCAAGAAAGCCTATTCGAAATGGGGCGAATATTTCATGCACACAAAAAAGATACAGCTTACCGGAAACCCGTATTTAGTGGAGAGACATTCAAAATTTAAATCAGACAAAATCTTGTTCGATGTTGACTCAGAAACTATGAATATGATCGGCAAAGGCGCCGGATTTTACCAGTATTGATAAGGAGGTTGAATTGGGTATCGGTGAACAACCTGATATTATCGACAGCTTTGAAAAATTAGGCCTGTCTCCCAATGAAGCAAAAGTATACCTTGCCCTCCTGGAGAACCATCCTATTACTGGATACCAGCTCGCTAAAACAAGCGGAATTCTCAGGCCTGTAGTGTATGAGATGCTGAACCGCCTTACTGAAAAAGGCGGAGCCAGAATTATCAAGAGCAATCCGGACACTTATATACCTGTTGAAATCGATGAATTTCTGAAAAATATTGAAAGCGACTTCAGTGAGGCAAAAACAAATATAACAAGGACACTCCGTGATTTTCTTATACAGGATAATACCGATTATTTCTGGAATATAATAGGGAAAAAGAATATTATTAATTCATCCATAAAGATGATCGAGAACGCTCAGAAAGATATCTATATGAGTGTACAGACCCAGGAAAATCTTGATTATTTCATAGCAGCGCTTGAGGAAAAATTTGAAGGCGGCACTCATATCGACATTTTTTCATATTACGGATTAGAAACCAGAGGGGTAACATTGTATTCCTTTAAGCTGGACCAGTCTGTCACTATTGAAGAGGTGCCAAAAGACCATATGACGATCTGCGTAGATGGATCTGAAGGTTCCCTCATAAATATGAGCGACGAGAAAAACGCTAAAGCGGTATACAGCAAAAACGACTCTCTTGTCTCGCTGGTCCGTAAAAGCATCATTAATAATATATACCAGTACAGATTGTGGACATATCTTGGAACGGACAGGCTCAAGGCATTGATCTTCGATGAGGATAGAAAGCTGCTCGAGAGGATAGACAAGTATCTTTCAATTTAAAAAAATTTATAATGGCAGCAGAAACGCCGTTAAAGATACCTCAATAATTATATTCTCTTTTTGCCGGTCATTTCAAGGACTTCTAATCTCAATATTTTTGTCCTGTTGAAAATTTCCTTTTCGTAATCAAGCTTTTCTGTTAACAAACCGTAATGCAGCATAATTTTATCAAGAGCTGCCTTCTTTCCCGTTTCATCGCTAATTTCCGTAATTTTACCGGTGCCTATTATGCTTTTATATTTCATTCCCCAATTACAGGCTTTTTTCGAATCAGCCTGGTTATGGGTAATAAGTTCATGATCTATATCGATTTCAAAGCCTACAAGGTTATTTTTAGACAGCAGATCCAATTTTCTTCCCTCTGAGGCACAGTGAAAAAAAATTTCAAGATTATTTTCCCAAGTGAAACCGAAATTCAAGGGAACAATGTACGGGATTGCGCTGCCGCCGATAGCTATTCGGCAGATATCGGCCTTTTCTAATATTTCTTTTAAGTCACTGAGACTTGTGATTTCCCTTTCTTTTCTCCGCATCTTTATTCACCAGATCCATGAATTCCTTTTCGCTTATAACCTTTATGCCGAGAGAAATGGCTTTATCCATTTTTGAACCCGGGCTATCGCCTGCAACAACATAATCGGTATTTTTTGATACAGATTCTGATGGAATTCCTCCATACCGCCTTACAAGTGAAGTGAATTCCTCTCTTGTAAAATTGTCAGCTCTTCCTGTAAAAACTATTCTTTTTCCGTTTATTGGCGAATCTTTTACAATCTTTTCAATAGTAGTGTATTTTATTACTACTCCAGAATCCATAATTTCCATGATTATTTCCCTGTTTTTACTGTCATGAAAATATGAATAAACACTTTTAGCAATGACTTCTCCAATCCCCTGAACTCTCATGAGCTCACTTTCTGCCGAATTCATCAATTTTTCAAGTGGATAGAAATTTTGGGCAAGTAACCTGGAGCTTTCCTCTCCGACAAAGTCGATGCCTAGAGCATTAATGAACCGCCAGTATTCCACATCCTTCGACAGATCAACAGACCTGAGAAGATTATCAATGCTTTTTTCACCGAAACGTTCAAGATCAAGCAGAGAATCTCTTTTTTCCTTGAGATGAAAAATATCAGAGTATTTTTTCAAAAAGCCTGATTCAAAAAATCTGCCGATAATCTCCTCCCCCAGGCCTTCAATATTAAAACAATTCCTGGAAACAAAATGCCTCAGTTTTCCCTTTATTAAGGCAGGGCATTCCGGATTTACGCACCTGAGAGCGACTTCTTCCCCGTATTTAACGATCCTTGAATAGCAGACAGGACATTTTTCAGGTGGTTCTATCCGTTTTCCGCCGGATCTTTTCTCCTTAACAACCGATATGACTTTGGGTATCACCTCCCCGGACCTCTCCACAACTATAGTATCCCCTATCCTCAGATCAAGCCGGTTTATTTCATCAAAATTATGCAGTGTGGCCCTGCTTATTCTCGCACCGGCCAGAGTCACAGTATCAAACTCGGCTGTAGGTGTAATAGTCCCCTGCCTTCCAACGCTGAATTCGACATTACGCAATACTGTTTCGGCGACTGCAGGCTTGAACTTCCATGCTATCGCCCATTTCGGGCTTCTTGCGTCAAAACCGATCCTGTTCTGAAGAGTTATCGAATCGATTTTAACAACAATACCATCAATATCGTAGGGAAGTTTACCCCGGGATTCTTCCCATTTTCTGTGATATTCAATCACTGAATCTGACCGTCCCGTTTTAAGGCAGAAATCGTTGACCGGAAAGCCGGCTTCATGCAGATAAATCAGCCTTTCATAATGTGAATCAATCGATCCGAGGACCTTGTCTGCAGGATATGACCTTGCCCCGTAGGCATAAAACCTGAGATTTCTCTGTAACGTTACTGCAGGGTCAAGCTGGCGGAGGCTCCCTGCAGCTGCATTTCTAGGGTTGGCAAAGATTGTCTCACCGCTTTCAAACCTTTCACTGTTCAGCCTCTCAAAATCATCTTTAAACATGAGAGCCTCTCCATAGACCGCCAGGAACTGGGGATATTTGCCCTTTAATCTCAATGGTATGCTTTTTATAGTCCTGACATTTCCCGTGATGAGTTCTCCGATTTCCCCGTTTCCTCTTGTAGATGCTGAACCGAGAATGCCATCTTCATATATCAACTCAAGGGCAAGTCCGTCGAACTTATGTTCACAGGTAAAGACAGGGGCCTTAAAAAGAGGGTCCCCGTCCATTTCTTTAACTACCCTCTCGTAAAAGTCATGGAATTCCCCATAGTTCATTGCGTTTGCAAGGCTGAGCATTCTGAAGGGATGTTTGAAATTATCGAATTTTTCAACTGCCTTACCCCCGACCCTCCTTGTGGGGGAGTCATTTCTTCTAAAATCCGGATATTCCTTCTCAAGTTTCTCCAGCTTTTTCATCAGGAGATCATAAGAATAATCATCGATTTTCGGGGAATCAAGGACGTAATAGTAATAATCATAGTCTGAAATGATTTTAATTAATTCATCTATCCTTGATTTTATGTCAGCCTTTTCATTTGTCCCTGGCATAGTAATCCCCTGCTTATAATTGAACCGATTATCCGATTATGTTATAACAACTGTATAATTTTATCAAAATTAATTATGCTCGGAGGCTAACAGGGATCATTATTCGTAAACAGCCATTGCACAGCCCCAGGAATCATTAATACCCGTATTATATGTTTGAATCACAATATTGCCGGTGGTCGTTATCGCGTATATCGTATCGTTGCCTTCCGCGTAGATGCAGCCGTTATAATAAATAATTGAATTGATGTTTATCCCTGTTATAATATTAGCAATAAAACTTCCTGACGAAGTATAAATATCTATGCCATTCCCGTATTCAGCTGCATAAATGTAACCGGCTGCATATTTTATACATCCAAATGATTTGTTTTGAACGATACTGGTAATTGCAGATCCCGTGATCTTGGTTATGCCGCCGTTGTTGTTATATGTCCCCTCTGAAGAAGCATAGAGAGAGCCTGCCCCGTCTGAATCGATAACCCAGGGATTAGTAAGTACATTAGAATAAACAGGATTTGATTGAAGATTATTTACCGGAATAGCGCCCACACATGAATTAGCATAAGAGGAATAATAGCCGCCAGATAGACATAAATACACGTAACCGTTGGTACAAAAAATTCCCTCTGCAACCAGCGATGCCGTTGCAACCGATGCCGAGGAAGAAAATGAAGAAAGCGAGATGGCTTCCATTATTGACGTTCCTTCAAAAGAAACATAAAGATTATTCCCGTCGCTTGCTATCCCCTGGGCATATTCCTCTCCTGTGTATGTGATGGTACCGGCCCATTGCCCTGTGGAAAGGTTGTATTTCTTAACTGCCGATGTGGTGCCGCTTATAACAAAGTAGGCGTAATTTCCGGATACCAGAACGGCGATCGGCTGCGAAGGCTGTGCACACATAGCAGATCCGATCAGGGTGGTAACCTTCCCGGTTGAAAGGTTAAGACTGTTTGCAACATCATTGTACTCATCGACGATTATTATGCTGTCCTGCGGCAGTGAATTATTAGGCGGAGCCGCCGGGTTTTCCGAACAGCCTGTGAAAAGCCATATCAATAACAGGATAGTGAGCGTTATATTGGATATTTTCATAAAAACCTCCCCTTTTAAAAGATTAAAATTTTATCGTTATTCCGCCCCTTATATATCTTCCCATCTCAGGGTAACCTGACACTTCCTCGTAACTTTCATCGAATATGTTCTCAATTTCAAAAAATACTATATACACCCTTAAATAACAGCTTACAATAGTATAAGGAGGCAGCCATTCAGAGTTGTCCGGTGTAATAAACCTCTCACTGACGCTTCTGCTGGTAACACTAAGCTCATAATTATTTTTATAAATAACAGATGCATAGAATGAATTTTTATATAGCGGCGTATAAATTATTCTATAAAGATAATACTGTGAACTGGGGTCATTATTTATTGAATAGTTATAACTGAATGAATAAGAGGCCGAGAAGTGGAAATCGCCGTAAATTTCATTGAAGTCAATTGAGGCTGATGCTACCCTTGAAAACATTGAACTTATATTTTGTGGGCTCCAAACACCGGATTCGTTCACTTCCCAGAGTATCAGGTTGCTGTAATAATTTTCTGAATAAGTTAGCGTCAAAATAAATGGGAAAAGAGTGTATAAGACTCCACCCTGCCATTTCCAGCCTGTTTCTGGAAGAAGATTCGGGTTTCCTATTGCCCCACCCTCCTGGGGCCAGTAAAGATCGTTAAATGTCGGCAGGTTAAGTAATGTAGAAATATTTCCCTGAATAAGAAGACCATCCATTAATTTATAAGACAGTGAAGCTTCAGGAGTAAAGAAAAAATCCAGATCTGTCCGGTAAGTTTCATCTGCCGCAAGTCCTGCCTCAAATCGTCCGAGGGTAAGTCTATTGACAAGATCTATATCTACCTGGTCTGCATTTTTATATCCGATAACGGAACTGTTGAGCATAAAATCTTTATCTATGATTTTTAATGCAGATGTCAGAGGACCGAAATCGAACTTTTTCCCCACGCTAGCCCCGACCGTATTGTTAATGTTGGTGCTGCTCCCTGTCAATGGACTCATATATTCGTTAAACCAATTGATATAATTTATATCCATATTAATTCCTGACAGGGAAGAAGAAAGATCTGCTGTACTGAAATAATCATCCTCACGGCCGAAATCCCCGTAAGTAGTTCCTGTTCCCTCTTCCTTTCCGGTATGTGTAAAGATCAAATTAAATGCGGGGGTTTCTATACGACCGATCAGGCTTATCTTTTGATAGTCAAGGTTAGATGCGATATATAAATTTGAATACTGATCTACATATGAAAAATTATTGCTCGCCGATTCATAGGCTGCCCCGATTATGAAACGGCAGTCATTTGTATCTAGATCAAGATAGACCTTTCCACCATAGCTGTAAAAAGAACCGCCGTATAAGCTGATATACGACATATTTTCAGGAGGGAATAGATTGAAATTAATAAGTCCTGCAGGGGCATCAACACCAAAAGGAGTCATATTGTTTTTATAGATATCTGCGCTGTCTGCGAATTCGAGGGGGAGAATCGAAAGATCCATGACATTATTCTGGCCGTTATCGATAACAAGGCCATTCAACGCAGTTCTCGTATGCTCGGAGCTCCCACCATCAAGAGATACTGTGTTAAGCTGGCCCGGCGTTCCGTAAGAATTGATCTGGATAGAAGAAGATGGTATTTTTGATTGTATTGAATCAAAATTCAGTATTTTACGGTTATCATAAAAAAACCCGGGTTCTGAAGGAAAATCAAAAGTTTCATTTTCATTTGTAAATGAAAGATTGAAATCCGATTCACCATAAGCGAAAATAGAGATGATTAATATAGAAAAGGATAGTACTGCTCTGCTAACCACTTCTTGTTTTTCCTTGTTCCCGAGGAAAATAAGATTTTATCATGAGGCAGGTCTCCTGACTCGGGTGTGTAAATCTCCTTGCCTTCCCATTAGTGATAACAGTGGCTTTGGAGCCGTCAAATATCCCTTACAGTGCCGGGCAGCGCTCCGGATTCTCACCGGATTCCCTATTATGCCTGTGAAAGCACCGCATGATAATGAAGAATTTTATTTCCATTGCATTAAAAAGTCAAATAATGTATTATATATGACTATTATGTCCAGATTTTATTTGTTTTTTATACCACTCGTTTTTTTTGCAGAATCAGCACTGCAGGCAAGCACATCTTTCCACAGGATCATTTCTTTAAGCCCTCTGGCTACGGAAGAGGTTTTTTTATTAGGACGGGATTCTGAACTTATAGCCGATACGATTTACTGCATCCATCCTGAAGAAGCAAAGGTAAAACCTAAAATAGGCACAATCATCGATATCAACATAGAAAAAATTTTTCAGTTAAAACCTGATCTGGTACTTTCCTCTGGTCTGACTGATCCGAAAAAACTTGACAAGTTACGGGATTTGAAAATCCGTGTTGAGGTATTTGTACAACCTGAAAACTTTCAGGCGATCTGTGATCAGTTCATGAGGCTGGCTGTTTTACTGGAACGCGAAAATTCAGCAAAATATATCATGCATGAAGCCCAGTACAGGGTATCGAACCTGAGGACTGCTGCAGCCATTTACACTAAAAAAAGAGTCTTCGTTCAGATAGGTTCGAACCCTCTTTTTACAGTGAGCAGGAATTCTTTTATCAATGATTATATTGTTTTCGGAAACGGCATCAACATTGCGGCCGATTCCGGCTCTGGCCTTTACAGCCTGGAAGCTGTAATAAAAAATGATCCTGAAGTTATTATTCTTTCAGATATGGGGATGGACATCGATAATGAAAAAAAATTCTGGCAAAAATACAAATCAATTTCCGCGGTCAATAAAAACGCAGTCTATAGCATAGATTCCTACCATCTCTGCAGCCCGACACCGGCAACTTTTGCCTCAACACTGAAAGATATAATTCATATGATACACCCTGAATTTAAAGAAATGAGTAGCAAATGAAGAGGAGGGCTTACCGGAGTGTTTTTATCATTTCAATCCTCCTTTTCGTATTAGCTGCAGTTGTCCTGTTATCACTTTGCATAGGGTCTTCCGGCCTGACATTATCGCAGAGCATAAATGCGATGTTTTCAAGCAAGGATTCCATCGAAAGGAGCATCGTGATGGATATCCGGCTGCCGCGGATACTGCTTGGATTTGCCGTTGGCGGAGCTTTAAGCCTTGCAGGTGTCATACTTCAGGGTCTTTTCCGTAACCCATTGGTTGAACCATATACTATCGGAATTTCCGGCGGGGCTGCTCTTGGAGTGGCTTTCTGTATTACCTTCAGACTCCAGGCAATACAATATCTGGGATCTTTCATTTTGCCCTTATCAGGATTTCTCGGATCACTGCTTGTTATTATTCTTTTATACATTACAGCAGTCCGCAGCAATTCCCTTAATATCCAGAAGGTTCTGCTTGTCGGCGTTATGTTCAGCTTCATATCCTCATCGCTGATGCTTCTCATTATGTCCCTGTCAAAAACGGAAAGCCTTGAGCGTATTATATTCTGGATGATGGGTTCACTGGACCAGAATAACTGGGGACTTATTAGGGCAGCGATCATACTATCAGTCTTCTCTCTGATAGCAGGATATTTTTTTTCAATTGATCTTAACGCCCTTTCACTCGGTGAGGAACAGGCTGTACACCTGGGCATTGATATTGAGAGGAGTAAACGCTATCTTTTTATAATTTCATCGATTATTACAGGTTTTTGTGTTTCCGTTGCCGGTGTAATAGGATTTGTCGGACTGATGCTGCCGCATTTTATGAGGCTTGTTGCAGGGAGAGATAACAGGATCTTATTAATTACATCATTTTTGGGTGGAAGCTGCTTTCTTATACTTTCAGACACCATAGCAAGAACGATAATTGCTCCGCAGGAGCTTCCAGTAGGCGTAATAACAGGTTTATTCGGCGGCATATTGTTTATTTATCTGCTTTCAATCAGAAAGGCAGGAATATGAGTATATTACTGGAATTAAGAAACGTATTTTCCGGCTACGGTCATCAATTCAGACTGGAAAATATCAGCCTGTCGGTTATGGAACATAGAATTACGGGCATTATCGGCCCGAACGGCTCGGGCAAAACGACTTTATTAAAGACTATAAGCAGATTTTTAAAACCTGAAAAAGGTACGATCTCCCTGGACGGAACCAATATCTGGAGTATGAATATAAAAACATTTTCCAGGAAGGTTGCGGTAATAAACCAGTATATGGAAACTGCCTGCATTCCCGTTTTCGACTACGTGATGATGGGAAGAATACCTTATCACAAGGGATTTCAGCTTTTCAACAGCGATACGGATATTGAAAAGACTGAAATGAACATTAAAATTGCAGGAATTGATACTATCCGGGATAAGTTTCTGGACTCTATCAGCCTGGGTGAGGTTCAGATGGCTCAATTTGCAAAAGCGCTAAACCAGGAACCTGTTCTTCTGCTGATGGATGAGCCGACTTCTCATCTTGATATTAAACATCAGGTCGGTATGCTTGATCTTGTCCGTAA
The DNA here is from genome assembly GCA_964413265.1 of uncultured Brevinematales bacterium. Taxonomy (GTDB): domain Bacteria; phylum Spirochaetota; class Brevinematia; order Brevinematales; family JAOACQ01; genus CAVYGN01. The sequence continues at coordinate 161,054 of CAYPRX010000073.1, forward strand.
ATACAACTTTAAAACCGGCTTGACGATAATAATTGTACTCCATGACCTTAACCTTGCGTCGGAGTACTGTGATGAACTGATAATTATGAAAAACGGGATAATTCGATACACTGGAATGCCCTCGGAAATAATGAATTACAGAACAATAGAAGAAATATATGAAACGGTAGTAATCGTAGAAAGGAATCCTTTATCTCAAAAGCCCTATGTTTTTTTAATCTCTGAAGAACAGATGAAGAAAAAATAATTCTGAAAGTAAAATAGATTGGAATATCTTCAGTTAAAGGCTGCTTCAATGCTGTAAGAAATAAGAATATGTGTTTCCCGACGATGTACCAAAGAATATAGCATTCCCGCTCACATAGGGAGCAATGATTTTTTCATTTTGAAGCTGAGATTTCGTTTCCACGCTTCCATTTACCGAATTTATGATTATTACCACAGAGGTCCCGGAATTGTTCGCAAGTATCACTTTTCCGTCTATATATCTGGGATTTATCGCTGTATTCTTGATTTCAGGGAATTCCGCCTTCCAGATCAGAGATCCGTCAGTGAAATTTAAAGCCCTCAGTCTCCCTGTTGAGCTCAGGAATATTATTCTCTTATCATCCCCGATCAATGGATAGAGTATCCTCTCACTGTAACTTTCACTGTAATTTTTTTTCCAGATTTCAGACTTTTTATCAAGATCATACGCTATTATATCTTCATTTTCTGTCGCAAAAATCAATTTTTTACCAAGATCTGCTATCATGGGTGCGGAATATATCGGAGATGCCGTTGAAACTTTTGCTATTATTTCACCGCTCTTTTTATAAATATAAATTCCCTCATCAATTGAGGGAACAGCGACTATTCCGTAAGATGCAGAAGGCGATGCTCCAAATGCCTCTATTCCGGCCTTTTCCTTCCATAATACCTTTCCGGATTCATCGCAGGCTGTTATTCCGCCGCCATCAGAACCGATATATATAACACCTTCGTTTATAGCTGGCTTCGTTAAATGGAAATCCTGATTTGCCAGATCCTCCGATTTAACTAATTTCCCATTTTCTGAAAATATTTTAAGCTGGTTTTTTGCTGTTGTGAACATTTTTCCCCTGTATACAACAGGGTCGTTGTATATCACATCAGTGTTGTATGAGAAAAAGTCTTCCATCCCAGGCTTTGCTGACAGGTTCGACGCTTCACTAAGGAGTTCCTGAAGTCTGCCATTTTCCAAAGTGAGGGAGTTTATTTTTTTATCGCTTTCGCTTCTGAAATCTTTAAACTTTGCCGCCACATCCTTTTCTTCTTTTTTTACATTTTCATAATTACTCAATGCTTCAATATAATTATTTGAAATTGATTCCATGGCTTGAATTTGCATTGCCAGCTCGCCGTTTCTTTTATTTAATCCCGCAATAACCTCTCTCGTCTGTTCCAGGCTTATCCTTGTGCTTTGAAGTGTACTCTCGATCTCCGATTTTTGTCTTTCACTATTGCTTAATTCACTGTTAAAATCCCTTTTTTCAGATTCAACTTTTCTTAATTGTGCTTCTATCTGCATCTTCTCTTTATAATTTTTTGAAATCTCTATCTGGCTGAGTAATTTTATTCTTTCAACATCCAGATTCCTGCCTTTTTCAATAAGTATATTTTCATATTCTTCGGCAAGAGTGCTGATAATGTATTTTCCCTCATTTATTGCAACTGAGGGTTTTTTATCCTCGAGCAGCAGTACAGATGAATAATAAACAGCATAATAAAGCGCAGTAAATATTGCCGCCATTCCGGCAATGTTTAAAACCCAGGAGAAAATCCTGTACCCGCTTTTATTCATTGAATTTTCCATGCCTATTTTTCAAGTTCGGCTGTTCCGGTAGTGATCCATTCACTCGACGGTTCCTTAACCAGATATTTTTCTTTTTTCAGCCATTCCTGCGGAATTTTCAGGAATGCATCATATTCTTCAAATTTCAAGATCATTATTAAAAAATGTTCTATAAGGGGGAGTTTCGATCTTAAATAAAATTCGGCCATTTTTTTTGCAAGGTCTGACCATATTTTTTCAGCTTTATGTTTTAAAACAATAGTTTCTGAGCTCAATTGAAATTCATTTTCATCCTGTTTTTTCCAAAAATAATCGCGCCATTCACGGATACTGTTGATAAAAGCGTTGAGAAACTGATAATATTTATTTAAATTATCAACATTGTAATAAGTTTCGTTTCCAAGTAATGCATATTCATGTTCCCTTCTCTTTAACACTGTGAACAATTCTTTAGCTTCCTTCTTACCTTTTGGCCTCACTTTATCTACAATAAATAATCTGATGAAAAATTCTTGAGAGGAATTTATTTCTGTTCTTATGTTATAAACTCCATCGGTTTGAAGTCTCAGGTTTTTATACACATTCTCTGTAATAAGAATATTCGTGTGATACTGTTTGCAAATGTTTTCAAGTCTTGAAGCAGTATTAACTGTATCGCCAATGACACCAAGTTCATAGTTTTTATCAGAACCTGTTTTGCCATATGTTACTTTTCCATAATCAATCCCGATCCTGAAATTAAAACTTATATTCAGGTCACGACTGATAACTGGAACTCTATTTAAAAGCTCTATTGCTGAATAGAAAGCGTTAACCGAGGAGTTGGTTCTTCCATCCCTGTGATTATCCAAAAATATCAGTAAGGCTGCATCTCCGATCAATTTATTTATTTTACCCTTATTTTTGCTGATTATCCGCTCCACTTCGGTCCAGATATGATTTATAATGCCCATAATCTCATTTTTATGACTCTCTGTTATGCCTGTAAAATTTTGAATATCGAGGTACATAATCGTCATCATTTCATCATGAGGTTTAAGAAGACTGTTATCCTTTTTTAAAGTTGCAGTAAACAAATCCCTGTCGGCTATTCCAGAAATAATTTCTCCAAGGTCAGTAATGGAATTCTTAAGTTCAGAAAAGGAATCGTCAAGATTGGTCGTTTCAATAAAATTTTTTACGAGGATCTTGCCGTCTCCTCCTATTTGACCTTTTTCACGGATCTCTTTCCCGGCCCTGGTCATTCTGTCCCTTATATCGTAAATTTCTCTGGTTATATTAATCGTGCTGTATATTTTGAAAATAGCACCTATCCCGAATACTAATGAAAACAATGCAAAGAAAATATCCCTTACCCTGTTCAATCGAAAGAAAAAATCTCCTTTATCATCGGCCATTACGATAATCGGATGTATCAAATCGCTGTTGTCCCTGTCGAATGATTTTCTGATGCCAGCCTCTGTATACTCGGCAATACCTATATAATTATTGCCATTAAAGCTGAATTCAATATAACTGTTATTTGAATTTTGACTGTTCTCCTCAATCATTTTTTTGAAAGCATTATAGTCGAAATAATTATCTTTAACCTCGATATCAGGCTGTTTTCTTTCACCGATCACAAGATGATTCTCTTCTTTAGGGAATATTGCCGCGAAGATGCTATTATCATATTTGGCCCTTTTCAAAGATGAAAGTTTAATATAATCGAAAATCTCATTGCCTGACTTTACATAATCCAGTTCCTTTTTTTCCTCCAGGTAAGCTATGGAATTATTCAAGTCTATCTGAGTGCTTTTCATACTGTCATAAAACTTATCAATATTGTATGAAATAAGGATTTTATTTATCACAAATTCAAAGAGCAGATATACACATGCAAATATTGTTACGAGGACAGCGAAATCCATAAGGAAGAGAGATAATTTCAGATTTTTTTTAAACAAATATGGTCCCTGTTTTTTTATAATCCTAAAAGTATTTTTTATTATCGGTAACAGTCATTTATATATAAAATATTTTTTTATTTTTAGTATCTTTCATTCCTTACATTATTTGATATTAACGACGATAACGGCTAGAATAAGAAAAAGATTTGGATTAAGTTCATACGGTTTTCAGATAAAAGGAATATGACAGACTTATATGCAGAAGTTGCAGTGAACGTTCCTGTTGATGATCTTTATTACTATTCCATACCTCAGGGAATGAATGTGAAATTGCTACAACGGGTGATTGTAGACCTGAGGGGCCGCCGTGAGACAGGTTTTGTTATACGCATATCGGATTACAACTCCATTCCGGACAAGATAAAAGGACTTAAAATAAAACCGGTTGTAAAAACGGTCGAAGATTTTCTTATAATCAACGATGACATAATTGAAACAGCACGCTGGATGAGTAATTTTTATCTTTCTCCATTTGGTGAAACACTTTTTACTTTAATCCCATCAGCTGTCAGGCAAAAAAGGTACATTCATCCCTTCAAGTATACAGGCATACTGGCAGAACTGAGCGATGATCAGAACAAAGCCCTAATTGACATAGAAGGAGGAATTGGAAAAAGCAGTACATATCTGCTTCATGGAGTTACTGGATCAGGAAAGACGGAAATTTACAAACACCTTGTTAAAAAGATGCTCTCCATGGGCAAATCTTCGATAATATTGATCCCGGAAATATCATTAACACCACAGACTATGGAGCGGTTTTACAGTACATTCGGGGAAGAAGTATTGATATATCACAGCAGACTTTCTCCAGGCGAAAGGTTCGGCGAATGGCTGAGGGCTCTGAAAGGCGAATCAAGGGTCGTTATAGGCCCTCGTTCTGCAGTATTTATGCCAGTTAAAAACCTGGGTCTTATAATAATAGATGAAGAACATGAAAATTCTTATAAATCCGGCAATTCTCCCCGTTATCATGCCCGCCAGGTTGCATATCATCGTTCAAAACGGGATAATGCAGTACTGGTACTAGGTTCAGCTACTCCTCAGATTGAAAGCTACTATTATGCTAAAAAAAATGTTTTTCACCTTGTTGAGCTAAAAAAAAGGTTCGGGGAAAACATGCTTCCTGAAGTTTATATATCAGATCTCAGGAATGAAAAAAATAAAAATATCATAACAGGCGATCTGCTGGGGAAAATCATTGAAACGATCAATAAAAAGAACCAGGTACTGATCTTTTTAAACAGGCGTGGATTTTCTACCGCTCTGATCTGCAGGGATTGCGGGCATGCTTTGTCATGTCCAAACTGCAATATCGCCATAACCTATCACAAAGAAATAGGGAAATTAGTCTGTCATCACTGCGGTTATACTCTTAAGCTTCCTGACAGCTGCCCTTTCTGCGGAAGCACTGATATCAGGGAATTGGGCAGCGGTACAGAGAGACTGGAAAACATTTTAAAAAATCACTTCCCGTTCTACCGCATTGAGAGAATGGACCTTGACACTACAAGGGGAAAAAGCAGTTATATGGATATCATACGCAGGATGAAGGATCATGAAGTTGATATTCTTATCGGTACGCAAATGGTAGCAAAAGGCCATGATATAGGTGGGATTCATTTTGTAGGAGTTATTCTTCCGGATATAATCATGAATATCCCGGATTTCCGTTCTGTCGAAAGAACATTCGTCTTGCTTACACAGGTTATAGGAAGGGCCGGACGGCGTGAAATACGCGGAGAGGCCTCTATTGAAACATATATGCCTGACCATTATGCAATAAAGATGGCTGCTGCACAGGATTATGAAGCATTTTATAATATGGAAATCGAAAAAAGAAAGGCCTTTGGTTATCCTCCATTTGTAAGATTGGGCAGGATTGTTCTGCGCTGCACCGATCAAGATATGCTTATAGAATTCTCAAATCAGTTAAAGAAATGGATCATGGAAAACGAAAATGATTTCAAGGGAAAAACAATAATAATGGGGCCGGTTTCATGCCCTCTGGAAAAGTTGAAAAATAACTACAGACAACATATAATTATTAAATCGAGAGAAGCTGCTGTTATTAATAGATTTATATCATTATTAAAGGGCGGTATTAAAAATATCAGAAATTCGCGTTTCGTTCACATGGAAATTGATATAGACCCCCTCTCTCTCATATAAAATACCTGATTTTAAGGGGGTGACATTTAATGCAGGAACTCACATATAAAACAAAGATCAGGTTTTTTACAATATTCCTAATAATATATTGTCTATCCGGGCTTTTATTCGTCAGGTTATTTTACCTTCAGATCATACACGGCAGGGAATATTACAGACAGGCTATGGAAAACAGGACTCAGATCATTAAAATTCCAGCCTACAGGAGCATTGTTTACGACAGGACCTGCCAGAACAAGCTTGCTTTCAACAGGAGATCCTTGTCCATTATCGCGACACCAGCTTATCTGCCAGATGATTCATCCCAGAGGCTTAAGGTTCTGTCCAATATTTCCCGCCTTATCAATATGACCGTTAATGAAATTGAAACAACCCTCAATGAAGAGGCCCTTGATAAATACACCCCTGTTATTCTTAAATTCGATATAGACACCAAGATACTCATTCAATTCAAGGAACATTACGAACTTTACCCTGGCCTTGAATGTGAAAACAGGCCAAGGAGGATTTATCCGGAAAGAGAAAAGATGGCACAGCTTATCGGATATACTGGGATAATCAGCAAGGATGAGCTGAAAGTGCTGAAATCAAATAAGGAATTCCATTTCGGCAGTGTATTGGGAAAGATGGGTATTGAAAAAAGATATGACGAGATCATCAGGGGAAAGGAGGGTGTTCTTGAGAGGGTTGTCGATGTCAACGGCAATGTCCTTGATCAAAATGTTGAAAGAGAGGCCGTCCCGGGAGATTCGATTGTACTGACAATTGATCAGGAGCTGCAGGAGCAGGCTTATAATTTAATAGGAGAAAGAACAGGAGCCGTGATAATATCAAAACCTTCCACAGGCGAAATTCTGGCTCTTGTCTCAAAGCCATCGTTTGACCCCAATATTTTTACAGACCGTTTTTCAGAAGAGGAATTTTTTGTACTAAAAAATAATATCGATAAGCCTTTTCTCAACAGGACCATACAGGGCCAATATCCCCCAAGTTCCATTTTTAAACTTATAACAGCCTCTGCAGCATTAAAAAGCGGGGTATCGATCAATAAAACAATAAATTGCCCCGGTTTTATGTGGATAGGCAACAGAATATATAAATGCTGGAACGTGCATCATACGCTGGACTTCATCGGAGGTTTGGCCAATTCCTGCGATGTTTATTTCTATACGACTGGCATTGCAGTGGGAAGGGACGAAATAATGTATTTTGCACAGAACTATGGAGTCAATAAAAAGACAGAAATAGACCTTCCCGGTGAAAATACCGGTTTATTGCCGGATATGGAGTGGTTTAAAAAGAAATACAACCGGCCATGGCAGAACGGTGATACAGCAAATATCTCTATCGGACAGGGAGACCTTTTGATAACTCCAATTGAGGTTAATGCGCTGACAATGGCTATAGCAAATGACGGCGTTATGATGAAGCCGCATATTCTCCAAAAAATAGTCTCGATTTCTGATAACAGGGATATAACTAATATACCTAACGAAGTCCTGAGGACAATAGATTTATCTCCTGAACAGATAGATATTCTAAAGAAAGGTATGTACGGTGTGACAACATACGGCACAGCCAAATGGATTAAAGACGTTTCACCTATACCAATCGCTGGAAAGTCTGGTACTGGAGAAGCCGGAAAAGAGCAGCAGACCCATGCATGGTTTACTGCTTTCGCTCCTTACGGAGATACTAATAAAGACGATTTGATCGCTGTTACTGTCGTAGTTGAGCATGGCGGAGGTGGTTCAGCCGAGGCCGCCCCAATAGCCCTTGACCTTATAAAGTATTACTTTAAAAACAAGATTTCATACAGGGTTGCATACAGACCGTAAATAATTAAATAATATCACCGGTAAGCCTGCCGTACTCTCTCAAAACTTCTTTTTCCCTCTGTTTAAGGTTTTTAGGAACATCTATAATTACTTCGTAATAAATATCCCCTCTGATCTTCGACCTGATGTCGGGAATTCCCTCATTTTTAAGCCTGATCTGGTGCCCTGATTGGACCCCTGATGGTATGCTGATCTTTTTCTTACCCTCCAGGGAATCAACTTCTATCTGCCCCCCAAAAACAGCCTTCGGAAAACTTATCTTGAACTTCCCGTAAAGATCAGTCCCCCTGCGTTCAAAAACCGTATTATTTTTAATATGTATCAAAACATAAAGATCTCCTCGGGGTCCTCCATTCCGTCCCGCATCTCCCTCATCTGAAACCCTCAGACGTACTCCGTCATCAACGCCCGCGGGTACCTTCACAGTGATGAATGAATCCTTTTCGTTTATTCCTGAACCGCGGCAATTCGGACAGGGATCAGAAATTACACTTCCAGCCCCATGACATTCCGGGCATGTTGTAGAAATGCTGAAAAATCCCTGGGTAGTCCTAACTGTTCCCCTTCCTCCGCAGGTCGGACATGTCCCGGACCTTGAACCGCTCCTGCTGCCAGTCCCATGGCAAACATCACAGGCATCGTTTCTCCTGACCTTTATCTTCAGGCTTTTATCTGTTAATACATCCGCAAGGTCCATGTTAATATCTGCCCTGATATCAGAGCCCCTCGTATAAGTTTTTGTCCTTGTCCTTCTTGAAGTTCCTCCTCCGAAAAATGTATTGAATATATCCTCGAAACCCGTTCCTCCGAATATATCATCAAAGTCAAAGGACGAAGCCTGACCACGGCCCTCGTATCCCTGAGTGAATGCTGAATGTCCGAATTGATCGTACATCCTTCTTTTTTCAGGATTTGACAATACCTCGTATGCTTCGTTTATCTCCTTGAATTTCTCTTCAGCAACTTTATCACCCGGGTTCCTATCCGGATGATATTTCATAGCTAACTGCCTGAAAGCCTTTTTTATCTCATCGTCGCTAGCGTTCCTTGGTATGCCAAGGATGTCATAATAATCCTTACTGGTTGCCATTTATTACCTCAAATTCAAAAAAAAGGCCGCCCTTCTATAAACCAGTACAGTTCTAAAAACCGCACCTTGAAATGGACAGCCTCTTTACTAAAATATTTAATTTAAATTATTAAATAGATTCTCTACTTTTTTTTATTTTCATCATCATTATCGTCGTCAACAACTTCGGCATCGACAATCTTTTCTTCGTTTTTCGAAGAATCTTCTGCCTTTTTATTCGACGAATCCTCACCTGGCTGGCCGGATTGTCCCTGCTGACCGTATGCTGTACTTTTATACAACTGCTCCGAAATTTTGTGGGAAATTCTGGTAAGTTCTTCCATTTCCGATTTTATTCTCGATTCATCATCGCCCTTGATGGCCTCTCTCAAACTCTTGACTTTTGTCTCCACATCAACCTTGTCTTTCGGATCTATCTTATCCCCATATTCTTTTACAGTTTTTTCAATAGAGTAAGCAAGATTATCAGCCTGATTTTTCAGTTCGACAAGTTCTTTTGTCTTTTTATCAGCCTCAGCGTACTTTTCGGCCTCCTGCTGCATCTTTTTAATTTCTGCCTCATTCAAACCGCTTGAGGATTCTATTCTTATCTTTTGCTCTTTTCCTGTTCCCATATCCTTCGCCGATACATGAAGTATTCCATTTGCATCGATATCAAAAGTTACCTCGATCTGCGGAATACCCCGGGGAGCGGGAGGAATCCCTTCGAGCATGAACATTCCTAGAGTCCTGTTGTCCCTTGCCATAGGACGTTCACCCTGCAGAACATGTATCTGAACAGCGGTCTGGTTTTCTTCCGCTGTAGAGAAAATCTGCGACTTCTTAGTAGGAATGGTTGTATTTCGGGGAATCAATACGGTTGAGACTCCACCTAAGGTTTCAATCCCGAGGGAAAGAGGTGTAACATCAAGCAGGAGAAGGTCCTTCATATCTCCTGTTAATACTGCCCCCTGTATTGCGGCACCTACAGCCACAACCTCATCAGGGTTTACTCCTTTTGATGGCTCTTTATTAAAAATATTTTTAACTGTCTGAACGATAAGAGGCATTCTCGTCATACCGCCGACAAGTATCACCTCATCGATTTTCTCTTTTGTTATATTGGCGTCCTTTAAAACATTAAGACAAGGCTGAATTGATCTATCGACGAATGACCTCGCTATATTTTCAAGCTGGCTTCTTGTCATGTTCTGTTGAAGGTGCTTCGGGCCGCTCGAATCGGCTGTTATGTACGGAAGGTTTATCTGTGTCTCCATTTTCGACGAAAGCTCTATTTTAGCTTTTTCAGCTGAATCCTTGAGCCTCTGGATAGCCATTGGGTCCTTAGAAAGGTCCACTCCGGTATCCTTCCTGAACTCCTGGATCATATATTCCATCACAGCATGATCAACATCGTCTCCGCCAAGGTGAGTGTCCCCGTTAGTCGCCTTCACCTCAAAAACGCCGTCACCGATTTCGAGGAT
>CAYPRX010000074.1:0-27552 GCA_964413265.1 uncultured Brevinematales bacterium
CCAGACCTACGCCCAGGCCGACCCATGCCCCCGCAACAGCGTCATATGTTAAATAGTACCTGAAGCCGGCATAACCGGTTATGATCTGCGAATTGGTGCCCCAGAGATTTAGATTCTCATAGCCCGAATCAAGGAAAAATGATAGATTCCCTAAAAATCCTATTTCGCCTTCAAGGCCGCCACCGTAACCGTTATAGAACAACACGGGTAACAGGGTATAACTTGTGTCAAGTCCGACAGCGTAATTCTTGAAGTCGGCAGCCGATGAGAAATTGGAGCCTGTCAGCGCCATAATAAGAGCAAATAAACCTGTGATGAGAGTCTTTCGCATAATATGTCTCCGCATGTTTATCTTAAGTATTGTTTTCGTGTCAGGCCACGCAAGGTCTTTTATTATATTGATTCCAGTTAAACGTGTCAAATAAATCGTGTTTGACCAGGCTTTAGGGTTGAATGATTAAGAGGGTCCGGGCTCGAACAACCATCTGCTGTTCACAGTTTTGAGCCTTTGCAACTTATGCTTACTTCATATGGCGCGTAAAAAGGGGAATTATTAACATGGAGTAACATTGCTGGAAGTATCTATAAAATCATCTTATAATTATATGATTTTTACATTAATAACTGGAGAGACCTATGCGAAGAGTTTTAAGATCAGGGAGCTGTTTATTATGTTCAGCCTTTCTGGCAATTTTCTTTTCATGCTCGGAGGTAAAGCCTGCCGAGAAACTTGGAGCCGAAATGATCAAAACCGGCAGTTTTCCGGAAGGAAGCGTGACAGACAGATCCGAAAATAATATTGCTGATAAATGGCTCTTTCTGAAGACCGATCCCGCCAGGGCCCGTTATGTAATTACAAACTGTGTATGCGTGATTATTCTGGATTCCCCTGGTATCAAAATCTCAGAGGTCCAGCTTGCATATATTCCATGCAGTCTTAAATTCGGGATGCCCTATAGGGTCTCTTTCGATGCAATGGCCGACTCTCCAAGATATCTTTTTTTCAGGATAGGAAGGATAGGAGGAAAGGGTCTCTCTTATTCAGGTTTGAGGAGTTTTGAGTTAACTTCCTACTGGCAGACTATTTCCTTTGTATTCAGATCAATCAGTTCAGACGATTCCGCAATGCTGGAATTTGACTGTGCGAAAGAAAAGCCGACTATTTATTTCAGTAATGTCAGCATGAAGCCAATTCTTGAATAATCAGGGCAAAGGGGGCATCATGAAAATATCTCTGGAGAGTGCGTTGGTTGATATACTGATAAAAAAAAAGCTGAAAATATCAACGGCCGAATCATGCACGGGAGGACTTTTGTCTAAACTCATTACCGATGTGCCGGGATCTTCATCCGTTTTTATGGGGGGCGTTATCGCTTACGACAACGGCGTAAAAAAAAGACTGCTCGGTGTTCCGGGCAGGATATTGAAGTGCTATGGAGCAGTCAGTTTCGAATGTGCTCTGGCAATGGCTGAGGGCCTGAAAGTATCAGTTCCTTCAGATTTAAGGGTTTCGATCACCGGCGTAGCAGGTCCTGGCGGCGGTTCGGAGAAAAAGCCGGTCGGCTCTGTTTTTATTGCATTAGCTGTTAAGGGAGGGGAAACGTCGGTACTCAGGTGCCTGTTCAGGGGTGACAGGGATATGATAAGGAGTTCGGCGGCTAAACTGGCCCTTGAGTTTATCCTTGAAGAACTGTCGCCAGGAAATATGGAAATGTCGGGAAAAAATAATGTTGTTGAGAGAAGAGTTTATAACCGGTAATATAAAAGCCAGAAAGCAGTATAATAATGCTACTGGATGATTTCATTTTTTTATGTCATAATTCAACTGTTTAACTTTGGGAGAATTAAATGAAAATAATGAGGTATCTCTCATTCATTGTGGGGATTGTGATAGCTGAAACTGCCGTTGTATATGCATTGTATTTTTTTGCAGGAACATCAAAATCCCTTTATGTTATCTTTTCCCTTGCCGTTATTGCAGCAATCGTTATTTACCTTATTTATGGAAGATACAGGGAGGAGGTAAAAATCAAACCTGAGGGTGATATCAGGAAAAAATATTTCAGGAGAGCCTTCACTATAATAATCGTTATCTGTACGCTGACAGCCTGCGCGATCCTGTTTACAGGAACATGGCTATTAGCTTTAAGAATATGCAGAGGATGAATGACAGCCGGAGAATTGTTCATTGAATTCAAAACTTATCTTGAAAAACACGGCATTAAAGATGCCGGAAATGATTGTGCTTTTCTCATATCCCACCACCTTAAGTTGAAGCCCTATGAGGTCTTTTTAAACAGGAACATGGAAGTAAACCCAAAGCTGAAGGCAAGGATAGAACGATCTATGCGGGAACGCGGAAGGTGCATTCCTGCCGAATATATACTTGGTTATAAATATTTCTATCTGGATAAATTCATTATTAATTCGAAAGTTCTAATTCCGAGGGCTGACTCCGAACATATCATATATGCAGCCGTAGAACAAAATACCGGTTTTAAAAACATAATCGACATCGGCACGGGATGCGGTTCTCTTGCGGTTTCTCTTTCAAGGATTTACCCTTCTTCCAATATTACTGCTCTTGACCTGAATATAAGCGTAGCGGCTGAAAACATCAGGAGACTCGGGATAAAAAATATAAACGTGGTAAAATCGGATTTCCTGAAAAACATGGATGGGATAAAAGGAGACAGAACATTTCATTATGACCTGATTGTCTCAAATCCCCCCTATCTGTCTGCCAAAGATATGAAAAAATACCGGAAAGCCCTTCGCTATGAGCCCTACAGAGCTTTTTACGGAGGAGCAGACGGTCTCAAATTTTACTCTTCAATATCCTCTTTTGCTAAGTCTTGTCTCATAAAAGGAGGAAGTATAATTATCGAAATTGATTATAAATGGCCTGAGATCTTTAATATTTTCATGCGTGACGGATTTTCTGTAAAAGAGATCAGGAAAGATTACAGCGGGCTTGAGCGCGTCATGGTTGTAAAAAAAGAATTTTGATGATTTCAAAAAAATCTGGATTCTTTTATTAAGACAAAATTTTTATTGTGACTGGACTGGCCGCTATTTTAAGCTTTAGTGACCAGGCGGTCATGAAGAGATGGAAGTTAACAAATTGTGCAAAGAAAATTTATAATATATAATGAACTAATTATGAGGATATGGGGCTATCTAATAACTATGAGGGGTTTCTGAGATTTGGTAAAGATTAAAAAAACAAATACGATCCTTCTAAGAGACTTAAAAGTTTTAATTTATGCTATTTTACTGCTATCCTGTATTTTGGCAGTATCTTCTGCTTATTCAGATATGATAACTAAATCCGATGCTTATTCCAATGCTTCCGATGACGGCGAAATAAGCAATGCATTGACAGTCAGTAATACGAACATCAATATTAATGGATTCGAGTTCGGGATTAAAAGCGAAATAAACTGGAACCAGCTTCCCAATGAACTGAAATTAGGGTTAACGGCAAATACCCCGTTCCTGGGAGGGTGGCTGGCACTGAGGGGTGGGGTGGATATCGGTTTTTTAAGGGGCATACCAGCTACCAGCCAGCTGTCAAATTCCGTCTGGGCGAATTATTATGATTACAGGGGCGGAGTGGTACTCACTGCAAGCAGGAGAACGGATGTTATCAGACCGTATATAGAATCTGGTTTTATCTATATCTCTCCCTCTAGTTTTTTTACCAGTGATGTCTCTGCCTGGGGTATTTACGGTCTATTCGGATTTGATGTTATTTTTCCAGGAGATTATTCGGGATACTTTTTTGAACTTGGTGCAATAGGATTGATGAAAGGCGGGATTGCGGACAAGTATTCAGGGAGCCCCCTATATGGAACGGGGCTTACGCTCTCCCTTGGCTGGCGGTTCTATCTATGAAGGTTATAAAAACTGCCGTTTTCAGGAATATTTTAAGAGACAGTGAAGAATTGACTAAAGCTTCGGATATTATTAAAAGTGGGGGGACGGTTGTTTTTCCCACCGAAACTGTTTACGGGCTGGGAGCAGATGCAAATAACGGCGAGGCTGTAAATAAAATTTTTGTGGCAAAGGAAAGGCCTGCAGACAATCCTCTAATCGTCCATATTGCGGAAATCAGCGATCTGGGGCTTGCTGCCGCGGATATACCGGATGCTGCCTTTTTTCTCTTTGAAAAATTTTCTCCCGGTCCTCTGACCATGATCCTGAAAAAAAATAACAGGATTTCCGATCTAACTACGGCAGGACTTTCAACTGTCGCGGTAAGGATACCCTCCCATAATGTGGCACGAGCACTGATAAAAGCATGCGGTGTACCCTTGGCAGCCCCCTCATCAAACAGGTCTGGCCGGCCAAGCCCTACTACTTTTGATACTGCCTTTTCCGAGATGAATGGAAGGGTCAATGCCGTGATTAACGGCGGGGATTGCGAAATAGGGCTTGAATCAACGGTATTACTGATAGATGGAAAAACCATAAGAATTGTCCGACCCGGTGCAGTCACCGAGGAGATGATCAAAAGATCACTTGAAGATCTGAGAGGTTTTTCAGTTGCCGCATATCACAAAAAAGAGCGAAAACCTGTATCTCCCGGAATGAAGTATTTGCATTATAAGCCGAGAGCTGAAGTCTACCTGTCGGCAGATACCGATATTGAAAAAATAAGAAGCATTTTCCCGGAGAAGAAAATCGGCATTATACTATTCGGTGAAGGGGAAATGGTTAAAAAGGGCCGGAATATATTCCGCTTCAGGACATTAGCCGATTACGCGAGGGGGCTTTACAGGAGTTTTAACGAACTTGACAAACTCGGCTGCGATATTATCATCGCCCAGCCTGTCGAACAGACAGGACTCGGTAAAGCCATCATGAATCGCCTTCTCATGGCCAGCGGAGGAAAAATCATATGAGTAGGAGAGGCTTTAAATGATACCTTTTTCACCGCCTGATATAAGCGAACTTGAAATCAATGAGGTGATTGATACGCTGAAATCAGGATGGATCACTACAGGGCCCAAAACATCCGCCTTTGAAAAAATGATAAAAGAATACTGCGGTGTGGAAAGAACGGTCTGCCTTTCTTCAGCGACAGCAGGGCTTGAACTTGTGCTGAGGCTCTTTGATATTGGGCAGGGTGATGAAGTCAGTACTACCCCATATACCTATGCAGCAACTGCGAATGTGATCCTCCATACCGGTGCAAGACCTGTTTTCGCCGATATCGGAAAAAAGGGATTCAATATTGACCCGGTTTCCATCGAATCAAGAATAACGCGGAGGACGAAAGCTGTAATAACGGTTGATGTCGGCGGTTTGCCCTGCAATTACGATGGTGTCATTGGTGCCATTGAGGCAAAAAAAAGATTATTTTCCCCGGGGAGGGGAACAAATCAGAAATTCCTGGACAGGCCGGTTTTCATTTCGGATGCGGCACATTCCCTTGGGGCTATATACCAGGGGAAAAGAGTTGGAAGCAGAGCGGATTTTACCGTTTTTTCTTTCCATGCGGTTAAAAATGTGACTACTGCAGAGGGGGGGGCAATAGTTTTCAATTCGGGCAATAAATGGGATGCCGGTGAAATGGAGAGGAAATTACGACTTTTGTCTCTCCATGGACAGGACCTTGACGCGCTTTCCAAAACACGTCTTAATTCCTGGCGGTATTCCGTGGAAATTCCGGGATATAAATACAATATGACCGATTTACAGGCATCTCTTGGAATCGTCCAGCTTGCAAGGTATGAAAAAGACTTTCTTCCCCGAAGAAAAAAAATAGCAGATATATACAGCAGGGAGCTGGGGAGTGCAGACCTGATTCTGCCGGAACTGCGGGACAACGAAAAAGAGACCTCGTATCATCTTTTTATGCCCAGACTCTCTTATGGAGGGGAAAGCAGGAGGGACCTTGTCATACAACAGATGGCGGAACAGGAAATTGCGCTGAATGTGCATTATATACCGGTAGTGATGCATCCAGCCTATACCAGAATCGGTTATTCCATCACTGATTATCCGAACGCCAGGCTTGCCTTTGAAAATGAAATCAGCCTTCCCATATATTCAACTCTTGATGATGATGATGCGTATCGAGTCTGCCGCGAGCTTCTTAAATCACTTAACGGTTCAGATGGTAAAAAAGAATGAAAATCCTGGGCATAGAAACATCCTGCGATGAAACATCGGCAGCAGTCGTTGAGAACGGAATATCAATAATTTCCAATATAGTTTATTCGCAGGTTGAAATCCATAAGTCATATAATGGTGTAGTGCCTGAAATAGCCTCGAGGAACCACCTGATCAAGATGCTGGAGGTGCTTGACATGGCGCTCAGGGATGTCCCCCTCAGTGACATTGATGCCGTAGCTGTGACAAACGGCCCCGGTCTTATAGGAAGCCTTCTTGTGGGCCTATCAACTGCCAAGGGACTGGCGTTATCACTGGCCAAACCCCTGATACCTGTCAATCATGTTGAAGCTCATATGTATGCCCCGCATTTATTTAATATGATTGATTTTCCATATATCGGACTTGTTGCATCCGGCGGTCATACTCTTCTGTACATGTGCAGTGGATATGATTCGCTTGAACTTATAGGCACAACAGTTGACGATGCAGTAGGAGAGGCTTACGATAAAGTGGCGAAACTGCTTGGCCTGGGATATCCGGGAGGGCCTCTAATTGATAAACTTGCAAGGGAAGGGAATCCTGATATCCCAGAATTTTCCGATATGCCAAGGCTTCTGCCTGACACTGAAAGGGACAGGTATAATTTCAGCTACAGCGGGCTTAAGACTGCAATAGCCTACAGACTCGGTAGAATAAGAAATACTGATGCAGCTAAAAAAGATATCGCTGCTGTTTTCCAGAAGTCGGCTATAGAACTTCTCTGCCGCAAGACCAAAAACGCTTTGCATGATTTTAACGTAAAAAGACTGGCCGTTTCGGGAGGAGTGGCTGCCAATTCATTGTTAAGAGAGGAAATACTCAAACTGAAATATGAAGGCTTCGAGGTCTATACAGCTCCTGCCGAATACTGTTCGGATAACGCTGCAATGGTAGCCGGAAGAGGATACCAGGATTATAAGGCCGGCAGGATAGGAAATCTGCGAACTGATGCATACTCCAGGCTTTCGGTAATAAAAAAAGGAAAGAGGTAATGAAAAGACTTTTCAAAATGTGTTTCTTTGAAAATAAAAGGAGGTTTTTAAAATGGCCGAGGACATTATTTTTTCAATATTACTTTTCACAGTACTGATATTTCTGGCAGTTTTTATCGGGAAATTCATGGCTTTAGTATTTGAAGGCAGCAGGAATTTCCTGTCTCCAATCTTTTCGCCGGTTGAAAAACTCATATACAGAATATGCAGAGTCGATCCGTCAGAAGAAATGGACTGGATCAGGTATGCACTTGCACTTCTATGGTTTAATCTTGCAGGGTTTTTACTGCTTTTTATCATGCAGCTTATTCAGGGAATACTTCCCTTCAATCCGCAAAAATTCGGCACCGTACAATGGGACCTGGCTCTTAACACAGCGATCTCATTTATGACAAACACGAACTGGCAGGCTTATGCCGGTGAAAGCACTTTAACTTATTTCACACAGATGGTTGGCCTGACAGTTCAAAATTTCGTTTCGGCTGCTACCGGTTTCGGGGCGGCTCTGGCATTATTCCGCGGTTTTATGAATAAAAATACCACTACTGTTGGAAATTTCTGGGTCGATCTGACGAGGGCAACGCTTTATGTACTTATTCCGCTTTCCGTGATCTGGACAATAATATTATCATCCCAGGGTGTCGTACAATCTATTGGCGGGTATGTTCACGCGCTTACCCTTCAGGGGCACGACCAGGTTATAGCGATAGGCCCGGTCGCATCCCAGGAATCCATAAAGATGCTGGGGACTAACGGGGGAGGTTTTTTTAATGCCAATTCAGCCCATCCTTTTGAAAATCCCAATTGGTTCACAAATTTTCTTGAGCTAATTGCTATTCTGCTTCTTCCCGCTGCCTTTCCATTCATGATGGGATATCTTTTTAAAAGCCGCAAAAAAGGGTTCGCCATGTTTATGGCTATGTTCATCCTGCTGATTGCAGGCATTATTTTTTCTGTTATTACCGAGAATAAGGGGAATCCTGTTTTCGCAAAGGCAGGTATAAGCCATGGCATTAATATGGAAGGCAAGGAGACCCGCTTTGGTGTTTTTACTTCAGTGTTGTGGGGAGTAATGACTACAGCAGTGGCCAACGGGTCGGTAAACTCTATGCATGACAGTTTCCTGCCGCTGACCGGCCTTGTCCCGATGTTCAACATGCTTATTGGAGAAGTGATCTTCGGGGGTGTCGGCGTTGGAATAATCGGAATGCTTTTTTATGCTATCATGACAATGTTCCTGGCCGGCCTTATGATAGGGCGTACGCCTGAGATATACAATAAGAAGCTTGAAATCCGTGAAATGATTTGGACTCTCGTAGGCATTATCACAGGGCCACTCTGCGCACTTATTTTTACAGCCGTTGCCTGTTTATTCCCTGCCGGGCTTTCAAGCCGTAACAACGGCGGGCCCCATGGCTTTTCCGAAATACTATATGCTTTCGCTTCCACTCATGGAAACAACGGTTCTGCCTTCGCAGGGCTGAATGCGAATACTCTATTCTACAACCTGATGACAGGAGCCGCCATGCTGATCGGCCGCTTTGCAACAATAATACCTGCTCTCGCCATAGCCGGTTCACTTGCTAAAAAGAAGTACATACCCGATACATCTGCTACATTTCAAACATCTACACCCCTCTACGTGGTAATGCTTGTATCCGTTGTGGTAATATTCGGCGGCCTGACATTTTTTATTCCCTTTGTGATCGGCCCCACTCTTGACCATCTTTTTATGTATGCCGGAAGATTATACTAGCGGAGGAAATATGAAAAGCGATAAAATGAAGAATATAGACTGGAAGCCAGTACTCCTCGATGCTTTGAAAGAATCACTTATAAGACTCAACCCCGTCCTTATGCTCAGAAATATAGTCATGTTTGTTGTGGAAATCGGGGCTGTTATTACAACTATTATCACCATAACAGCATTACTAGGGGGTCAGTCTTTTTCCTTTAATTTCAATATCAGCCTCTGGCTCTGGTTTACAGTGATATTTTCAAACTATGCCGAGGC
The DNA here is from genome assembly GCA_964413265.1 of uncultured Brevinematales bacterium. Taxonomy (GTDB): domain Bacteria; phylum Spirochaetota; class Brevinematia; order Brevinematales; family JAOACQ01; genus CAVYGN01. The sequence goes on from CAYPRX010000074.1 coordinate 9,169, forward strand.
AGTCGCAGAAAGCCGCGGAAAGGCGCAGACTGAAGCCCTGAAAAGTACACGCAGCACTCTTACGGCCCATAAGATAACTGAGAAATCCACAGTAGAAAACCCGATGGATATTTTGGAGATACCTGCCTTGAATCTGAAAAAGGGAGATTATATTCTAGTGAGGAAGGGCGAATTAATAGCCGGCGACGGCGAGATTGTCCAGGGAACTGCCCTTGTAGATGAGTCTGCTATCACTGGAGAATCGGCCCCGGTAATCAGGGAATCTGGCGGAGACAGGAGCGGCGTAACCGGAGGAACAAGGATTATAGAAGGGACAATAAAGGTTGAAATAACAAACAACCCGGGAGAAAGTTTCCTGGATACGATGATATCAATGGTTGAAAGCGCAAAGAGGCAGAAAACACCGAATGAGATAGCGCTTGAAATACTTCTCATAGCACTTACTGTTCTTTTTATAGTAGTGGTCGTAACATTGATACCTTATGATAATTACACGGGTGTCTATGTAGGCATCCCGGTTCTGATATCGCTCCTTGTATGCCTCATGCCGACTACAATCGGTGCACTTCTTCCCGCAATAGGCATAGCAGGAATGGACAGGCTGATCGAGAAAAACGTCATAGCTTTTTCCGGCCGTGCAGTGGAAGCATCCGGGGACGTAAGCATAGTTCTCCTTGATAAAACGGGTACAATAACACTTGGAAACCGGATGGCCAAAATATTCATTCCGGCCGATGGAATAGCAATGGAAGAGCTTGCCAGAAAAGCTCTGTACGCTTCCATTGCGGATGAGACACCTGAGGGGAGAAGCATATTGAGCCTTGCAAAAGATACCCTCAATATTCGCGGGAGGGATATAACAGATTTTAATCAATATAAGTTCATACCCTTTACACCTGAAAGCAGAATGAGTGGTGTGGATATGAACGGCATCCGGGTATGGAAAGGTTCATATGAAGCTATTGAAGAGCATGTTAAATCCGGCGGCGGAATGATACCGGATGAGGTTAAAATGAGCGTAAGGGCTATATCTGAAAAGGGAGGTACACCGCTTGTAGTGGTCGAGGAAAACAGGGTTCTTGGAGTTATACGCCTTACTGATATCCTCAAAGTCGGGATCAGCGAGAGGCTTTCAAACCTCCGTAAAATGGGTATTAAATCAGTGATGATAACAGGTGATAACCAGCTAACGGCAGCCTCTATTGCCGCTGAGGCAGGTATTGACGATTTTGTTGCTCAGGCCAGGCCGGAAGCCAAGCTGGAAATAATTAGAAGATACCAGGCCGAAGGGTACCTGGTTGCTATGATCGGGGACGGTACCAATGATGCCCCTGCACTTGCGCAGGCTGATGTTGCTGTCGCCATGAATGCAGGAACTCAGGTTGCAAGGGAGGCTTCCAATATGATAGACCTCGATTCGAATCCTACGAAACTTCTTGATATTGTTGAAATAGGCAAAGAAATACTGATTACACGCGGAGCAATGACTACATTCAGCATTGCCAACGATGTTTCCAAATATTTTGCTATTGTTCCGGCCATGTTTATGTCGGCTTTTCCTGCTCTCGGCTTTTTGAATATAATGCACCTTAGCACTCCTGAGTCGGCGGTTCTTTCGGCTGTGATTTTCAATGCCATAATTATACCGCTGCTTATCCCTCTTTCCCTCAGGGGGGTTAAATATAAGACTCAGTCGCCGGCTTCCCTTCTGGCAAGAAATCTCTTTATCTATGGACTGGGAGGAGTGATACTTCCGTTTCCGGGAATCAAGCTGATAGATATGATCATTAAATTATTTAAATGAAAGGAGGTATTATGAAATTAGTGATACAATCGGTACTTATGTTGACTGTTTTTACCATACTGACCGGGATTATCTACCCCCTTGCGATGACCCTGATTGCTCAAAATGCATTTAAAGACCAGGCGAACGGCAGTCTTGTTTTAAAAAATGGTAAAATCATAGGTTCACTGCTTATTGGACAATTGTTTACCAATGATATATATTTTAACGGAAGACCTTCTGAATGTGATTACGATGCGACAAATTCCGGCGCTTTCAACTTCGGTCCTTCAAGCTCAAATCTGATAACTATGGTTAAAACCAGGATTGAAGACGCCAGGAGGAAGAACGGCCTTACACCGGGTTCTCCTATTCCTTCCGATATGGTGACAGCCTCGGCAAGCGGCCTGGATCCGGATATAAGCATTGAAAATGCCCTGATACAGGCAAGGAGAATCTCCAGCTTACGCAAAATACCCCTTAAAAAAATTTTGAGGCTTATCTCCAATACGATGGATTTAAAGACACAGGGTTTCTGGGGAATAGACAAAGTTAATGTTTTAAAGTTGAATTTGGCCCTGGAAGAATTAAAATAATGTTAAATGTTAATAGAAAAAGAGACCCCTTAAGGGAGGCGCAATATGGCTGAACAGAGGAGACTTGATCCAGAAACAATTCTAAGCAGGATGAAAATGGAAGAAGCGGATGAAAGCGATAAAAGCGGCATTTTGAAAATTTATCTGGGATATTCAGCCGGAGTTGGCAAGACATACAGGATGCTCTTAAACGCCCGCAATCTGAAAAATAACGGGGTTGACGTTGTTGTTGGCATAGCGGTTACGCATGGAAGGGCTGATACAGATGCCCTTCTGAGCGGGCTTGAAATCATACCGACAAAAGAAATAATTTATCAGGGTATAACCATTAAAGAGTTCGATATTGATGCAGTTTTAAAGAGGCGTCCAGCCCTTGTTCTTGTTGACGAACTAGCCCACACAAATGTACCAGGTTCTCGCCACAACAAGAGGTATGAGGATATTGAGGAGCTCATAAACAACGGTATCAATGTGGCAACCGCTCTTAACGTCCAGCACCTGGAAAGCATAAACGATATAGTCCAGCAGATGACAGGTGTAAGTGTAAAAGAGACCGTTCCCGACAGTTTTTTTGATAAGGCAGATGAAATTGAACTTGTGGATATCCCGATCGATGAACTTGAGAACAGGCTTAAGGAGGGAAAGGTTTATATTCCCGAAAACGCGAGGATAGCCATGCTCGAGTTCTTCAAGAGAAGCAACCTGATGGGCCTGCGGGAATTATCGCTGCGCTATACAGCAAGACAGGTCAGCGAAGAACTGCTTGATTATATGAGGCAGAATGCCATAAAAAGCCCCATACCGGTCGGTTCCAGAATTCTCGTAGCTATCAGCGCCAGTGTCTCGTCACAGAAACTTATCAGGATCGGCCACAGAATGGCAGAGGATCTGGATGCCGAGTGGTTCACTGTTCATGTAGAATCAATACAATTCGGGAACCTGGATGAAGAACAGAGGAGCCAAGTCTCTAAAAACCTGAAACTCGCTGAAGACCTGGGAGCTAAAACAGTCACTCTGATTGCCGACAGGGTTGCAGATGAACTTGCTTCTTTCGCCAAGGAAAACAATATAACTCTCATACTTATTGGATTTTCTTCGAGATCTCCTTTAGATAATTTTATCCGCGGCTCTGTAGTGGATGAAATGATCAGAAAGGCGAAGCCTGTACAGGTAATGCTTGTCGATACATCGCCTGAGCCGCGCCGGAAGACAAGAAATCATGAAAACGGGAAAGTTCTCGAATGGACTAAATATCTTGTTTCGGTGCTGGTTGTGAGCGCTACCACTTTTTTATCATACGTTTTTTTTCAAACGCTCGGATTCACAAATATCATAATGGTAATGCTCCTTCCTGTCCTCCTGGTAAGCTATTATGGAGGAAGGAGCCAGGGTATATGGGCATCGTTCCTTTCGGTTGTTGCTCTGGATTTCTTTTTTGCCAAACCCAAGTTCAGTTTTGCAATCAGCGATATAAGATATTTGCCGATTTTTATAGTCTTTTTTATAGTTGGGGCAACAACCAGCATCCTTTCAGACCTTGTCAAGTGGAGAATTGACCGGTACAGGAAACAGGAAAAATTCCTCAACACTATCTATAATTTCAGCAAGGAGCTTTTGACCCATAATTTTCTGAATGAGATACTCGGGTCGATCACAAAGAATGTAGGAGATTTTTTTAAGAGTGATGTTGTAGTGCTTCTTCCCGGGAAGGAGGATACAGTAAAAATAATGGCCAGCACTGAAAGAAGCATTGCCTTCGGGGAAAATGAGATCGGTATCTCGCAATGGGTTTATAAGAACAGTAAAACGGCTGGAAAGGGGACAAATACTCTTTCATCTTCACAATGGTATTATATTCCCATGTCGGCAAATAATTCCGTAATTGGAGTTATTTCAATTTATAAGAGAGAAAGGGATATATTTTTTACAAAAGAAGAAAGTGAATATCTTGATTCTTTTGCCAACATAGCGGCAATGTCACTTTCCAGGGCGCTTTCAATGAGCTCATACATGGATTATGTCCTGAAGAGCCTGTAAAGTTTTTCCCACTCAAAGGGTGTAATATCCTGTGGCCTTAATAGAGGATTTATATTGATTTTTTCAATACCGTTTTGCGAGATGCCCAGAGGTATTAAATTATTGCCCAGAGTTTTCCTCCGGGCTTTGAATCCCTTTCTTAAAAATATGCTGAAATCCTTCTGGGGCAGATCAGACGACTTTTTTTTCAGTTGAATTACAGCGGAATCAACTGAAGGTTCAGGGAAAAAACTGTTTCTGCCTACAGGAAAAAGTTTTTTGACAGAAAGGTAATGGCAACAAAGAATTGTGAAGGGACCATAAGAGGCAGAGGAAACGGGAGCGCTCATTCTTTTAACCATATCAAGCTGGAGCATGCACAGACCCAGCTGAAATTTATCGCTGTCGACAAATTTTTTGATGATCTCCCCTGCTATCGAATAGGGGGCATTTGAAACAAAAAAAAGCTCTTTTTCGCTCAATAATTCAAGATCGTATTTCAGAAAATCGCCATTGATGAGGACAAGGCCGGGTCCACTGAGGTACTGATTTAAAAGGACGTATATGCCGTGGTCTATTTCTATAGAGTAAGTATTAAATTTATCAGCAAGAAGATGGGTCAGCGCGCCGAGGCCGCTTCCCGCCTCGAAGACGACAGAAGAACCAGGGATAAAAGATACTATTTTTTCAGCTATATTTTTATCAATGAGGTAATTCTGCCCTCTCGAGGTTGAAAGCCATAATTTGTTATAATGCAATACAGACTTTAAAAATTGGACTGAAAAAGGATTGTATGTCATAATTGATTATAAAGTGGAGTAATTAAAGTATAAAGTAATGCAGTAGAAATGCCTTCCGGCTGTTTAACGGGCGTGATGGAGAGTCGTTTGAATATTGAGATTGATAACATTAAAATTGGCAAAAGGGTCAGAAAAGATGCAGGTGATCTGACTAATCTAAAGGCCAGTTTACAAAAATACGGTCTTATTAATCCGGTTGTGATCACGCCCGTTTATGAGCTGATCAGCGGGTTCAGAAGAATCATGGCTGCGAGAGAACTGGGATGGAAGTATATAGACGCAAGGATTATGGAACCGGACAGCGAGCTTGATTTTCTTGAAATGGAAATGCATGAAAATATTATTAGAAAGGATTTCACTGTCGATGAACTTCGGGAAGGTCTGGCGAGAAAAAAGAAGTTATTAAATCCGAATATCTTTATGAGGGTATGGAATTTTATAAAAAAGCTGATAGGTTTGAGATAAGCCGATAAATCACCGTATGGAGTTTTTTCAGGATGCCGTTTAGCAAAGCCTTTGCTGTTCCAGTATTGATTTTTATTCTTTCATTGATGTCATGTGATGATTTTCTTCTTAAGAAGAGCGTATCTGTTAGTTTTCTGGAAGGCGAGATCAAATATGATCCTTCAAATCTTAATCTTTCCGGCAATCTGATCTATACTATTGAAAACAGGCAAAATAAAAACCTGCAGGAAATATTCTTTATATCTCATGCGAGTGTTATCGTTGATTCTATAAAATATAATGGCGAACTTGTTAATTTTGAGATTGGAATCGGCTATGGCAGCGGCATATACAGAATCAGGATCAGGACACTTCAGAGCGGATCAACAGCTAAAATAGGTATCAAGTTCCATATTAACGGGCCTATTAATGAAGATCGTTTTATCCTTAACGAAGATACAGTTTTTATGGACGCTAAAAAGATCTGGCTTCCTGTCCCCTTTGCGGATTCTCCCTCTTTTATGTATTCTATAAAATTAACGGTTCCGGAAAATTATTTTTCCGTGCTTGGAGGTAAAAATACCGAAGAAACAATAAAAAATGAAGAAAAATCATCAGTCTGGATAAGTGAAAGCACTGATGTTTTACATACAGGGAATCTTTTTATCGGTCTTTTCGACAGGGAGCAAAAGGGCAATACAATAATCTATTCATCAGATACAAACAATAATTATCTGCTTTTTGATTATACAGAAAAAACGATCGATTTTCTAACAAACAGGTTTGGATTTTATCCTTATTCTCAGATCCATATTGTCAATAAACTTTTCCAGTATAATGATATAGAGGGAATAGAGGGTGAGAATATGGCAAACACCATACAACTTTCTCCTGACCTCACAGCGGATAATCTCATCGATGTACAAACTCTCTCATCATCGTCAATTCCTTATTGCCCTCGCAATAGCTATTCAAAACTTTTTGAGGTACTGGCACATGAGCTTTCTCATGCATATATTCCTCATGTACTTAAATTTAATGAAAATGACTATATTGAATCGGAATCAATTACAGAGTACATGGCCCTCGCGGTTATAGCGGCTTATTACCCGGAAATATACAATAAGATGATCTTAAGAAACAGGACAGACCTTATCAATCTTATGCTTGCCGGACAATCCGGACAGAACGTTTATAAATATGTGTACGGGGTCAATCTTCTTCATACGATCTTTGGTGATAAAAGGGAAGAATTTTTCAATTACATAAACCTGCTTATACAAAAATACGAATACATAGAGATAGGAATGGATGAACTCCTTCAGACAGCAAGAGATATGCAGGACAGTGAAAATTCCAATTTTATCGACAGTGACGCCCTGACTCTATGGCCGGCAGGGAAACTTTATAATATCGTCCTTACTGCTACAAACATGGTAATAACAAATTTTTTGCGGAGGGGTTTCAGCCTTGATATGAAAAAGCTGATTACTCTTTCCAATGATTTCCCAATTTCTTTAGAAGTATCGCTTGTCGAAACTTTCCCGGACAATATCATTACAAATCTATTGAAAATTGATAAAAATTCATCCACTAACCTTATTATTACAAGCAATTTGAAATCCATTGAAGCTATATCGGGAAAAGAATCTATAGAAAACGATCTTTCCTTCAGCCGCATAGACTTTGATACAAACTTAAGCGGGCCGACCATTCTTGATGCTGTAAATGAATTTTACAATAATCAGAAATTTACAAATAGGAACATAAAAATAAATAAGGATAATGAAACAGAAATTCCTTTCATTCTCCTTTCACAGGACAGAGATAAAAGCAATGTGAAAAATTCCGATGTAAGGTTCCAGTTTGATTGCCAGAGCGAAAATAGCGATCAATTATATGTTCAGGCCTATAAATTGATCGGCGGTAAACCTTATTCGTACGTCCTGTTCCAGGTTAAAAAAGATGGTAAAAATTATACTGTAGCCGGAATTATGGACCCGATATTTTAAATTGTAGCGTATGCAGGGTCAGAAAAACAATATTGAATTAGCTTCTAAAAAATGATAGAATTACTGTATGGCAAAAATTGAAGTAAGGGTCGAAGCAGTCATATATTCCAGTACCGGCGGAATTCTTCTTGCCAAGCATAAAAAAAGGGGGCAATCATACTGGGTCCTGCCGGGCGGACATCTGGAACATGGAGAAATTCTTTCGAGATGCATCGAACGGGAACTGGTCGAGGAGCTTTATATTGACGGTCCTGAGACAAAGGAGCTGGTTTTCGTTGATGAATATATTGATGCTAAAAGATCAAGACATATTGTTAAAATTGGTTTTCTAGTTGAGCTGCCTGCCGGTTATCGAGAAAAGATAAGCGTCAAAGCCAGAGATGAGTCAGTATCTGACGTCCGATTTTATACAACTGAGGATTTGATTGATTCAAAAGAGGTTTTCTATCCCTCAAAGGAATTTTTTAACGAGCTTCTTGAATTAAAAGAAGGTGAAAAAACCGCGAGAAACAGATGATAAAATTTATACCGTTTATTGAAACCCTTAATAAATGGTCTTCTTTTGATTTTAACAGCTATATTGAAAACGTTAAAGAAGATGATATTAGGAAAAGCATTGCAAAGGAAAATCTTTCAGAGCTTGATTTTTTATGCCTTCTTTCAAATGTCGCAGAACCTTATCTTGAAGATATGGCTCAAAAATCATCTATGCTTACAATCAGGAATTTCGGCCGGACTATTTCGCTCTATATACCGCTTTATATCTCCAATTACTGTGTAAATGAATGTGCCTATTGCGGATTTAACAGAAGAAACAGCATCACGCGCATGAAACTTACGCTGGGCGAAATCGAACAAAATGCCAGAAAGATATATGATACAGGCCTGAAGCATATACTCATACTTACCGGTGAATCAAGGGAAAAAAGCCCAGTTTCCTATATTGAAGATGCTGTGCGCCTTTTAAGAAAATATTTTGCTTCAGTCTCAATAGAGGTTTACCCTATGGACATAGAAGATTATGAAAGGCTGGTGAGTGCCGGAGCCGACGGATTGACCATATACCAGGAGACTTATGACAGAGACTTATACGGCAGAGTTCACCTCAGAGGTCCGAAAAGGAATTTCGAATACAGGCTTGGAGCTCCTGAAAGAGGGGCAATAGCGAATTTCAGAACTGTTACTATCGGTCCCCTTTACGGGCTTGGTGATCCGCTCAAGGAGGCGTTTTTCTGCGGGCTTCACGCAAGGCATATCTTTACTAATTTTTCAGCCACCGAAGTTGGGATTTCGCTGCCCAGGCTGAATGAAGCAGAAGGTAATTTTAAAGCAATATCCCCCCTCCCGGATAAAAAATTCGTGCAGTTCCTTGCAGCTTTCAGACTGTTCCTGCCAAAGGCAGGTATTACTCTCTCAACAAGGGAAAGGCAGTTTTTCAGGGATAATCTCATCGGGCTGGGAATAACGAAAATGTCCGGGGGCTCCAATACGAGCGTTGGAGGTTATTGCTGCAATCCTTCTACTCCCCAGTTTGAAATATCAGACCACAGGAGCGTTGAACAAATTGCCCGGGTTATAATGGAAAAGGGTTATGATCCGGTCTACAAGGATTGGGAAGACTTAAATTCAACCCGGGTGAATTATAATGCCGGATAAAAAAGCTGACTATTTTATAACGGATAGGTTAATTTCCAGATTATTCTCCCAGAGACGCATAGTTCTTCCGGCGATTTCATTTCTGATTTTAGGAATTATACTTCTTCTGAGTTATCTTTTTATTTCAAATGAAAGGGATGCGATAATTAAAAAAACTGAGGAAATGTGCATTTCCACGGCAAAAGGATTGTCAAGCGCGGCTATTGAGTCTATAATCCAGAATAAAAAGGGCCTTATCAATGATTATATAATCGATCTCAAAGGATTCTCAATCGAGGGACTTGACAAAACGTATGTGATTGAATATGAGAGGGTCAGGGGAAAAGAAAACCGTAAAAATTACAGGGGGGTGATCATCGGAAGCCTTGATTACAGGGATTTGGGGAAGCCTGTACCGGAAAATGACATCAAGCAGTATTTAGCTGTGAAGGATTTAAAATTATATATTTTAAAACGTGAAAATAAGAACTATTATGTTTACTATTATCCGATTAACTGGAAAGTTTCCCTTAAAGGCAAATTGTTTACGTATCCCCTCGGTATGATAATAATTGAGTTCCTTGAATCGAAGATACTTAAAACGTTTTATTCAGCCATGACTGTGACTCTGTCTATCAGCACAATAGGATTCCTGGTGACTCTTTTTCTTGTCGGAATGAGCCTGATCCTCAACCTGAAGCTTGAAGAGACCCTTGAAAAGGTCAGGCTTCTGTCAGTCACTGATGAGTTAACCAGGATCTACAACAGGAAAAAATTCAACGAAGTTTTCAATGATGAAATTGGAAAATGCAAGAGGTACAGAAAACCGTTGTCCTTGATTATGTTCGATGTTGATCATTTTAAAAAGATAAACGACAGCTGCGGTCATGAAGCCGGAGATATTGTTCTTTCCGGAGTAGTTTCCACAATTAAACCGATGGTGAGAGAAACCGATCTTTTTGCACGCTGGGGCGGTGAAGAGTTCATGATACTCACTCCTGATACAGGAAAAAGAGGTGCAACGGAATTCGCTGAAAGGATAAGAAAGAGGATCAGCGGTACAAACTTTGAGAAGATAGGGTATCTGACATGCAGTTTCGGTGTATCATCTTATGAAGAAAATGAATCGGGTGACGATTTACTGAGACGGGTCGATGGGGCTCTCTATGAGGCTAAACAAAGCGGGAGGAACCGGGTAGTCACTGCCTGATTCTGTCGGTATTAATCATAGATATAGACTTAATTTCCCTGTCATAATTCATTTTTATCATGAGCGAGATGAAATTAAGCAGATTGGTTGTCACAGAAGTTGATATTTTCTTATCTTCAATAAAATTCAAGTTTGAAGCGGCAGATATGTCTTTGATCAGCCTGATGGAGCCGTTTCCAAGTATAAAACCCGATTTTTCTAGATCGGCCTTGAAGATCATATAATCGTCCGGCGTTTTAAAACCGGGAAGAAGGCCCTCCGAATTTAAAAATTTTATAATAAAATAAATGCAATAATTTTCAGGATTGCCGGCATCATTAATCCTAACCATTGTTTCAAGAAGGAGATTGAAAAGGGCAAATTTTTCATCCTCCCTCAGCATGATTGAAAGTATTTCAAATATAAAAAAAACGTACGATAGTGAATTATAATTTGATGTGATTCCATCAAAAGACCTTTCGCGGAGGGCTTCCCTTAAAACGGGCAGGGATTCAGGATGTTTTCTATAACAGACGCCGGATATAAGACCGGTAACAAGAAGGGCTTCCCGGCGTGTGCTCTTTTCCATTCCGGAGCCATAAGATACGATTTCCAGCAACCCATTTTCCCTGTCTATAATAGATACAAAAGAGTTTCCTTCCCCGAAATCCCGTTTTCTGATAACTAAACCGTAGAGGGAGAGGTATCTGTTAAAGGAGGAGGGATCCATAATGCCGCTTCAGGCCTTGGTTTCGTAGTTAATTTTTTCCAGTATCTCGTAGCTCTTGAGATGGCCCCTCTTGTCGAAAAATTCTTTTACAATAGCGAAATCCCCGGAACCGACATAATAAATTCTTTTGTATTTGCCGAGCTTCGGAGAATTTTCCTTTGAGAGTTCCCTGAGAACACAGTCAAAATGTGACATTCCATCGGCTGTCTTCCTTCGAATTGCCGTATAATGGTTCCGGATCGGCATTCCGCATATCTTGCAGATCTCATCGACTGAATCATTACCGACAGCCGGGAATGGGGAGGGCTGTTCAGATAGAGGCTGCTCCATCGATTCAGGTTCAATAAATGGCTGAGGAGCCTCCTGAACCTGTGTTGCCGTCGTTTCAGGCATAGCGGCATGATCAGGGATCTTTTCTTCAGGCTGGTCTCCCGTGGCTCTTTTATAATTGGGCTTTTGATTATACCAGTGCTTTTTCTTCTTATTGAACATGGATTTCCTCCGACCCCACATTTTAATAATTTCCGGAGGTTTTGGCAATTATCGGACGAATTATAAGAGATTATAATTAATTGCTAAAGCGGATTTTTTGTGAAATAATACTTTCTGCCGGCAGCCCGACCCTGGCAGCCAGCAGCAAGCTCTACTTCTACGAAAACCAGGGTGAAAACAAAAAACTATAAAATGATTTCAGTTACAGCCCCGAAGGCGCCTTTTTTTGTCTTGTGTCCAATAAAATAGGAATCACCCAGTCTTACATTTACACTATCTGTAAATTTTTTTAAAACTTCTTCTCTGTTTGCAGAAAAATCCAGGCCGAATCCAAAATTTTCATTTGTTGGTTTTACACCCTGCAGTGAAATCAATCTTTTTGAATAAAAATCGGCAAGCAGCATGCTGCCGGGTGCGGCATGTCCCTGTATTTCCATTATCGTTTTACGGACATCATTTTCAGAAAGATATAAGGTTACTCCTTCCCATAAAAAAATTGACCTTTTGCCCGGATCATAGCCAGCCCTTTCGAGTTTCTCATACCACTTTTCCATGGAAAAATCCACATCTACGAAAGTAACATGGGACATATCAATGCCAGCCTTCTTTAAGCATTTTATTTTCAGTTTTTGTGTTTTTAACTGGTCCAGTTCGAAAAACCTGATATTATTATTTTTAAGACCACCGTAACACCTTGTATCGTAACCTGCCCCCATTACAACGAATTGCCCTGCCTCATTCTTTATTCTATCAATGAGCTTATCGAAATAAAGGGTCCTGGCAACTACCACATTAATGATGCTTTCCTTCCCTTCCTCTTCCAGTGCCGGATATATTTTGTATCTTAAAATTCTGGGAAAATAAAGCATCCATAAACCTATTTCAGAAGCATTTGGAAGAGAACGGTATAGTTTTGCTGCTGCCGGATCTTTTCTCTTTCCATAAGCATTCAAGACCCACCTTGCACCGATTGCTGAAATGGCCGTGCCTGAGACTCCAAGTTTTTTGCTTACACGCAATTGTTTGATGGTCAGAAGAATCGCGCCAAAAATAAAAAATGGAATAAAAATAATCTGCGCAATGATGAAAATTATCAAAGATAAATATTTCATGATATTTTACCCCAGGATAAATATCCTGATTTGGTATGCTATAACTCCAAAAATCCTGTTCCCAATGCATTCTACCAATATTTTATATAACTCGCTTTTACTAGTCAACATAACTTTCATCTCTCGAAGGCTAATATGTGCAGATTAGTTGTAGAATTTGACGGTCTTCTTTGGTCGCCGCCTCCAGGTAATCGTAATTCTCCGGTTTGGCGAAAGAGGCATCCCCACGGAAATAGTGGTCAATACCATGATCTTTATATCTTTCGATAATAGGCTCAAGCATTGTTTCCAGTATTGTACGCTGTGGACATTACCCTCCCGGAGCATCGCGGCTTCAAGGTCTCCATCCTGTTTGTTATTTTCAGTATCTGGGTGAATGTCACTTGCAGCAGTTTTGAACCTTTTCAGCTCAAGCTAACTTAATCAAGGCACGGGAAATGGGGAATTATTAATTGTGAAGCCGATTGTTGCGATTTTTTTATAACTTGAGTACCATATTTAAACGGCGGGTCATTATGATTAAAAGAACAATACCTTATTTATTTGAAGAAAGCGTAGAAAAATTCGGAAGTAATATCCTTATCCGTGAAAAAATAAACAGTAGTTACAATGGAATAACATATAAAGAGATGCGCGAGCTAGTGTGCCGATTCTCAGCCGGGATGCAGTATAAAGGCCTTAAAAAAAACGAGAGGGCTGCACTCATATCTGAAGGACGAAATGATTGGCTGATGAGTGAACTGGCAGTTCTTTATGCCGGAGCAATAAATGTTCCTCTTTCGGTAAGACTGGATGAACTGTCGGAATTAAAATTCCGTTTATCCCACTCAGAGGCAAGACTGGCAATAGTGTCTAAAAGCCAGATATCAAAAATTCGAAAAATCAAGGCTGATCTCCCTGAACTTGAATTTATTATTTCACTTGACCCGCTTGAGTATTATGAGCAGGATGAATATTTCGCCGGAGATATACTTGAAAATGGCAGGGAATATTACCTTAATCACAGGGAAGAGATTGAAAGCACATGGAAGGCGGTGGAGGAACAGGATTATGCGAATATCTGTTATACATCAGGCACTTCAGCGGACCCGAAAGGAGTTATTCTGACGCACAGAAATTATACTGCGAATGTGGAACAGGCCTCCGAGCTTTTTAAAGTCCCCGAATGGTATGTGTCGCTCTTAATTTTACCCTGGGACCATTGTTTTGCCCATACATGCGGGATCTATTCACTGATAAAAAACGGCGGAAGTATGGCTTCTGTCCAGACCGGCTCAACCCCGATCGAAACATTGAGAAATATTCCAGTTAATATCAAGGAAATCAGGCCAACATATCTGTTAAGTGTACCGGCAATTGCTAAAACTTTCCGTAAAAGTATTGAAAAAGGCATTCATGATAAAGGCCCATTGATCGAAAATCTCTTTCACAGAGCCCTTAAATTAGCATATGGCTACAATGCTGATGGTTATAACAGGGGAAAGGGATTAAAAAAACTTAAAAAACCTCTTTACATGCTGGCCGATAAGTTAATTTTCAGTAAAATCAGAGAGAATTTTGGGGGGAGGCTGGATTTTTTTGTCGGCGGAGGTGCTCTTCTGGATATAGAACTTCAGCGGTTTTTTTATGCTATCGGCATTCCTATGTACCAGGGGTATGGGTTGACGGAATCGGCCCCTGTCATTTCTTCCAATACGCCGGACTGCCATAAATTGGGATCTTCCGGCAGATTGGCGATAAATTTAAAGGTTAAAATATGTGATACTGAAGGAAGAGAGCTTCCAGCAGGGGAAAGGGGTGAAATCGCTGTCAGGGGTGAAAATGTTATGGCCGGATACTGGAAGAACGATAAAGCTACTTCGGAGGCATTGCGGGAAAATTGGCTTATGACCGGTGATATGGGGTATCTTGATAAGGATGGTTTTCTTTATGTATTGGGAAGATTTAAAAGCCTCCTGATTGGCAATGACGGTGAAAAATACAGTCCGGAAGGCATTGAAGAAACCATTATAGAACATTCGGCCTTTATCAGTCAGATAATGCTGTATAATAACCAGGGACCTTATACCGTTGCCCTGCTTGTCCCGGACAGAGAAGCGATTATAAATTATTTGAATGATAATAAAATGAGCTGCCAGACTGAGGAAGGACAGATTATGGCGCTTCTTTTATTAAAGGGTGAAATAGATCAATACAGGGAGAATGGAAAATATGCTCATCTTTTTCCTGCGAGATGGCTTCCGTCGGCTATAGCCCTTCTTGGGGAAGAATTTACCGAAGAGAATCATTTTTTAAACAGCACTTTGAAAATGGTCAGAGGAAAAATTATTGAGTTCTACAAAAACAGGATTGAGCACCTCTATACTTCTGAAGCGAAGGATATCTGTAACCAATCCAATAAAATAATAATCAGCAGGATGGGCGAGGCTAAATAGGCTGCTGCATAAGGTATAATGGTTTTATACAGGATTTTGACACAGAATTTTGGAATAATCTTGACAAAATGAAAATAATGAATTAATATAAATGATAATGATTATCACTTACAGATATTTATTGAATATTATAAAGGATAAGTATGGACGCTCAAGCCATTTTTGACAAATACCTTAAGAATAAGGGCATACGCCAGAGCGAACAAAGGCAGAAAATACTTGATGTATTCTTGGATGTTGAAAGGCATGTGACTATGGCAGATCTTTATGATCTTGTCAGGATTCGCGACAAGAGCATTGGATATGCAACAGTTTACCGTGCAATGAAAGTCATCTGCGAGAGCGGATTGGGCCGTGAAGTTGATTTCGGCGACGGTATTATGCGCTTTGAACACAGCTATGGTCATGAACACCATGACCATCTGATATGTGTCGAGTGCGGGAAGGTAATTGAGGCAGTGGATCCGGATATTGAGAAGTTACAGGAAAAGCTTGCTTATGAGCATGGCCTCAGTCCGATCAGTCACAGCCTGAAAATATTCGGCATATGCAGTGATTGTGCCAAGCACTGAAAAAGAGGGAATTTTTATTATTTATTTGATAATGATTATCTATATCATTAAATAGGGAAGTGTTAATATATGGAAAAAAGATTGCATGAACTTATGCCCGGCGAGCAGGCTCTTATTGTTAAAATTGAGGATAAATCCATTTTTAGAAGAAGGCTTACCGAGATGGGACTTAGAAAGGGCGGAAAAGTACTTATGAGGCGTGATGCTCCTCTGGGCGATCCCATGGAGATCAATGTTATGGGATATAATATAAGTCTCCGGAAATCAGAGGCGAAGTTTGTAATTATCGACCATGTTAATGAAATTGCATAGGTGCATATTGTGAAAAAGGCTAGAATCGCCCTTGTCGGCAATCCAAATTGCGGTAAGACGACATTATTTAATCTATTGACGGGAGCCCGCCAGCATGTAGGTAATTGGCCGGGAGTTACGGTCGAGAAAAAGGAAGGCTCATTGAACTATGGTGATTATGAAATTGATTTTATCGATCTTCCCGGAACTTACAGTTTATCGCCTAATTCAATTGAGGAAAAAATCACACGGAATTTTATTGTTGAAGAAAAACCTGATATTGTCCTGAATATCGTAGACGGTACTACTCTTGAAAGGAGTATGTACCTGACAACACAGATAATCGACACTGGAGTCCCTTTCATCCTTGCACTTAATATGTACGATGAAGTACTGAACAAGGGTATTGACATAAGCCTTGACAAAATGGAAATACTTCTTAAAGCCCCTGTTATCAGGATGGTTGCGGCAAGAGAAGAGGGTGCTGTTCCGCTTCTAAAGGCAATAATCAAAATGCTTGATGAAAAAGCTTTTAAAAAAATAACTATTAATTACGGTGAGGATATAGAAAAGGCGATTGCGGATATCGAGTGCCGGCTGAATTGCGACAGCAAGTTTCAGGAATCTTATAATACCAGGTGGCTTTCTATACAGATCGTTCAGCAGGACAGGGATATCATTGAAAAAGTTAATGAATCCGGAAAGATCGACAAAATGGAAAAAATCGCGAAAAAATATATCAAAGAGCTGAGAGCGGTTTATAATGAAGATCCCGAAGACATTCTCTCCGATAAGAGATACGGATTTATCCTCGGAATAATCAGAGAATGCATCCGCATAAAAAAATCCCCGATTCACAAAACAGACTTTACAGAAGCGATAGATTCCATTCTTCTTAACAAATATTTAAGTTTTCCTATATTTGTTGCTATTCTCTGGCTGACCTTCCAGCTGACATTCCTGTTAGGAGGATATTTCAGTACTTTAATCTCCCGGGGTACAGCGCTTTTAAGCTCAATAATTCAAAAATTCATGTCAGCAGGAATTCTTAAAGACCTTCTCACAGACGGAATCATAAGCGGGGTCGGTTCTGTACTTGCATTTCTTCCCCAGATAATAATATTATTCCTGATCGTAGCAATACTGGAAGATACCGGTTATATGGCCCGTGCTGCTTTTATAATGGACAGAGTAATGCACCTTCTCGGTGTACACGGAAAATCGTTTATCTCCCTTTTTATGGGTGTCGGCTGTAATGTTCCGGGAATCATGGCGGCCAGGACCCTTGAAAACGATGATGACAGAAAAGTGACCGTTCTAATAAATCCATTCATGAGCTGTTCAGCCAGACTGCCTATATATATACTGATCGCCGGCATGTTCTTCGGAAGAGCGGCCGGTACAGTGATCTTTTCACTTTATTTTCTCGGCATATTTGTAGCCATAGTAACGGCGAAATTGCTGAAAGTATTTTTCTTCAGGAATAAATCGGTTCCGTTTGTTATGGAATTACCGCCTTACCGTACCCCGACTATTAAATCCCTCTTTATTCACATGTGGGAAAGGGCTTCGCAATTTTTAAAAAAAATGGGCGGTGTTATACTTGTCGGGTCAGTACTGATATGGGTACTGGGCTACTTCCCGAAAACTGTGATCTTTTCTCAAAGAGTAGCTGAAATGGAGATGAAAGCTCAAACAATGCCTGGCGGTGCCGATAAGGATAATTTTTTGAAGGAAATAGATATAATAAAATCCTCGGAGCAGATAGAAAACAGCTTTATCGGAAGGATTGGCAAATGGATCGAGCCTTTCTTCAAGCCTCTTGGAATGGGCTGGAAGGAAGGAGTGGCCCTTATGACAGGTGTTATAGCAAAAGAAATAGTGGTCAGCACTATCTCAGTCCTCTATGAGACCGGTGAAGATGATGCGACAGCATTAAGGACAAAAATGGCTGCGCAGGGTATGACAGGATTAAGCGCTCTGGGTTTCCTGGTTTTTGTACTTCTTTATATACCATGCCTTGCTACAATCTCTGCTGTTTTAAGAGAAACAAATTCCATAAAATGGACTTTATTTTCTGTTTTTTACGGGATCGGGATCGGTTATTCTCTCAGTTTCATGGTCAATTATTTAGGAAAGATATTAATTACTTAAAACGGGGGGAGGAAAATGCTGCAGACAATCATTGCTCTTTTAATAGTTACAGCTGCTGTTATTGCAGCTATTGCTTACATTGCCAGGGGATTATTACGCATAAGAAATAAAGAAACGTCACGC
>CAYPRX010000075.1:0-28345 GCA_964413265.1 uncultured Brevinematales bacterium
CACTTGAAGATATTTTAAATTTTTTTAATTTAGTGTTGAATATAATTAAGACTAAAAAGGGATAACAATTTATTGATTTCAATAATTTTATGTCATATCAGAAATTATGCTGACTTCTCTTTTTACATCTTGACAATTACTCATGCCCTCCTTAAAATTTTAACATACTAATTATTGGCTTAATGGGGGCTGTTCTCGATGAATTCCGAATTGACCGGCGCTTATAATCCATCAGAATTCGAGGAAAAAATATATCAATACTGGCTTGAGGAAGGTTTTTTTAAAAGTTCTGTTAATTCTGCTAAGAAACCTTATACTATAGTAATCCCTCCGCCTAATGTTACAGGTGTGCTTCACATGGGGCATATACTTAACAATACTATACAGGATATATTGATACGTTATCACAGGATGAATAATTTTGAGGCTTGCTGGATTCCAGGAACCGATCATGCCTCGATCGCTACCGAGGCAAAAGTTGTTAAATATCTGGCCGGCAAGGGGATTGATAAGTATGAGATCGGGCGTGAAAAATTTCTTGAGTACGCCTGGGAATGGAAACGGAAATACGGCGGAATAATCATCAGTCAGTTAAAACAAATGGGTGCCAGCTGTGACTGGGAACGTGAAAGATTTACCATGGATCCCGGCTATTATAAGGCTGTAATACACAGTTTCGTTATTCTGTATAAAAAGGGCTATATATATAAGGGCTTCAAGCTGGTTAACTGGTGCCCTGTTTCTAAATCGGCCATATCGGACGAGGAAGTTTATTATCAGGAGATTGAGGGTAAGCTCTGGTACTTTAAATACCCTCTGAAAGATTCTGAGGAATTTATTGAAATAGCTACCACAAGACCGGAGACCATGTTCGGCGATACTGCTGTAGCTGTTAATCCCAGAGACAAGCGCTACAGAAAATACATCGGCAAATCTGTAATTCTTCCTATTGTAAATAAAGAAATACCGGTTATTGCTGATGAGTATGTCGATATGGAATTCGGAACCGGTGCACTAAAGATCACTCCCGCTCATGACCCTAATGATTACAATATCGGTATTAATCATGATCTTGAATTCTTAAATATAATGAACAAGGATGCAACGTTGAACGGCAATGTCCCTGAAGATTTTCAGGGGATGGACAGGTTTGAAGCCAGAGAAGCAGCTGTTGAAAAAATGAAGGAACTTAAACTGTTCGTAAAGGCGGAGAATTATACCCATAAAGTGGGTTACAGTGAACGGGGACATGTTCCCATTGAGCCATATCTTTCTGAACAGTGGTTTATGAAGATGGACAAGCTTGTCAAACCGGCCATAAAGGTAGTTAAGGACGGGGATATAACTTTTTATCCGGAGCGATGGGCAAAAACCTATTTTCATTGGCTGGACAATGTTAAAGACTGGTGCATATCCAGGCAGTTATGGTGGGGTCACCGCATACCTGTATATTATTGTGATGAATGCGGGTATTACGATGCCTATGAAGTGGCTCCTGAAATGTGTGAAGAATGCGGCAGCACCGCGATAAGGCAGGATGAAGATGTCCTTGATACCTGGGCTTCTTCATGGCTGTGGCCATTTGCCGTACATAAATGGCCGGAGGTCGATGAAGACCTTAAATATTATTACCCCACTGATACTCTTGTTACTGCTCCTGAAATAATATTTTTCTGGGTAGCAAGGATGATAATCGCAGGTATGGAATTTTTTAAGAAAATTCCTTTCAGGAAGGTGTATTTTACAGGTATAGTGAGGGATGATATTGGCAGGAAAATGAGCAAATCGCTGGGTAACTCCCCTGATCCGATAGATGTTATTAAGGAATATGGGGCTGATGCTCTCCGTTTCACACTTACAAGACTGGCTCCGCTTGGAAATGATATCTACTACAGTAACGAGAATTGTGAAATCGGAAGGAATTTTGCTAATAAAATCTGGAATGCTTCAAAGTTCATACTTCAGAACTGCTCTGCATCTTCAATTAATAATCCTGTCAGAAATTCAGCCCTGGACGATTTTGATAAGTGGGTTCTATCGAAGTTCAATAAAACAGTTAGGAAAGTCAGGGAAGAGATAGAAAGATTTAATTTTAATGACGCCGCTGTAAGTATTTATGACTTCATATGGGGTGAATTCTGCGATTGGTATATAGAGATTTCAAAAGTTGCGATTTATAAAGGGAAACAGGATGATAAAGACTCGAAAATATCTGTTTTACTTCATATACTGGATGGAAGCCTTAAGCTCCTGCATCCCTTTATGCCGTTCATCACCGAAAAGATACATCAGAGTCTTCCTCAGCATAGGTTATCTCTTGTAATAGAAAAATATCCAGAATATAGCGGCGACCTTATTTATGATGAAGAGGAAGAACTTGTCTCAGACATTCAAAATATAATCAGGACTATCCGCAATATTCGAGGTGAAAATAAAATACAGCCTAATATCATGGTTTTTGCTTTGCTTAAGGTTGAAGATAAAAATCTCGCTGATTTTTCTCTTAAACATCTGAATGTAGTGAAAAAGCTTGCAAAGGTTGAAAAGATGGATATGATTGATTATCATAAAAAAGAAAAGGATGAGGTCCTGGGGGTAGGTAAGGGATTTGAGGTATATATATCTCTGAAAGGCAGTGTTGATGTTGAAAAAGAGAGGGGCAGGCTTGAGGTGGAACTGGAAAGACTAAAAGTTTCGATAGAATCTGCAAGAAAGAAGCTGGCAAATTCGAACTTTTTAAACAGAGCTCCTGAAGATGTTGTTAATAAAGAAAGGGAAAAAATTTTATTTCTGGAGGGAGAAAGAGATAAAATAAAAAGAAACCTCGGAATTTAGTCAGTTAATAAGATAAAAAATAATAAATAATTTTAAGGTTTGTATGCTGGAAATAGAAAAATTAGAAAGTATTGATGTTAATTTTTTAAGAAATGGTGTTCTTCTGTGCGGTATAGTTTACGATGAACAGGGAAACATGCTTTGGCCTGCAAGGAAAGCCCTTACATCATCATTTATAATGAAGTTAAAAGAAAGGGGCGTTAAAAACATCTATTATTCTCCACCAAAGTATAAAAATATATTTAGTAAGCCGCCGATCTTCTCAGATGCGACCCGGGAATTTGCCCTCAATACTATTGAAGAGGTAGGGCATCAGATAAAGTACGGAAAGCTTAAAGATCTTAAATCGGCTAAGAGCACTGTTGAAAAATTCCTGGGAGAGGTCAAATCTCATCCCGAAAATTTCCTGAATCTGATGGTACTGAAGGACTACGATTCATATACTTATTATCATTCTATAAATGCTGGATTACTATCAGTCTTTCTCACTAAAAAACTGGGTTTTAACGATGTTTTTGCTCTTGATGTCGGTCTTGGCGGATTTCTTCATGATATAGGCAAGATACTGGTTCCAAGTAAGATTGTTAATAAAAACGGCATATTAACAAATGAGGAATTTAGGGAAATGAAGAAACACCCTATTTACGGTTATAATCTTATACGGGAAGATGCAACTCTGAGTAATTATATTAAAAAAATAATATTATACCATCATGAAAAATGGGATGGATCCGGATATCCGATAGGCTTGAAAGATGAAGCAATAGGGAATTTTGCAGGAATCGTATCGATTTGTGATGTCTATGACGCACTGACGACAGAAAGACCCTACAAGGCAGCTTTTTGTGTGAACGATGCCCTGCTGTACATTATGAGAAATACATTGAAAAATTTTAATCCTTTTGTTTCACAGAGATTCGTAAATGAGCTTTCAAAGATGTTTGAACTGGGGTCTTTTTACCCAGTAGGAAGTTTTGTTTATCTCAATACCGGCGAGGTCGGTTATGTTAAAGCCAAGGATGATGAATATACTATGAGGCCTAATATTGTCATTCTGAAAAATTTTCAGGGTTTTCCTCTCAGAAATCCGATTGAATCTGATCTTAAAAGAGATACATCAAGGATAATATATAAAACTATCGATGATCCCGAAGAAATTGAAAAATTGAAAATCCTTTTAAAATACTGAGGTATAAGCAGCTTATTCTTCAGTCAATTCAAGATCGGAATCAATCTTCAGTTCTTTGATCTTCCTATGGAGATAAGTCCTTTCTATTTTAAGGGATTCTGCAGTTTTTGTAATGTTGTTATTCATACTGATCAGTCTGTTCAGTATCAATTTTTTTTCGAAATCGTGCTTAGCTTCTCTAAGATTCATTTTTTCATATTTAAAATCAATATTATTTTCTTCTGAATACAGGAGTTTCATTACATCTTCAGCTTCTATTTTTGCCTTATTATTCAAAATTATCATTCGCTCGATAAAATTGCGGAGCTCTCTTACGTTCCCTCCCCAATTCCTGTTTTCAAGTATATGAATGGCCGCTCTTGATAGTGATGCGGTTTTACCCCTTTTGGTAGCAAGTTCATCTATAAAATATAGAATAAGAGGCTCGATATCGTCTTTTCTTTCTCTGAGAGGAGGTATTGATATTGGAATAACATTAAGCCTGTAAAAGAGATCCTGCCTGAATTTCCCCTGCCTGATCTCGTCAGTGATATCCTTATTTGTAGCAGTAATGAGTCTGACATCGACTTTTATTATTTCGTTGCTGCCTACTCTCTGGATTTCTTTTTCCTGAACTGCCCTGAGAACTTTTGCCTGTGCGGCAAGACTCAAATCTCCGATTTCATCAAGAAAAAGTGTGCCTCTATGAGCGGTTTCAAATTTCCCTTTTTTCTGGCGGAAAGCCCCTGTAAAGGCCCCTTTTTCAAAACCGAAAAGTTCCGACTCTATAAGAGTTTCAGGGATGGCTGCGCAGTTAATGCTGATAAATGGGAAATTTTTTCTAAGAGAATAACTGTGGATCATTCTTGCGACAAGTTCCTTACCTGTGCCGTTCTCTCCAGTGATAAGAACAGAGGCGTCGCTTTGGGCAATCTGGGGTAATTTTGCCAAAATTTCCTGAATTCCCCTGCTATTTCCCACGAACTGGACAGGTTCGATTTTTGATTTGAGATTCAAGTTTTCCATCTGAAGTTCTTTTAATTTGACTGCATTTCTGATAGAATTGAGGATTCTTTCAAATGCGAGCGGTTTTTCAAGAAAATCATACGCCCCCTTTTTCATAGCTTCGACTGCCATTTTAATATCGCCATGCCCTGAAATTATTAGAGCAGGAATAAGAGGGAATTCGCTGTGAATGTAGTCGAGAACTGCCATACCCCCCTTCTTGGGGAGCATTACGTCAAGTAAAACGGCATCAATATCCTCGAGCAGGATTTTTTTTATTGCATCTTCTCCATCATTCGAACAAATGACTTCATAATCCTCATCGCTTAGAATATCGGAAATAGTCTCCCGTATTTTTTCTTCATCATCAACAACTAATACTTTATATTTCATCATTGGCCTCTTTGTTTATTTTGTTTTCAGTCTGCTTGATATCTGCTTTGTTTTCCAGCGGGATCTGGATAAAGAAAGTTGTTCCGGTATCCCCGCTTTCAAACCATATATCGCCATTGTGCTCTGAAATTATTCTCTCCGCTATAGCAAGACCGATACCAATACCCTGCTTTTTTGTTGTAAAATAAGGCTCAAATATTTTATTTCGAATATCCGGACTGATGCCTGTCCCTTTATCGTATACCGCTATTGTCAGAAATTCTTCGTTTATCTTTGCCTTTATTTCAACGTATTTTTCAGTGTTTTCGCAAGCATCGATGGAATTATTAACAAGATTTATAATTACCTGTTTCAGCTGGCTTTCGTCGTATAAAATATACAATTCATTGAAAGATATATTTTTTACTATATTGTAGAGCGGATAAGCACCCTGGAAAAAGTCTGTCAGCTCGTTAAGAGTTACTGCAATATTTTTCTTTTCAAGCTTTAAATTCGGAAGTTTTGCAAATTTTGAAAACTCGTTAACAAGTTTTTCCAATCTTTTTGTTTCACTGATAATCGTGGCTGTTGTTTTATCTAAAATTTCTTTAAATTCATGTGGTTTGAACTCGTATGAATAAAGAAGCCTTTCGGTTGAAAGCTTGATTGGGGTAAGAGGATTTTTCACTTCATGTGCGAGCCTTCTGGCCATTTCCTGCCAGGCTTCTATCCTTTCCATGCTCTTTATCTGCTGATATGCAAATTTTAATCTTGTGGCCATTGAATTGAAGTGATATGCAAGATCGCCTATTTCATCCTGTGATTTAATTTTAACCCTGTAATCAAGATTTTTTTCGGAAATTATCTTGATACCCTTGGCAATTTCTTCAATAGGTACAGTGATGTTTTTTGCTACTGTCAGACTAACAAAAAATACTCCGATCAGAATCGGGATTGCCAGGATAAATATGGCTGATATTGATACAGGCAGAATATATTTCTTTGTTTGTCTCAGCTTGGATATCGAGTCCAGGTTGTAATTGAGTGTTTGAATAGCTTCGGTCAGAACCTTTTCGGTATATGTGGCATAATATAAATTGTTATTTCTGACAATGCTGATATTGTAAGATTCGCCTGCATAATATATATTTGACTGACTGACAGAATAAAACTTTATTATGTCATTAATAAAAGATTCCAGATATCCTGTGAGCTGTTGATTGTTATTTTTTAAAATGATAATATGGTCGCGCTTAATCCTGAATATGACAGGAAAATATGAGGGATCCCCAGCAGCAAAAGAGAGAATTTCGGATTCATAATTGTTTTTATGTGCCCAGATCATATTTTTATAATTGTTGAGAAGATTGTCAACTATATTGCTTTCTCTGTCTATAAAAGTGTTTTCAATTAAAAATATCAGTGAAAACATGAGGCATCCAAAAACAGCAATAAAACTAAGGGTCGATAGCAGGAAATATGATGTTATTTTTCCTCTGAGTTTATAACCCCTGACACCCTTTCTCTGGAAGAAAAACAGCATTATTAAATTGTTAAGCAGCCATAGGCCGGAAAATAGTGATACAAAAACTACTGATGGAACAAATATCTTCAATGTTAAATTAGCATGAATTGAAACAAGCCATCGGAATATCAAATAAGAGATGAACCAAGCGATGATAATCACCACTGAAAGGACAAGATAGTTCCTTTTATTTTTCATTTAATATTCCATCGCAGCATCGCTTGAGAAAGGTTGGTTTTGAATTTATTTAATCCTCATCGAATTTTCTTATCTCAACTAGATCTCTCAGTGCTTCAAGCGCCTTTTCTTCATCTTCTCCGACTGCAATTATACTCAGTACAACCCCCTTACCCGCAGCTAATAATAAAAGGTTCATGATACTTTTGCAATTGACTTCACTGTCTTCTTTTACTACAGTAATTTCACTCTTGAACTGACTGGCAAGATTTGCCATCAGTGAAGAAGGCCGGGCATGGAGGCCATATTCATTTTTGATTTCAACTTTTATTTCTTTCATTGTTAAACAATCCCTTGGAGAATGCTAATTAATTCTATCTTATTTTAACGATTTATACAACTTCTTTTTCCTTTTTCATAAAACTCCTAATTTTATTATCCAGCTCCTCTGCTGAATTATAACCAAGTTTTCTCATAACATCCCTGTATGCTGCAACTTCAATTAACAATGGAATATTGCGTCCGGGACTGACCGGAATTTCTTTTTTTGGTATCTGCGTACCGAGAATGGTGTCATATTTTTCCTCGAAACCAAGTCTGTCATATCCATAAGTTCCATCCCATTCATGCAGATCTACGATCAAACCGAGTTTTTCAGATTTGAGTATACGTCCTTCTCCAAAATACTGTGATACATTTATAATGCCTATTCCCCTGATTTCAAGATAAGGGCCGTAATTCATGTTTGGTTCGCCCTTCAGTTCAAAACCATGGGCTGTACGTATTTTTTTTATCTTGACGATATCGTCACAAATAAACTTATGGCCCCTTTCAATAAGTCCGAGGACGCTTTCGCTTTTACCGATGCCGCTTTTGCCGGTAATAAGAACACCAATGTTATAGATCGACATAAAATTTCCATGCACTGTTACAAAGGGTGCGAATACATCGTCAAGTATAGTAGAAATGAGAGCGATCAGCCGTCTTGAAGATAATTTTGATTTTAATATGGGAACCGCTTTTTCGTTGCTTTTGTTAATGAGGTAGCGCGGAAGCGCGGAATTATGCGTTACGATGCAGACCGGCATTTCATACTCAAAAAATTTGTCCAGGTTTTCAGTGCTCTTTTCATTAACTAGTTTTACAATGAAAGCTACTTCGCCCCTGCCCAGTATCTGTATCCTGTGACTGGCAAAACAATCGAAAAATCCTGCCAGCGGCAGACCGGGTCTGTTAAACTCTTCGCTGATGATTTTTTTATCCAAGCCCTCTTTGCCGCTTACAACCGTTAATCCGAGTAAATGATCCTGTTCCCTGTCTATTTCCAGCAATCTTGAGACAGGTATACTCGATATTCTGGACTTTCCATCCATATAATTTATTTCCGCACAACATTAGCCATGATGATCAGTCAATTTATCCTTTTTTTTCTTTATCTCTTTCTCAATCTTATCAGTTACTATATCAAAAGATTCCTGCCATGTTGATCCGATATCTTTTGCGAAATAAAGATCCCTGTTTGCAGAAACCTTTAGCTCTGTCAGAAATTTCCCTCTCTGAAGAGTAACAACAGCTGTAATATTCATTATCTGCTGGTAATAGAACTTGAATTTTTGCAATCTTTTTTCTAAATAATCCTTCATTTCATCATTGATATCAAAATTTTTTCCGGTATAAGTCACGATCATATGTTCCTCGCTGATTATTTGTTGAGAAAGCCCTCTTTGATCTTTTCAAGTTTAACCCTTAGTATCATAATAGCCTTAGTATGTAATTGTGATACCCTGGACTCAGTTACATTCAATATAGTTCCTATTTCCTTTAGAGTTAAACCCTCGTAGTAATATAAGATTAGAACCTGTTTTTCCCTTTCAGGCAAATCCATGAGACAGCGGGCTATCATTTTTTTTATTTCTTCTTTTTCCGCTGCGGCATCTGGATTATAAGTATCGGAGCTTTCGAGCGTATCTTCTATGGACATTGGTGCATTGTCCCCGCCGTCGTTGATATACCAGTTTTCATCCATTGATACCAAAGAATTGCCGCTTACTCTGAGCAAAAGATTATGAAATTCCTGGATTGAAATACCAAGCGCCTCTGCGATTTCTTCGTCGTTGGCAGAACGGCCAAGTTTTGCTTCAAGATCGGCTATCGTACGTTCTATCTCTTTGGCTTTCTGCCTTACCGAACGAGGAAGCCAGTCGATAGCTCTTAGTTGGTCGAAGATAGATCCTCTGATGCGGGTTACTGCATAGGTTTTAAACTTTATTTCTCTTTTCGGGTCAAATTTGTCAATAGCATCTATCAGACCCAGAACGCCATAACTTACAAGATCAAAAAATTCCACTGAACTTGGGACATTCATAGCGACTCTTCCGGCGACATATTTGACTAAAGGAGCGTATTTTTCAATAAAAAAATTTCTTAGCTTTTGATTATGAGTTTTTGAATAATCATCCCATAGTTCTTCTTCAGAGAGCTGGTCAAACTCTTCGTAACCTCTCATAATTGTCTTCCTCTGTTTAAGAAACTAATTTTAATTATTATATACAATTATATATTATTTCCTTTTTTATTACAAAATTCATCCTCTCTTATGTTAACTCATTAGCCATAGGAAGATAGCAAGGACAAAAACAAGGGAGGCTGCAATTATCAAAATGATGGAATATATACTCAATTTTTTCTCGTCATTGTATAAAAAATTGTTTGTTACATCATCATTTACCATATCCAATTCATTCTGATAAACTCCGGGTTTATTTAACAGCTCTTCTGAATAATTTTCTTTATCCGGGACTTTCTTTCTGGTATTTTTCCTGACATGAATACGTATTTTTTCCCCTAATGTAAAACGGCCGTAAATTCCTGGAGCGAATTCAATTATAACAAGATTGCCCTGTGTTAATGGAGATTTCTGATTGAAGACTATTCTTCCATAAAGATTGCCTGGAGATAAATTTGCGTTGTCAAAATAACCCATTATGAAATTGACTATTTCACGGTCATCATTGACTTTAACCAGGACCTCATCATAAATTTCCATTTTATCTACATCAAGTCCTCCAAGGGGGGCTAATACAGGTTCGATTCTTATATTAAGCAGAGTAATAAAATCGATTTTGAACTGCTGCTGGATTTTATACCCGACCTGTGCATTCTTTAAAAAAGTAGAGAAGTTAAAGATATTTGTCTGTTCCGTGGACATTTTCAGGACTATTCCCGTATCCATTATTATCTTTGAGAGTTCATTTATAATATATCTTTTTAAATTTACAAGGTCGAAATTACGGTGATCTGTAAAGAAACTTGCAAGATAATTGATATTGTCTGGTGAAACTATTTGAGCTTCTGTCCTTGAGGATAATTCCAGATCGCATTGTGGATCAGTTATGTATTCAGCCATAGTCTGATAGATACTTTGCCAGCCTAAATCCACATTTAATTTTATAAGGTTGGCATTATTTGAAATTACGGCCAGAATATACTCCGGCACCTTTGTCTGAATGTTGAAAAATAGCAATAAAGTGCCATAAAACATTCTTTTATTTGAAATGAATTTAGCCTTTAAAACTATTATGTCCTTTTCTGAGGATTCAACGATCTTTATGGCTGCTTCAAGATCTCCACGCATAAAGCTAAGGAATTTTCTGGCAAAATCACTGGGGATACCGTAATTATTTGTTA
Organism: uncultured Brevinematales bacterium; assembly: GCA_964413265.1. Classification (GTDB taxonomy): domain Bacteria; phylum Spirochaetota; class Brevinematia; order Brevinematales; family JAOACQ01; genus CAVYGN01. The sequence goes on from CAYPRX010000075.1 coordinate 10,770, forward strand.
ATATTTCGCTTTCTAAGGCCATTAAAATTTTCCTATTCTTTTTGTAGTATTGTTTTGATAGCCTTTGCTACAATGGATGGATCTGCATTTATGACCTTATTTTTTAATTTAAATGAGACATTACCATTGGGACCAATTGGTTTTACGTGTCCTTCATTTTTATATTTCTCTTCTTTGTGGACTTCATTTAATCTTGATATATCTTCGTGCAGGGAAGTTGATGATTTATTATTGATATTGTAATCAGCTTCTGCTACTGTTTCATTAATGGGTGGTGTCTCAATTTTATTATAAGAGGAAGTTGGCTCTGCATCAATGATTTTAGATTCGGCTTGTTCATCGGGGATGTCTTTTTTATACAAATCCTGGTAAATTGCTTCAGTGTTTTGGTTGGCATCATCTGTGAGATCGATTTTATGTTCAGGTTTGCTGTTTTCAGAAGAAGGTATCTTATTGGAAAAGCCCGGCATTTTCAACTTTGATAGGAATTCGATTGTGAATAATGATTTGTAATCTTCTTCTGAAAGGGTCCGCTGAAAGAAAATATCAAGGCCGAAGCCGATCGCGCCAAGTATTATCCCCCCTGACATCGATTTTATAAAAATTAATAAAAGAGATGTCCCGCTGAAGATACTGAGAATCATGGTAAAAAAGAAACCAAAAAGCCCAAAAAATATAATTATTTTACTTTTTAAAAAATTCTGCATAAAATATCCTGCCCTCGATGCGGGAATATTGGGCTTATAAAAGCATAAACAACACTATTATTATATTAAACATTAAAAAAAGTCAATATTTGAGTATTTGTGAGCTTTCTCGGAGGATTGATGAAATATCTTTTAATAGTTATTTCAGCAATTTTAATCTATTTAATACCTGATTTAGTTTTCTCTTCTGATGAATCAAATTATTCGAATAATAGTAGCCCTCTTACCATAACAAACAATTCTATAACAAACAATTCTATAATTGTCAGCGTTTTGTTCGGCCAATTTTCGATTAACACCAATACTTATAATACATTAAGATTGCTTCCGGAATTTAATTTCTGGGAAATAAGTCTCGGTCTTGATATTAATTATGATTTTGATGTAAATGGAAACTTCAGGATAACTGAATGGAATTCATGGCAGGCGATTTTATCAAAAATTCAAAATTTTTCGATTGGTACCAGGGATGATCCTGTATTTATTAAAATTGGCGATATTGATGACTTTACTTTAGGTGATGGATTTATTTTTAACAGGTATACTGATATGTTGAACTATCCTGCAGTTAATATGAGGGGCTTTATTTTTGATCTCAATTTTAATTATTTTGGTATTGAGTCCATGGCAGACAATATACTGCTTTGGGATATTCTGGGGATCAGAGCTTTTATAAGGCCTTTTATTGATGATTACGATTCCATATTATCAAATCTTGAAATAGGTCTTACTTTTGGAACGGATTTGAATAACCAGAATATGTTCCCATCGCCTCTAACTCCTTATTTATTTACTTATAATACCAATAGTTATGGAGAAGTCATGATTTATGGAGCTGATATAGGTTTAACCTTTATTAATAAAGAGTATTTTTCATTGAAAGGTTTTGCGGATGTAGCATTAATTCAAAATATGGGTTCAGGGGAATCTGTCGGCCTGAGCGGGTTTATCATACAGGCTATTCCTTACAGTCTCTCATTACGGATATTGCAGCCGGAATTTCTGCCGGAATTCTTTGATACATTTTATGAAATTTCACGGTCTTACAAATATCAAAATCTTGGTCTTCTTAGTAACAATATTTCCGGTTTTACCGGGTCAACTGGCATTACTCTAGTCAGCAACGAGGTTTCAATTAATTTTCAATATGAAAGTTACTTTTCCGATGAAATAAACCCGTCAATGCTTGTATCATTTGAGTTATCAAAGGATTTTCTGAAGCTCATTGGGTTTAAATTTTCCTTTGAAAGGCAGAATTTTGTTGGGATTAATGATTTATTCTATAACTATGACGGTAATTCGTCGTTTATAATTACATTGGACTATTACATAATGGATAATTTAAAAGTAAGCGTTGATTTTGAGGAAAATTATGAACTTTCATCAGCAGGACTGGTACAGCCATATACTTATATTTTTGTCAGCACATTTATAAGATTTTAAACAGTAAAAAAATGGTCTTTCGTCCTGCAGTCGCAGGACGAAAGACACCGCTTTACTCTTCCTTTTTGTGGTAAGGCATAAATTTTACATCCTGCGCCACAATCTGGACAGCACTGCGGGTTTTACCTTCCTCGTTCTTCCAGCGGGATTGCCTTAGCTTTCCAGAAACGATGATTTTTCTCCCCTTCTTCAGGTAAGTCGTGCATATCTCCGCCAGTTTTCCCCAGACGCTGATGTCGAAATAATTGACGTCCTCTGTTTTCTCTCCGTTTTTAAAGGTTAAACTTGAGTTTGCTAACGAGAATTTCGAGTAAGCCAGCCCGTCCGAAGTGTATTTCAACTCCGGGTCTTTTACAAGTCCTCCCTCCACCACAATAACATTTACACCAGCCTGCATTTGAGACCTCCTTTCAATCTTATATTAACCATAATACCTTCAATATGTTAAAAATTATTATAATCATGTTATAAATAATTTAAATATTATTGACATATTATTAACATATCTAGTGATAATTATTTTTTCAATAAGAATTTCTTAGTATTACTAATGAACTGGTTTTATTTCAATCTGCTTTTATGGTTTAGACTTTTGATTTTTTTGTAACATTTAAAAATTCAAGATAAAATTACGGTAAATAATAAATTATTCGATTAATCCATTGGTATAAAGAAGGAGGAAATCATGAAACCTGACAAAAAACCGGTTATGCCAAACTTTTCATCGGGTCCATGCGCCAAAAGGCCTGGATATAAACTTGAAAATCTTAAAAATGCTCCTCTTGGAAGGTCTCACAGGAGTTCTCTTGGCAAAGCCAGGCTTCAGAAAGCTATTGATGAATCGAAGCGAATACTTGGGATACCTCAGGATTATCTTGTCGGAATAGTACCGGCTTCCGATACCGGAGCCATGGAAATGTCGCTCTGGTCTCTCCTAGGTCCCAGAGGAGTTGATGTGTTTTATTGGGAATCATTCGGCAAAGAATGGGCGGATGACATACAAAAACAGCTAAAATTACCTAATGTCAGAATTTTTCAGGCTGATTACGGTAAAATTCCCGACCTTAAAGCTGCCAGTCCTGAAAATGATATTGTTTTTGTTTGGAATGGAACTACCAGCGGTGTAAAAGTACCTGACGGAGACTGGATATCCGACAGTAGAGAAGGACTTACCATCTGTGATGCTACTTCCGCTGTTTTTGCAATGGATATTCCCTGGAACAAACTTGATGTTGCTACTTTTTCATGGCAGAAAGTTCTGGGAGGGGAAGCGGGTCATGGCATGCTTGTATTATCCCCCAGGGCTGTAAAACGTCTTGAAACCTACGTACCGACTTGGCCTTTGCCGAAAATATTCCGCATGACTAAAAAAGGCGAGGTGATGAGGGATATATTCGAAGGTTCGACTATAAATACTCCATCTATGCTCTGCAACGAGGATTTTCTCGATGCCCTTGCATGGGCGGATAGTATTGGAGGTTTAAAAGGTCTGATCGATAAATCGAACAATAATTTGCATGCTTTTGAGAAATTTGTTGAAACTCATCAATGGATACATTTCCTTGCCCAGACAAAAGAAATAAGGTCGAACACCAGCGTCTGCTTCAAAGTCGATCTTTCGGAAGAACAGACAAAGACTTTTGTCAAACTTCTGGAGAAGGAGGGCGTCGCCAATGACTGTGGTGCTTACCGGGAGGCTCCGGCAGGCTTGAGGTTCTGGTGCGGCGCAACTGTGGAGATATCGGATCTGGAAGCGCTTTTTCCATGGCTGGAATGGGCTTTTGAAGAAGTTAAGACTCCAAAATAATTTTAAGACCGTGGCAGTCAGTGGAAAAAAGATCATACTTATAGATGGGACCGGGCTTGTCTACAGGGCATATTTTGCTTTTCTGACGCGTCCTCTTACAACATCAAGGGGTGAAAACACGTCAGCTATGTTCGGGTTCCTAAAAATACTTTTCCAGATAATCAAGGACTTCAAGCCTGATTCAGTTGTTACTGCTTTTGATATCTCGAGGAAAACATTCAGGCAGAGGATTTATCCGGATTACAAAGCACAGCGTGAGGAAACCCCACCGGATCTGAAAGCCCAGATACCTGTAATCCTTGAAACCCTCAAAATTATGAATATTCCTGTAATTGAGGTTGAAGATTATGAAGCGGATGATATTATCGGTACACTGTCAGAAAAATTAAAAAAGGATAATGAGGTCTTTATCGTTTCAAGCGATAAAGACCTTCTACAGCTTGTGGGCGGAAATGTAAAAGCTATCAGGCCTCAGCATGGGATCAGTGAGGTTAATCTTCTTGGGTATGAGGATGTCAGAAAGAGTATTGGTGTAAGTCCTGATCAAATAGCCGATTATCTGGCAATTGTAGGAGATTCCTCCGACAATATTCCTGGAGTAAAGGGGATAGGGGAAAAGGGCGCTGTAGCGCTTCTGTCTGATTTCCATGATCTTGATGATATATACGGTCATCTTGATAATATCAGGGAGGTTCTTAGTACCAAACTGAAAAACGGAAAGGGAGAGGCATACCTGAGCAGGCAGCTGGCTCGCTTAAAATTGGATCTTCCTCTTGATGAAAACGCTATCGCTTACGACATTGATTTCAGTGTTTTTCTCAAACCTGAAGTAATCGATAGGCTTAATTATTACCAGCTTTCTACATTGGTGAAGGATATAAGAAAACTCTGTGATGAGAATTTATTGGTAACTCAGAGTACAGGGAAAGTACCTCTGCCTGAAATAACCGGAGACATCAAAGTATTCAGCGGGAATTACACACTGGTAACAAAAAAGGATGAATTGATCTCACTGATAAAAAAGATAAGGAAAATGAGCTATTTATCCCTTGATACTGAAACGACTTCCTCCAATCCAAATGCTGCAGTAATTATCGGTATCTCTATATCACTGGAAGAAGGCAGTGGTTTTTTTATTCCGATGCTCTATCCTGCGGGTCAGGAATTTGACAATTATTTTGTTATTGACGCTTTAAAGCCTGTATTGGAGGATGAGAGGATACAGAAAATCGGACAGAATATTAAATATGAAATCGAGGTATTCAGACAAACAGGTGTTTTTATCAGGGGAATCGGATTTGATACAATGATTGCTGCTTATCTTATTAATCCTTCGAGAACTCACAACAACCTGGAAAGCCTGGTGCTTGAATATCTTGGGTTTAAAAAAGTAGAATATAATGAAGTACTCAGGGATGTTACAAAAAAGGATAAAACACTTCTGGATGTCGCAATAGAAGAACTGGTAAATTATGCCTGTTCCGATTCTGATGCAGCCCTGCGTCTTAAGAATATCCTTGAGCCTATGATCAGTAAATTCAGCTTGGATAATGTTTTTTACAGGATTGAAATCCCTCTAATAACTGTTCTGGCCGAAATGGAGATTACAGGAGTAAAGATTGATACTGAAATATTAAAGGACCTTTCTGTAAAACTTCAGGACTTGATGAATAATCTTGAAATTAATATTTACCATATGGCAGGTCACAAGTTCAATATCAACTCTCCTCCCCAGTTGAGCAAAGTGCTTTTTGAGGAACTTGGCCTTGAGGCTGTAAAAAAAACTGAGGGAGGTAAATCTTCGACGGATGAAGAAGTTCTGACATCGCTTGCCTATATACATCCGCTTCCTGCTGAGATTCTTCAATACAGGACATATTCAAAGTTAAAAGGGACTTATATTGATTCTCTACCTTTGTTGATAGTTAAAAGGACGGGGCGTATACATACGAGTTTTAATCAGACTATAACTGCTACAGGGCGGCTCTCATCAAGCGATCCTAATTTGCAGAATATCCCTGTTAGGGATCAGGTGGGAAAGGAAATCAGGAAAGCCTTTATTGCTGAAAAAGGCAGGGTTCTGATCAGTGCCGATTACTCGCAAATCGAACTCAGGGTGCTGGCCCATTTCTGTAAGGATGAGAATATGCTCAGGGCGTTCAATGAGCATCTTGATATTCACAGGCATACAGCGTCTTTAATATTTGGTGTAAGTGAACAGGATGTAACAGAGGAAATGAGAAGGAAAGCTAAAAGCGTCAATTTCGGGATTATCTATGGGTTGCAAGCATATGGTTTGTCAAAGCAGATCGGTATCTCGATGGCTGAAGCAAGGAAATTTATTAAAGACTATTTTATTAGTTTTCCTGCTGTTAAATCCTTTGTCGATCAGGTACTTCTGGATGTTAAAGAAACTGGTGAAGTAAGGACCCTTTCAGGCCGGTACAGAAAATTTCCTGATCTTTATGGAAGAGAAATTAAACACGATTTTTTGAACTCTTCACAAAGGATGGCCTTGAATACCAAGATGCAGGGAAGCGCGGCCGACATAATAAAAATAGCGATGATAGAACTGCAGAAATATCTGTCAGACAGAAAACTTGAAGCGAGGTTAATTCTTCAAATCCACGACGAACTTGTTATTGAAGCCGAGGAATCTAAAGCTAACAGCCTGAAAAATGTGCTCAAAGAGGTCATGGAAAAAGCTTATAAGCTAGAAGTTCCTCTGGTGGCTGATGTTGGCATAGGTGTGAATTGGGGAGAAGCCCACTGATATCATTTCATCTTTTTCTTTTTATAGATTCTTCCAGGATACTGAGTAACAAGTCCTTCCATTTCCATTATTGTAAGCATGTGATTTAGCCTTGACATTTCGAAACCAGTAAGTTTTTTAAGGTCATCGAATGATGCCCCTTCATTTAAATTTTCTAGAATCCTTGAGTAATCTTCAGTTCCCCCTGAGAAAACCCTGGATTGTTTTATTAATTTTTTTTTGGCCCCTGAGCCGAGTATATCAGTTATAATATTCATAGGATCAAGAGCGATCTTTGCCCCTTTTAGAATAAGAGCGTTTGATCCTTTATTTTTATCTTCAATTGGATTTCCCGGTATTACGTATAGATTACGGCCCTGGGCTTGTGCATATTTTGCTGTTATCAGAGCTCCTGAATTTTCCGGAGCCTGCACAAGCAGAATGGCTTCAGAAAGGCCGCTTATGATCCTGTTCCTTAAAGGGAAATGAGCTTTTAACGGTGCTGAACCCGGTGGGTATTCTGAGATTATAACTCCTTTGCTGCAGATCTTATCATAAATTACTTTATGCTCCGGTGGATAAACAAAGTCAATTCCGCAGCCTAAAATAGCAGCTGTAAAGCCGCTTTCATTAAGAGCGGTTTTATGAGCTATAAGATCATGCCCTCTTGCCATTCCGCTTACTATTCCTATATTATAATTAATCAGCTCTTTTGTGAAATATTCATTAATTGAGGCTGCTTCGGCACTGATGTCCCTTGTGCCTATTATTCCGGCAAATTTAATATTATAATCCATCCGGCCTTTCTGGTAATATAAGTAAGGAGGATAGGGTATATCCTTTAATCGGGGATGGTAGAGAGGATCATCCCTTATAATTATTTGTATATTTTTGTAATTACATAACTTAAGTATTTTTTCCCCTTTCTCGAGCATATTATAGAATTTATGCTTTATATTAATATTTTTTAGTCCAAGCAGGTCCATCATTTCGTCAGCATTGAGGGTGAAGAAATCTTTTATGTTTTTAAAATTAGATTTAATTGTATCAAATCTTTTAGGACCAATTGCCTCATTTGAACTTAAAGCTGCATAATATATCTTGTCCTCCATACGTAATTTCTCCCATATTTGTTTGTTAATTATAGCAGGGAACTTGTTATTATTAAAGTATTATTAGATGCTGACTTCTTGATTTTGAAGAGGGGGGCTATTATTATTATAGGAAGGCAGTTATGGAGCCTTTATGACTGTTAATCGATATTTTACGGAAAGCTACTTTACTAATTGCTACCTGATTCAAAGTGGAAATAATAAAAAAGCCATGATCGTCGATCCTGTAGGCGATTCTGATGAATTGAAAGAAGCGGCTCATGATCTTGATGTTCTTTATATTGTAAATACCCATGGACATTTTGACCATATAACCGGAAATTCTTATTTTAAGGAGAACAAAGGTGCAAGGATTGCCGTAGGAAAAAAGGATTCGGCAATGCTGACTGATCCTGAACTGAATTTATCGACGCTTTTCACTGTTCCTGTCATATCTCCAGCTCCTGATATACTGTTTGAAAATGAAGGAAAAATTTTTAGGCTGGAGGATGATGTGTTTTCGGTAATGTTCTTTCCAGGTCATACAGCAGGAGGAATAGCACTTTATCAAAAAGAAAATAAAATGCTTTTTTCGGGAGATTTTATCTTCCTTGATTCTATAGGGAGAATGGATTCTCCTACCGGAAGTATTGAAGAGATGAAGCAATCCCTCGAGCGAGTGATTTCATTACCGGAGGAAACCGCTGTTTTCCCGGGGCATGGCCTGCCTTTTAAGCTCGGTGACTTCATAAGGGAAGTTTATCCAAATATTTTAAAAGAATTATAAATGATCACGATTGATGATATTAACTATGACCTGCCTGAAGATTTGATAGCTGCACATCCTTCACCCAGAAGAGGCGATTCGAGATTGCTTCTCGTATCGAAAAAAGATAAAACAATTGTTGATTCTTCCTTTCATGGTTTAAAATATATGATCAATCGTGGCGACTGCCTTGTTATGAATAATACAAGAGTTATTAAAGCACGACTTTCAGGGATAACATCTGAAAATAAAAATATTGAGATTCTTTTAACAGAACGGCTGGATGATTGCAGGTGGATTGCGTTGGTTAAAAACTCAAAGAAAATCCAAGTTGGGACAAACGTTTATTTTAAAGGTAAAGAAGCAGTAATTCTTGAAAATATCAATGATATGAGGATCGTCACCTTCAAGTCTAAACTGACTATTGAGCAGATCAATAATATAGGTGAAGTTCCCCTTCCCCCTTACATAATAAAAAAAAGAAAGAAAAATTTTGAAAATATTTATTCAGCTGAGGATGATTCAAGATACCAGAGTGTAATTGCCCTCTATGATGGTTCTGTTGCTGCTCCGACCGCTTCACTGCATTTTACAAGTGAAATGCTTGGTGATTTTAATGAAAGGGGAATTAAAATTGCCTTTATCACTTTGCATGTCGGGCCTGGGACCTTCAAACCGGTCGATACTGAATTCCCTGATAATTTTATTATCCATAATGAATGGATGGAAGTACCTGATGAAACGATCAATACCCTCAAGGAAATAAAAAAAGAGGGGGGCAGGATCATTGCTGTAGGGACTACTGTTGTTAGAGCACTTGAGACAATGGCAGGCCCTTATAATGAATATACACACTGGAAATCCTATAAGGGATCAACCGGTCTGTTTATAAGGAACGAATTCGGTTTCAAAGTTACCGATGCCCTTATAACGAACTTTCATATGCCTAAATCTTCGCTGCTTTTGTTGACTTTTTCTTTTGGAGGGATGGAACTTGTAAGGAAAGCATATGTTCATGCGATCCGGAAAAAATATCGTTTTTTAAGTTACGGGGACGCCATGTTCATTTTTTAAATCTGAGTGAAAAATATTTTATTGCTACTTATTGTAATCATGTGCCTCATGCATTATCATAATTATTATTGAATTTGGAGGTGGTATGGAGGAGATTAGAAAACCGGCAGTTGCCAGTATGTTCTATCCAGATGATACTATTAACCTCAAAAGAATGATCAATCAATTCTTTTCAAATGTCCCGGCGGAGAGTACGGAATTCTTTAAAAAAAATGCTTTCGATAATATTTTCAGTATTATTGCACCGCATGCGGGCTATGTCTATTCAGGACAGGTGGCAGCTTATTCTTATTCATTATTAAAGCAGAAAGAGTACGAAACGGTTGTGCTTATCGGGCCGAGCCATTTCGCATATTTTGAAGGATTTGCCCTGCCATTTTATAAGAGTTTTGAAACTCCACTCGGTAAAGTAGATCTGGAACAGGATATTTTAAATTTCCTCGTGAAAAAAAGTAACTCTTTTTTTGATTTTATCAATACAGCCCATATTAAAGAACACAGCCTTGAAGTTCAGCTTCCTTTTCTGCAGACAATTTTAACCAATGATTTTAAAATTGTTCCTATTCTGATGGGGGAACAGTCTTATAAGAATGCCAGGGAGGCTGCCGAAATCCTTTATGAAGCATTTAAAAATTATGATAAACATTTTCTATTCGTGATTTCATCTGACCTGTCTCATTATCATTCAGACAGGGAAGCCAGGGTGATGGATAATGAATTGATAAAAACTTTGGCAGTGATGGATGCGAAAAAATTACTGGAAGAATCTAAGGCTGGAAAAATTGAGGCTTGCGGTATCGGACCTATAGCCGTCGTTCTTGAATTAGCTAGATTATTTAATCGTAACAGGATTAAGGTTCTTGTTTATAAAAATTCTGGTGAAACCTCAAATGATTTTGAGAGGGTTGTAGGTTATTTATCTGCAGCTGTGTGGTAAATTTTAGTAAAGGGAAAAAAATATGGAAGCCTTATTCCGTTCTGATTTTTCTCTCTTGATAAGGATTATATTAAGTGCAGTGGATATTCTTTGTGTAGCCTATCTTTTCTATTTTATATATAAGCTTTTCGAGGATACTAATTCAATAAGCATTATAAAAGGGTTTATAGTTATTATCGTTCTTTACGCTATAGCTCATTTTATGGAATTAAAAACTGTAGAACTGATCATAAATTATGTTCTACCCTATATAGTTATTATGCTCGTTGTTCTCTTTCAGCCTGAGTTAAGGAAATTTCTGACCCGGATCGGGCAGAGCGGTTTATCAGGGATTAGAGGGTTGTCGCCTGAAACCATAAATGAGATTACAAGGGCGGCTTCAATGATGGCTGAAACAAAAACGGGCGGGCTTATCATCATAGAAAAGAGAGTCGGCCTGAAACAGCTCCTGGAGGAATCAATACCGCTGGATGCTGCGGTTAAAGCAGAACTTCTAATTTCAATATTTCATAAGGGGAATATTCTTCACGATGGAGCTGTTTTGATAACAGGGGATAAAATCCGTGCCGCGAGGATCATCATTCCTTCTGTGAAAGTGGATGCTCGTCTTAAAAAAAAGACCGGTTATGGCACAAGACACCTTGCAGGGATTTCCGTAACTTCCGACAGTGATGCTTTCAGTGTCATAATTTCCGAAGAAAACGGGACAATATCCATTGCAAATAAGGGAAAAATTGAAAGTGACTTAACTGAGGAACAATTTATCAGGAGATTTAATGAGATTGTCGGAGCGGAATAAGTTCATAGCTTTTTTTACAGTGGATTGGCAGAAAAAACTGATTTCTCTGATAGTTGCAGCTATACTCTGGTATTGGGTGAATTTTCCGGAATATGAAGAGCTTACTTTTTCATCCACTATAGCGTACAAAAATCTGCCGAAGGATTATGAGATAATTGAAAGTTATGACCCAGTTGTTCATGTTAAAGTCAGGGGCCTTAAGGATAAGATCAACAGCCTGGATTTTGATAAAATGGTTCATTTTGTTGTTAATCTGGAAAAAGCAACCCCCGGAATTAATTACTATATGCTTGAAATTCAGCTTTCCGAGCCTCAGCCAGACATCATTTTCACTCCATTACAGGACAGTGTAAAATTAAGAATTGACAGGGTGGAATCAAAGATTGTCATGATTGAGCCGATAACAAGCGGGACACCTGGAGACGGGTATGCCCTCGATGACCTTATACTCCCGCCTGAGAGGAGGATGGTTACAATAACCGGTCCAGCTACAATTTTAACGCAGTACAATTACCTGGAGACCATTCCTGTTTCAATTGAAGGCGCAACAAACGATATTACAGAATCTGTTCCTTTGAATCTGCCCAAATTTGTAAAAGTAGAAGGATCGAACAGCCTGCTGGTAACAGCCAGAATAATAAAAAAGAATCCGGATGACGGAAGCGGAATAAAGTAAATTTACAGTTTTATCAGTGTGATGATCGATGAGATCCGCTCTCCTGTTGATAATTAAGCCTCTTCCTCTTATAATGATTTATTAGTATAATTCGATCTAAGGAGTTCCTATGGATTCATCTAACTTTACGGATGAAAGGGAAAGCCGTTTAAAAAAATTAAAAGCCTTTAGAGAAGCCGATGTCAATCCATACCCTAATTTCTATAAGGCAGAGGATTATTCTGAGGACATTAAAAAAAAGTTTGTTAACAATAACGAGGCAGAGTTCAAAGCTGGTGTTGCGGGAAGAATGATGCTGCTCCGTGATTTCGGTAAAGCTGTTTTTGCAACATTGAAGGACAGCAGGGGGCAGATTCAGATCTATGCACGGCAGGATACTCTCGGAGATGAAAAGTTTTCTCATTTTAAACTAATTGATGCTGGCGATATGGTAGGGGCTGGAGGGAAGGTTTTTAAAACGCACAAAGGTGAGATAACGGTACTTGTGGAAGATTTTACAATTTTAGCGAAATCTCTCAATTCACTGCCTGAAAAATGGCATGGTCTCAAGGATGTTGAGGCAAGGTACAGGCAGAGATATCTTGATTTAATAATGAATGACAAAGTAAAAGCTGATTTTATTTCACGCTTTAAAATCTTGTCCTGTTTAAGAAGTATACTGAGTGAAAAGGGTTTTCTTGAAGTTGAAACCCCAATGATGCAAACTATACCGGGAGGAGCCAGAGCCAGACCATTTGTTACTCATCATAATGCTCTGGATATGGATCTTTTCTTGCGAATAGCACCTGAATTATATCTTAAAAGGCTTATAGTTGGGGGTTTTGAAAAGGTTTTTGAACTTAACAGGAATTTCAGAAATGAGGGGATTGATACACGGCATAATCCCGAATTCACTATGCTGGAACTTTACCAGGCTTATGCGGATTACCGTGATATGTTGTCCCTGTTTGAGGAATTGATGGTGAGAATAGCAGTAGAAATAAAGGGCGGACCTGTCTTTGATTACCAGGGGAAAAGCATTGATTTCTCAAAATGGGAAAAGATAAAATATATTGATGCCCTTAAGAATATAGCTGATATAAATGTAAAAGAGATAAGGGATCAGAAGGATGCTATTGACTTGGCTTACTCAAGAGGGTTTGAAGAAATAAAAGAGTATGAGGGGAAATGGGGTATTTTGAATATTCTTTTTGAAGAGTATGTCGAACCGAAACTTATTGATCCGACTATTATCTTTGAATATCCGGCTGAAATTTCCCCCCTTTCAAAAAATAAGGAGGATGATCCGGATTTTGTTGAAAGATTTGAACCGTTTGTATTTGCAAGGGAATTAGGCAATGCATTTTCAGAACTTAATGATCCTGTTGAACAGGCTGACCGCTTTTTTGCTCAGGCCAGGAAAAAGGCACAGGGTGATGATTCGGCAATGTTTGTGGATGAGGATTATATTAATGCCCTCGAATTTGGAATGCCGCCGACAGGCGGTATGGGAATAGGTATCGACAGGCTTGTGATGCTTTTAATCGATACTAACTCCATAAGAGACACAATACTTTTTCCCACATTGAAAACAAGATGAGAGAGCGCCGCTATGACAATAAACAAGGAGATTATAAATAGGGTTTATTCAACTTTCATAAAGAAGGTTGAACAAGCCAGGGAGATAACTGGCAGGCCGCTGACATATGCTGAAAAGATACTGTATTCCCACCTGTCAGTTGAACCGGTTAAACCGATGCTGCGCGGCTGTGATTATGCGGAACTCCTACCGGACAGGGTCGCTATGCAGGATGCCACTGCCCAGATGGCCCTGCTTCAATTTATGCATGCTGGCTTGGGAAAAACTTCTGTGCCTACAACGGTCCATTGTGATCATCTGATCATGGCTGAATGTGGAGCTCAGAAAGACCTGTCAGCCGCTAAAAAAGAAAATAAGGAAGTTTATGATTTCCTCTCAAGCATTTCTATAAAATACGGAATTGAATGCTGGAAGCCTGGTGCGGGTATAATTCATCAGATTATTTTAGAAAATTATGCATTTCCTGCAGGACTTTTAATAGGTACTGATTCTCATACTCCTAATGCTGGCGGGGCTGGAATGTTAGGTATCGGTGTTGGGGGGGCAGATGCTGTAGACGTCATGGCAGGAATGTCGTGGGAACTTAAATGGCCTCATTTATTGGGAGTAAAGCTTACTGGCAAATTGAGGGGCTGGTCATCGCCGAAGGATATTATCCTGAAATTACTTGGGATTTTAACTGTTAAAGGCGGAACCGATTCGATTATTGAATATTTCGGAGATGGGGTATTCTCAATATCTGCTACCGGAAAAGCCACTATATGTAATATGGGAGCTGAGCTTGGAGCGACATCATCAGTTTTCCCCTATGATGAAAAGATCGGTGATTACTTGAAAGTAACGGGAAGAAATGATGTCGTTTTAATGGCCCGGAAATTAAAAAATGAACTTTGCTGTGATGCAGAGGTCCTTATCGATCCCGAAAAATATTTCGATAGGGTTATAGAGATAAATCTTGATGAACTTGATCCTCAATTAAACGGGCCCCACACCCCCGACCTTGCTAATCCCGTTTCCACAATGAAGAAAATATCCAGGGAGAAGGGATATCCTGATATTATTAGTGCAGGTTTAATAGGCAGCTGCACCAATTCAAGTTATGAGGACCTTGAAAGAGCCGCAGGAATTGCGAAGCAGGCTTTGAAATATGGTATCAGGCCTAAGGCAAAGCTTTATCTTAGTCCAGGTTCGGAGAAAGTCAGGGCCACGCTGGAAAGAAACGGTATTCTTGCTATTTTTAAGAGGCTCGGGGTTACAATTCTTGCAAATGCTTGCGGCCCCTGCATAGGTATGTGGAAAAGAACTGATGTGCCTATGGATAAAGAGAATACAATAATTACATCCTTCAACAGAAATTTTTCAAAAAGGGCTGATGGTAATCCAAATACTCTGGCATTTGTTGCAAGTCCGGAGATTGTTATGGCACTTTCATTAGAGGGCAGCCTGTCTTTTAATCCGGCAGATGATGAGATTACTGGAAAGAATGGTGAAAAGTTCAAATTAAACCCGCCGGAAGGCAGGGAAATCCCTGATGTTTTTTATGATAACCCCCGAATTGGAATTATTAAGAAAAAAATCAGTACTGACACTGAAATTATCATTCCGGCGAAAAGTGAAAGACTTCAATTGCTTAAAAGATTTGAACCCTGGAATGGAAAGGACATTCTCAATGTCCCTATTCTGATTAAGATCAGGGGAAAATGTACAACTGATCAGATTTCAATGGCAGGCGAATGGTTAAAATTCCGAGGACATCTGGATAATATTTCAAATAATCTTCTGCTTGGCGCAGAAAATGCTTTTAACGGCAAAATTGGCAGAACTGTGAATGAGATTACTGGCGGAGAGGGACCGGTTCCGAAAATTGCAAGGGAATATAAAGAAGAGAAAGTTAACTGGGTAGTTATAGGTGATGATAATTATGGCGAGGGTTCGAGCAGAGAACATGCCGCCATGGAAGTTCGTTATCTTGGTGGTACAGCTGTGATAGTTAAGAGTTTTGCACGCATTCATGAAACAAATTTGAAAAAACAGGGAATTCTTGCACTGACCTTCTCTGACCCTGCGGATTATAATAAAATAAGGGAAGGTGACTTTGTAAATATTGTCGGCCTGGATCATTTCTCACCGGGCAGGGCTTTGAAGATGATCATCAATCATAAAAAAAACGGAAGTGAAGAAATAAAGCTTAATCATACCTATAATGAATTGCAGATCGAATGGTTCAAAGCAGGGAGTGCTCTCAATATGATTGCTTCTTCCGCAGGGGAATGATTAATTTTAATGCTTGGGCTTCATCTTTATCATTTCTTGTCTGGCCATCTCCTCGACTACTTCATGGGCCCAGTTTATTTTATCTTTTTCAATGAGCTCTTTCCTCATTAATTCCTCTATAATTTCATGTGCCTGATTGATCATATCCTTTTCCTTGAGTTCGTTACTCATCATTTCCTCAACTACTTCAAATGCTTTTGTGATCTTGTTTTCCTCGATTAAAGCTTTCCTGTTCAATTCTTCGATTATTTCATAGGCAGCTATAATTTTGTCCCTATCTATTAATTCCTTGCGGGTTAACTCTTGCAGCAATTCATGGGCTTTATTGATCCTGTCCATTTCGATGAGATCCTGACGGACGAAATCTTCGACGATTTCATGGGCGCGGTTAATTTCATCTCTTTCAATAAGTTCTTTTCTGGCAAGCTCTTCAACGACCTCATGAGCTTTATTGATCTTGTCCAGACTTAATAGTTCCTTGCGGGCCAATTCCTCAACATTCTGGTATGCCTTAATTATTTTATCATCCTGTATTCTCTCATGCCTTAAAAATTCCTGGACTGATTCATAAGCATTTATTATATTGAAGAGGTCCTGCATTTTTGATCTTGTATAATCATCAAGAATCTCGTAAGCCTGCAGGATTTTATCATCTGCTATTTTTTCCATTCTGTGATATTCCTCGATCTTCTCGTAAGCATCCAGGAGAAGCAGAAGTTCCCGCACTGTAAGTGATTTTCTTTTACCCTTCTTGATGATTGTAAAAGTATGTTCTGCGGCTGATTTTTTCCCCTTTAAAATCCTGTGGCTGCGCCTGAATGGCTGCCCCCCGACTAACCTGTTGATTCTGTTGATCTCCCTGAGTTCCTGTTTTACGATCTTTTCTGCCGTTTCATGGGCTTTCATGATGTTGCTTCTGTCGACTAATTCCTCCTTGTTTAGTCTGGTGACTTCTTCAAACATGTGTACGATTCTAATAGATGCTGATAATTCTTTTTGTAATCTATCGATTTCCCTTTTTAATTCAACTGCATCTTCAACATCAGAATCCATATTTGAACCTCCTTTACGGAGAAAACAATTCGATTGTATTATAATATATTTTTTGTATAAATCAACAAAAATTCCCTTAACTTTCCTTGTTTAACAATATCGCAATTGATTATTTGACGAAAGAATTATATTATTTTAGAATTTACTCCTTCAATGGGGCGTTGTCTAATGGTAGGACGACAGACTCTGGATCTGTTTGTGAGGGTTCGACTCCTTCCGCCCCAGCATTTTAAACCACGCCCTGGTGGTGTGGTTTGTTCTTTTTTTAATGGCCCTATCGTCTAGCCTGGTCTAGGACACCGCCCTCTCACGGCGGTGACTCGGGTTCAAATCCCGATAGGGCTAAAAATGGCTGCCGTTATAGGCAGCCTCATTTTTTCCGGGATTTTCATTTTAGGTCTTCTTAATATTCACACAAGGGAATCTGCTTAAAAATCGAGGGGTAATTCCTTTTTTGTGCTAGTTTTCTCGTTGACGAACTCAAATGGAGCTTCTCTTGACAATCCAAGCTGATCGTTTGCATTTAGCAACTCGATCCCGAATACCTTGCCGTCGGCTGACAGATCGATATTTATCTCATCGCTAATCCTGATTGTCTCAACATCCTTTGTTTTATCC